>JBLHKT010000056.1:0-3206 GCA_047620485.1 Phycisphaerales bacterium | reverse complement strand
CCTCGCAGACCTGGGGCGGCGGCGTGGCCGTCGAACTGATGGTCGAGCTGGCCAACCGGCTCGACAAGGACGCCTGGTTCTGCATCCCCCATCTGGCCACCGACGACTACGTCCGCAGCTTCGCCGCGGAGGTCGCGTCGCTGATCGAGCCGGACCGCAAGGTCTACATCGAGCACTCCAACGAGGTGTGGAACTCGCAGTTCAGGCAGTACGCCTACGCCTCGCAGCAGGGGCAGGCCCGCGGGTGGGGCGACGCCCCCTGGACCGCGGCGTGGCTGTGGCACTCGCACCGCTCGGTGCAGATCTTCGACATCGTCGATGACTACTTCCCGCCCGAGCAGCTCGTCCGGACGATGGGCTCGCAGGCCGCGAACTGGTACATCACCAAGCTGACCCTCGAGTTCAACGACGCGTGGAAGAAGACGGACGCGGTCGCGATCGCGCCGTACTTCTCCGGGCCGGCGATCGACCCCAACAAGTACGACCAGGTGGTCGGGTGGACCGTGGACCAGGTGCTCGATTCCACGCAGGCCGACATCGACAACGTCATAGGCTGGGTGGATGACAACATCCGCGAGGCCAGCAAGTACGGCGTGCAGGTCGTCGGGTATGAGGGCGGGCAGCACCTGGCCCCGATCACGAGCCAGCAGCAGAACAGCTCGACCTACGTGAACCTGCTGATCGAGGCCAACCGGCACCCCCGGATGCGGGCCATGTTCACCGAGTACCTGGCCAAGTGGCACCAGCGGGACATCGGGCCCATGGTTCTCTACAACCACGTGAGCGAGTTCAACAAGTTCGGGTCGTGGGGCCTCAAGGAAACCCACAGCCAGACACTCGCCCAAGCCCCCAAGTACGCCGGCACAATGGACTTCATCGACGCCAACGCGTCGGGTGCCGCGGGCGTGTCGGACATGAACGCCGACGGCATCAAGGACGGCGCGGACGTGGGCCTCTTCATCGGGTACTTCCAGGACCGGAACCAGATCGCGGACCTAGCCGAAGACGACATTTTCGACAACGGCGACATCATCGCCTTCGTCGTGGACTTCAACAACTGACCCCAATCCCCCGGGGGCCCCCGGCGGGCCCTCCCAGGGAAACAACCACCCTCCCGCATGATCGGGCGGTGTGGCGGAAGCGAGGCTCAGTCCTCTCCTTCGCCACGCCGCTCGATTCTTGCGCCGACCTTGGCAAGGCGCTCTTCGAGCTTCTCGTACCCGCGGTCGAGGTGGTAGACGCGGCGGACGTGGGTCGTCCCGGTCGCGGCCATCCCCGCGAGGATCAGCCCCGCACTGGCCCGCAGGTCGCTCGCCATGACGGGGGCCCCGGTCAATTCTCGCACGCCCGTGACGACGACCGTGGCGCCTTGCCGGTGCAGGTGCGCGCCCATCCGCCCCAGCTCGGCGACGTGCAAGAACCGCTCGGGGAAGATCTTCTCGGTGATCACGCTGTTGCCCTCCGCCAGGCACAAGAGCGCCATGAACTGCGCCTGCAGGTCGGTCGGGTACCCCGGGTGCGGCTGCGTGGTGAGCTCGACGGGGCGAAGGATCCGCCCGGGGGCGACGCGGCAGGTGGCCCGCATCGGGTCGGCCTGGTCGAGGATCTCCAGGTGCACCCCGATCGCCTCGAGCCGGTCGGTCGCGGCCATCATGCAGTCGAGCGGGCAGTTCTCGAGGGTGAGGCTGCCGTTGGTGATCGCGGCGGCGCACATAAACGTGCCCGCCTCGATGCGGTCGGGGATGACGCGGTGGTCGGCGCCGCCGAGCTGGTCTACGCCGTGGATCGTGACGCGTGGTGAGCCGGCGCCCTCGATCTTCGCGCCCATCTCGTTGAGCAGGTTGGCCAGGTCCACGATCTCCGGCTCGCACGCGGCGGACTCAATGATGGTGGTGCCCCTCGCGAGCGTGGCGGCGGACATGACGTTGGCGGTGCCCAGGACGGTGGAGCCGAAGGCTCCGCCGAGGAAGATCCGGTCGCCGATGAGACGCCCGCCCTCGGGGGCGGTGGCGACGATGTCGCCCCCGTCGAGGTGGATCTGGGCCCCCAGCGCCCGCATCCCGCGCAGGTGCAGGTCCACGGGTCGGTCGCCGATCGAGCACCCGCCGGGCAGGGAGATTCGGGCGGCGCCGCGCCGGGCGAGCATGGGGCCGAGCACGCAGATGCTGGCGCGCATGGTGCTCACGATCTCGTACCGGGCGTGGTGGACGGTCTCGTCGATGCTCTGGAGGGTGAGTGAGCGTGACTCGCTCGAGTCCCCCTCGCCCTCGGACCGGGTGACCTCGACGCCCAGCTCGCCGAGCAGGCGTTCCATGTTGCGGATGTCGGAGAGATCGGGGATCTCGCGCAGCACCACGGGCTGATCGGTGAGCAGTGCCGCAGCGATCAGCGGCAGGGCCGCGTTCTTGGAACCGTTGACTCGTAGCGTGCCCTCGAGCCGCCGCCCACCCTCAATCACAAAGCTATCCATGCAGACCTCCGTGTCCGTCCGTCAGACTCAGGGCGATCATAGCGAACTCAGCCCGGGCCGCGGGGCGACTGCCAGACCCCCAGCCGGCTCACACGTGGTCCACCTGTGACGGCGTGGCCCCGGCACCGGGGGGTTGGCGGACCAACCCGCACCGCTTGCCCCGTTCCACCAGCCCGAACGCGGATCGCCCCCAAACGCGGGGGTTGGTTGTCATCGATCTCGCTGGATTGCACAGTTCACTCGGCGGGTCGATCCCCCGCCTACTTCAAGGAGGGACTGCACATGGAATTCACGCAAGACACCAAGCAGGACGGCTTCTCGGCTGTCTCCGAGCGACAGGGCGACGACCAGAAGGGCAAGCTCGTTTTCGCAATGGCGGCGTGCGTCGGGGCCGGCGGCCTCGTCTGCACACTGATCTTCGGGCTGCTCGGGCACACCGGGCTGCTCACGCTCGCCGTCGGCTAAACCGACCGGGGCCTACCACCCGCGGCGGAAGCCCGGGCGGTCCGGCTCGGTCTCGAAGTACAGGTAGCTGCGGCTGTCGGTGGTGAGCCGCCCCCGACGCTGCGTGCGGAGGTTCGGCCTGGGGTCGGTCGGCCACGCGTCGATCGCGAGCCTCGGGGTGTGGCTCTGCACGCCCAGGGCGGCATCCCGCCGCGTGCTCTCCCAGCCCGGCGTGGAGGGCAACGCCCCGTCGGGCGAGAAGCCCGCGGCCAGGGCCCGCGCGTTCGCGTGG
>JBLHKT010000055.1:0-3424 GCA_047620485.1 Phycisphaerales bacterium | reverse complement strand
GCGGGCTGGAAAAGATGACCTCAAACTCGAGCCGAGGCGGCTCGTCGATCACGCTCGAGTTCGTCGTCGGGCACGACATCGCGCTGGCCCGCCTTGAAGTCGCTGATGCCCTGCGGCAGGTCTCCGGCTATCCCGACGAGGTGGACGAGCCGGTTGTGCAGACCGCCGACGGCGATTCCTCGGGCGCCATCGCCTGGCTCATCATCGACCTGCCCGAAGAGGCGATCGTCAGGCACGCGGGCTGGGACATCACCACCCTCTTCGACGAGCTGGAGGACGAGGTCAAGCCCTTCCTCGAACGCATCGACGGCGTCGCAAGCGTGCACGTCTACGGCGGCCGCGAGCGGGAGGTCCGCGTCATGGCCGACCCCGTCCGGCTCGCCGAGCGACAGCTCCACCACGGCGACCTGCTGGGCGCGCTGCGCGGCGAGAACCGCAACGTCTCGGCCGGATCCATCGCCGAGGGCAAGCGGGACTACACCGTCCGCCTCGTCGGCGAGTACACCACGCCCGACCAGGTGCTCGACACCGTCATCGCGTACCGCGACGGGCGCCCGGTGCTCGTGCGCGACGTGGCCGAGGTCGAAGAGACGTATGTGAAGCGGAGCGGGTTTGTGCGCGCCTTCGGGCACCCGTCCATCGCGATGCCCGTCAACCGAGAGACCGGCTCCAACGTCGTCGAGATCATGGACCAGGTCCGCACCTCCCTCGATGAGATCCGGGCTCGCATCCTGCCAAACCTCGGCGGCTCGTCGCCCACCGGCGGGCCCGTCGGCCCGGACCTGCGCCTGCGGCAGGTCTACGACGAGACCCTCTACATCGACTCGGCCATGAGCCTGGTCACTCGCAACCTCTACGTCGGCGGCACCCTGGCCGGCCTCGTCCTGCTGCTCTTCCTCCGCTCGCTGCGCCCGACCCTGATCGTCCTGCTCTCGATCCCCATCTCCGTGATCGGCACCTTCCTCGTGCTGCTCGCGATGGACCGCACGCTCAACATCATCTCGCTCGCCGGGCTCGCCTTCGCCGTCGGCATGGTGGTGGACAACGCGATCGTGGTGCTCGAGAACATCTACCGGCGGCTCGAGCTGGGCGACAGCCCGATGCGAGCCGCCTGGGTGGGCGGCAAGGGGGTCTGGGGCGCGGTCCTGGCCAGCACCCTCACCACCGCGGCGGTCTTCATCCCCGTGCTCACCATCCAGGGCGAGGCCGGGCAGCTCTTCCGCGATATCGCCCTGGCGATCGTCGCCAGCGTGCTGCTCTCGCTGATCGTCTCGATCACGGTGATCCCGTGCGCGTGCAGCCGCCTGCTCAGCGCCCACAAGCCCCACCACGAGCACAACCCCGTCAAGCGGGCCTGGACCACGCTCTTCGGGCTGACCGCGGTGCTCCAGTCTTTCGACGCTCGGCTCGGGTGCGCCATCACCTGGCTCGTCTCGGACTGGCGAGGGTGGACCATCCGCCCCGCGGTGATCCTCGTGATGACCGCCGCGAGCCTCGTGGGCGCGGCCCTCATGATCCCGCCGATGGACTACCTCCCGCAGGGCAACCGCAACCTGGTGTTCGGCGGGCTGCTGATCCCGCCGGGCCTCAGCGTCGCCGAGAAGGAGCGGATCGCCCAGACCATCGAACGGCAGATCGTGCCCTACGCCAGGGCCGACATCAACGATCCCGAGTCGATGGCCGGCCTCGACCCGATCAAGCGTTCGGGCCGGGACCCGGCCAACGCGCCCGAGCCGTTTGCGCCCATGGCGGTCGAAAACTTCTTCATCGGCGCGTTCGGGCCCAGCATGTTCTGCGGCGCGACAAGCCAGAACGACCAGATCGTGATCCCCGTCGGGCAGCTCGTTTCCAACGCGATGCAGTCGATCCCCGACACCTTCGGCGGCGCGAGCCAGTCGAGCCTGTTCGGCCGCGGCGCCGGCGGCGGGGGCACCATCGATATCGAGATCAGCGGGCCCGACCTGGCGCGGGTCACCAAGGCCACCGAGATGATCCTGGGCATCGCCGGGGCCCAGTACGGCTTCGGCCGTGCCCAGCCAAGCCCCGCCAACTACGCCCTGCCCGAGCAGGAGATGCAGGTCCGGCTCAACGACCGAGGCCGCGAGCTGGGTCTCTCGACCGAGGGTCTGGGCGTCGCGATCCGCGCGCTCTTCGACGGCGCCTACGTCGGCGACTACAAGCTCGCCGGCGACACCGTGGACCTGGTCGTCATGCCCACCGGCGGGCGGCTCGCCAACAAGGAGATGCTCGCCGAGATCCCGATCTACACCCCCGCGGGCGCCGTCGTCCCGGTGGACGAGGTCGTGGACTTCATCCCCACGCTCGCCCCGCAGTCGATCATGCGGATCGAGGAGCTCGGGGCGGTCACCGTCAGTATCCGCCCGCCCGAGGACGCGGCCCTCGAGGACGTGATGGCGTGGCTGCAGACCAACGCGATCGAGCCGACCCGCAAGGCCGGGCTCATCGACCGCACCATGCGGGTCAACCTCGAGGGCACGGCGGCCAAGCTCGACGACGTCAAAGCCGCCATGTTCGGCGGCGACTCGCCACGCACCTTCTCCGAGCTCTTCAAGTTCGGGGTGCCCGGGCTCTTTGTGCTCGTCGGGCTGGTGGTCGGGGCGATGACCATCGCTCGCGGCTTTAAGAAGCACGGGGCCCGCGCGGTCTATGGCTCGGTCGGGGCGGTCCTGCTCGCGGTCGTGCTCGGCGGGCTCGCCTTCGGGCTGCTGGCCGACCCCTCGCTGGTGATGGCCCGGTTCGTGTGGGCCTTGCTGGTCACCTACCTGCTCATGGCGGCGCTCTTTGAGAGCTGGATCGACCCGTTCGTGATCATGTTCTCCGTGCCGCTCGCCGTGGTCGGCGGGTTCGCCGGGCTGCGCGTCGTGCACGAGTGGACGATGGCCGACCCCACCAAGGCCCCCCAGCAGCTCGACGTGCTCACCATGCTCGGCTTCGTCATCCTCATTGGCGTCGTCGTCAACAACGCCATCCTCATCGTCCACCAGGCCCTCAACTTCATGCGGGGCCTCGAGGGCGAGCCCATGAGCCCCGCCGAGGCGATCTCCGCAAGCGTCCGCACCCGGCTCCGCCCCATCTTCATGAGCGTGCTCACCAGCGTCGGCGGCATGCTCCCCCTCGTCCTCTTCCCCGGCTCGGGCTCCGAGATGTACCGCGGGCTCGGCAGCGTCGTCGTCGGCGGGCTCGTCGTCTCCACCGTCTTCACGCTCGTGCTCGTGCCGCTGCTCTTCAGCCTCGTCGTCGAGATGCGGCGCGGGTTCACGGTGGTCTGGACGGGCTGCGAGGTTCGCCGCGGCGGGACGGCTGAGGACTGGGACGCCGCCCCGGCGGAGGCCTGAGCCCGCCGGGCTCGGTCGTACAACCTGAGCGCACAAAGAGGCCCTCCCGCTCGGGAGGGCCTCTTCAG
>JBLHKT010000054.1:0-3471 GCA_047620485.1 Phycisphaerales bacterium | reverse complement strand
GCGTGACCATCCCCGGCGAGGGCCCGACCGGGCTCATCACCTACATGCGGACCGACTCGACCTTCGTGACCCCCGAGGCGCTGCACGCGGCGAGGGACCACGTGACCCGCACCTACGGCGACAAGTATCTGCCCGACGCGCCCATCTTCTACAAGTCGTCCAACAAGTCGGCGCAGGAGGCGCACGAAGCGATCCGCCCGACCGACGCGTCGCGCACGCCAGACTCGGTGAAGGGCGCGCTCACGCCGGACCAGCACAAGCTCTACGACCTGATCTGGCGACGGTTTGTCTCGTGCCAGATGGTGCCCGCCGAGTGGGACGCGACGACGGTTCATCTGCGGGGCGGCGTCAACGGCGCGGCGCTGTTCCGCGCCTCGGGCCGAACCCTCGCCTTCGACGGGTTCTACAAGGTCTGGGGCGTGCCCGGCTCGGGCGACGAGCTCAACCTGCCGCGGATGCAAGAAGAGCAGCCGGTCTTCCCGCTCGCGTTCAACCCGCAGCAGAAGTTCACGGCGTACCCGTCGCGGTTCTCCGAGGCGAGCCTGATCAAGGTGCTCGAATCCGAGGGGATCGGGCGGCCCAGTACATATGCCGCGATCATCCAGACGATCCAGGACCGCAAGTACGTCGAGCAGATCGGGCGTGCGTTCTACGCGACCGACCTTGGCGAGGTGGTGACCGAGAAGCTCATCGAGGGGTTCCCGCGGCTCATGGACCTGGGGTACACCCGCGAGATGGAATCGCAGCTGGACCAGATCGAGGAGAACCGCCTCAACTGGATCGACATGCTCAGCGATTTCTACGGGCGGTTCACCGTGTCGCTCGCCAAGGCTGAGGAGAGCATGACGCACGCCAAGGCGGAGATCCGCCCGGCGCCCGCGGAGTACAGGTGCGAGAAGTGCCAGAGCTCACTGGTTTATCGCTTTGGCAAGAACGGCCGATTCCTCTCGTGCTCGGACTACCCCGACTGCAAGTACGCCTGCCCGTGCGACCGCGAGGGTCGGCCGATGGCGGCGGAGTTTGTGGATGTGCGGTGCCCGGTGACGGGTCGGAACATGATCCGGCGGACCGGTCGGTTCGGGCCGTTTGTGGCAACACACCAGCTCGAGGGCGAGCCGCGTGACTTTGGGACGATCCTGAACATCGACAAGAAGGGGTTTGTGGTCGCCCCGTCGCCCCCGCCGCTGACAACGGACATCGAGTGCGAGAAGGACGGCGGGATGCTCAACCTGCGCAACGGGGCCCGCGGACCGTGGCTCGGGTGCGGCAACTTCCCCAAGTGCCGCGGGCGTGGCAAGTGGGCCGAGATCGAGCCCGAGAAGAAGGCCAAGCTCGAGAAGGCGCTCGAGGAGCACCTCAAGGATCACCCGATCCCGGTCATCTGCCGGCTCGACGGCACGCCGCTGACCGACGCGAACGGGAAGCCGCTGCCCAACGCGCCCAGGGTCGATGAGCTGGTGCTGGACCACGACCCGACCAAGGGAGAGGCCGCCAAGCCCGCGGCGTGATGGAACCCCCTCATCCGTCTCGGCTTCGCCGAGCCACCTTCTCCGCCAAGGGGGAGAAGGAGCAAGACAAAGACATGATCCCGGTTTCTGTGTTCTCAAGTGCGCTCTTAAGAGTGCTCTCAGGAGTGCTCGAGCGCGTGCTGGTAACGTGTCATGACGCGGCTGCGCGTGATCAGCCCGCGCGGCTCGTGCGTCACTCGGTCCACCAGGCACAGGCTCGCCACGTCGTAGCGGGCGAAGGAATCGAGCACCGTGTCGAGCGTCTCGTCGGCCCGAACGGTCGGGATGTCGTCGCGGACCAGCTCGGCCACCAGCAGCAGCGGGATCGCCTCACGGTCGATCAGCGCGGTGCGGATGTCGGCCCCGGTGACCATGCCCAGATAGGTGCCGTCCGAGGAGACGACGGGGAAGTCGGGGACGTTGTAGTTCGCGTGCAGCGTGACGAGCTTGGAGAGCGGGTCGGAGGCGTAGATCGGCTCGTTGGGCATGGGGACGGTATCGACCGAGGCGACCGAGATGCGTCGAAGCACGGTGAGGTCTCGCCCGGTGCCGATGAGGATGCCCGCGCGGCGGAGGCGGTAGGTGTAGATCGAATCGGGCATGAGCCGCCGGGCCGCCCCGACCGAGATGACCGCGGCGAGCATGATCGGGGCCAGCACCAGCGGCTCGCGGGTGATCTCGAAGAGCAGCAGGATCGCGGTGAGCGGGGCGAAGGTGGTGCCGGCGACGACGGCGGCCATGCCGACGAGCGCGTAGGACGCGGGTGAGGAGCCGCCGGGCAGCAGCCCGACCGACTCGAGCGCGAGCCCGAACGCGGACCCGGCGCAGGCCCCGACGAACAGCGAGGGCGCGAACACGCCGCCCGAGCCCTTGGAGGCAAGGGTGCAGGTGGTGGCGAGGATCTTGCACCCGAGCAGCAGGACGAGGAAGGCGACGTTGCCGAGCACGGCGGTGCTCAGGAGGCGCTCGTAGTGGGTCGGCTCGAGCAGGTTGGCGATGGTGGAGTAGCCGTTGCCGAAGAAGGCGGGGGTGCTCGAGGCCTTGTCGATGGTGCTCAGGTAGGCCATGCCCAGGATGCCCAGCAGCAGGCCGCCGGTCACCGGCTTGAGGATCGGGTGGATGGGGAGCCTGGCGTAGATGTCCTCGACGGCGTGGAGGATGTGGGTGAAGGCGACGGCGGCGATGGCGCAAAGCCCGCCGAGCACGACGTACGCCGGGAGCTCGCCGAGCGTGAAGTGGTAGTCGGGCAGGGTGAACGCGAAGATCGGCTCGTTGGCCCCGAGAACCACCTGCGTCAACGCGGTGGCGAAGACCGACGCGATCACGATCGGCGTGAAGGTCTTGAGCGAGAAGTCACGCAGCAGGATCTCGAGGGCGAAGAAGACGCCCGCGATCGGGGCGTTGAAGATCGAGGAGATGCCCGCGGCGGCCCCGCACCCGACCATCGTGGTGATGTGCTCGCGGGGGATGCCCAGGCGGCGAGAGAGGAAGGAGCCGACGGTGGCGCCGATCTGGATGATGGGGCCCTCGGTGCCGGCCGATCCCCCCGAGCCGACGGTGGCGATGGAGGCGAGGACCTTGACGATGCCGATGCGTGCGGGGATGTTGCCGCTGCGTCGGATGATGGCGTCGAGCACCTGGGGGACGCCGTGGCCGCCGGCCTCGCGAGCGCCGTAGTAGACGAGCAGCCCGGTGATGAGCCCGCCGGCCATGGGGATCAGGGGGAGCAGCCAGATCGACATGTCGACCTGGGCGTGCTCGGTGACGCCCTCGAGGTATCGAAGGGCCCAGCTGAAGCCGATCGCACCGATCGCGGTGATCGCGCCGATGAACGCCCCCATGACCGTGAGATACCAGTCGGGCTTGGGGGCGGATGGCGAGACGACCGCCCGGAGCATGGCCCTTGGGGAGAGTCGCTGTGCGATGGGGCGGTTGGCCATGCGGGGAGACACTCGTGCCCGGG
>JBLHKT010000053.1:0-3578 GCA_047620485.1 Phycisphaerales bacterium | reverse complement strand
TGGTGTCTTCATCTCTCTGCGGGGGTTGATGTCTCTGGATTGGCGTACTCTGGCACCTTCAATGCGGGAACCAGGACGCAGACACCCCACTCGATTCATAAAACGGACAGAAAAATCTGAGGGCGTGCGAGCGGGACGGGCGGACGCTCGATCTGAGCTCCGAGGCGGGGCGGGACCTTGCGGACGCGCCTTGGGGCCCAAATGAAGAGATCAAGCCTAGCAAACGGCGTGATTGACGCAAGCGCAAAGATCGCATCGGTGCCGCATAAGGGAGCCGAGAAATAGGGGACGCCGGGGTGTGATTAAGGTTGCCCGATCGATCTCTCATAGGCACGAGGCCCTGGATGCGGTCCACGGGGCCAAAGACTCCCGAGGGCAAGGCCCGCAGCCGCATGAACGCCTGGAAGCACGGGGAGCGGTCGGTTGAGGCGGTGCAACAGAAAAGGCTGAGCAATGAACTGCTCAGCGTGCTCCGTGATCTGAATTGAGCGGCATCAAGCCGTCGATCGGTTAGCGCCCGGCGAGGAAGGCGGAGATGAAGGCGTTGATGTCTCCGTTGTCCAGAAAGCCGTCGCCGTTGAAGTCGGCAGCGAGATCGCTTGTCAGCCTCTTTATATGGACCGCCTCATCGAAACCCTACTCGACACGATCCGCCTGAGCCTCGGGCTGAGCGTCGGTACCACCCGCTCCACAGGGCGGCAGCTGTGGCTCGTCAACGCCCGCTCGGCGGACGGGGCCGAGTCGTGGACCGCCAAGGCTGAGGACGGGTACGACGCGGCGTATGCCCTAGCTGGGCTGGTTGGGTTTGACCTCATGGATGGGTGAGCCCTAGCGAGTCGCCAGGCGCATGCTTGCCCGGTTTGCCGCCCCTTCAATTCTGGCACGAACGAGCTAGCGAGGCTTCAACTGGACCGGGTCATCCTGTATCGTGGTGGCATGAACAACCTCCCCGTGCTGGCCGGTTCATTCTCATCGCCACTGTCGTCGGATCCTGCTCTCTCAGTGCCCCGGCCTTCGGGCAGTGGTTCAGTGAAGAAGCCAAGCCCCTTCCCAGCGACGGCGCGGAGAATGACTACTTTGGCGTTTCCGTCGCCATCGACAACGGGGTCGTCGCGGTTGGGGCGTCGGGTAATGGCGACAACGGCACCGACTCCGGCTCGGCGTATGTATTTGATTTTAACTGCCCCCCAGATCTCAACGGCGATTTGATCGTGGACAACGGCGACATCATCACCTTCGTGGCCCTCTTCCTCGCCGGGTCCTGAGTCGAGCCGCACGGCGAGAACGGGCACACGGGCCGTGTGATCGTTCCGTGGCCTCAGTACGCCGGGAACTCCACGCCCTCAATACACTCGGCGTAGTTCACGTGTCGGCCCGCTGAGCTGGTGTAGATTGGACGGTTCACCTGGTCGTAGCTCAGCGTCCGCACCGTCCGCTGGCTCTTGTAGAACTCGCGGCAGGCCTCGTCCCACTCGAGCCCCAGGAACTCGATGATCCGCGGGAACTGCGTCTCCGGGTCCCGCACCAGCTCCTCGTACCGCACCTCCAGGATCGGCACGTCCAGCGTGTCCTTCCAGTGCTGCATCATCCGGCTCGACTGCCCCCACGCGTTGGCCGCCCAGTCCAGCCGTGTGGTCCACGGGTGCATGCGGTTGTTGAACCCGCCCATGAAGCAGCTGATGCCCACGTCGCGAGGATCGCGGATCGCGTGGATGATCCGCGTCCTGGGGAACAGGCGGGCGATCATCCCCACCAGCTTGTTGTTGCCCAGCGCCTTGTTCACCACCCGCTCCACACCCGGCTCAGCGAGCTTCTCCAGCTGCCGCACGTAGTCCCTCGCGGCCCGGGTCCACTTGCCGGCGTCCATCTTGCCGAAGCACGCCGGCGGCTCCAGCTCCGCGTCGTACACGGCGCCGAGCTGCATCGCGAACTGCTCGACCGTGTTGAGCTCCCCCACGCCCGAGGCCTTCGGGTGCGCGTCGATGATCTGGTCGATCAGGCTCGTCCCGCTCCGCGGCATCCCCGCGATGAAGACCGGCAGTTCGCTCTCGCACGCGCTGATCGGGAACCGCTCCATCCGCTCGGCCGACCAGTTCTCCATCAGCACCGAGACCTGCTCCTCGTACAGCTCGGGGTCGAACTCCAGCTGCCCGATCTCGTTGGCGCTCTCCGCAGCCCCCCACGACTCGACGTACGCCTTCTTCCGGTCCAGCGCCTTGGCCTTGAGATACAGCTGCTGCGACCTGGCCGCCGGCGGGAGTTCGGGGGCGCCCACGGTGGTGTCGATCAGCTCGATCGCCGCGTCAAAGTCCTTCCGCTGCACCAGCAGCTTGGACCACTCCAGCCGAAGCCCCATCGGCATCTGGTCCCCGCGCCCCTCGTACGACGCCGCGATCGGCGCCAGCACCGCGGTCGCCTCGTCGAACCGCCCGGCCTCCTCGAGCACGCCCGAGCGGATGTACGCAACCGTCTCGTTTCCCGGCGCCAGAGTTTCGGCCTGGTCACACCACCGCAGGGCCGGGTCCGTCTGCCCGGCCGCCCGGGAGCACCGGGCCAGGATCATCAGGCACTCGAGACTGGGATGCATCGCCACGGATCGCTCCGCCAGCCGGCAGGCCTCCGGGCGCTTGCCCAGCCGCTCCATCACCAGCGCGTGCAGGTACAGGACCTCCGGGTCCTTCTGCAGCTTCGGCGGCAGGGCCGTGATGAGCTTGACGACCTGCGCGTTTGCATTCTCCGAGAGTGCCTGCCGGATCTCGGGGATCGCCCTGGCCCGCTTGGAGAGCTCGGGCGTGGTCCCCCTGGGCACCGGGGCCGACCCGGCCGAACGGAGCAGCTTGTCCGCCATCGACGGGCGATCGTTCGGGGGGAGGTGGGGCATCGAGTCGCTCCGTGCGAGAGTTTGGAAAAGAAGAAACGCCCCGGTCACGTGAACCGGGGCGTTCGAGTTTATACGACGACCAGATCAAAGGGTGATCAGATTAGCTTCGACGGCGACGGGTGGCGACAAGGCCGCCCAGACCGAGCAGCGCCGCCGCACCCGGGGCCGGAACCGCCTGCAACTCGGCGTAGATGTAACTCACGCTCGAGTCCGTCAGAGCAGAGAGGAAGGTCCCGTTCACGAGGTCGAAGTGCCCGAAGAGCATGGCGTAGTCCTTGCCCGCCTCGAGCGCGATCGTGCCGGTACCCACGGGCGGCGAGCCCGCCCAAGCGGCGATGAGGGTCCCGAAGGAGGTGAACACGTCCCCGTTGAATCCGAGCCCGTCGTCCTCCCACAGGTAGAAGGACCCCCACCCGTTTGTCGCGGTGAAGTCGAATTCCACAGCCAGGTTCGCGTCCTGACTCACCTGGAAGAACGAAGACACCAGCGTCAGGGCGTAGCTGTATCCCTGTGTGCCGTCGCCTTGCCAGAGCGCTGCGGCGTAGGCGTAGTTCGAGCCCTGAATGGCGATCGCCGCGGTGGTGCCGAAGTACGCGTCGTACCCGCTGCTGTACGAGTACCCGCCAGGACCCGAGTACGCCCCAACCCCACCCGGGACATACGCCGTGCTGTACGACGGGATGCCGGAGGCACCACT
>JBLHKT010000052.1:0-3765 GCA_047620485.1 Phycisphaerales bacterium | reverse complement strand
CGGAGTTTGTTGATGATCTGCTCCGCAGAATGTCGCTTCCCGGCCATGCCTTGCCCGCCTTTCCAAATAAGGCCCATTCAGCGAGTTTATCGCACAAGAAATGGACCAGGATTTGGGGGGCAGGTCAACTATTGGTGGCAGGTCAGAAGACGGGCTGGATGAAGGCGTTGAAGTCGCGGGAGTTTGTACAGCAACAGCCGCGCTCGCTTGCGTTCACCGTTCCTCGGGCTCAGGCCAAGGTCTCCCCAGGACTCATCGCAGCGAGAGCAGCTCGCGGTAGGTCGGCATCGGCCACAGGTCGTGCGCGACGCGGCCCTCGAGCTCGTCGGCGAGCAGCCGCAGATCCTCCATGATCGGCAGGACCGTGCCGCGCATGTACAGGCTGCTCTCGGCGGGCTCCTGGATATCGTGCCCGTTAGCGTTCTCAAGCTGCACGAGCGTCTCTCGGAACCTGGCAATGATCTCGACGATCTCCTCGAGCTCGGCCATCGCGGCCTCGGGCTCAACGCCCGCGCCCTGGGCCGCGGCGGCCGCCTCGGCCACCAGGCTCTGGTGCTCGAACGAGGCGGGCAAAATCATCGTCCGAGCGATCGTCGCCATCTGCTCCGACTCGATCGACATGGAGGTCGCGTACCGCTCGTACAGGATCTCGACACGGCTCTCGATCTCGGCGCCGTTGAGCACCTTGTACTTCTCGAACATCGCCGCGGCCCCCGGGGCCCGCAGCTTCGGGTAGGCCTCGACGCTCGATTCCAGGTTTGGCAGGCCACGCTCGGCGGCCTCGGCGTGCCACTCGGCGCTGTAGTTGTCCCCGTTAAAGACGATCCGCTTGTGGTCCTTCACGATCTGCTTGAGCAGGCTCATCACCGCGGTCTCGAGCTTCGCCGGCGTCGGCGAGTCGCCCGTGGCGCTCTCGATCTCGGTGGCGATGAAGTCCAGGCTCTCGGCGACGATCGTGTTGATCACCGTCGCCGGCCACGCCACCGCCGCGGTGCTGCCCACCGCCCGGAACTCGAACTTGTTCCCGGTGAACGCGAACGGGCTGGTCCGGTTGCGGTCGCCCGAGTGGCGGGTGATCTGGGTGAGCATGGTCGCGCCCAGGTCGAGCATGCCGCCCTTGAGGGTGCGGCTGGGCGTGCCGCTCTCGAGCTGCTCGAGAAGATCGGTGAGCATGTCGCCCAGGAAGATCGAGATGATCGCCGGCGGGGCCTCGTTGGCGCCCAGCCGGTGGTCGTTGGAGCAGCTGGCGATCGAGGCCCGCATCAGGTCGCCGTGCAGGTCTACAGCCCGGATCACGGCGCACAGGAAGGTCAGAAACTGCAGGTTGTTGTGGGTATCGCCCCGCGGGTCGAGCAGGTTGACGCCGGTGTCGGTGGACATCGCCCAGTTGATGTGCTTGCCCGAGCCGTTGATCCCGGCGAAGGGCTTCTCGTGCAGCAGGGCCTTGAGCCCGTACCTCGCGGCGACCCGCTTGATCGTCTCCATCACCAGCATCTGGTGATCGCACGCGACGTTGGCCAGCTCGTACGTCGGGGCCAGCTCGTACTGCCCCGGCGCGACCTCGTTGTGCCGCGTCTTGACGGGCACGCCCAGCCGGTACAGCTCGTACTCCGCCTCGGCCATGCACGCGAGCACCCGCGGCGGGATCGACCCGAAGTAGTGATCGTCGAGCTGCTGGTGCTTCGGGGGCGAGGCGCCGAAGAGCGTCC
The DNA here is from genome assembly GCA_047620485.1 of Phycisphaerales bacterium. Classification (GTDB taxonomy): domain Bacteria; phylum Planctomycetota; class Phycisphaerae; order Phycisphaerales; family UBA1924; genus JBLHKT01. The sequence goes on along the minus strand of JBLHKT010000052.1, from coordinate 2,056 downwards.
GGTCGCAGCTGACCAGGTCCGGGCGGCCGTAGTACAGGTTGCGGTCGATCAGGAAGTACTCCTGCTCGACGCCCAGGGTGGTCTGGACGCTGGTGACGCCGGTGTCGGTGCCGAAGAGGTTAAGCAGCCGCATCGCGTGGGTGTTGAGCGCATCGACGGACCGCAGCAGCGGGGTCTTCTGGTCGAGCGCCTCGCCGTTCCAGCTGACGAACGCGGTCGGGATGCAGAGCGTCGCGTTGTTGGAGCCTCGGACGATGAAGGCGGGGCTGCCGACATCCCAGGCGGTGTACCCGCGGGCCTCGAAGGTGGCGCGGAGCCCGCCGGAGGGGAAGCTCGAGGCGTCGGGCTCGCCCTGGATCAGGTCGGTGCCCGAGAGCGAGTAGACGATGGTGCCGTCGGGCCTGGGGTCGAGCAGGCTGTCGTGCTTCTCAGCGGTCAGCCCCGTCATCGGCTGGAACCAGTGGGTGAAGTGCGTGGCGCCGCGCTCGATCGCCCAGTCCTTCATCGCGGTCGCGACGACCTCGGCGTCGCGTGGGTCGAGCCGGTCGCCGTGGTGGATCACACGCTGCAGCGACTTGAAGGTCGCCTTGGGCAGCCGCTCTCGCATGGTCTTGAGACCGAACACGTCGGTGCCGTAGATCTGGTCGATAGGAATGGCCCCGACGCTGGTACTGGCGGCCTGGATGGCCCAGTTGGTCGCGGCGGTCACGGCTTCCTGAGTCACTGACGGATTCTGCATCGCAGGAATCTCCCGGGTTTAAGAGTCAGACCGCCACGGTTGCGGAGTCCACAGGGGGGGTATGATAATCCGAAAACCGTACCGAAATCGAACAGGGTCCTGATTAAATACCCGAACTCAATGCGAATTTTTTGACCCCAAAAGCACTTGTGCCCTGCTTTTAGGCATAATAGGCCTTCGTGGACCATCATACCGCCGATACTCTCTGATCGCATCATGAGCACCAACTCCACAATACACCCTGTAACTGTTTTGCTCGTTGACGACCACGCGGTCCTCCGCGAGTCGCTCGGGCACTGGCTCCGCGGGGACGGCCGCGTGCGGATCGTCGGCGATGTCGGCTCGGCCGACGAGGCGATCCCGCTCGCGCTCGAGCACCGGCCCGAGGTCATCGTCATGGACATCGACCTGCCCGGGCGGGGCTGCTTTGACGCGGTCCGCAGCATCCGGTCGGACCTGCCCGGGGTGGCGGTGTTGTTCCTGAGCGCCCACTCGAGTGACAGCTACATCGAGGCCGCCCTCAACGTGGAGGCGTTGGGCTACATGACCAAGCACGAGCAGCCCGAGCGGGTGCTCGAGGCGATCCTGACGGTCGCCAAGGGCGGGATCTTTTTCAGCCCCGAGGTCCAGAGCCGGATCGTGGTCGAGGGGCACGGCGTTCGGCTCTCGCGCCAGTCCACACACACGTCGATGCTCTCGCCCCGCGAGTTCGAGGTTCTGCGGTACATCGCCCGGGGGTTGTCTAAGAAGCAGATCGCCGACATCATCGGGCTGAGCCCCAAAACCGTGGACAACCACGCCAGTTCGCTGATGTCCAAGCTGGATCTGCACGACCGCGTCGAGTTAGCCCGGTTCGCCTTCCGCGAGGGCCTGGTCCACGTGTGACCCCCGAGGGGGATGCTCACGGTTCCCGCCCATGCGGGTAGACTCAGCCCACGGGCCCGTGGCGGAATCGGCAGACGCGACGGACTTAAAATCCGTTTCCCTTTACCGGGAGTGAGGGTTCAAGTCCCTCCGGGCCCATTGTTTCAGTTCGCGTGGTTTCGCACTCGCTCGCACGAGATCGCGTAGACCCCGACCCCATCAACACTTGGGGCCCCGGTTGCGATTCGGTGCTAGCCGAAGCGGTCGGGTGCTGCGCCGCATTCTGCGCCACAAGTGCGCTGGATTCTGCGCCACTCTTGGTGGGCATGCTCGCAGCACGCTCAAAGTCCGAGTCCCGAACCATGTGGTAGTGCGATTCTGCGACCGCCTGAGTATGCCCCAGCCATGAGGTACAGACCGCTGCTGGATATTCAGCGATTAGCTCGGTCGCCC
>JBLHKT010000051.1:0-6006 GCA_047620485.1 Phycisphaerales bacterium | reverse complement strand
CGATGTTGCCGCGGGCCTTGGAGATCATCTGGGCGGTCATGTCCACGCCGATGACGCGGCCGGCCTGCCCGACGCGGGGCCCGGCGATGAAGCAATCAAACCCGCCGCCCGAGCCCAGGTCGAGAACGACCTCGCCGGCCTTGAGCTGCGCGATCGCGGTCGGGTTTCCGCAGGACAGGCCCATGTTGGCGCCATCGGGGATAGCGTCGAGCTCCGCCGGGTCGTACCCGATCGCGGCGGCTAGGTCGTCGGTGGTGATGGTCGTGGGGCCGCAGCACCCGCCGCCGCCCCCACTCCCTTCGCCCCCGCCGCAGCAGCCGGCGGAGGGTGTCTCGATCTCGTGGCTCGGCTTCACGCCAGAGAAGGTGCCGGATTCTGCGATCCGGGCGTAGCCCTGGCGGACGGCATCGCGGATGGAATCGTTATTCGTCTTGGTCATGGGTGAATCCTTTCCCGTATTGGTTCGGGGTCAGTGCTGTACATCAAAATTCTGTGCGGCCCGGGCGATGTCCGCCGACGACGGGAGCCCGCCGTCGTACACCCGGCATGACAGGGTTGTGGTGCTCGGCTGATCGAAACCGAAGAGGTCTCGTCCCTGGTGCAGGATTGTCGGCGAGCCAAAGCCCCGCCGCGTATCGGTGTCCGCGAGAGTGGTCAGATCGACCAGCTCAAGCTCCCACTCGGGCCCGAGCATGGCGACGGCGTCTTGAGCGGCCCGGATCATCGGCGACGCGTTGGGGCACTCCTCGAAACAGAGCACGGTCAGTCGGCTTGGGTTCGATCGCTCACCATCACGCATGGCTGCCTCCTCGGGCCGTAGCGCACCCGCAGTCACTCGAGCACCCGCAGTCGCTTCCGATGCAGCCGGCGTTGTCCCACTGCTCCACCGCGTCGGCCAGGGCCCGGAAGGTCTTGGCGAGTTCTTGGGATTGTGGCTTGTGCCAGACGGTGCGGCCTTGCTTCTCGCTCTCGATCACGCCGGCCGCCGCGAGCACGCCCAGGTGCCTCGAGACGACCGAGAAGTCCACGCTGCAGCACTCGGCGATCTCGGTGGTGGTGCACCCACGCCCGCACTTGACCAGGCAGGCCAGCAGGTTGAGGCGGGTGGGGTCGGCCAGGGCCTTGAACAGATCGGCGTCGAGACGTTTGTCGAGCGGGGCCTTGCGCCGGGCGGCCTGCCTGGGGGTGGCCGGGGGCGTTGGGGAGGCCTTGGGGGCTGGGGCCGCGGCCCCGGATTTCTTGGTTACTTGTGCCATGATGCAAGTATTGCATGCCCCGGGGCCGGTGTCAAGAAAAAGATGGGGAGAAGGGAAAAGAAAACGCGGCGAGCCCGGGGGCCCGCCGCGTGGGGGTTGTGTGTTATCAAACCTGGACGGGGCTCAGCACCCGGCGAGGAAGGCCGCGATGAAGGCCCCGATGTCACCGTTATCGACGATGCCGTCTCCGGTGAAGTCCACCGCCGGGTCTTGGGCGAGGAAGAGCGTGATGAAGACCCCGATGTCGCCGTTGTCGATCACGCCGTCACCGTTGGTGTCGGCCGGGCAGGGCGCCGCGGCACGGAGCGCGCCCGCACCAAAGATGTTGTACGACCCGCCCTGCAAAGATGAATCCGTGAAGAGCAGGTCCATGCTCTCGAGGTGATCGACCGCGATCGGCACCTCGTGGAACACCGTGACCCTGTACGCCGAGGCGTTCTGTACGACCTGACCGCTCCGGGGCAGAATCACCGGTTGCGGCGTGTACAAGTTATGCCGCACGCTATCCCACGTCCTGAAATGCGGGAGCACGCCCCCACCCAGTGGCGCAGGCCTTCCCACTAAGTCAACGCTCGCATCAAAGCGTGATCGTTCCCACCCCAGCGAGAGGTTGATCACCAGCGGGCTGGCGGTGGGATACACAGGATGCGCCGTCTCGTCCTCAAACGCGAGCAAGACGCCTGCGGCGTCGTAGACCTCGGTGCGAACACGGAACGCATACGGCGTGCCCACGTCATCGGTCATCGAAACCCTGACGTCACTCCCAGCCGGGCCGGGCGTCACGGAGGTTACAAAGTAAACCGCGTCGTTCACCGCACCGCTGCCGGCGGGGCTCTTCTTGCTGTTGATAATGACCTTTAATTCGCCGTCGCCGTTGTGGTCCATGCTCTGCAGCTCTACCCAGCCGCCGTCGACCTCGCTGTCGCAGTCATTGTCCAAGGCGTTGCAGGACTCGTCGTTGAGGCTGATCGAGACCCCGTCGCACCCGCTCGACCCGAGGTTGTCGAGAGACAGCCGCACGCAGTCGTCGATATCCTCCTCAAGCTGCGCGACCTCGGCCTCCTTCATCTTCTGGTTCATCCAGAACCGAGCGTTGCCCAGTGTGTTCGCGGGCATGCCCATCGCAGCCAGCTGAATCAGTTCGATCTCGATATCACTCAGCGGCCCGCCCCCGCCGCCCGGGCCCTGAGCCTTGAGCACGGTGACGTGCCCGAAGTATCGCTTCCCCGGGCCTCCCGGCACGCGCTGGCAGACCTCGATCGAAGAAACGCCGCTAAACAGCACCCCGGCGGGGCTCTCTGCAGAGAAACCCACGCCCCCCCCGCCGCCCGGACCGGCAACGAGATGGCAGATCATGCACTCGACGATGGGGCCCGAAAGACTCTCGAGCGCACGCTTCGAGTCGGCTTTGCTGAGATTCGCGTCGCCCCCGTTGTGTGAGTTGAGCAGCACGGACTGGGTCTGGTCCATCGTGAATGTCCCGAGAAGGTTCCCAGCCGCGTCGCGGAGCGTGATGTCCAGCAGCGCCGCGGGGTCTTCCCCTGTGACGGTAAGCGTGAGATCGCTGGCCGATGCCCCGGCTTGGAGCCTCATCCCTACGGTGCACAGGTTGTCGTCGTCGGGCTCGAAGGTGCCGAACGCGAGGTCTACGAACTCGAACGGCGTGAACGCCAACCCGCCGACGGTGGTCAGGCTGGGAAAGACGACCGAGGCCTGGGACGATTCACCAAGGTCGACGGTCACGCCGTCCTCACCGCTGGAACCGATGTTGGAGACCACCAGTCGCCCGTCCAAATTGGTGCTCAGCTGCGCCGCGCCCTCAGCATGGTGCTGCACACCCAGCGCCGTCTCATACAGCCCGGTGTCCTGCGCCATATCCATGCGGAAATCGAAGTCCTCTAGGTTGGTCCCGATCAGGTGCAGCTCGCTAATAAACTCAATCGGGGTTGCCACATCAACCGCCAGCACACGCACCTCGTTGCCAACCAACGGCAAGGCGCCCACGCCGGTCACCGTGACGGGGTTCATCGTCGTAAAGAAGAAGCACGGCGGACCCAGCGGGCCACCGCCCAGCTTGCCACAACCCGTGAGGTCAAGCCCTTCCGCAACGTGCGCGACGCTCGCCATCGGCTGACCCTGAGCCTCAAAATCCTCGAATTCGCCCACATACACGCCGTCGTTGTACACCTCAACGCGAACCAGCGTTGCCCCGAGCGACTTGAAATCGGTTGTCAGTGAGACCTCGTCGATCGTCCCAGCCTCGTTGGCGAGCTGGATCGAGCCGAGCCCGGATCCGGTGCCGCCGCCGATGTTGCCTCGCGCACCGACGACAAGCGTGTCGCCGTCCGAGTCCAGGTCCAGATAGTCGGGGTTGATCGGGTTGGTGCCGCCGAAGTGGATGATGCGGTCGGCGACGCCCGGGCTGCACTCGGCAGGGACCGCAACGCATCTGCCATTATTGGCGCACTGGAAGAAGCCCGGCCCACAAGGGGACCAGTTGTCGAAATCGATCGAGACGCCGTCGAGCCCCGAAGACCCGATGTTGGAGACCGCCAGCACCCGCGCAGGGGTCAGCCCGCCGTTGCCAAAGAACCACGCCTTGGGGTGCGCCTGGCACGCCTCGGCCTCGGCCATGCCCGAGATCTTCTGCTGCGGGCCCGTCGCCCGCACACCGACTCGGCCTGTCCTGCGGTACTCGAACGGGTCGCCGCCGGGCACGGGGGGCTCCCAGTACGGCATCGTCAGGCTCATGCTCAGGATCTCGATGTCCGCCGTGTTGGCTGCCATGATCCGAACCGGCCCGTTCACCGTCTGCCCGGGTGCCCTGCCGCGTGTAGCGACCTGAATCGTCGCGCCGTAGACCGTGCCTCGACCCGCGATCGTGAGCAACGTCGGCTGCGGCAGCGTCATCGTGTAGACATAGTCCGCGCCCACCTGCTCGCAGCTGAACCGAACCCCCTGGCCGGTCGCCGGGTCGCTGCCCATGTCGCCGGTCACCATGGCGTTGCTCGCTCCGGGCGTGGCATCAGGCCAATCAGTCGCGTCAACCACCTGCCCCTCGTGCAAGATCGAAACCGTCGAGCAAACTCCCGGCGTGCCGGTGCTCGAAACGCCAAAGACCCCCGATCCCCCGCTCGATTCAGCCACATACACACGGGTCTCGCCGAACTGGTACGGGTAGAACACCTCGACGAGCCCGCCGGGCGACAGGGCGCCCATGTCATCCATGTCCATCGACATGGAGAGCCCTCGCGCATCGCCGATCGGCACGGTCACGCCGTCGAGCCCGCTGGACCCGATGTTGGACACCACCAGCGTGCCCGTGGGGCTCATGCTCAGCTGCGCGTTGCCAACCGCGGTGTGGCTCAGCCCGAACACGTCGAGCGTGTTGAGATTGCTGTTGACCAGTTCCTTCTCAAACAGCACGCCGGCGGCGCACGGGGCCTGACCGGCGACCGCGGCGAGGAGGACCGATAAGGAGCACGCGGTGATTCCCAACTGATTCATGTTCAGGCCTTTCGCGAGACCGAGCGAAAGACGCCGGCCGAGGTGAGATCTCAATCTAGTTCATGGGTCCGTTAGATTCAATCCCGAACAGAGCCCGGGGTTCTTCGTTATCGCTCAGCACCCCGCGAGGAAGGCGACGATGAAGGCCCCGATGTCGCCGTTGTCGACGATGCCGTCTCCGGTGAAGTCCACCGCCGGGTCCTGGGCGAGGAAGAGCGTGATGAAGATCCCGATGTCGCCGTTGTCGATCACGCCGTCGCCGTTGACGTCGGCCGGGCAGGCGGGCTCGACGACCCGGGAGAGCCCGAAGTCGGTGACCGCGAAGCTCCCGAGCTCGCCGGCGGGGGCGGCCATGAGCACGTCGAGGGCGGTGAACTCCTCGATCTCGACCGGGGTGGCCTGGATCGGGATGAGCTCGATCTCGTAGCCGTAGGCGTTCTGGACGACCTGCCCGCTGCGGAGCAGGGTGATATTCAACGCCTCGTTCACAGAACTCCCCTTATAGGTCGCGTAGAGGAGCTCACGCGTGAGCGAGGTCGTCGAATAGGACGGGCTGAACGAGTGCACCCAATCGAGCCCGCTGCTACCGATGTTGAGAAGGCCGGGGCTGTCGTGAAGGTATGACGGGTAGAGCCCGGGTTCTTCCTCAGCCAGGGTGTTCCCGTTGGCATCGGTCACCCGCAGCCGGACGTGGTACTCGTAGCCCGAGAGGTCGGTGTCGTTCAGAGAGACCCCGACGGTCGTCACGGGAGAACCCGCGACGAGATCGCCAGCACACTCAAGGGCGAACACGACCTCGGTGGTCCCCCCGCCCGTCGGCGTCTTCTTGCCGGTGACCTTGAGCCTCAGGTCGCCGTCGTTGCCGTGGCCGTCAAGCGATTCAACGTTCAGCCAGATGTCATCGATGGTGCCGTCGCAGTCGTCGTCACAAGGGCACCCGGCTCGGCAGGTCTCGGAAGAGAGGTCGAAGCTCACGCCGTCCTCGCCGGAGGAGCCGATGTTGGCCACGGTGAGGATCGAGTCGGACCCGGTGGAGGAGTCGCACACCTCGATCTGGGTTCTGGCCTGCCCGGAGCTGGCCGCGTAGTAGTCGTACCCCTTTTTGCTCAGGTAGGCGATCACCAGGTCGCCCGTGGTGCCCGAGCCGCCGCCTGGGTCGTGGCTCTTGAGCACCGTGACATGCCCCCTGCAACATGGGAGGGCAGCCGTTGCGACGGGAACGCCAACCTCGATCGACGAAACA
>JBLHKT010000050.1:0-6448 GCA_047620485.1 Phycisphaerales bacterium | reverse complement strand
TTTTTTCACAGATACACGCCAAGGGTGAAACGTCGGCCCCACCTTACCGGAACACTCTGGTAAGGAGCCCGACCATGAACAAGCCGCTTGCCCTCGTTATCGCCGCCGCCCTGCCCGCCGCCCTGCTGGGGGGGTGTAGCCACCATTCTTGGAACTCCACCACCTACTACAACGCCGTCCTCGTGCCGATCGACCCGCCGGCCGGCGAGACCGACCTGAACCTGTACACCGAGTTCGGCGACCTCGACGTCGCCATCACCGGCACCCAGATCAACGGCAAGGCCTTCAAGCACTATCAGGGTGAGCTTCCCGACGGCCCCTTCGTCATCGCGATCACCCAGTCCAACGACCCGCTCCGACCCGCCACCGCGACCGTCGAGCCCGTCTGGAGCGGCTCGGAACTCTCGCTGGTCACCAACTGGCCGGGCGGACGCAACGGCCGCAACGGCGAGGGCACCTCCTACACCGTCCGCGTGCACCACCTCTACGCCGCCACTCTCGACTCGCAGTTCGGTGATCTGGACATCGTCGGCGCGACCGGCCCGGTGACCGCCGAGACCAAATTCGGCGACATCGACCTGCACGCCGCCCTCGCCTCCGAGGCCCGCCTCATCACCAAGCACGGCGACGTCTCCGTCTGGGACCTCGAGGGCCCGCTCTTCGCCCGCACCTCGTTCGGCGACGTCGAGGGCACGCACCTGGCCGGCCCCATCGAGGCCCGCTCCGCCTACGGCGATATCGACCTGCTCCTCAACGCCGACAACGCCGGCCCGTTCATCGCGATCACCCGCTTCGGGGACGTGACCGTCACCGCGGGGCATGGGCTCACCGGCTCGCTCGAGATAGACACCGACTTCGGCGAGGCCATCTTCACCGGCCAGACCGCCAGCGGGCAACGCATCCGAGTCGGCGGCAACGACCAAAGCTCCGTCACCCTCAGCGACGGGCCCAAGTCGCTCGCCGAGACCGACCACGGCGACGTCCGCGTGGTGATCACGGAAGGACAATGAGCCTCACTCGCGGTCACGTCGGGCCTCGCCCGATCGGCTAGGCTGGTGGCATGGGAACCCCCGCGACCGGTACCGCCAAAGACCCGATCCCCGAGACCATCCGCCGCATCCGCGAGGCGGTGCTCGCGATGGGGCCGGGCCCACTGACCGAAGCCGGACTGCGCGAGCACGTCTTCGGGCTGTTCAATCGCGTGCTGGCCCGGGATGAGATCTACCTCGCCAACCACTCCTTGGGTCGGCCGCTCGACGCGCTCGCCGACGACCTGGCCGAGTACACCGCCGGGTGGTACGACCAGATGGACAACGCCTGGGGGCCGTGGGTCGCCGAGTGCGATGCCTACCGGGCCCGGGTCGCCCGCCTGATCGGGTGCGCCAGGCCCGACGCGGTGGTCCCCAAGGCCTCCGCGGGGCAGGGGCTCCGGGCCGTGCTCAACGCGATCCGCCCCAAGAACCCGGACGGCGTGCTCCGCGTCGTCACCACCCGCGGCGAGTTCGACTCGATCGACTTCATCCTCAAGGCCTACGCCAAAAAGGGACGGGCCCACATCACGTGGGTCGAGCCGGACGCCGACGGGATGTTCCACGTGGAACATCTGTTGGGGGCCCTGAGCGCACAGACCGACCTGGTCGTGTGCAGCCGCGTCTTCTTCGCGACCGGGCAATCCCTCCAGGGCGTGGACCGATTGGTCGCGGGCGCACGCGAGCACGGCGCGATGACGCTGCTCGATGTGTACCACGCCACGGGCGTGATCCCGGTCGGGTTCGACGAGAGCGGCGCGGACTTCGCGATCGGCGGGAACTACAAGTACACGCGCGGCGGGGCGGGGGCGTGCTGGCTCGCGATCCGAGCCGGGCTGCTGCGAGGCGACACCGATCCGCAGCCGGCGAGCGGCGGGCTCTTCACGCTCGACACCGGGTGGTTCGCCAAGAAGGACACGTTCTCGTACGTGCGGGCCGAGGAGCCCGAGCTTCAGCCCGGCGGCGACGCGTGGCTCGAGGCGACGCCCCCGGTCGCGACGTACTACCAGGCGCGGAGCGGGCTGGAGCTCACGCTCGCGCTCGGGGTGGATCGGCTGCGGGCATACTCGCTGAGTCAACAGCAGCACCTGATCGACGCCCTGGCTTCACAGGGCATTCAGACCAAGCCGGTCGAGCATCGCGGGGCGTTTGTGCTCGTGCCGGTCGCCGACGGCCAGGCGGCGCAGGACGCGCTCAAGGCCGCCGGCGTGAACGTGGACGCCCGGCCCGTGCCGCGGACGGACACGCACTGCGTTCGGCTGTGCCCGGACATCCTCAACACACGCGAAGAGCTCGACCGGGCCGCCCAGATCGTCGCCCACGTGCTTGGTTAGTCCGTGGTTGCGGGCAGGGTGATGGTGAACTCGGTGCCGGCCCCGTGGTCGGTGTGCAGGTCGAGGGTGCCCTCGTGCGCGTCCACGATTCGTTTGCAGGTGGGCAGCCCGAGCCCGGTGCCGCCGGACTTGGTGGTGAAGTAGGGCCGAAAGATCTGTGCCCGGGCCTCGGCGGCGATCCCCGGGCCCGTGTCGATGACGTGGAGGCGAACCACGGGGGTGCCGTCGTCGTCGGTGCCCGAGGAGGTCCGCAGGATGAGCTCCTTGGTCCGGGTGGTGTCGGCCGAGTCCATGGCTTGCGTCGCGTTGAGCATCAGGTTCAGCGTCGCCTGCTTGAGGTGCGGCACATCGATGGGGGCGATCAGCTCGCCTTGCTGGAGCTCGGCCCGCAGCCGCACGCCGTGCGACCCGGCCTGGGGCGCGTAAAAATCCACAAGCTCCTCGACGGCTCGGTTCAGGTCGGCCCGGTGGCGGTCCAGGTGCAGCTCGCCGGCGTACTCGAGGAAGTCCTCGAGGATCCCACGCAAGCGGTCGGTCTCGCGGCGCAACGACTCGACGCGGCGGGTCAGGCGAGCCCGCTCGGCCTCGTCGGCGTCCAGGTCCTCAAGCCCCTCGGCGAGCAGCTGCGCGTTGAGCCCGATCGTCGAGAGCGGGTTCTTGATCTCGTGGGCCAGCCCGCCGGTCATCGCGCCGATCTCGGCCAGCCGCTGCGCGGTCCGAGCCTTGCGGTCGGCCACCCGGGCGCGGCGGACGGCGCGGGTCACCACGAGACGCATCGCCAGCGCGGTGAACACCGCGCCAACAACGAAGCCCGAGATCCCGGCGATCCAGATCATGGGTCAGGATAGGTGGGGTGGCGGCCTCACCGACGGGGTGTGCGGGTATAGGTCCGGCGAGGGACGACGATCTCCGGGTCTTCCTCGGTGTCGAGCCGGACAACCTTGGTCGCCTTCCAACCCTTGTCGGAGGACTCGGCGTCGTAGACGACCTTGGTGCCGTCTCGGAGCACACGGAAGCCGTCGCCCTCGATGACCGAGAAGTGGACGAAGATGTCCTGCCCGTCGGGGCCGACAACGAACCCGAAGCCCTTGCGTGGGTCAAACCATTTGACCTCGCCCTCGGCCTGTTCGATCCGTGAATTCTGCTGCTCTGACATCAGGGGCTCCCCACGAGCGCCTGGAAAAGCGGTGACCCTCGGCGTGCGCCTTTCGGCGAGTGCGATGGCACGGATGCTCTCCAAGTTTCTGGTCGGCCCGACCCTATGACCCAGGGAACGAGACCGACGATGGCGACGAGATCAGGCCGCGGTCCACGCACGGTCTGGCCAGGCCCGATAGCCCCGGCCATTACAAGATACCAAACTTTGAGCGCGCGTCAACCACCCCCGGGAAGGCCCGGGGGTGATTGTTGGCAACGTGGGTATTCTGCGGGCCCGAAACGGGTGAGAATTACTCCGCCGAGGCGGTCTCGGGCTGATTGGCCTTGTCGTCGAGGATGGCCTGCTTGCGGCTGACCTTGATGCGGCCCTGGTCGTCCACGAGGATGACCTTGACCTTGACGACGTCGCCGAGCTTCACAACATCGGACACCTTCTCGACATAGCCGTCGTCGAGCTCCGAGATGTGGCACATGGCGTCGGTGCCGGGGCCGAGCTCGACAAACGCGCCGAAGTCCTTGACACTAACGACCTTGGCCTCGTAGACCGTGCCGACGCGGACGTCCTCACAGATCGCAGAGATCTCGGCCTCAGCCCGCTCGATGGAGGGGCCGTCGGGGCTGGAGACGAGGACGGTGCCGTCGTCGTCGACGTCGATCCCGACGCCGTATTTCTCCTGGAGAGCCCGGATGGTCTTGCCGCCGGGCCCGATGAGCTTGCCGATTTTCTCGGGGAGGATCTTGAGCGTGATGATGCGGGGGGCGTAGGGCGAAATCTTTTCACGAGGGGCGGGGATCACGGCTTCCATCTGCTCGATGATGTCGAGGCGGCCGGTCTTGGCCATCCCGAAGATGTGCTCGATCTGGGAAATCACCAGGCCGCGAGCCTTGAGGTCGAGCTGGATGCCGGTGATGCCGTCGCGGGTGCCCGAGATCTTGAAGTCCATATCGCCGAAGAAGTCCTCTTCGCCGATGATGTCCATCACGAAGGTCTCGTTCTCGTTGTTCTCATCGGTGAAGCGACCAACGGTGATGCCGGCGCAGGTGTTGATGATGGGAACGCCGGCGTCCATGAGCGCGAGGCAGCCGCCGGTGACCGAGGCCATCGAGGACGAGCCGTTGGACTCGGTGATGTCGGAGATGAGGCGGATGGTGTAGGGGAAGTCTTCGGGGCTGGGCAAGATACCCATCAGCGAACGCTCGGCCAGCGCACCGTGCCCGACCTCGCGGCGGCCCGGGCCCATGATGCGGCCGGCCTCACCGACGCAGAAGGGCGGGAAGTTGTAGTGAAGCATGAACTTCTTGGAGTATTCGGGGGTCAGCCCGTCGACCATCTGCTCGTCGCGGCCGGTGCCCAAGGTGGCCGAGACAAGTGACTGGGTCTCGCCACGCTGGAACAGAGCCGAGCCGTGCGGCCTCGGGAAGATGCCGACTTCCATGTGCAGCGGGCGGATGTCGTTGAGCCCGCGGCCGTCGGCACGGATGTGCTCGGTCGCGATCAGCTTGCGGGTGATCATCTTCTCGAGCGTGCGGAAGCCCTCGTTGGCCTGCTTGCGGGCGGCCTTGGTGGCCTCCCACTCGCCGGGGGTGCCGGTTTCGTTGACAACGAAGTGGGTGTCCATCATCGCCTTCTTGATCGCGGCGACCTTGTCACCGCGCTCGTTCTTGCTCTTGATCTTGCGGGCCTCGGTCAGGTCGGCCTCGCAGGCCTTCTTGACCTTGGCGGCGACGTCGTCGGGGACGATGACCATGTTGTCGCCCAGGCGCGGGGCGGGGGGCCCGACAGCCTTCTTGAGGTCCTCGATCAGTTCGAGGGTCTCGGCGATGCCCTTCTCGCCAACCTTGATCGCCTCGAGCACGTCCTCGTCGGGAACCTCAGCGGCGCCGACCTCGATCATGTTCATGCCGTCCTTGTGCCCCGAGAGCACGAGGTCGATGTCGGAGAACTCCATCTGGCTGACCGTGGGGTTCAGGATGTACTGCGGGTTGTCGTTCTCGTCAAAGACGCGGCCGACACGCACCGTGGCGATCGGGCCGTCGAACGGGCAGTCGGTCAGGGAGAGAGCGGCCGAGGCGGCGGTGCCGGCCAAGACATCGGTGTCGTTCTCCTGGTCGTGGCTCATCACCCAGCACTGGATCTGCACCTCGTCGATGAACCCGTTGGGGAACAACGGGCGGATCGGGCGGTCGATCATCCGCATCGTGAGGACTTCCTTCTCGTTGGGCGGCCCCTCACGCTTCCGGAAGCCGCCGGGGAACTTGCCCGCAGCGGAGGTCTTCTCGCGGTAATCGACCTGCATGGGGAAGAAGTCGAGCCCAGGGCGCGGGTTGGCCCGGACGACGGTGGCCATAACCACGGACTCGCCGTAGGTCAGGATGACCGCCGAGGCGGCGAGCTTGGCGACCTGGCCGGTCTCGATTCGCATCATGCGGCCGGCGATCTCGCGCTCAACGACGATTTTCTTAGAGTCTGCCATAAAGAGGCCTTTCTTGCGTGGGTGGAAGCCCCGCGTCGGGTCGGTCCTCGCAAGCCGGACGTGAGCCCGGCGGGTGAGACCGACAACTGGGTGAGCGAGCCGATGTGGTGCTCTGGGGGCAGAAGGCGCCGAGCAGCGGGGAGATCCTCGGGATCCGGGTCTCGCTGCTCTAGGCCCACTGCCGTCGGAGCCAAGGGCCCGCGGGTGAACGTTTCGGATAAAAAACCCGCACGCCAGGCTGGCGTGCGGGTCTCAATAGCGATTACTTGCGAAGGCCGAGACGCTTGATCGTCTCAAGGTACTTGTCGCGGTTGGTGCTCTGGAGGTATCGGAGCAGGTGGTTGCGGCGGCCGACCATCTGGACGAGCCCGCGGCGGTTGTGCTTGTCGCCCTTGTTCTCTTTGAGATGGCCCGCGACCTGAGCGATGCGCGAGGTCAGGACGGCGATCTGAAC
>JBLHKT010000049.1:0-6864 GCA_047620485.1 Phycisphaerales bacterium | reverse complement strand
AGTCCCTCCGCTTCGCCGAGGACTGGTCGGCGTTCGAGGCCTCGGGCACCGGCGACTACTGGGACGCGATCAAGCACATCGACCTCTCCGACGACGGCGAGTTCTGGCTCGGCATGGGCGGCGAGCTCCGCTACCGCACCGAGACCTGGTCGGGCTTCGGCTTCGCCGCCGCCGACACCGCCGACGACACCTTCGGCCTCGCCCGCGGGCTGCTCTACACCGACTGGCACCTGGGCAACGTCCGCGTCTTCATCGAGGGCGAGAGCGCCTTTGCGACCGACCGCGATCTGCCCGGCGGGCGTCGCGGCCTCGACGTGGACGAGCTGGACCTGCACAACGCGTTCGTCGAGTTTGATGTCCTCACCGACGCCGACCGGACCCTGGGCGTGCGGCTGGGCCGCCAGAGCCTGCTCTTTGGAAAGCAGCGGCTGGTCTCGCACCTGCCGTGGGCCAACTCGCAGCGATCGTGGGACGGGGCCCGCTTCATGCTCGAGACGGGCGGCTGGAAGGTTGACGCGTTCTACACCCGCAACAACCCGGTCAAGAAGCACGACTTCAACGACTGGCAGGCGGGGTCCGATTTCTGGGGCGTCTACGCCACCGGCAAGCTCGGCAAGGACAAGAGCGTCGGGCTCGACCTGTACTACCTCGGCCTGAACAAGGAGGGCCCCGTGACCATCAACGGCTCGACGGGCGAGGAGAGCCGCTACACCGTCGGCTCGCGGGTCTTCGGCAAGTTCGGTGATTCCGGGTTCGACTACGACGCCGAGGCCGCGTACCAGATCGGCGAGGTCGGCTCGGCCGACGTGAGCGCCTACATGCTCGCCGCGCAGCTCGGGTACACCGTCTCGGACACCGGGTGGAAGCCCCGCGTGTACGTCGGCGTGGACCTGGCCTCGGGCGACGACTCGGCCGGCGACGGCGACGTCGAGACCTTCAACCAGCTCTTCCCGCTCGGGCACGCCTACTTCGGCTCGATGGACTTCATCGGCCGCCAGAACATCACCGACCTCTCGCTCGGGTTCTCGATCAAGCCGCACGACCGCGTCACGATCAAGGGCCAGGTGCACCACTTCATGCGCACGAGCGACGGCGACTCGGTCTACAACGCGGGCGGGGGCGTGCTCCGTGCGACCTCGCCGGGCGCGTCGGATCAGGTCGGGCAGGAATTGGACCTCAAGGTGGGGTATGCGGTGGACCGGCACCTGAGCCTCGAGGCCGGGTACGCCCACTTCTTCGCGGGCGACTACTTAAGCGACACAGGGTCTGACGAGGATGTTGATTTCTACTATCTCCAGGCGATGTACCGGTTCTGAACAACAGCAAACACTCGCCCCGCGCCATGGGAATCCGGGCCGGGGGGACTTACCATCACGGCGAGGTGCTCGGCTCACTCAAGCCCGGCGCGCGCTCACGCGAGCCGAGCCTCATCCATCGATTCGCAGGAAGGGTCTCTCTTGAACACGAAAAAACAAACCCGCCCGCTCGCCGGTCGCCCACTCGCCGGTTTCTTGGCCGCGGGCTCGGTCGCGCTGCTGGCGCTGACGGGGTGCGAGGACAAGGCCGAGATCCGGACCTACACCACGCCCAAGGAAATCCCGGGCGTGGTCGACGCCGCCCCGGTTCGCGCCGCCGCGACGGGCGAGGAACCGGTCCACTGGTCGATGCCCGAGGGCTGGACCCGGCAGGCCGGCGATGAGTTCCGCTTCGCCACGCTCACCGATGCGCGGACCGACCCGGCGCTCACCGTGACGGTGTCCAAGCTGCCGGCCCGGGCCGGCACGCTCCTAGCCAACGTCAACCGGTGGCGCGGGCAGCTCGCGCTCGACCCGATCGACGAGGCCCAGCTTGTCGAACAGGCCCACCCGCTCGAGGGCGTCTCGCTCCCTTCAGTGCTGGTTGATCTGGTCATGGCTGAGCCTGAGGAAGAGGGGGGGCCCGAGCCGATGCGGATGCTCGCCGCGGTCTACGAGACACCCGGCTGGACCTGGTTCTTCAAGTCCACCGCCCCGCGGTCTCAGATGCAGGCCCGCGAGGCTGAGCTGCTCTCGATCTACCGCTCGGTCCACCTGGATTCAGCCGGCGGGCACGGCACTCCGGCCCCCGCGTCGGCGACGCCCGCGTCAGCGACGCCCCTCCTCGATCCCGCAGCCGCCTCGCCCCTGGGCGCGCCGGTCATCGTGAGCGCCCCGAGCGACGAGCCCCTTATCTACACCGTGCCCGAGGGATGGCGCGAGGACTCGACCCCGCGGACCGCCCGCCTGGCGACGATCCTGATCGGTCAGGACGCCGTGCTCGCGGAGATGGCGATCACCCGGTTCCCGGGCGACGTGGGCGGCGAGCTGGCCAACGTGAACCGGTGGCGCGGGCAGCTGGGCCTGCCCGCGATCGGCAGCATCGATGCCGAGGGCGGGATTGACGTTCAGATCAACGGCAACCCCGGCCGCGTCTACCGCATCGTCGGCCCCGGCGAGGGCGATCTGCAGACGGGCATCCTCGTCGCGTTCGTGGAGCGTGACGGGCACATCTGGTTCTTTAAGACAGTCGGCCCGATCGACGTGCTCGACACGCACCGGGACCGGTTCGATGCGTTCCTGAGCTCGATCAAATTCCAGGGAGGCTGATGCGATGTCAACCACACAACCACACAAGCCCGTCTCTCCGCTCAAGCGCCTGATCGCGCCATTTGCCTCGATCAAGCTGACGGTGGTGCTGCTGGGGCTGTCGATCATCCTCGTCATGGCGGGCACGCTCGCGCAGACCGAGATGGGCATCTGGGACGTGCTGCACAAGTATTTCCGCAGCCTCTACGTCTTCATCCCGCTGCGCATCTTCTTCCCCGGTGACATCAACCCGAGGCTCGCGCTGCCCTTCCCCGGCGGGTACACCATCGGGATGGTGATGCTCGTCAACCTGCTCGCCGCCCACTCGGTCCGGTTCAAGATCAAGGCCCGGGGCGCTCGGCTGACGGCCGGGCTCGTGCTGCTGCCTATCGGCGTGGCCAGCATTGTCTGGCTGCACAACGGCCCGCTGCCGGCCAAGATCCTCGCCCGCAGCGGCGGGTACGCCGGCGTGCTCCCGCTCATGGGCATCGGGGCGATGTTCTACGCCCCGCTCGTCGTCAGCTGCATGCTCGCGTTCAGCCGCCGCACCGGCATCGTGCTGATCCACTCGGCGCTCATCCTGCTGCTCGTGGGCGAGGGCGTGACCGCGGGCTCGGCCGTCGAGACCCAGATGCCGATCTACGAGGGCACCGAGGTCCACTGGGCCCAGGACGCCCGCGTGGTCGAGCTGGGCATCGTGGACGGTTCGGACCCGGACTCAGATTTCGTTGTCGCGATCCCGCAGGAGCTGCTGATCCAGTCGTTCGACTCGCACGTGCCGATCGAGCACGAGGCCCTGCCCTTCTCGATCACGGTGGACCGCTACCTCTCCAACTCGATCCTGGCCCGGGTGGACGAGACCGCGCCGAGCCCGCAGACGATCCGCGGCATCGGCGCCGAGGTCATGGCGGTGCCCCAGTCCCGCGCCTCGGGCGTGGACGGCGGCATGGGCACCAACTTCCCCGGGGCCTACCTCACGCTCCACGCTGGCACCGAGATCCTGGGCACCTGGATGGTCTCGCCCAACCTGGGCATCGACCAGTACGTGATCGCCGAGCAGGAGGTCACGGTCGGGGACAAGGTCTACCGCATCGCGCTGCGGTTCCGCCGCTACTACAAGCCCTACTCACTCTTCCTGACCAAGTTCAACCACGACCTCTACCCGGGCACGCAGATCCCCAAGAACTTCTCGAGCGACCTGCGGCTCAAGCACCCCGAAGAGAACGTGGACCGGGCCCTGTCGGTCTCGATGAACAACCCGCTGCGATACGCCGGCGAGACCTTCTTCCAGTCCGGGTGGATCCCCGGCGCCCAGCAGGGCGACCCCGACCGGGGCACCGTGCTCATGGTCGTCCGCAACCCCGGTTGGACCATTCCCTACATCGCCTGCGCCCTTGGCACCATCGGGCTGGCGCTGCAGTTCGGCTCCTCGCTGAGCCGCTTCCTCAAGAGGAGCAAGTCATGAACGGCAACAAGCGGAACGTTCTCGCGATGCTCGTGGCGCTGGTCTTCGGCGTCCTCTACCAGTTCATGCCCCTCATGGCCCCGCCCGAGGCCGGCCGGTTCGACGTCGAGTCGTTCTCACGCCTCCCCTCGCTCTACTCGGGCCGCTACAAGCCCATCGACTCGATCGCCCGAGACAGCCTGCTCTCGATCAACGGGCGTCAGAGCTTCAGCGACGGCGACACGAAGATGGACGCCGCGTCCTGGCTGCTCGAGCTGGCCGCCCAGCCCGAGGCCGCGACCGACCGCAGGGTCTTCCGCGTCGATCACCCCGGCGTGCTCGCCACGCTCGGGCTGGCTCACGCCGAGGGCAAGCGGTTCAGCTTCAACGAGATCGTCGCCAACGGCGCGGAGGTCCAGCGACAACTCGACATGGCCCAGCGGTCCCCGCAGGCCGAACGAAACCTCTTCCAGCGCAAGCTGCTGAGCCTGGGCGAGCAGCTCGGGCTCTTCCAGAGCCTCAGCAATCTCCTGTCCGTCTCGCTGGTCCCCGCCGAGTCCGGCGAGTCTTGGACGACCCTGCACGACCACACGGTCGGACGCACCCCGGCCCAGGACGAGATCGCCAGCGGCTACATCAAGATGCTCAACGCCTACCGGACCGACGACGCGTCCACGTTCAACGCCGAGGTCGCGGCGCTGGGGGCCTTGCTGAACGCCGAGGCCCCGGCGACCACAAAGAAGGCGGCGCACGAGGCCACGCTCAACCGGCTCGAGCTCTTCCCCCGCGCCTCGGTGCTCTACGTCATCACCGGGCTGCTGATCATGATCTCGTGGCTCAAGTGGGGCCCCACGCTGCTCAGCGCCGCGACCTCGCTCGTTATGTTCGCCCTCGTTGTCCACACCGCGGGGCTCGTCGCCCGCGTCTACCTCTCGGGCCGTCCCCCCGTCACCAACCTCTACTCCTCCGCGATCTTCATCGGGTGGGGCTCGGTCGTCACGGGGCTCGTCCTCGAGCGGCTGTTCAAGAACGGGCTTGGCGTCACACTCGCCTCGGTCATGGGCTTCTTGTCGCTGCTGGTGGCCCAGGGGCTCACGGGCAACGGCGACACCATGGCGGTGCTGCAGGCCGTGCTCGATACCAACTTCTGGCTCGCGACCCACGTCGTCGTCATCACGCTGGGCTACTCGGCGACCTACCTCGCCGGGTTCCTCGGCGTCGCCTACGTCCTCCGAGGCCTCTTCTCCAAGAGCCTGACCCCCGAGGACGCCAAGCGGCTCGGTCAGATGATCTACGGCGTGATCTGCTTCGCCACCATCCTCAGCTTCGTGGGCACCATCCTGGGCGGCATCTGGGCCGACCAGTCCTGGGGCCGCTTCTGGGGGTGGGATCCCAAGGAGAACGGCGCGCTCATCATCGTGCTCTGGAACGCGCTGATCCTGCACGCCCGCTGGGGCGGCCTGGTCCGTCACCGCGGCGTCGCCGTCCTGGCCATCTTCGGCAACATCGTCACCAGCTGGTCCTGGTTCGGCGTGAACATGCTCGGCAAGGGGCTCCACTCCTACGGGTTCATGGACTCGGCCGCCTTCTGGCTCACCAGCTTCGTCTTCGCGAATCTCCTGCTCGTCAGCATCGGCATGCTGCCGCACCGGGCCTGGCGGAGCCGCCCGTGGGGAAGGCTTCCCAGCGATCCCCAAAGCTGAGGGCTCGGAGGGCGAGGCCACCTCGGTCTGACCCTCCTTACCCCCTGATCCGGCTGTTTCGTGCGGTACGTTGCTGACTTCTCAGTAACCCCTGGTCGCTGCCCGAAGCCCATGGGGGCGATACGCACCCGATTTGGGGCGTTCGCCGGGGCGAGGTCTGGGGCTGGGGCGGCGGTTGGGATGGGGGCTGGGGCGGCAGCTCGGACTAAATACTCTTTTTATCCACAATCGGCAAAATACTCAAAATTATGTATGTGAAATGATTCTATGACAAGGAACTGGGGAATATTCCCTAAGTTATGGTTCTCGCTGTCCGAAAATAGGGCAGTGCGGGCCATGTCGGCCCGTTCGATCCCGAAGGGTCTTAGGCATGCCGGTCTCACCATCCGACACATCGATCAAGGACAAGAGGCCCGGCCTGCGCCGTCGCATCTTCGTGCCCTTTGCCATCGGGCTGCTGGTGCTGCAGGCGGTCGCGGTGCTCACGTTCTATGGCTGGCACCATCGCCACCTCGAATCGCACGGGGCGCAGCCCTCGCAAGACGTGGCGATGCGGATCGTGGACCACCGCGAGTCGGCGCTGCGGGCGATGCGCAGTATGGCGGTCTCGATCACGCAACGCGAGGACGTCCGCCGCGCGTTCCTGGATCGAGACCTCGAGAAGACCCAAGAACTGCTAGTCCCCGTGTTCGGGGTGATGTCCCGGGACTTTGGCGCGACCCGGTTCAACCTGCACGGGCCAGACGGCGAGAACTTCATCCGCACGCACAGGCCCGGCCACTCCGGCGGCCTTGTCGATCGATGGACGTTCACCACGGCCGCACGGACCGGGGCGGTGGCCTCGGGCTTCGAGGCCAACAAGAATGGCGATCTGACCCTCCGGTGTGTGGTGCCCTGGATTGAGGACGACGCCCTGCTCGGGTACGTCGAACTGGGGATGGATTTCAGTCGGATCGCCACGAACCTCGGCGAGCCGCTGCTCGTGGCGGTGCCCAAGGGTCGGCTCGACGAGCAGGCCTATCACACCATGACCGAGCACAGGGGCTTGGCCGATGAGTGGGACCAGTACCCCGGGGTGGTCGTGTCCTACAGCACCTCCCCGGCCCTCCAGACG
>JBLHKT010000048.1:0-6926 GCA_047620485.1 Phycisphaerales bacterium | reverse complement strand
TGGTGTCTTCATCTCTCTGCGGGGGTTGATGTCTCTGGATTGGCGTACTCTGGCACCTTCAATGCGGGAACCAGGACGCAGACACCCCACTCGATTCATAAAACGGACAGAAAAATCTGAGGGCGTGTGAGCGGGACGGGCGGACGCTCGATCTGAGCTCCGAGGCGGGGCGGGACCTTGCGGACGCGCCTTGGGGCCCCAAGTCTAGCAAACGGCGTGATTGATGCAAGCACAAAGATCGCATCGGTGCCGCATAAGGGAGCCGAGAAATAGGGGACGCCGGGGTGTGATTAAGGTTGCCCGATCGATCTCTCATAGGCACGAGGCCGTGGGAACAGTCCACGGGGCCGAGGACACCCGAGGGCAAGGCCCGCAGCCGCATGAACGCCTGGAAGCACGGGGAGCGATCTGAAGAAGCGGCACAATGGAAAAGGCTGAACGGTGAACTACTTACTCTGCTCCGCAGCCTGCCCTGAACCGAATGTGGACTTTCGGCCGGGACCTTACTGGACGATTGCCACAGTGCCCCACTAGTCAGAAGTATCGAAGTCGAACACTTCGGCGGGTCAACGGGCGATTGGGCTCCCGTGCCCGATATCACCTTTGCCGCCCAGGATCTCTACACTCCGAGCGTGAACCCATCCATTCGCCGTAGCTTGACGATCGTACTTGTGGCCTTGTTCGCGGCGATGGCTCGCGGTCAAGGGGCCCCACCGGAGGGGACGACCCCGCCAGTCCCGGTCAGCCGGGAATCGGTTGAGAAGAAAATCTCGACCTTGAGCGAGAGCGAGACGGTTGCGGCCAACCTGTACCAAGAGGTTCTGGCGCAGCTGGACGCCGCGGCGACGGCAAAGGACAGAGCGGACACTGCTCGGCGTCAGACCGGCGAGGCCCCGGGGTTGCTCGCATCGATCCGGGAGGAGCTCGCACGGCCCGCGGCGATCCCCATGCCAGAAGTGCCCGAGAACGCCACGCTCGTGCAGCTTGAGCAGGGGCAGTCCCAAGCGACGGCTCAGTTGAGTTCGGCACGGCAACTGCTGACGGATCTGCAGAGGGAGACCGCCACTCGCCAGGACCGGCGAACCCAGATCCCGGAAGCTCGGGCGTCGGAGCAGCGGCGGTTGCTCGAACTGGATGACAAGCTGGGCGTGTCGCCCCCGGAACCCGAGCCAACACCGGAGGCCGAGGCGCGGCGAATGCTGCTGCTCGCGCAGCGCCAGGCAGTCGCGGCGGAGATCGATGCGCTCGACGCAGAGCTGGCGAGCTACGACGCACGGCAGGAGCTCTTCCCGGCCCGGCGGGACCGGGCGGCGCGGCGGGTCGCCGAGGCCGAGGCTCTGATCTCGGCGTGGCAGAGTAAGGTCGGCGAGCGAAGAGATCAAGAGGCAACGCTCGCGGCGGAGAACGCCAAGGCGCTCCAGAGACAGGCCGCCCGCCAGCACCCGGCGCTGCAGGCGTACGCGGCCGTGAGTCAGCGGCTCGCAGAGGAACGCACCGGGCCCGACGGGATCCCGGCAAAGATCACCACCGCGGCTCAGGACGCGGCCTTAGACCGGTCCCGGCTGACCGAGCTGAGCCAGCAGTACATCTCGGTGCGTCGCCGGATCGAGGCCTCGGGTCTCAACCGTGCGACCGGGCTTCTGCTCCGCCGGCAGTACGAGACGATGCCGGACACTGAAGAGATCCAGCGAAAAGTCAAACGCAACCAGCGTGAGCTGGAGGAGACGGAATACACGAAGATCGAGCGGGAGGAAGAGCGAGACGCGGCTGGCGACACCGACCGGGTGGTGCAGGGGTTGCTCGCCGAGTTCGACGGGAAGGAGGAGGCACGGGATCAGTTTGAGACGGTGGCCCGAGAGTTGGCGGCCGCTCGCCGCGATCTGCTGGGGGAACTGGTCAGCGATTCGACGCGGTACTTTCAGACTCTGCTCGAGCTCGACGAGGTGAGCCGCGAGCTGCTCATGGCCGCCAGAAACTACGAGTTGTATGTCAGCGAGCGGATCCTGTGGGTCAAGAGCATCTCGAGCAACCAATGGCCCGCAACCGACGACATCGGATCGGCGGTCCAGTGGTTCGTGAGCCCCGAGTCGTGGAAGCAGACGGGCCGGAATATCCGCGACGACATGGCCACGCGGTTCCCGACAACCCTGTTCGCGGTGCTCGGTCTGGTGATAGCGTTCATCATGCAGCGCAAGTGCTGCGCCAGGATCCGTGAACTCGGCGATCGGGTCTCCCGGTACCGAACCGATGCATTCAGCCACACGTTTCGGGTGATCCTGCTGACCCTTTTGGCCTCGGTCCCGATGCCCGCGTTGCTGCTGTGGCTCGGGTGGGTGCTCTCCCGCCCGCCCGAACAGAACGAGCTGGGCGTGATGCTCGGCGAAGGGTTCCTCGCAGGCGGGCTGCTCCTGCTGCCGATGGCGTTCTTACGGCAGATGATCCGGCG
The DNA here is from genome assembly GCA_047620485.1 of Phycisphaerales bacterium. Classification (GTDB taxonomy): domain Bacteria; phylum Planctomycetota; class Phycisphaerae; order Phycisphaerales; family UBA1924; genus JBLHKT01. The sequence goes on along the minus strand of JBLHKT010000048.1, from coordinate 4,480 downwards.
ACGCGGGCTCGCCGACGTGCACTTCCGATGGCCCACCGCCTCGCTGCAGGCGATCCGGACCCACCTGCGGTGGCTGATCCCGATCGTGATCCCGGCGGTCGTGATCGTGATCACGCTGGACCGGCTTGGCCAGGAGTCGTTCAGCGGGTCGCTGGGGCGGGTTGTGTTCACCGTGGGGATGCTCTCGTTCGCGGTGTTCATCCAGCGCGTGCTGCGCCCGAGCGGCCCGGTGATGGGCGAGTTCTTCCGGCGCAATCAGGGCGGATGGGCGGACCGGCTCCGGTACCTGTGGTTCCCGTCACTCGTCGGCGTCCCCTTGACGCTGGTGATCGGCGCGTGGTTCGGGTACTTCTACACCGCGATGCAGCTTGAGGCCCGGCTCGAGAACACCCTCGCGTTTGTCCTGCTGCTCGTGCTCGCCAACGGCGTGCTGATGCGATGGCTGTTCGTCGCCCGGCGGCGGGTCGCCATCGAGGACGCCAAGCGTCGGCGGAGCCAGGCGGCCGCTGAGGCCAAGGCCGGGGGTACCGACGAGGACAATGTGGCCGAGGTGGCCTCGGTGCCTGTGGTCGATGAGGACAAACTGGACCTGCCGGCGATCAGCTTGCAGACTCGGGCGCTGTTCCGGATCGCGATCCTCGTCGCCGCGGTTGTGGGCTTGTTCGCGATCTGGGCCGACGTGCTGCCCGCACTGAGGATGCTCGACCGGGTTGAGGTGTACCCACACCTGCGGGTCAGTTCGACGCACGAGGACTCATCCGTGCCGCGGTGGAACACAGGCGTGACGGTGAGCCCCAGGCCCACGGGAGAGGCCGGGGCCAGCGCCCCGAGCAACGGGAACGGTTCGTTCTCCACCCCCGCCATACTGACGGAGAGAGCCGACGAGACGGTTTCAGAATCGGGAGCCTCGGGCGTTGACGAGCACTCAGTGACGCTGGCCGATCTCGGGTTCGCAATCGTGGTGCTCGTGACGACGATGATCCTGTTCAGGAACCTACCCGGTCTGATTGAGATCGTGATCCTGCAGCGTCTGCCGCTGGACGCGGGAAGCCGGTACGCCTTGAGCACCGTGCTGCGGTACACCATCGCGATCATCGGGATCGCGATCGCGTTCGGGGCGGTTGGCCTGTCGTGGTCGCGGGTGCAGTGGCTCGCCGCGGCGCTCACCTTTGGTCTCGCGTTCGGGCTTCAAGAGATATTCGCCAACTTCATCTCGGGTCTGATCATCCTTGGTGAGCGGCCGGTGCGGATCGGGGATACGGTGACGGTTGGCGGGGTGACGGGAACTGTCACGCGGATCAGGATGCGGGCGACGACGATCGCGGACTGGGACCGAAAAGAACTGATTATCCCCAACAAGGGGTTCATCACGGGGGAAGTGATCAACTGGTCGCTGTCGGACCCGATCCTGCGGGTGAAGATCCCGGTGGGTGTGAGCTACTCGGCCGATGTGCGCAAGACCGAAAGGATCCTGCTGCAGATCGCTGCGCAGCAGCCAACGGTGCTCAAGGACCCCGAGCCCACGGTGGTGTTCAGCAACTTCGGGGACAGCACACTGGACTTCGAGCTGCGGGTCTTCATCCCGAACATCGATCAATTCGTGCCGGTGCAGCACGACCTGCACATGCGGATCATCGAGGCGTTCCGAGAGAACGGGATCGAGATCGCGTTCCCGCAGCGGGACTTGCACGTCCGCTCGATCGGGGACCTGGCGGGGCTGGTGCAGAAACGATCGGACCTGGGCGACGGGGGTTCGCCGAAGCCGGCCTGAGCTCTAGGCACCGCGTGTTCAGAGCCACTTGAAGCGGCGGACGAGCCAGAAGGCGACGACCCCGAGCAGCGCGACGCCTCCGGTGATGATCGCGAAGCCGTTGCCCGAGCCCCCCGGGATCCCGCCGACGTTCATGCCCATCAGCCCCGAGACGAGCATGAGCGGGAGGAAGATCGCGGCGATCATGGTGACCGTGTACATGCGCTGGTTGGCCTGCTGGGCGAGCTGGTTAGCAAGCTCGTCCTGGATCACAACGCCGCGGCTGCGGGCCGCGTCCAGGTCCTCGACGTAGCGGGTGAGCTTGTTGAGTGACTCCTTGAGCCGTCGGCGGTGGGAAGAGGTCACAGGGTCAAACTTCTCCGCATGGAGTTGCGCGACCGCGCTGACTTGTGGGGCCAGATGACGGTGGAGCGAGATGATCTGCTGGCGCAGGGTGATGAGCTCCATCCGATCGATCACCTTGTTTGGGTCCACCACCCGCTCCTCGAAATCGTCGAGGGTGTCGTCGATCATCTCGATCACCGGGCCCATCCGCTCTGACAACCCGGCGATGATCGCTACGAGCAACTCGCCCACGCTCGTCGGTCCCGTGCCCTGGTGGAGCTGTTGGATCAGGTTTTCGATCGAGACCAGGCGGGACTTCTGCAGAGAAACCACGCGGGTCGCGTCAATCCAGATCCGGATGGAGATCATGTCCGAGGGGTCGGCCCCCGGGTTCAGATTTACGCCGCGAAGGGTGAGCAGGATGCCGTCGCCGAGGGTCACGATGCGTGGGCGGGTGGCGCTGGCGAGCAGGGCGTCGATGATAAAGGGGTCGAGCCCGGAGTTCTGGCGGAGCCACGCCGCAGCGTCTTCCGAAGTCCCGTCGAGGTGAAACCAGCCCGGGCCGGTTCCGGTTGCCGTAGCCAATTCCTCGCCGGAGCCAAGGGGGCGTCGGCCGAGCAGGTCGAACGACGCGAGGAGCGGGTGTTGAGCAGGCTGGTTGTGATTGGTCATGGTGCTCGTTTCGCGGAGGAACTCGAATCGCCGGGTCGAGTCATGGTATCAGAGCGAGCGGTGGGGTTGTGAACAGCCCCTTTGAATGGAATCCACACGATTTCCTTGACCATCGGGTAGCCGGTTGATCCCCGGCGAACGGAAGCGCGGGGCCGCGATTCTCACCGCCCCCCCCAGCCTCAAGCCAGCCCAAGTCGCCGCGACGATCGCAACGCTCAGGGTTGCCGCGAGCGGAGCCCACCACGGCGTCCAGACGATCACGGCCAGCATCGACGCCGCGGCCGCCAGCCCGCCCAGGACCGCCGCGACGATCAGCCGACGCCGGTTGTGCCCTCGGTGTCTCACGTCGCTCTCGCTCAAACCACGGGCCTCAGCACGCCCCCGCTCATCGCGTCCATCGTCTTTCATGCTCACCCCCCCCAGACCACCACGGCCCCGACAATTCTAGAGCCGAACGACCGTGATGGGTTCAATCAGACCGAGGTATCCTGTATCGTGGCGGGATGAACAACCTCCTCCGTGCTGGCCGATTCGTTCTCCTCGCCACTGTCGTCGGATCCTGCTCTCTCACCGCCTCGGCCTTCGGGCAATGGTTCAGTGAAATAAAGCTCCTCCCCACCGACGGGGCGGCGAACGACTACTTGCGATCCGTCGCCATCGACAACCGGGTCGTTGCGTACGGCAACGACGACAACGGCTCTGAATCCGGCTCGGCATATCTGTTCGACGCTGACACGGGCGCCAGATCGCCAAACTCCTCCCCACCGACGCAGCGGCGAGCGACTACTTCGGCTCATCCATCGCCATCGCCATCGAGAACGGGATCGTCGCGGTTGGGGAAGGAGGCGACGATGACGCCGGCTCTCAATCCGGCTCGGCGTACGTGTTCGAGGGGAAACCCTGCCCCGCCGACACGAACGCTGACGGCGTTCGGCATCGAGGCCACGCAAGGGAACACCGACGAGATCTTCTTCGCAAACTCTGAGGGCCGTCTGAGTGCGTATGGCAAGAGCGGGGCGTTCACGGGGATCTCGTACGACCACGCCGGTGTGCGGACAGCGACGCAGTCGGCGGCTGGCACTCGGTTGTTCCTGACCGACTCAATGAACCCGACGGGGTACACGCAGGTGATCTCTGAGACCGGGCCCAACGCGAGGTCGTACGTCCTCGGCGACGACGTGCTGGCCCAGGACCGCGGCAGTGGGGCTGAGCTGTTGAGCTACGACGGGCATGGCAACACGCGAGAGCTGATCACCGCCTCAACCAGTGTCGTGGCCGAGACCTACGACTACGACGCGTACGGCGACCACCTCGGCGGCACAGTCTCAAACCCGATCGACATGAATTGGGATGGAGAGGCCCAACCGCTGACGGACATGCTGTACACTGGCGAGCAACGAGATCAGGCCACGGGGATGACCTACCTCCGAGCCCGCTACCTTGACACCCAAACAGGACTCTTCAACAGGCTGGACCCGTTCTTCGGAAACACCTCAGATCCGCAGAGCCTGCACAAATATGCCTATGTCCACAACGAGCCAGTGAACAATTGGGACCCCAGTGGAAAAGCGTGACCTGCCCCCAAGAGTTGTACCAGAGTCTATGTTACTGCTAGGGGCTCCCCATTGCTCCTCTGAGGGCTGCGGAGCGTAGCGGAGCAGGCCTCAGAGGCCAGGATCGCTTGTGGGGCTGGGGATCTGTACCCCAGCGACG
>JBLHKT010000047.1:0-7537 GCA_047620485.1 Phycisphaerales bacterium | reverse complement strand
AAGAGCGGGCCGACGAGATGATGGAGCGGGCGATGGACAACGCCCGGAAGAACGCACGGCAGAACCCGGGCCGTCGAGAGGACTGAGCCCTGATGCCGAGCCGAGTGGCCTATCTCATGCGTGACGACCGGGGCGGACGCCTGTGCGCGGTCCGCCTGATCACCGAACGCTCCGACGACGAGTGGTCTGGCGAGCGGTTCGGCGCGCGCGAGGCCGTGCCCGCGGCCGAGGACGCCGCCGGCTGGCTGGCCAACCGGTGCGAGTCCTTCAAGACGCGATCGATCGAGACGCTTTGCGTGGACCCGGACGGGGCCGCGTGCTCGTGGCTCAGCGTCACCTCGACGGACGCCACGGCGCTGCGCAACCAGATCGAGTCGCACGGCGTAGCCGACACCGACGACGACGGGTTCGGCGAGGACCACGGGTTCGAGTCGCACAGCGGGCGGTTCCCCGACATGCCCGGCGAGCTCGCCGTCGAGGCCCTGCCCATGACGCTCGCCACCGGGGGCAAGCCCGCCGCCGTCGCGGCCCGCCTGCCCGTGCTCGCGGTGCCCGACGCGACCGTGCGGCTGCTGCTCGACGCGCTGGACCGACGAGGCGTCCGCGTGGAATCGGTCTGCTCGCTCTGGCACGCCGCGGCGATGGTGTGGGACCCGGCCAGCCCGATGGCCGACCACGGCATCCGCGCCCGCGCCGACCGCGTCGTTGCCTCCGACCACCCCGTCACCGCCGTCGTGCTGATCGACCCCCTGGGCGAGCGACTCGTCTGGAGCTGGGCCTCGGGCGGGAACCTGGTCGCGGCCGGCTCGATGCGCGTCCGCACCGCGGTGGACCGCGACGTGCAGCGGCTCGGACTCGACACGGTCGGCGAGATCGACCGGCGCGCCGTGCTGACGGACGCGGAGATCGGTCGGCTCACGCAGGACTGGCTCAGCTGGTCGGCCCAGATCGGTGTCGCGCCAAGCCGCGTGGTCTGTGTCGGCTCGCCCGCCGCGATCGGCGACGACGGCATGAGCCCGCCGCGCGTGGGCGAGGCGATCGCTGCGCGGTGGCCCGAGACCTCCGTGGACATCATCGACGAGCCCGACGCGGTCGGCGCGACGCTCCACCGCTTCGCGGGCAACCAGGAGGCGGGCGAGCCCGAGCACGCCTCGCCGCACACGCAGCTGGTCTCGCTGACCCGCCGCCCGGGCTCCACGCACCGCTCGCTGTACCGGTGGGCGGGGGTGTCGATGGTGGTGGCCGGGCTGGGGCTCGCGTGGATCGCGTGGAATCTGTACGGCCGGGCCGGGCAGTACGCCGACCAGCGGGCGGGCAACGACGCAAGGATCAGCGAGATCCTCGGCGGCGTGGACTCCACGCTCGTGGGGCAGGCCTTCCCGCAGCGGCAGCTGGAGACCAAGGTCGCCGCGCTGCGGCAGAGGCTCGCCCCGACCGACACGCAGGCCCCGCCGCCGCCCGTGCTCGAGACCTTCGACACGCTGAGCCTGGTGCTGGGCACGCCCGGGCTGCAGCTCGTCGAGATGTCGCTGAGCACGCGGGCGGTCTCGCTGAAGATCAACACGCCCGGCCGAGACCTGCAGACCGCCGAGACGCTCGCGGCCTCGCTGGACAGCATCGAGGGCCTGCCGATCAACTGGGCCACCCCAGGCTACGCACAGCAGACCGTTCGGGGCGAAGACTCGATCCGGGCGACCTACAGCGGCAACTGGATCAACCCCGCGACCACTACCCCAGCGAGAGGGGGCAACCCGTGATCGACAAGGACGCCACACCCCTGACCCGTGAGGACCGCGAGGAGCTCGCGACCGCGGCGATCAACGCCGACCGGCGCAACACCCCGATGGGGTTCCTGCTGCTCGGCGGCATGGTGCTCGGACTCGGGCTCGTGCTGCTGGTGACGTCGTGGGTTTCGCTGCGCGGGGCCAAGGCCCGGTGGAACGAGGACGCGGCCCGGGTCACGAAGATCCAGCGGCTCGCGACCGAGTTCGACGCGCTCACCCTCGCCGCGAACGACACGTCCAACATCAGCGCCTTCGAGCCCAACACCTCGATGCTCACCGACCTGGACCGGCTGGCCACGCAGTCCGACGTGACCGTCAAGGTGCCCAAAACCACGTACCAGAGCACGATGAACGCCGGGACCCGGGTCGCGCTGTTCGGCTACACCGGCGTCAAGGACGATTCGCTGGCCGACCTGCTCGGGTGGGTCAAGAGCACCACCGGCACCATCCCCGGCATGCGGGTGGACCTCATCAAGCTCACGCTGCCCGCCAACACCGCGACGACGACCCCCACGCAGTGGGAGATGGACGTCACCTTCGCCCGGACCGAGCTGGCGCAGTAACCCATGAAGACCTCCGACCGCAACAAGCAAGGACCCCACGCCATGGGCACCCGATCCGCCGCCGTTCTCCTCGCCGCCCTCCTCGCTTCGTCGCTCGTCGTCGCCGGCGGGTGCAAGAGCACCAAGCCCCTGCCCACGCTCCAAGACTCGATGACCCAGGTCGCCCAGCGCCGCAGCGAGGCGATCCGCCTGACCGACCAGGCCTTCAAGGCCCAGCAGGCAGGCAAGCTCGACCGGGCTGATGAGCTCTACCGACAGGCCCTCACGCTCGACGGCTCCATCTCCGCGGCGTGGAACAACCTGGGCGAGCTCCTGCTCAGCCAGGGCTTCTACCAGGACGCGGTGCAGGCGTTCGGCGAGGCCGCCGCGCTCTCCCCGGCCGACCCGAGGCCCGAGTACAACATCGCGGTCGCGTACCAAAAGTCAGGATGGGCCAAGGACGCGCTCGAGCACTTCGGCTACGCCCTCGACCGCGACCCCAACTACCGCCCCGCGATCCGCGGCGGCATCAAGGCCGCCGCCGAGCTGGGCACCGCCAGCCGCGACATCCACAGCTGGATCCGCCAAGGCCTGCTCAACGAGACCGACGAGGCCTGGCGATCCTTCTTCGAGCAACAACGGTTCCGAGTCGAGGCCGCCCTCGAGGACGAACTCCGCAACGGGTGAGGCCCGGCTGCGGGCGGGGCCGCGAGGTCAATTGATCAGCAAACGGGTGGTTCTTGCTTCCAGACGGCGCACACTCAACGAGGTGTCCGCCTCACCGGGAGCGATCATGCCGCGCCGACTCATGCCATGCCACGCACTCTCCGCGACCGTCCGCCGGGCGGCGCGCCGGTGGGCGGCGCTGGGAACCGTCGCCATGCTCTCCGGCGTGGCCACTGCCCAATCGTTCCCCGACCCTGGCTTCAGCTGGACCTCGGTTGGCGACGCGGGCAACCGCGGGCTGAACCAGACCGAGGCGCCGTTCCTTTGGGAGCGTCCCAACACCGGCACCGTCAACTACAACTACCGCATGACGACCACCGAGGTCACCAACGCGCAGTACATCGAGTTTGTGCGTGCGTTCAAGCCGTTCAAAGAGGGCTCACTGAACGATGTGAATTACACCGGGCGGTGGATCGGGTATCAGTCCGGCATCGACGATTTCACGGTGAGCGACTCGCTGCTGCACGCCCCGGCGACCACGAGCTGGCACTACGCTGCGCGAATGCTCAACTGGATGCACAACGGCAAGGTCAACGAGAAGTGGGCCTTCGAGACTGGCGTGTACGACACGAGCACGTTCGGGCGTGATCCGGAAACTAATAATCTGACCGATCAGCCGGTGCACTCGCCGGGCGCGAAGTACTGGCTGCCCACGCTCGATGAGTGGACCAAGGCGATGTACTGGGACCCGGACAAGAACGACGGCGAGGGCGGGTACTGGACCTACCCCCACGGCTCGGACGAGGTGCCGCTCAGCGGCCTGCCGGAGGACGGCGGCGAGACCAACTCGGGTACGAACGCGCTGCTGGCGGTGGGGTCGTACGCGGATGTAACAAGCCCGTGGGGTTTTCTTGACGGCTCGGGCGGGGATTCGGAGTGGTTGGAGACGCTTTCGTTCGGGTGGGCTGCCCGAATGCAGAAAGGGTCTTCGTATGCCACAGCTCTCTCATCTATTGATAATTTTACTGTAAATAGGGTTGGGAACGGCTTTCCACAATTCGCCTCTGCGTCATTCAGAATTGTGACGCAGATTCCCGCACCGCCCTCGGTGTTCGGGCTGGTGGCCGCGGCGATGCTCGTCTCGCGCCGCCGACGGGTGTGACGCCCCCGCTCAAAGCCGCTCAGCCGCCAGGCTCGCCAGCTCGCTCCGCTCGCTCTTGGCTAGCGTCACGTGCCCCACGATCCCCACGCCACGCAGCTTCTCCACCGCGTAACTCAGCCCGTTGCTCGACTGATCGAGGTACGGGTTGTCGATCTGCGCGATATCGCCCGTCAGCACGATCTTGGTGCCATCGCCCACGCGGCTGACGATCGTCTTCACCTCGTGGGGCGTCAGGTTCTGCGCCTCGTCCACGATCATGAACTGGTGCGGGATCGACCGCCCGCGGATGTACGTCAGCGGCTCGAGCACGAGCTTGCCGTCGGCCATCAGCTTGTCCATCCGCTGCTCGCTCGTGTGGCTCTCGGCCGACTGGTTCGGCGAGCCGCGGGTGCTCATCAGGTAGGTCATGTTGTCAAAGATCGGCTGCATCCACGCGCCGAGCTTCTCGTCCTTGTCGCCGGGCAGATATCCGATATCGCGCCCCATGGGCATGATCGGCCTGGCCACCAGCAGCTTGTCGTACCGCTGCTCCGCGAACACCTTGGTCATGCCCGCCGCCAGCGCGAGCAGCGTCTTGCCCGTGCCCGCGGTGCCGAGCAGCGTCACCAGCTTGACGTCGTCGTCGAGCAGCAGGTCTAGCGCCATGGTCTGCTGAACGTTGCGGGCCATGATGCCGAACGTCGGCTTCTTCTGCGGCGAGACCGGGATGACCTGCTGCGTGTCGCCCAGCCGACGACCAAGCCCCGAGTGCGCCTCGTCCTGCACGTCCTTGAGGATCAGGAACTGGTTGGGCGTCAGCTCGAGCGGCCGCGTCGAGCCGTCCTCGTCCGTCACGACCAGGAACTCTTTGAGCCGATCGATCTCGAGCATCCGGTCGGTGTACAGGTCGTCGATCAGCTCGCGCGGCGTCGCGACCTCCATGTACCCGCCGTACAGCCGGTCCGCGTCCACCCGCTGGTTCTGGAAGTCCTCGGTCTTGATGCCCAGCGAATCGCTCTTGATCCTCGCCGCCAGGTCGTTGGAGACGAAGACCGACCGCTTGCCCGCCTGCTGAAGGCTCCAGGCCACCGCAATGATCCGGTTGTCGGGCGCATCACGCTGGATCACCGGCGGGCGATCGTGCTCGTCGATGTCGATCATGATCCGCCCGCTGGCCGACGAGCCGGGTGATTTGGACAGCTCCACGCCGTCGGTCAGCCGCCCCAGCGTTCGAAGCCGATCGAGGTTGCGGATGGTGGCGCGGGCGTTGCGGCCCACGTCGTCCTCCCGCCGCTTCATGGAATCGAGCTCCTCGATCACCACGTACGGGATGACGATGTTGTTCTCTTGAAAGACAAACAACGCGCCGGGGTTGTGCAGAAGGACGTTGGTGTCGAGGACGAAGTGCTTGACCGTCTCGGGGCCCCCGGCCTTCGTCTCTGGCTCACGCGCGGTCTGGGTACTCATGGAGCGTTGTCCTCAGCTTCTTTCTCACCGCGTGACCATCCATGACCACGTCAAAGCAGCATACCGGCCAGGCCCCGCAAAGGGGGCCAAGGGGGGGGGGCGCGCCGCCTCGTGTTCTTTATCGGTCAGATCACGACGGCGCTGAACCGCACCCTCGCCCGCAACACGCCCCCAAACAGGTTATTCAGAACCCCGGGATCAGCACGGCCAGCGTCAGCACCACCGCGATGACCGCCGCGACCGCGCCCTTGGCGATGACGGAGAACGCCCGCCCCGCCGCGGCCCCCGAGCCGCTCTTGACGCTCTCTTTCCAAGTCCGCTGCGCGACGCCCCGTTCGGTCGTCACCGCGCCAAGCCCCGCGCCGAGCACCGCACCCAGGATCGTGCCCACGATCGGGATCGGGATGAAGACCGTGCCCAGCACCGAGCCGATCAGCCCGCCGACCAGCGCGCCCCACGCGCCGGACTTTGACCCGCCAGCAGCCTTAGACCCGACCGCCCCGGCTCCGAACTCGATCAATTCGCCGACCACCGCCAGGCCCGCGGCGATCCCGATCGCCCACCACCCGAGCAGCTCGGGCTGCCACCACTTCACCAGCAGCGCCGCCAAGACGGCGATCCACGTGCCCGGCAGCGTCAGCAGCGTGACGACCACGCCGAGCCACGAAAACAGGATGACAAGCGTCGCCGCCAGCGCGGTCATGCGAACTCTCCGGGCGTTGCGAGCGCCGACAACCCCTCAGCCGTCCTTGGGCTCGTCGTCGATCTCGGGCGCTTCAGACGGCGCTTCAGATGATTCGGCTGCAGCGTCACTCGGTGCGGTCTCCTCGGAGGGTGCCGGCTCCCCAGCGGGCTCCGTCTCTTGCCCGTCTTCCTCTTCCCCGCCCGGTTCTTCCCCGTCTTCTTGGGGTCCGAACCGCTCTTCTTCCATCGCCAGGATCCACCCCTCCAGCTTCGCGTGCCGGTAGGTGTCGAACTTGATCTCCTTGGACCCCATCGCGTGCCCCTCGGCCAGCCGCAGGAAGACGATGAACTTGTCCCACTTGCGCTTGTCCACCTCAACCAGATCGCCCGCGGCGAACGAGCCGGCGGGCGTTGTCAGCCGAAACTCGCTCGGGTCCCAGGTGTACCGGCGGAGCATGGTTTTAAGCATCAGCAGGATCAGCCACGACCCGATGAACCAGCAGACACCCATGATCAGCCACTGGCTCGGGATGTCGTAGGACGCGAGGGCCTTGGGCTGGCTCTCCTGCCGCGCCCAGAACCGGTCGAGCTCGCCGAGCGCCTCGTTCGGGCTCGCGATCGTCGTGTTGGTCGGCTCCATCGCCCCGATCGTCCGCAGCGCCTTGAGCCACTCGAACCGCTGCAGCCGGGCCTGCGACCGGAGCGTGATCGTGCTTGCGTGGTCGCCGGCGTTGATCCGGATCCGCGACAGCGTCTCGGGGTCGGTCAGCCGCGTGTACGCCTCGTCCGGGTCGGGCACGCTGCCCTCGCTGGCGAAGATTCCAGGCTGCTCGCTCTCCGCCTCCTTGAGCTTCATCAGGTACTGCCACTGGCAGTAGCTCGCGTAGGTCGCCCCGCGCTTGGGATACGCCGACATCGCGTCGTACATGCCGTACGCGCCAAACCCGAGCAGGAGGACCGTGATCACCACGATCTTCACCACCCACACCTTGTTCAGTGGTGCTCGTTGGACCCCGGTCTGTGTCGGCTGCTCTGCCTCAGTCATGCAAGGGCCTCCCTCGGCCTAATGGATCGTCCCACCCAGAATACAGAATCTATCGGGCATGATCGGTCCCAAATCGGGACAGTTCCACTCTGAGCCCCAGATCAATCGCCCCGCCCCCCCACAACCCCCCCCACGAATCCCCCCCACACCCCCCCCTACGACACCTACAACCACAACTTTGAGGTGCCCGGAGTGTGAGCCACGGCCT
>JBLHKT010000046.1:0-8232 GCA_047620485.1 Phycisphaerales bacterium | reverse complement strand
TCTCCAACTCCGCAAGAGCGGGATCGGGCTGGGTCGTGTCAGGTGCGGCATCCTGAGCGAAAACATTCCCCGAGATCAGCAGAGCCAGAGTCGCGCACGAGACAAGCGTTTTCCGTGACATGGATTCCCCTTCAAGCTTGGCGGACACGCCAGCCGAAAAAAGTAGTGAAACCAACTGTTTCCTGTTGGGGAGCGGTGGTCAACACCCTCGGGCCTCACAATCGGTAATATCGGGGACCGCTGGCCCGGACAACGGACGGAGATGCCTTGACTACACCAAGCGACCACGACCTGAACCTGACCCGCCGCGGGGCGCTGCGGCTGACCGCCGGCGCCGGGGCGATGGCGTTGCTGACCGGGCTGGGTGCCTGCGGCTCCACCAAGAAGACCGCGGGCATCGGGGCCCCGATCCCCGCGGACCCAGCGATCTTCCACACCGCGAGCGTCCGCACGGTCTCGCCAGCCGTTCGACCGACCACCGGGCTGCCCTCGATCATTACCCGCTCGTCGTGGACGTCGGCCAAGCCCAAGCTGTGGGACACGAACCCGATGGGCCGCATCAGCCGCATCACGATCCACCACGACGGGATGCCGACCTGGATCGGGTCAGCCAAGGGCGACGCCGCCGACCGCCTGCAACGGATCCGCAAGGTCCACGTCGTTGACAACGGGTGGGCCGACATCGGGTACCACTACGCGATCGACCCGGGCGGCCGCATCTGGGAGGCCCGCTCGACCACCCTGCAGGGCGCGCACGTCAAGGACAACAACGAGCAGAATCTGGGCATCCTCGTGATGGGCAATTTCAACAACGCCATCCCGACGCCCGCCGCTGAGCGGGCCCTCGTGCGGCTCATCGAGGCCAACCAGCTGCGGTACAAGGTCCCGGTCAGCCGGGTCAAGACGCACCAAGAGATCAACCCGACCGAGTGCCCGGGCCGCAACCTGCAGCAGTACATGGTGCAGGCCCGCGGGTCACGCGGCGTGCTTTCAGCGGTGCGGGTCTAACCCCCCCCACGCCTCTCCCAACCCTCACAAGCCAGTCCGTCAGCCCGACGGGGCCTCGGAGGCGTTGACGGTCTCGGGCTCGCGCAGCGTGTTGCCGAAGATCGCGCTGCCGACCCGGACGATGTTCGAGCCCTCTTCGATCGCGATCTCGTAGTCGCCCGACATCCCCATCGAGAGGATGTTGAACGCGCCCTCGCCGACCCCGGTCTTGGCGATCTCCTCGAACAGCTCGCGGCAGCGCCGGAAGACGCTCCGGGCCTGCTCCGGGTCGTCGGTCTCCGGGGCCATCGTCATCAGCCCGCGGACCCGCACCCCGATCATCGAGTCGATCTGGTCGCACAGGGCCTCGGCGGCGGGCAGCGGGCAGCCCGTCTTGCTCTCCTCGCCCAAGATATTGACCTGCACGAGCACGTCGATCTCGCCCTCGCGTTTGCCCGCGAGCTGCTGCAGCTCCTCGGCGAGCCGGAGGCTGTCCACCGAATGCACCAGCCGACAGAGCTCGACGACCTTGCGGGCCTTGTTCTTCTGCAGGTGCCCGATCATGTGCCACCGCAGACCCGCCTCGGCGACCGCAGATGCGGCGCTCGCCCCGCCGCGTGCGGCCTTGGGCCTCTGGCGGAGGCGTGCGAGCCGCTCATCGAGCATCGTGGCCCGCTGAACGAGCTGCTGGACGCGGCTCTCGCCGAAGTCCTGGTGCCCCAATTCAATCAGGTCCCAGATGTCCTCTGGTTCGGCGTACTTGGTCACCGCGACAAGGTAAACACTCTCGGGTGATCGGCCAGACCGCGCCGCCGCTTCCGCGACTCGCTGCCTGACCTCCGTGTACCGCGCTTCCAGCGTGGGATTGCTCATTCTCCGGCCTCCTGTGCCATGCACTGTTAGGATACACGGTTCGACCGCCCACGCCACGGGCCCTATGAATCCGTCTCAAACCCACGACCCCCACACCGGAGATCTCCATGACCAACCCCAGCGACACCCCCCTCCGCGATTCCGTCATCACCACCGGCGAGACCGCACCCGGCTTCACGCTCTCGACCTCCAACCGCGAGGACTGGGCGCTCGCCGACCACGTCAAGAAGGGCGACGTCGTGCTCTGCTTCTTCCCCTTCGCCTTCACCGGTTTGTGCGGCACGGAGATGGAGTGCCTGACCAACGAGCTGGCCCGGTGGGAAAAAGCCGGCGCGACCTGCGTCGGCATCTCCTGCGACTCGTTCGCCGCCCTCAAGGCCTGGGCCGAGCAGTCCGGCTTCACCCACACGCTGATCAGCGACCTGCACCGCGGAGCCTGCAAGGCCTACGGGCTCTACTGGGCTGACATGAACGTCGCCACACGCGGCACCGTCATCATCGGACAGTCCGACGACGGCGTGGGCCAGGTCAAGTGGTCGCAGGCCCGCGAGCCGAGCAAGGCGATGGACTTCGACGAGGTCATGGGCCAGCTCGCCTGAACGGGCCACGCCGCCTGACACCGCGCAGCCGGTCACCGCGCAGCCGGTCACCGATCAGGGCTTGTTGTTGGCCTCGCCGAATCCGTGCGTCCGCCGACTGTCATCGAGCGGGCTGGCCGAGCCGACCGGTTCCTCGAGCGGGCGGAATCGGTACCAGCCGTCCTCGGTCTCTCGCTCGGTGGGGTCTTGCGCGTCCTCGCTGAACCGGAGGTCTTCGGCGCCGGCCCACGTCGCCTTCGACTCGGACGACGAGCACCCCGAGCCGACAAGCCCGGTGAGCCCGACGAGTAGAACAAGCCCGGCGAGCGTCGGGACCGTGGCGGCTCGGTTGCGTGGAGTCTGCGGCATGGTCCATTGTTCGCACGCTGCGGGCACAAGATCCACCCCGTTTCCGATCGACGGGCGCGGCCCTACGCTTTTGAACCGCCCCGAGCACCGGAGATTTCGATGCCCCAGACCAACACCCCCCGCACCAACACCCCCTTCGTCCTGCTCATCCGCGACGGCTGGGGCCGCAACCCGAACCCCGAGCAGGACTCCTACAACGCGGTAAAGCTCGCCGAGACCCCCGTAGCCGACGCTCTGGAGGCGAACTGGCCCACGACCCTCATCGCGACCAGCGGCGAGGACGTCGGGCTGCTCGACGGCACCATGGGCAATTCCGAGGTCGGGCACCAGAACATCGGGGCCGGTCGGATCGTGTTCCAGGACTCGGTCATGATCTCCAAGGCGTGTCGCGAGGGCAAGCTGAACGAAAACGCGGTCCTGACCGCTGCGATCACCAAGGCCAAGGACGCCGGCAAGGCCGTCCACTTCATGGGCATCAACTCCGACGCCGGCGTGCACGGGCTGCTCGATCACCTGTTCGGGCTGGTTCGCCTTTGCAAGGAGTTGGGGCAGGAGCGGGTGTTCATCCATCTGTTCACGGACGGCCGCGACACCGGGCCGTTCTCCGGCAAGGAGTACGCCGAGCGGGTCGAAGCCGAGTGTGCCAAGATCGGCGTGGGCCGCGTCGCCAGCGTCATCGGACGCTACTGGGCGATGGACCGCGACAACCGGTGGGAGCGGGTAAAGCGGGCGTACGACCTGCTGACCGGGCACAACAGTGAGGCCGCGTCCAACGGCCCGACCGCTGCGGACGCGATCCAGGCTTTTTACGACCACCCGGAAAACCCCGGCATGGTCGGCGACGAGTTCGTGACACCCTCCACCGTCGGCGACGCCGCCGAATCTCGCATCACCGACGGCGACTCGGTGATCTTCTACAACTACCGAGGCGACCGGCCCCGCGAGATCTGCAGCGCCTTCCTGCTGCCCGAGTTTGAGGGCGCCGACGAGGTCGGTGAGAGCCCGGACTCGGGCAATCGCGGGTTTGACCGCGGGAAGAGGCTCGAGCTGAACTTCGTGCTCATGTCGCCCTACTCGACGCGGCTGACGGAGCTGGCCCCGGTCGCGTTCCTCAAGCCGCCCAAGATGGTGAACATCGCCGGGAGCTACCTGAGCGATCTGGGGCTGACGCAGTTCCGGTGCGCCGAGACGGAGAAGTACCCGCACGTGACGTTCTTCTTTAACGACTACCGCGATGAGCCGTTCGAGGGTGAGCACCGCGAGATCATCCAGAGCCCGCGGGTCGCGACGTACGACCTGCAGCCCGAGATGTCGGCCCGCGGCGTGGCCGACGCGGTGCTGCGGCGGCTCGACGCCGACGACTGCGAGGACGTGATCGTGGTGAACCTCGCCAACGCGGACATGGTGGGCCACACCGGGAGCCTGCCCGCGGCGATCAAGGCGTGCGAGACCGCTGACGCCCTCACCGGCGAGATCATGGACCGAACGCTCGCCCGGGGTGGGTCGCTGATCATCACCGCGGACCACGGCAACGCCGAGCAGATGTTCAACCCGCAGACCAACGCCCCGCACACCTCGCACACCACCTACACCGTCCCGATCCACGTGGTCGGCAAGGGCTTCGAAAACCGCATGCTCCGCGACGGCGGACGGCTTGCGGATATCCAGCCCACCGCGTTGCAGATGATGGGGCTCGACAAGCCGGTCGAGATGACGGGCGAGTCGCTGCTCACTTAGGGCAGCCAGCGCTCAGGGCATAGAGCGGATTCACAGCGGGTCGCGGGAGACATCCGGTCCCGCGGCGTGCGGCGGGGCCTCGACCCCGCGGTCGGCAAACTCGCCCACCCGGTCGGCAACGCCCTCGAGCCTCGTCTCAATCTTTTTCACCCGGGCGATCAGCGACATTACCCGCTGTCCGATCTCGGTCAGCGCCTCGTTGAGCTGCTCGTTCTGGCGCTCGGAAAACGCGTTGGCGTGCTCGAGATCCGCGATCCGGCGTTCGAGTTCGTTGAGGTTGGTCATGGGCAAGGCTAGCCGGGCCCCGAGCCCGGGGTGGCGCCTCGCGGCTTACCCGGTCTAACGGAGCACGCCTGTGCCGCCCAGGTCGGTGACCGTGATCCGGTTGCGGCCGCCCTCTTTGCTCGCGTACAAGGCCTTGTCAGAGGCCTCGAGCCAGGCGGTCTTGTCGGTGGTCTCGCCGCCGGCTTCGATCCCCGCGATGCCGCACGAAACGGTCACCTTCCGCTTGGGGTGCCGGGCCCACTCGGTGCTCTCCAGGTCGGCCCGGATCCGTTCGCAGAGGGTCTCGGCGTCCTCTGGCGAGGTCTCGGGCATGATGATCACGAATTCCTCACCGCCGTAGCGGCAGCAGGTGTCGCTGACCCGGGCTTGGCGGAGGATGGTCTTGGCCATGCCCTGGATGACCGAGTCGCCGGCGGGGTGGCCGTAGGTGTCGTTGACCGACTTGAAGTTGTCTAGGTCGAGGATCGCGAGGCTCAGCGCCTTGCCGTGCCGACGGCTTCGCTCGATCTCCTGCTCCCAGCGGCCCTCGAAGTGCGCCCGGTTCCAAAGCCCCGTGAGCCCGTCGATCTGAGCTTTCTGCGCGAGCAACCGCATCAGCGAGAACAGCCGCAACGCCGAGCGGACCCGGATGCGCAGCTCGGTGAGCTCGAACGGCTTGGTGATGTAGTCCACCGCACCGAGATCGAACGCGGTGACCTTGTCGTGCGGGCTCTGGATTCCCGAGAGCACGATGACGGGGATGCCCAGGGTCTCCGGGTTGCCCTTGAGGTGGCGGAGGACCTCGAAGCCGTCCATCTCGGGCATGTCCAGGTCGAGCAGGATGATCGAGGGCTTGATCTCGAGCGCGGCCTTGAGGCCCTCAGCCCCGCTCGTCACGCCGACCAGATCGATCGACTCGGACCGGAGGCGCGCCCGCAGCAGCCGGTACACGTCGTAGCAGTCGTCGATGAGAAGCACGACCTCGGCGCCCTCTTCTTGCTGCGTTGAGTTGTCTGGATCGGGTGCGGTCATCCGGGCGGTATCCGATGCGAAGGGAAGGGTTCAGATCTCACGGCAGGATCATCCGTGATCGAGGACGAGGCGCACCGGCAGTGCCCGGCAAGGATCTCAATGGCTTCGGCGGCGCGGGCTACCCGCGGCTCGGGCCCGCCCACGGGCATGAGGCACTGCTCGACCACCGCGGCCGCCTCGCTGATGATGGGGAACCCGTACCCGCCGCCGGCCCCATTGAGGTGGTGGGCGAGCCGCCGAACCTGGCTCGAGTCGCCCTGCGAGACCGCGGCCCGGATGGCCGAGATGCGATCGGGCAATTCAGCGACGAACTCACTGATGATCTCCGTCATCGACGGATCGTCGGCAAAGTCACTGACCAAGGGTGTATGGGCCGAAGCCGAGCTATGCATTCACGAGGTCCTCCGGGCTCTAGATCGTCCGATGGGCCGGGCGGCTTCATTCGAGTTTGCATAATCAGTCGAAGCCCGGAACGGGGGCCCGTGCCCCTCGACAGGCCTTGCATCGGGTGAATTATGAGGACATCCCCAAAACGAACAACGCCCCGGCGTGAGCCGAGGCGGTCCGAATGACCCCAGCGGGATTTGAACCCGCGTTCCCAGGATGAGAACCTGGTGTCCTGGACCAGGCTAGACGATGGGGCCAAAGTTGGCGAACGGATCGCAGCCCAGGAAGGCAAGCGTAGACCCGCACGGGCGATCGTCAAGACCCCGGGGACAACTGCCCTCGATTTAACCAAACAGACCGCGATCGGGCCCGCACAACCCGCCACGGACCCACCGGCCTCGGTTCGGGTTCTACCCCGTGCCGTGCGGCTGGATCAGCACCAGCACCACCGTGTCGTAGAGCATGTGCACCGCGACCACGATCCCGAAGCCCCGGGCGAGATAGAGCGTCCCGAAGTAGATCCCCGCGAGGAAAAGAAAGAGCAGCAGCCGAACGTCGGTCGAGCCGTCTCCCCCGGACAGGTCGTGGTAAAACGCGAACGCCGCGGCGGAGACCAGCACCGCGGTGATGCTGCCGAGCTTCTGGCCCAGCCCCGCGAGATCCACCGCGAGCGTGTGCACCATCGCGATCAGGACCATGCGAAAGAGCAGTTCCTCGTACAGGCCCGCGCCGACCGCGATCGTGAGCCTCGCCTGCACGGGCCAGGCCGAGAGCGCCTCGCCGGCCTGGGCCGCGGCGGGACTGCCAAACACCAGCGCCATCAGCAGCAGCGGCGTGGTGAGCACCACCGATTCGGCACCCATCAGCCCCAGCACAGACGGGCGAACCCGCCACCGGTCGTTGGAGATCGCGTGCTGGATCAGCAGCACCGTTACGAGCGCGAGCCCGGGCAGGTAGAGCCCGAAGGCCCCGAAGAACTCGAAGAACTTGGCCATGATGCGGTAGGCCGCGACGGTCTCGCCGATCCGCCCGGCCTCGTCGGCGAGATAGAACACCGAGCCAAGCTCATACAGCAGCACAAACGGGAGCAGGAAAACCAGCACCGTCAGCGGCTGCATCGCGACCTCGAAGTACCCCGGGCGAAGGATCGGGCCCGAGCCGGATCGGCCTGTGCGCGAGTTTCCCGAGGCTCTGGAGCGAGCGGCGGCTACCCGGGGCGGTCCCTTGCGAGTTGGTGAAGAGCGTGGCATGCAGATACAGCCTATGAAAAACCCGTCGCGGCGGAGCGACGGGCTTCATGTGATTCGGGGATCGGGCCACCCGTGCGGGCAGGGCTCAGGCGGTCGCGACCTTCTTGAGCGCCGCGTTCATGCGGCTCTTGCGCCGGGCGGCCTGCTTCTTGTGGATCGGGCCCTTCGAGGCGGTCTTGTCCACGACCTTGGAGGCGGCGACGAAGGCAACCTTGGCCTCATCGACCGAGCCGTTGGCCAGGGTGGTGTTGAAGTTCTTGATCGCCTCACGCATCGCCTTGATCCGCCACCGGTTGCGATGCCGGGCGGTCTCGTTCTGACGGATACGCTTCTTAGCCGAGTTCGAGTGGGCCATTCCAACTCCGTGGGGACAGGGGATCAGTGAACCGACCGACGACCCACACGGGCCCTCGGCTGGGACCCGGATCATTAGCCCGGGCTTCGCCAGAATCAACCCCAGCCGGGGTGAACTACTCCCGAACCCCAGTTCAAGCCCACACCGGGCCCACGCGGGGGCTCGGGAGCGAGCCGATGCGGGCGGGGCGCGGGCGGCGTCTGTTTTGGGAAAACCGGGCTTGCTGTCTTTGGGGGAGGGGCATAGGCTTGAGGCCGTACACGTTGCGGGCGTAGCTCAACTGGATAGAGCACCTGACTACGGATCAGGAGGTTGAGGGTTCGAATCCTTCCGCCCGTGCTTGAAATCGGCCCTGGCACTCAGCCAGGGCCGTTTCTTTTTGGACCGGAGACGTGACCTG
>JBLHKT010000045.1:0-8950 GCA_047620485.1 Phycisphaerales bacterium | reverse complement strand
ACTTCTTGACCTCGTCGGTACATTTCTTGTCGGGGGGCATGGCGGGCTCCTTGGGGTGCAGGGCGCGGCGTGCGCGGCGGTGATAGCGGTCGCTACTTCTTCTCTTTGAGGGTGGGGCCGACCTGTTTCTCGATGAGGGCGGCCATCATTCTAAGAGCCGTGGCGTGGTTCATGAAGATAAGGAGTGCGGCTTGGTGGAGCTGCTCGGCGGCCGTACCCGACCTTGCCGCCGACTGATTTTTTGATCTTCATCGCCATGTATCGCCCTTTCCAGAGACGAAGGGGGGGTGATGACAGGATATCAGGGTTTGGGTTGTTTCTCTGAAATCTCTTGAACGCGGAAACACGGAGAAACGGAGGGGGTGATAAGAGTCCGAAAAATACCCAAATCCTGATCTCTATCACCGAAGTTCTGAGCGGCTCATTTTCGGTTGGCGACCTTCTTTTCGAGGAGCGCCTGGAACTTGGCGTCGGCGGAGGTTTTCTTGGCCGCGGTTTTTACAATTGCGGCTTCTTTTTCATTGCCGGTCGCCTTGGAGAGGGCGAAGTCCAGGCCCTTGCCCGCCACGTCGCCTCCGACACCGTTGATGATGCCGCCGATGAATTTGACGGCTTCTGGTTTTTTGAGCGTGCCGAAGATCTCTTTTTTCACGCTGTCTTTCATGCTGTCGTAGATGTCTCCTGCGTATTTGTTATCCACGGCGTCGTCGAGGGATTTCATGATGCCGCCTAATCCGGTGCCCTTGGCGACCTTTCCCAGGAATTCATCGGCCTTGGTTTTGCCCTTCACCATTTCGCCAGCTTGCTTGATGGATTCTTCAAGGGCTGACTCGCCGGCGTTTTTGAGATAGGCTGTGACGTATTTCTGAGCGGCGCTCTTGCCGGCCCATTTACTGCCCTGATCCACCACCACCTTTTTGCCAAGTGCTTCTACAAATTTCTTGCCGTAGCCGCCTTTGAGGAACGCCCCGACGGTGGCGTCAATGACGGTGTTGAGGGAGATGTTTTTGAGCGCGGCCTTGAGGCCGTCGGAGGTGCCAGCGGAGTACTTGCCCATCTCTTCTGCGGTGGTGCTGACCAGAGCGGTGCCGCCGCTGGCGAGCGCTCCGGCGCCGGCGAGACCGACGGTGGGTGCCATGAGTGGTGCGGCGATGGCGCCGACGATAATGAAGCTCGTGGTTTTGACGACCTTGAGGCCTGTGACCCAGCCCTCGGCCCGGCCGATGACCGCTTTCTGGTAGTCCCACATGGTGTCGTAGGCCTTGTTGATGGGAGCCTCGGCGGCCGCGAACGCTGCTTTGATCTTTTTGAAATCGCCGCCCTTGACGGCGTCCTCGAGTTTTTTAGCGGCCTTGGCGGCGTCGTTGACGATGTTGAAGCTTGGCAGGTCCGGCCCGGCGAGCGAGACGAACCAGGAGACGACGTACTGGTCGTTGTTGAGCTCGGCGAAGTGCGCCCAGACCCCCATGGCCATCTCGGCGCGCTGGCGCGCCCCGGCGACGAGGGTGCGTTTGAGGGTGCGGATCATGTCGGCGTGGAAGTCGTCCCACTCCTTGCCGATAAAGACGTACCGCTTGCCGTTAACGGTGATGATGACGACGGTGTCGAGGAACTTGTCGAGCTCTTTTTGTGACGAGAATTTGTGGGTTTCTTTGGCGAGGGTGATTTCGATGGACTGTGCGGCGTCGTCGGGGTCGTCGCTCTCGTTGCCCTTGAGCCATGCCTTGAGATCGCCCGCCGACATGTTCAGCGCCAGAAGAGTGGCTCTGCCCGGCTCCACCCGCCCGTCGGGCTTGACCTCGGTGACGCACCGCTTCTGGAACTCTTTGATGGCGTTGATGGTGCCCTTGCCGCAGTCGCCGTCCTCTTTGACCTTTTTGTAGCCCACGGTGCTGGCGTGCCGGTTGAGCAGTTTCTGGACAGCCTCGATGTCCTCGTTGCTGCCGTGCCCGATTTTTCCGCCGAGCGTTCTTTTGATCTTTACTGCCACCGGGGTCCCCTTTCAGAGTGGGTCGGTTGCGCGATGGTACCAGAAAGGGATGCGTATATCATCTGATATCACGCGAGGGGCCACCCCAGATCGTGTGAACGGGGGTGAGGACCCGGGGTTGGGGAGTGCAAACGTTGGTTTATCGGCGCACAACAGGTTCGAGAGCCGTATATTGGCGACCATGACACACGGCCACCCCAAGCACGAACCAGACCACCTGCCCGTCTGGGCCAAGCCCTTCCACAACCTCGCCCACGCCACCTGGTTCGTCAACCTCATCACCGGCGTCATTGTCATCGCCAGCGCCCTCGCCGGCATGCAGACCTACGAGAGCATCAACACCAACTACGGCCCAACCCTCGACATCGTCGACAAGGGCATCATCGCCATCTTCGTCATCGAGCTGCTCGTCCGCCTCATGGCCTACGGCACCAAGCCCTGGCGATTCTTCCTCGACGGCTGGAACGTCTTCGACTTCATCATCGTCGTCGCCTGCCTCTGGCCCACCGAGGGCGGCGGAAACCAGTTCGCCACCGTCCTCCGCCTCGCCCGCCTCCTCCGCGCCATGAGGCTCTTCAGCGCCATCCCGCGACTGCAGGTCATGATCGTCGCCCTCATCCGATCCATCCCCGCCATCTTCTACGTCGGCCTCCTCCTCTTCCTCCAGTTCTACATCTACGCCGTCATCGGCACCGTCGTCTTCGGCAAGAACGACCCCATCCACTTCGGCACCCTCGACATCTCCCTCCTCTCCCTCTTCAGAGTCGTCACCCTCGAGGACTGGACCGACGTCATGTACTGGCAGATCTACGGCAGCAACATCACCGACCCGCAGACCCTGGCCAATATCACCAACCCCGATTTCGTCGCGATCACAACCGGATACAAATACAACGACCAGGCCACCATGATGAGCCCCGAACAGCTCGCCACCTACAGCCCCAAGGCCTTCAGCTGGGTCGCCACCACCTACTTCGTTTCCTTCGTCATGATCGGCACCATGATCGTCCTCAACCTCTTCATTGGTGTCGTCCTCTCAGGCATGGACGAGGCCCAGAAGGACCAGGCCGCCAAGGTCCTCACCGAGAGCGCCGGCGGCAAGGACTTCTCCGGCCGCATCGGCGGCATCGAGAACCGCCTCTCCCAACTCCTCGAAGAGCTCAGCGAGGTCCGCCGATCCATGCCACAGGCCAAAGACTCAGCGACAGACACCGACACCTGACGGTGCTCCGCGCCATGACCACACGATGATGTGCCTTTAGATCCAAGCCGTGCGAGTGAGCCGGGTGCCCCGATGATGGCGCAGCCATCGTCGGGCATCGTCGGGCAAAGCGCCCGTCACTCCGTCTCCGCACCGACCTCGCCGGGCTCGGGCTGTTCGCTTGCGATCGTCGCTCGCTCGATCGAGTCAGCCAAGGTCTTGAGCATCGGCCGATAGACCTTCGCGTCGGGGCGCCTGGTCTTCGCAGCCTCTTGCGCCGCGTCGCGCACCTGGTCGTTCCACTCGAGCCCCAGGAACATGAACAGCGCTCGCGCCGTCTCTTCCGGGCTCTCTCGCAGCCGGCGCAGGTCCAGCTCAAACCAAGGCTGCCGCCCTGCGTCGCTCGCGAACACCTCCGCCCAGTGGTTCGCCAGGTTCGTCTCGCCCCGCCAGTACAGCGCCAAAGACACCGGCTCAGCCACGAACGGGTGCTCGTACGCGCTGCTCGAGCTCCACGCTTCAAAGCACGAGTCGAACGGGTCGTCCTTCACATACACCACGTGCGCCTTCGGGTTCATCAGCGCCAGCATCCCCAGCTGGATCGTGTTCACCGCGTTCTGGTCCACCACCCGGTCCGCATCGGGCGCCCCCGCCCGCCGACGCAGCGACTTCGTGTACCGCTCGCCCGCCTCCGCCGTCTCCGTCGCCCGGACCGTGCCCGGCTTGCGAAGCACCGCGAAGTTGGCCCCCGCCGGAGCCCCGAACCGGTACTGCGCCGTCTCGGCCAAAAACCCCGTCGCCCCGGCGGTGGCCGCGCCCGGGTGCGACGCGATCAGCCGCGCCACAGAATCAAGCCCGCGCCCCGGCATCCCCACCACAAGCACCGGCGTCGCGTCCTCAGACTCCGCCCGCATCACCCGTGAATACGTCTCCGTGGTCCACCCACGCATCGTCGCCACGACCTCCGCCATGTACGCCCGCTGCTTGAACTGCACCTTGGGCAGCCCCGCCGCACGACGCCACGCGCTGAACGCGTCCTCGTGCCGCCCGCACGCGTCGCACACGTCCGCCGTCGCGTGCAGCAGCGAGATCAGGATCCCCGCCGGCAGCCCGACCCGCTTGGACGACGCGACCAGATGGTCCGCGACCTCCCCAGCCCCCATCGCCTCGGGCGCCGCAAGCGCGATCTCCGCCGCCACCATCGCCACCTCGATGTCCGTCTCCCCCTCGCTCAGCAGCGGGCGAATCGCCTCGGCAGCCCCCGCCGCGTTCCCCCGCGCAAGCTCCAGCCGAGCCTTGTGCGCGTCGAGCGTCCGAGAGTTGTCCGTCACCGGCACCGCCCCCGCAAGAACCTCGCCCGCACGCGCCAGGTCGCCCGTGTGGATCAGCGCCCGCGACAGCTCCGTCGCCACCATGAACTCGTTGAACTTGCGCCCCATCTCCACCTGCGGCGTCGGGGCCTCGGGCTGGTCCGGGCTGCGCATCAACTCCTCCGCCTCGCTCAGCCGCTCCACCGCCTCGGGCCACCGCTCAAGACGGTTGAACGCCAGCCCCAGCGCCAGGTGCCCGGGCGCAAAGTGCGGTGCCGCCTTGACGAACTGGATCATCAGCGCGGCGCACATCCGGTAGTCACCGCCGTTGAGCGAGTTCTGTGCCGCCGCCAGCGCCTGCTGCGCGTTGAGCTCTTGGGGGAGTTGCTTCTTGGGCTTGGGTCGCTTGGCCATCGAGGGCTCCGAGTCTTGGCAGGGGGCGGGGGGGCTGGGGGACAGAAGGGGGAGACTCTAGCCCCCCAGCACGCTCGCCGGGCATACGGTTGGCCCATGAAGCGGCTCACCATCATATCGACCGGCGGCACCATCGAGAAGACCTACGACGAGCACGCCGGCGTCCTCGAGAACCGACAGAGCATCGTCCAGCAGATGCTCGGCATGCTCCGCTTCGAAGACACCGTCATCAGCACCGTCGCCCTCCTCTCCAAAGACTCCCTCGACCTCACCGACGCCGACCGAGCACGCATCGTCGCCCAGGTCCGCCTCCTCGTCGGCACCCAAGACAACCCCTCCGACTGCGACGGCGTCGTCCTCCTCCACGGCACCGACACCCTCTGCACCACCGGCCAGCTCCTCCACCAAGAACTCAACGGCAGCCCCCACGTCCCCGTCGTCCTCACCGGCGCCATGCGACCCTTCGAGATGAAGGAGAGCGACGCCCTGCAGAACCTCTCCGAGGCCATCTTCGCCGCCGGACTGCTCGGCGGCACCGCCTTCAACTCCCCCGCCAACAACTCCCCGACCGGCGCACCAGCCATCCGGTGCCGAGGCGGCGGCGTCTGGGTCGCGGCACACGGCAACTGCCTCCGCTTCCCCGGCCCCACCAAGGACCGCGCCCGCGGCACCTTTGTCGTCAGCGACTGACCCGACACCCGTAGTACGCTGCTCCCCGGGGGAGTCAGCCATTGAAGACGCTCATCCTGGGACCGACGTTTGCGCTTCGGGTGGCCCAGCCGCCCGAGGCCGTCGCCGATCGCCTCGGTGCGTGGGTCGCTGACCCGGCCTGCCCGTTCACCGGCCACTGCCAGGGGCTGCATCTGCAGCTGTCGGTCTTGCCCGGCAAGCGGCACCGGTGGTCGCCCTGGCTGACGATCGAGGTCCGTGAGCCGCTCGTCGAGGTCCCGATGCCGACGCTGCCCGCGACCGTGGTCGGCGAGATGCCCGAAGCGGTGGTCGAAGGCGACGAAGCCAGTTCAGGTGGCGAGGCCGAGGTCTTCGGCCGCTTCAACCCGAGCCCCGCGATCTGGACGCTCTATGTGCTCGTCTCGCTGACGCTCATCACGATCGGGACCGGGGCGGCGATGTGGGGCGTCGCCGCGTGCGTGCTCGTGCTCGCAGCGATGTGGAGCGTGAGCGCGGCTGGGCAACGGCTCGCGGCGGATGAGATGCGGCGGATGCGCCTGGCGATCGACCGAGCCCTGGGAGATCCCGGCCCCATCGCCTGAACCGGGGTCGAGAGGACCGAGATTCTCCGGCTTTCCGTAACAGTTCCACCCTCGATTCGATTAGAATGGGCCCGCTCCACCATCGTTGGAGCAGGTGAAGGGTTCTGGTCAGAGCCCACGCAGGTTTACGAGGGGTTGAGATTGGTAGAGCAAGCTTCCATCGAGTGTGATGTCGCGATCATCGGCGGCGGGCCCGCCGGCACCACCGCCGCGTGCTTGCTACGCAAGTACAACCCGAAGCTCCGCGTCCTCATCCTCGAGAAGGAGAAGTTCCCACGCGAGCACATCGGCGAGAGCCAGCTCCCCACCATCGGCCCCATCCTCCACGAGATGGGCGTCTGGGACAAGGTCGAGGCCGCCGGCTTCCCCGTCAAAATCGGCGCCTCCTACACCTGGGGCCGCAACCACGACCGATGGAACTTCGACTTCATCCCCGTCGAGACCTGGACCGACCCCCCCCGCCCCGGCAAATACGCCGGCCAGCGCCAGCAGACCGCCTTCCAGGTCGACCGAGCCATCTACGACAACATCCTCCTCCGACACGCCGAGGAGCTGGGCTGCCAGGTCCGCGAGCAGACCCAGGTCCGCCAGGTCCTCCACGCCAACGACCACATCGACGCGCTCAGAATCGAAACGGCAGACGGCCAGAGCGAGACCATCACCGCACGCCACTACATCGACGCCTCCGGCTCGGTCTCGCTGGTCCGCAAGGCGCTCGACATCCCGACCTGGTCACCCACCGAGCTCAAGAACGTCGCGTTCTACGACTACTGGGAGAACGCCGACTGGGCCGTTGAGATCGGCTCCGGCGCGACCCGCATCCAGATCCGCAGCCTGCCGTACGGCTGGATCTGGTTCATCCCCATCGGCCCCACCCGCACCAGCATCGGGCTCGTCGCCCCGGTCGGCTGGTACAAGGAGTCCGGCCAAACCCCCGAGGACCTGTACCGAAAGGCGATCGCCGAGC
This sequence comes from Phycisphaerales bacterium, assembly GCA_047620485.1. Taxonomy (GTDB): domain Bacteria; phylum Planctomycetota; class Phycisphaerae; order Phycisphaerales; family UBA1924; genus JBLHKT01. Next base: position 1,797 of record JBLHKT010000045.1, on the reverse strand, counting down.
AGCCCGAGATCGCCGAGCTCACCAAGAACGCCAGGCCCGAGGGCCTGTTCCAGACCTGCCGTGATTGGTCCAACCTCGCCGACCGCGTCGTCGGCGACAACTGGTTCCTCGCCGGCGAGTCCGCCGGCTTCGCCGACCCCATCCTTTCGGCCGGCATGACCCTCGCCCACACCTCAGCCCGCGAGGCCGCCTACACCATCCTCGAGCTCGACCGAGCCGAGCTCGACCCCGACTGGGCCCGAGAGCGATACGACTCGCGGATCCGCGACGGCATCCGCAACCACATCCGGTTCGCGCAGTACTGGTACGCCGCCAACAGCTGTTTTACCGACCTGAAGGACAACTGCGCCAGCATCGCAAAGGAGGCCGGCGTGGGGCTCAGCCCCGAGAAGGCGTGGCGCTGGCTCAGCCTGGGCGGATTCACCAACGAGAACGTCGGCGAGGCCTCCTACGGCTCCTTCGGCGTCACCCACACCCGCCGGCTCGTCGAGCTGTTCGACGGCGAGGACCGAAAGTGCGCCTCGCTCGCCGGCGGCTTCAACGTGTTCAAGCTCGCGCTCAAGAACGCGAAACGCGACCACATCGGCGAGCTGGAGAACGGACGCATCCGGCAGATCGAGTGCTACCGCCGGGCCGACCGGATGCTTCCAAACGCGGGCGTGTTCGGGCAGATGCTCGCGTGGCTGGGTGAGACCGAGGACGCCAAAACGCTCAGCGAGCTCATGGCGCAGCACGCACGCAGCGCGTACCACCCGTCGCAGGCCGCGGCGTTCTCGGCGGGCTGCTGGGAAGCGCTCGAGGTGATGGTGCAAGACGGGTGGGTGTTGCGGAGCACGAACAAGAAGCGACCGATGCTGCGGCTGAGCCACGAGGGCTCGCGGACGATCCGCAGCCGCGACGAGGAGGTTGCGGCGCTGGAGGGCACGCCGAACGCGCCGAGGGTTGTGGATCGGTTGGCGCCGGGTGAGGCGGGCGAGTGATGGCATGGGGGGGCGCGGGCTGAAGCACGCCTGCGGCGTGCGGGGGCGAGGCTTTGCCTCGCGAGGAAGGCGGGCGGGTGCCCGCCTTGTTCTTTTTTGGGGTGGGTTGAGTGGTGGCCTGCTTGGGCGCGGAGCGCGGAGCGGGAGGCAGAGGGGGATCCGCCTTCGCCCTTTGGGTCGGAGGCGGGGGCCGGCATGAGGGGCTCGCGTGCTTGCGCCCGCGGCTCGGAAGGGCGGGGCTTGATGAAGGCTGAAGATCGCTTTGAAACCCCCTCACCCCGGCCTTTTCGGCCAAGAGGGAGAGGGAGGAAGAGGGAGGCGTTGTGTGCTGGCGCCCGTGGCTCGGGAAGACAGGCGGGACGCCTGTCCCACAAGAGGGGGGCATCGCGTGCTTGAGGTCGGCGGTGTGCTTGAGCACGGCGGCGGCGGCTCGGCGGGCGGAGTCGTTGGTGCGGGTCTCGGTGGGGGTGAGCTGGGTGTGGTGCGAGGCGGCGACTCGGGTGAGGGTCGTCAGGGCCTGGCGGCGGCGGTGGGGGGTGAGGTCCTGGGCGTGGAGGTGGCTGACGGATTCGAGCAGGGCCAGGTCGCGGCGGGTGCGCGGGGAATTGGCCCAGGCGAGCAGCTGAGAGAGCGTGAGGTCGAACCGCGCGCAGAGCTGGAGCGGGGCGAGGTTTTCCAGCCAGAGGTCGAGCAGGGGCTCGTGGTCGGCGGGGTTGGGGAGAGGGGAGGCGTGGGAAAGGCGATCCGAACCTTCGCTTCGCTCAGATTCGGCTTCCGAAGGCGTTGCCCGAGAGGCGGCCGGGATGGGGGAGGCCTC
>JBLHKT010000044.1:0-9477 GCA_047620485.1 Phycisphaerales bacterium | reverse complement strand
CGTCGCAGTGCTGTGGGGATCCGACGGATGACCTGTGCGTCGGGCTCCGGCTTCAGGCGACCACGCCGGACAGGGTTACGCTGACCGCCCGAGCGACCGACCCCACGGCCCAGGTGGTGGTCACGCAGCGGGACCAGCTCGGCAACCCCCTTGGCAGCTTCACCATGGACCAGACCCAGGCGGCCTCGGTGATCGACCCGAACGGCGTCGGCATCATCGTTGTGGGGGGGCGGGTCGAACGACGCGCCGCGCCCGGCGGCGGAACGGTCGAGTGCGCCATATGCCATCTCGTGGCCGATCCCGGCCCCGGTGGGGGCGGTGGAGGCGGCACGACCGTGACGAGCCCCACGGGCATTTCCTTCCCGAACGTCTTCTCTGTGGAGGTCTGCGTGACCACGCCCGCTCCGTTCGACGCCAAGCACAACGGGCACGTCACCGTTCTCAAGGCCCACGACCCCGGCGGCGGCTCGGGCACCACGGGCGACATGGCGGTCTCAGGACTCGGCAAGGGGATGTACGAGTGGATCAAGGCCAGCCAACAGGCCCGCACAACCGTGCAGCAGTGTGACACCCCGACCGGGCCGGATTTCGATCTGCTGGTCGCGAACCTCGGTTCCTCCGGGCTCGACGGCGTGAGCATGGACCTGACCGCGGCAACCTGCCGCGCCGGGTGCCCTTGCGACGACGACTGCGACGGCGATATCGACGAGATGTGGATGGCGGTCAAGTCCATGGACGGGAACGGCGGTAACGACGGCGAGTTGAGGCTCAAGATCGCTGGAAAGAAAACACCGACCAGCCCGGGCGGCGGTGACATCAAGGTCGTCTTCGTCACGAAGCAGATCGCGGCCCCCGGCGGGATCGGCTCGGACACGAGCGTCGGCGTCTCGATCGAGGACGACGGTCTCTCCGCCTACGAGTACCGCGTCCGCCTGCGCGTGACCGACGCGCAGGGCAGCACGCTGGCGGATGAGGACGAGAACCTCTACCCCTCGATCCTCAACGACAGCCCCGATCTGCTCGGTATCGGCAGTAGCGGACTCGATGGGAGGTACTCGTTCAGCCCGTCCTTCGCGACCACCGCGCTCGGGAGAGAGCTTCTCTACGCGACATACAAGGGCTCCACGATCTTGCCGTCCACCTTGACCCTGCTCCGCAGCGGGCAAGTCGTCCAGAACGCCGCCGCGTACGAGATCACGCTCATCCCCATCGCGGCCAGCCCGGTCTTGTTCCATGAGCCCGTGAGCATGGACATGCTCTTCACCGCCCCCCCGGGCGAGACCAGCAGCGTCACGATCACAGATTCGGGGTTCACGCACGCGCCCCCGCCGTGCCAGGCGGACATCAACGGCGACGGCGTGATCGACAACGGGGACATCGGGGTCTTCATCACGCTCTTCCTCGCCCAAGACCCGGCGGTGGACTTCACCGGAGACGGCATCGTCGACAACGGCGACATCGGGGCCTTCATCGCCGCCTTCCTCGCGGGGTGCCCGTAGTAGGTACAAGGCAGGTTCTGGAGGAGGTTGAGCAGTTCATGGCTCAGCCTTTCCTGTTGCGCCGCCCCAGCTGACCTCTCCCCGTGCTTCCAGGCGTTCATGCGGCTGCGGGTTATCCACCCCGAGCCCAACGGTGGTGTTAACCAGAACTCGGATTCTGAGAGTTCGGCCGAGAGCGCCGGGGGGAGAACCCCTCGATCCGGCGGGGTTCGCCTCGGGGTGGACTGGGGCCGTCCAATTCTGAGAGTGCCGATCGGCCCCCACGCGGCCCCCACGCGGCCCCAACGGGCCAAGTTCGGGGTGGTCTGGGTAAACAAACAGGCCCGCGTCCTGATGGACACGGGCCTGGGAACTCCCCGAGCCGAACGGGTTCAAACCGTTGGGGCCTCGTTTTAGTCTTGTATCGCTGCGGCGGGCATGAGACAGCGGATGTGACTGCGAGCAACTGATCTTCCCTTGGCGGTGCCTCGTGGTGTCATTGCGCCGGTCCGCGCCCGGCGAGCCGAGGCTGTCGCCGTGCCGGGTGGTAGCACCGAATCTGGGTCGCCCGGTTTTTCTGTCTCGACCGGGAGACGTTCCGTCGATATGCTCTGCGGACCTATGTCTCCAAACCGAGCCCAACCCGTGGCCTGGCTGATCCTGATGCTCTTCAGCGTCAATGCTGTTCTTTCGGGGGGCGGCGGACGGTTGCTGCTCTGCATCGGGTGCGAGGGGCTGGGGTTCGGCGTGAGCTCCCTAGCCGTTTCAGAGTTCGCCGCGTGGGGCGATGAGTGCTGCGACGACGCGGGCACTTCGGGCTCCGATAGCCGGGATGGCGTGCAGGAGAGTTCCGGCTCTCGCGGCGATTGCGGATGCGTTCGCGTCCCCCTCAAGGGCGATGTTCCCGAGTTCCGGGCGAGCGCCACGAGCCCGGACACTGTCGGACCGTTGGCGATGTTCGTGTCGGCCGAGCCTGCGTGGCCTTCCTTGCTTGCCGAGCGTGGCCTGTGGCGGCGAGTCCACCCGCCATCGTTGCCGTGTGGCTCCGCGGGCACGCTTCTCGCCCTGCGCACTAGTTTGTTGGTCTAGCTCCCAAGGTGTGATCGGATCGATTCCGCCTGCGCGGAGTCGTTGTTCTGTGCGCCGGCATTCTTTGCCGCGCGGTATCCCGCACCTGTCTGGAGCAAGCATGAAGAGGATACAAGGGTGGTCTCTGGCGATCATGGCAGCCGCGAGCGGCTCGCTTGCCGGCTGTTCGGGCCCGCTGGTCGAGGATGACATTCTCGAACGGCTCGGCCGTCAGGGCATCCGGTCTCCGGATGGCGGGCCATCACGGATGCTGGGTTTGGCGGCGGGGATTGCGGAGCCGCTGCCCGATCGGGAGCTGCTGTTGCCCGACCTGCTTCAGCTCGCAGATCAGGTGAATCCGGCACTCCTGGCTGCCCGGTCCGCGGTGGGGGTCGCGGCGGGTTTGTCGTGGCAGTCGGGAATGTACCCCAACCCCTCGATCGGCGTTCGGTCCGGCGAGATCGGGCTCGGGGGCGACTCGGCGAACACGGTGCTGAGTGTCTCCCAGCCGATCGTCATCGGGAACCGGCTCCGCACCGCGGTTGCGGCCGCCGACGCCGAGGAGGCCGCGAAGCTTGCCGCGTACGAGGTTGTTCGCCGCGAGGTCTTCGGCCGGGTCGCCGAACTGCACTCCCGTGTTCTGGACGCTTCGGCGCAGCTCCGGCTCGTGGACGAACTGCTGGAGATCGGTGAGCGAACGCTGCTCATCGCGGAGACCCGGTTTGAAGCCCGTGCGGTGTCGGAGCCGGATGTGATTCGCCCGCGTGTCGAGGTGTATCAACTCCGTGCCGATCGGCAGCGGCTGGCCCGCGAGCTCGCAGCCGCGGAGCGGCAACTGGGGCTCACCCTGGGAACGGGGCCGATCGGTGCCGAGCGACTCGGGGGCAGGTTGCCGACCGATCCGGCGGCTCTCGAAGACGGGGCGCTGCGGGCTGCGGTCGAGTCCGGGCACCCGGCGCTCGTGGCTGCCGACCGCGAGATTGAGGCGGCCGAGGCCGCCATCGATCGCCTGCACGCCGAGCGGACGCCGGATCTGGACGTGACCGCCGGCTTCGGGTACAGCGAAGAGGGCAACCAAGGAATCGTTGAGCTGGGGATCGGGGCCCGGATTCCGTTGTGGGATCGGAGGCAGGGCGATCTCCTGGCCGCCCGCTTCGAGCTGATGAGGCTTCGGCACGAACGAGTCGCTCGTTTGAATGAGCTCTTGGCTCGGCTGGCCGAGGAGATCGGCGACTACAACTCGGCCCGAGACCAGCTGCTGATCCTGCGGGATCTCGTGGTGCCCGACGCCCAACGCGCGTTCGACCAGGTCGGCGAGGCGTACCGCGCCGGTCGGGCGTCCTTTATTGATCTGATCGATACGCAGCGCACGCTGATGCAATCACGGCGAACGCTGAGCGAACTCGCCGGGCGTGCGTCGGCTGCCAACGCACGGCTCGCTGCGATCGTCGGGACCGAACTGCTCGTTCCGTCTGGAGAACGACCCGACGGAAACGAGCCACATCCAACCCATGTCGCCCCGGTCGGGGCGGAGGAGGCCCCATGAGTGCTTTGAAGTCCTCGTTACTCGCCGGCGTTCTGGTCGGGCTCGCGGTCCTCTGCGGGTGCGGCGAGGGCGGCGGTGCCTCCGACGGCACGACCAGCACCGTGAGCGCCGACGGGCGGTGCCCGCATGAGATCAAGTCGGAGAGCTGCCCGTTCTGCAACCCGGAGATGGTCGAGGCCGAGGGGTTCTGCGGCGCTCACGGGTTTGCGGAGGCGTTGTGCGCCGAGTGTCGCCCGTTCCTTAAGGTTGCGTTCCGGTCGCGGGGGGACTGGTGTGAAGAGCACAAGCTCCCCGAGTCGCAGTGCGTGCTGTGCGATCCGGACCTCGCGCAGAACATCCGGCCGGGAGAGCACGGGATCACGTTGCCCCAGACGGCGAGTGACCCGGACGCGGCGGTCTGTGAGCACGGCATCACCGAGTCCAAGTGCCCGTTTTGCACACCCTCGCTGATCGGATCGGAGGGATTCTGCGAGGGGCACGGTGTGGCCGAAGCCCTGTGCGTGCCGTGCCGCCCGTTCCTGCAGGCCGCCTTCGTCGCTGCGGGCGACTGGTGCGCCGAGCACAACACACCCGAGTCCCAGTGCGTGATCTGTAACCCGTAATGCCCCCCCTGACCCAGAGGTGCCCCGATGAAAATCACTCTCTCCCTTGCGATCGTCGCCTCGACGCTAACCTGGCTGTCGGCCGCCGCCGTAGCCCGTCAGGCCCAGCCGCTCCCAGTGTCACCGGCCTCTTCGTCCGAAGAGTGCCTGCACGACATCCCGCGATCGCGATGTCCGTTCTGCACACCCGGCCTCATCGCGTCGCTGGGGATGTGCGTGGAGCACGCCGTGCCCGAGGCCCTGTGCGTCACGTGCCGCCCATTTCTGCAATCCGCGTTTGTGGCCGAAGGTGACTGGTGCGCCGAGCACGCGACACCCGAGTCGCAGTGCGTGGTCTGCACCCCCTCGGCCGTCCCCAATACGACGGCGGGGTCCCTTCGGCGTTCGCTGGAGTTGCCGTCTGTCAGCTGTAGCACGGCGAACACGGCGGTCGTGCTGTCGTCTCCCGCGGTCGCCCGCACGGCGGGCCTCGAGTTCGCCGAGGTGCGGGTCGGCGAACTCTCGCGATCGATCGAGCGGAACGCGGAGGTGGCGTACAACGCTAACCGGTACGCCCGCCTCTCATCGCGCGCCCCGGGTGTAATTGCCGAGGTTCTCAAGGACCTGGGCGATCGGGTTCGGGCTGGCGAGGTTGTAGCGGTCGTGGAATCTATGGCGCTGGGCTCGGCCAAGGCCGACCTGCTGCAGTCGGAGGAGTTGCTCTCGCTCTGGCAGGCTAACGCCGAGCGGGAGCGGACCCTCATGAACAAGGGCGCGAGCACCGAGCGTGCGGTGCTGGAGGCCCAGACCCGGTTGGCCGAGTCTCGCATCGCGGTCTCCAGGGCCCGGCAGCAGCTCCGCAACCTCGGCCTCACCGATGAGGAGCTCGCGCGAGTTGTTGACGACGGCGATACCGGGTCGCGGCTCCGGATCACCGCGCCCTTCGACGGCACGCTGGTCGAGCGTTCGGCGGTGATGGGTGAAGTCGTGGACGAGAGTGACAGGCTCTTTGCCGTCTCCGATACCGGCTCGGTGTGGGCCATGATCGACCTGACCGAGGCGGACCTAGGGGCGGTGCGTGAGGGCCAGCGGGTGCAGTTCCGCGCCGACGGCCTGCAGGAGCGTGCCTTCCCGGGTGTTCTCACCTGGATCAGCACGCAGCTCGACCGGAAGACCCGCACGATCCGAGCCCGGGCTGAGCTCGACAACGGGGAGGGCACGCTCAGGGCATTCATGTTCGGACGTGCCACGGTCCGAGCGGGGGCGGACGGCCGCGCCGTGACTGTGCCGAAGTCCGCGGTGCAGTGGGAGGGCTGCTGCAACGTCGCGTTTGTGAGAGTCAACGACGAGGGCACCGTGTTCCAGCCCGCGAGGCTCACGCTCGGCTTCGACACCGGCGACCGCTACGAGGTGCTCTCGGGGCTCTCGGGCGGAGAGAGGGTGGTGACCAAGGGCAGCTACATCCTCAAAAACGAGATCCTGAAGGACGCGGTTGGGGCCGGCTGCTGCGAGGTTGATCAGCTGTCCGAGTGATCGCTTGCTCGGGCGTTTCGGATGGAGCGGAGGCTGAGCTTATGACCGGGGAGTGCTGAGATGTTGAGCTGGATCATCGGGTGGTCGCTGCGCAACCGCCTCGTCGTGGTGTTGGGTGCCGTTGGCTTTGTCGTTTGGGGTTGCTACTCGATGTGGCGTCTGCCGATCGATGCGTTCCCGGACACGACGCCCGTGCAGGTGCAGATCAACACGGTCGCCCCCTCGCTGACGCCCGAGGAGGTGGAGCAGCAGGTCACGATCCCCGTCGAGACCGTGATCTCCGGCCTGCCCGGGCTGATCGATGTCCGGTCCATCTCCCGGTTCGGACTCTCCCAGCTGACCGTCACGTTTGAAGACGGCACCGACATCTACTTCGCGCGGCAGGTGGTCGGGGAACGGCTGAACTCCGCAGAGTTGCCACAGGGCATCGAGCGTCCGGAGATGGGGCCGGTCGCGACGGGGCTGGGCGAGGTCTTCCACTACATCGTGACCGGCACGGGCCCCAACCCGCCCAGCCTGACCGAACTCACCACGTTGCAGGAGTGGGTCATCGAGCCCCAGCTCCGGCAGGTGCCGGGAGTCGCAGAAATCAACACCTGGGGCGGGCGACGCAAGCAGTACGAGGTCGTGATCGATCCCACGCGGCTCATCGAGTACGCCCTCACGATCGATGAAGTCGCCGACGCGCTGCGGAAGAACAACCAGTCGGTCGGGGGCGGGCAGATCACCCGCGCGGGCGAATCGACACTTGTCCACGGCGTCGCGCTCACGACGAGCACGGACCAGATCGCGGACATCGTGATCGAGGCCGTGAATGGCACGCCGGTCTACATCCGCGATATCGCCAACGTTCGCGAGGGGTTCGAGATCCGACGCGGCGCGGTCACCGCGCAGGGCGAGGGCGAGGCGGTGCTGGGGCTCGGGTTCATGCTGATGGGCGAGAACAGCCACGAGGTCACCCGCCTGCTGGGCGAGCGGCTCGACGAGATCCGGGCGACACTGCCCGACAACGTCGAGGTCCGGGTGGTCTACGAGCGGACGAAACTGATCAACCACGTCATCCACACCGTGCAGGAGAACCTGCTGTTCGGTGCGTTCTTCGTGATCGCCGTGCTCTTCGTGTTTCTCGGCAACATCCGCGCCGCACTGATCGTGGCGCTTGCGATCCCGCTCGCGATGCTCTTCTCGTTCAGTCTCATGGCCCAGTTCGGGATCGCCGCGAGTCTTCTGAGTCTGGGCGCGATTGACTTTGGCCTCGTGGTGGACAGTTCCGTGATCATGACGGACAACTGTGTCCGCCGGATCGGGCAAGAGAACGAGCGCGGCGGTAAGCGGCCGATCATCGACATCATTCGAGAGGCCGCCGTCGAGGTCCGCAAGCCGACGATGTTCGGCGAGCTGATCATCATGATCGTGTTCGTGCCGATCCTCCTGCTCGAAGGCGTCGAGGGCAAGATGTTCCGCCCCATGGCGTTGACGGTCATCTTCGCGCTGGCCAGTTCGATCCTGTTCTCGCTCACGCTGATCCCGGTCCTGTGCAGCTTCGGCTTGGGCCGGCGTGTCAAGGAAAGAGAAAACGGGCCCGTGCGGGTGGTGCAGTGGTGCTACCGCCCCTTCGTTCGGCTGGCGCTCCGATTCCGCCTGATCACGCTTGGGATCGGGGCCAGCGCGATCGCCGGGGGAGCGATCCTCTTCTCGCAGCTTGGCTCGGCGTTCCTTCCCCGGCTCTACGAGGAGGCGGTGGCCGTCAATCTGGTCCGGCTCGCCGGCGTCGCGATCGATCAGTCCACCGACTACAACAGCCGCATCGAGTCGTTGCTGCTCACCGAGTTCCCCGACGAGATCGAGCACGTGTGGAGCCGCGTGGGCACCGCGGTCGTGGCGACCGATCCCATGGGGCTGGAGATGACCGACACCTTCATGACGCTCCGACCGCGCGAGGAATGGACCTCCGCCAAGACCCAGGCCGAGCTGATGCGGCAGATGTCCGCGATGCTGGAGCAACTTCCGGGCGTCCGAGCGATTTTTACGCAGCCCATTGAAATGCGTATGAACGAGATGGTTGCGGGCGTCCGCGCGGATCTCGGCGTCAAGATCTACGGCGATGACCTCGACCAGCTCAGAGCCGTCGCCTCACAGATCCAGAGCGTGCTGGAGTCGATCCCGGGCTCGGCGGAAGTCTCTACCGAGCAGATCACCGGAGCCCCGCTCCTGTCCATCCGGGTCGATCAGCAGGCCATCGCGCGGCACGGGATTCCCGCACAGCACGTCCTGGAGATCGTCGAGGCGCTGGGCGAGATCCGCGTCGGCGAGGTCCGCGAGGGCCAGCGACGCTTTGACCTGACCATCGAGCTCGACGACCGCTACCGGACCGACCCGGACGCGGTCGCCGACATCCTCATTCCCGCGGCTGACGGCGTGCGCATCCCGCTGGGGCGGCTCGCGAGCGTGCAGCAGACCGAGGGTCCGTCGGTGATCAACCGGGACTGGGGCAAGCGACGAATCGTGGTTCAGTGCAACGTCCGGGGGCGAGACCTGAGCGGGTTCGTCGAGGAGGCCCGTGAACGCATCGACATGGACATCGCGATGCCTGCTGGGTACTACGCCCGGTACGCCGGGCAGTTTGAGCATTTCGAGCGAGCATCACGCCGTTTGATGATCATCGTGCCCATCGTTATCGCCCTTATCTTTACCCTGCTTTACTTCAGCATCGGCACGGTGCGGGACTCGCTAATCGTGCTCACGGGCGTACCCTTTGCGCTGGTCGGCGGCGTGGTCGCGCTCTGGGCGAGAGACCTGGACCTGACCATCTCCGCGGCGGTCGGTTTCATCGCCGTGTCCGGCGTCGCGATGCTCAGCGGGCTGGTGCTCGTCGCGAGCATTCGGCAACGCATTGCCGAGGGTCTGACCGTGAACGATGCCATCGAACGCACCCGCCTGATCCGCTTGCGACCGATCCTCCTGACCGCGTTGGTCGCGTCTCTCGGATTTGTGCCGATGGCGCTGAACACCGGCGTTGGGGCCGAGATCCAGCGGCCGCTCGCGACGGTCGTGATCGGGGGCATCCTCGCGGACAACCTGCTGACGTTGCTCATGCTGCCGGCGATGTACTCGCTGTTTGGCTCCCGACGCGTGCCCGAAGTGTGACCTGCCCCCCAAATCCTGGTCCATTTCTTGTGCGATAAACTCGCTGAATGGGCCTTATTTGGAAAGGCGGGCAAGGCATGGCCGGGAAGCGACATTCTGCGGAGCAGATCATCAACAAACTCCG
>JBLHKT010000043.1:0-14608 GCA_047620485.1 Phycisphaerales bacterium | reverse complement strand
AGGCCCACAACTGGGCCCTTGGTGTTGCCCACATCCGCTGCCAGGTCCGGACGTGGTAGTTCAACGCCAAGGTTGAGCGGGTCTTCCGGGACGTGAAAGCGTGGAGGCGACGAACAACGCTGCCGATGAGTGAGAGCGAGATTCAGGCCCGCCTTAATGCCTCTCGATACTAACACAATCGCTTCCGTCCACATACGGCCCATGGTACCCTGACGCCGAATGAAGCGGAACGTGGCGAGCCAGCATCTGAGGTCGTGACCTACACAGACAGAAGGGAGGCATCGAGCCCTAAATCAGACTCCATCGGCGGTGCGTCCGAGAGGATCCACGGCTGGCCTACCCGGTCACCCCGGTCTCGGAATCCTACCCCCAAGCCGCTTAGGGCAGCGCACAAACTCCTGGCCCACCCCGTGGTGGTACTTGGAGCGAGCAACGGCCGTGAAATGCGGCGACATCCGATTGGGAGCCGTGACATTCGGCGAGGCTTTGAGCCTTGCTGTTCTTCTTGCCACCCATCGAGATCGCCCGCTACTGAAACGGCAAGCCCGCGTACGCGGGTGCGCGAAAAAACTCCCGCTAGTAGGACAGAAATAGGGCAGTCGCCAAAAACGACAAGGCCGCGTTGCTCGTAAGGCCCTGCAAAGCAAGGGGTTCGAGCAACACGGCCAAAGTCTAACGGAGAGGGGGGGATTCGAACCCCCGTCGACGGAAACCGCCGAACCGGATTTCGAATCCGGCGCATTCAACCGCTCTGCCACCTCTCCAGGCGGTGCCTCGGGGCACCAGCGGGTCACACTTTAGACCCGCTTGCGGGTCCAGTCACCGGGGTATCACCCCGCTGCCGGAAGTTCAGCGATCTAGCGCCCCGACAACAGCCTTGGCCAGGTCCTCGGGCTCAGCCATCCGACCCGTCCCCACATGCCGACACGCCTGCCACCCCATGCCGGGCGCGACCACCGAGAAGCCGTCCTGGCCCAGCTGCTCAGCGTTCCGCCTCGTGGCCGGCTGATTCCACATGACCTCATTCATCGAAGGAGCCAGTAGCACCGGCGTCTTGGAGCGGTCGATCGCGGACAGCACGAGGCTGACCACGCTGTCGGTGCGGCCGGTGGCCAGCGAGCCCATGAAATCCATGGTGCACGGGGCGACGAGCGCGACGTCGGCCGAGTCGGCCAGCGCGATGTGCTGTGGGTCGTGCGATTGGGCCGGCTGCCACGCGCTGGTGTAGACCGCGTTGCCCGACAGGGCCTCGAAGGTGAGCGGCGTGACGAACCGGGTTGCCGACTCGGTCATCAGCACGGTGACATTCGCGCCGGCCTGGGCAAGCCGACTGACGAGAGTGCACACTTTATACACAGCGATTCCGCCCGTGATCCCGATCAGGATCCGACGATTTTCAACGCGCGAACGCAACCACTCCGGGTCCAACGCGTGGTTATCGTTTGAGGGTTGGGCTGGGGTCACATCGGACCTCTCCCCCATGCGGGGGCTTACCCGGCGCGAGATTCGCGGGCTCGGGTCTTACAGGAGCGGCTGGCCGGCCGCGGGCAGCGAGGGCTTAACCTCTTGGTTCTGCTCGCTTTGGTACATCAGCGTGATCTTGTCCTGCATGATCTCTTCGATCACGAGTTCCAGATCCGATCGACCGTCCCGCTCGATCAGGGGGCGGGCACCGTCGATCAGCTGCTCTAGGCGACGCTGGATCAGGGCGCACAGCTTGAAGCGGCCCCCGGCCTTGGCGACGATTTCTTCGCTTTTCAGAGCCTCGATCATGTGCTATCCTCTTGGGGTCTCGGGGCTGGTTCAACGGCCCCTTGCGCGGCTGTCATGATAGGCGGGTCTCCCCTGTCAGGCCAGCCCTCCCCACGGCGGAGCCGGGGCAGTCCAGTCTCGCGAGCCGGGCCCGTCCCCCTCGCCACAGAACTGCCCAACCTGTCATCTCGAGCGTCGTTCAGTCTCGCCCGGTCGCCATGCGCCCCCGGAGCCAAGGAACCCTGTTGTGCCCCAAGCCCACGCACCCCTCCAACTCGGCGACCGCGTTATCCACGCGACCAAGCCCGACTGGGGCACCGGGCACGTGCTGAGTGCCAAGCCGGACCCCGAGAACGGGCCGCAGAGCCAGAAGCTCCAGGTCCGCTTCCAGCACGCTGGCATGAAGACCCTGTGCACCGCGTTTGCCTCGCTCCGACCCGTGAGCGAGAACGGGCACGCGAGCAACCCGCCAGCAGGCCCCCAGGCCCATCAGGCCCCGACGACTACGAATCTGGACGAGAACCCGACCCAGACCATGGCGGCCCTGCCCGCAGCCGCGACCGACCCGTTCGCGATCGCCCCCCAGCGGCTCGCGGCGACGCTCGATCTGTACCGGTTTACGGGCGAGGGCGGGAGCCTGATCGAGTGGGCCACGCTGCAATCGGGGCTGGCCGACCCGCTGACCCGGTTCAGCCGACACGACCTGGAAGAGTTCTTTTCCCGGTACGCGATCCACCGCGATCGGCAGCTGGCCAAGGTGAGCCAGGAGAACATGAAGACAGACCCCAAGGCCCTGGCGCCGATCGTCTCGGCGGCCCCCCCGGCGGCTCGGGACGCGTTGCGCCGCATCAACCGAAGGAGTTGACCCCGGGCCACACGCCCGCACAGACCGACCCCACCCCCCGCACCGGACGCGGGGGACGAGGAGCCCCCGGTGGGGCCGATCGGATCGGAAGGACCCGAGACCCCTTTTTTCTGGGACGTGACCAACTGGCTGCGGAGCGGCACGGTTCGGCCCGTCGATTGTTCATGGTGTTCCGACCCGGGAGAGACAACCCCGGGCTCCGGCGGAGGCCGGACAGATAACGGACCCTGACACGAGCGAGGACGATGACCATGACCGAGCAAGAATTTCAGACCAAGCTGACCGCCCTTCTCAACCAGATCGGCACCCTCCCGGACGCCGAGAAGCCCAAGCTCGAGGCCCTGGCCAGCGAGACCAAGCAGCGGCACGAGAAGATGAAGAAGACCATCGGCGAGCTGCAGGAGTCGCTCGACTACCTGCGCCTCTCGGTGAAGTACCTGGTGTTCGATCTCGAGGCCACCCGCCGCGAGAACAAGTATCTCCGCACCCTGATCGATTCGTCGGCCTCCGACGAGAACGAGGGCTGAGGCCCCTGGGCCAGACCCCCGGGGCCCCGGCCCCGCCAACAAGCCCCTTGCTCGGCCAGAGCGTCCTGCCGGACCGATCCCCGGCGGGACGCTCTGCCGCTGCGCCAACAAGCTGGGGTCGTCCTCAGCCCGGTCGAGCCGGGGCCGGCTTGGTTTGTTCATAGCCGACCGAGGTGCTACGCTTGTTCCCGCGGCGGACTCAGACCAGGGGCCCGTTGCATTGGAGTGGTGCCCGAGAGGCTGAAGGGGCCGGATTGCTAATCCGGTGTACGGCTACATGCCGTACCGCGGGTTCGAATCCCGCCCGCTCCGTTTGTTTATTGCATCGAAGCCGTCATACAAGCCCTCGGCGCGAGCCGAGGGAAACCGGCGGCATCGTGCTCCCATGAAAACGTGCATCATCGAAACGACTAATCAATTGGGTTCCCACCGCTCGTGCGGAGGGCTTGGGCAAATTCACAGGCTCCCAAATCCATTGGGCCTTTGCTCTAGGCCTTGGCTCTAGATCTCCTCAGCCAGCATGGCATCGATCTCCACGCCCACGGTGTCGACGAGGACGAGGACCTGATCGAGCTTGCTGAAGTCGGTGAAGGCAGCGCCCAGAGCGAGGTCGCCAAGCGTGATGCCGACCTCGACGATCTTGACCCAGCCCGGCTTCTGGCTCTTGAGCTGATCGACCATCTTCTTGTAGGTCGCCTGCCGCTTGCGGGCGTTGTCCATGCGGCCGATGGAATCGCCGACCTCGGCGATCATCTTGACGGTCTCGAACCGCATTTTTCGCATCGTGCCCTGGAGCTTGGGCAGCTTCTTGGAGTTGTACCCGCGCGTGGCGAGCATCTTCTCGACCTTCACGGTGATCTCCTTCTGGAGGTCTTCCTGGGCATCGAGGATGTCGTTGAGCTTGACCGCGGTGGCTGACAGCTTCTTGTCGACGCGGTCGAGCTTGCCCTTGAACGAGTCGTAGTGGCCCGACACCGTGTTGACGGACTTGACCTCGACCGGGCTGAGCGAGTTGAAGAACTCGGCCCCGGCCTCGCGGATCCCCGTCTTTCCTCTCGACTTGTCTTTGTAGAGCGCCTGCAGAGCGGTGGCGTTCTTCTGCAGGTCGTGCTCGGCCTGGTCAACGTCCTTGCGGAGCTTGTTGATCTCCTTGCCCAGCGCGATCACCGCCTTGACGAGCCCATAAATCGCAACGCCTCCGCCCGCGCCGCCGCCGGCTCCGAACGCGACCACGGTGCCCAGGGTCGCGGTCGCAACGCCGAGGGTGCCCACGGTGGTTTTGAAGACGCACTTGACCACGTACTTTGTGGCGTCGCCCTGCACCTTCTGCCAATCGGCGACCCGCTTGAGGGCCTTGGCCTCCATCTTTTTCTGGATCGGTGCGAGGACCTCGGGGGCCCGCTTCTTCCACTGCGTCGCGACCCACGCCTTGGGCTTGCTCTTTGAGAAGAACTCCTTCTCGATGGCATTGCCCTCGGCGACGAGCAGCTTGACGCCCTCCTTGTAGAGCTTGCTGATGTCGCCAAAGATCTCCTCTGCCAATCGCGAGTCGTTGGTGATTTTTTTGTAGAGCTTGTCGTCAACCTCGAGCCCGACCGAGAAGCTCATGTCCTTGGGTGGGAGGAGGATCTGGAATTTGGATGCTGCGCGGATCGCTGAGAACAGATCGTTGTCGCACAGTTTGATGGTCTTCATAGCGTGGGGGTGTCCTTTGGTCGGTGAGGAGGCTGATTGGCAAGCCGAGTGACGTACAGCGATTCAATCGGTCTCAAGCGTTCAGCCGAACGCTTCCCGCGCCGCTGGGCGTCAGATGGTAATGGCTCGGCCGCCCGGGTGTATCAGGCCCTTGTGAGGGGTTGTTTGCCAATGATCTTTTTTTGGGTGGCATGCTCACGCGAGGCTTTGCGGGTGTGGGCCTGTTCTTCCAAGCACACCCATGCCCACACGAAGCGCGTGAGCATGCCACCCGAAACAAAGGCAATGCACGCAGAGAGCTACAAGATGAACGCGCGGATCGTCGTGCAAATTCCTCGCGAGCCGAGGGAAGCCGGCGTGCGTCGCGCCCCATGATCTGGGCATCATCGCACTACGAATCGACGGGGTTCCCACCGCTTGCGCGGAGGGCTTGGGTGAGCTGGGCAACCTCAAACGCAAACCCCTGGGCCATCAACCGCGTCGGCACGCCGTACCGGCCATCGATCGCACGCTCAGGATCTGTCCGCGTCAGCAGCGGGGCTCCGATCCGCACGGGCCACGCCGGCGCGTCGCCATCGGGTGCTTGAGTGATCACGCTTGTATACTGCCAGTCAGATGAAAAAGCAGGCCTTCACATTGATCGAGCTGCTCGTGGTGATCGCGATCATCGCGCTCCTGATCGGGATCCTGCTGCCCGCGCTCGGCGGGGCCCGCGAGTCGGCGCGGAGGACCGTGTGCCTGGCCAACCAGCGGACCTTTGCGCTCGCGGCGTCGGTGTACGGGCTCGAGAACGACGAGTACATCCCGGGGCCCAACACCAGCGGGTACCGGATGAACCAGCTCCAGGGGGGGTACACGCCGGACGCCGCGTCGTTCCTCCCGGGTGAACTCGCGCCGACCTCGAACTGGGACTGGCTTTCGCCGCTGGTGGGAGAGTCGCTCGGTCTCCCGTTCGGGGACGAGCGGGTCAAGAACCCCGCCGAGCAGCAGCGGATCCGCCTCGATCGGCTCGATCGATTGATGAACGACGAGCTGTTGATCTGCCCGTCGAACAGCACCCGGTACAAGAAGCGGTTCTCAGGACCCGCGTTGCCCTCGGAACGAAAGAGCGGCGAGCCCCCGCGGATCTTCAGCTACACCACCTCGACCTACATCCACCTCGTCGGCAACAACGTCTGGGGCGGGCCCAGGAACCCGGTTCGCTGGGAGGCGATGACCGGGTCGGAACCGTTCGTCCTCCCCGCCTCGTACCGCCCAAAGCTCACCGCCATCGGGACGCCCTCGAGAAAGGCGATCGCGTTTGAGGGGGGACGGTATTGGGACCCGTCCATCGGGGGCTTCGACTATTCCACCGGCGCGTGGAGCAGCGGGCTCAGCGGATCGCCGCAGGGACACTTCACCTCGCGGGGGCCGTTCGTTCGAGGGGATCGATTCTCCGGCGAGCCCTATCACCGGGACCCCGAGAGCCTCGAGCCCACCGAGCCGCACCGTCTCACATCTTTCCGCCACGGCGACCGGTCCAACGTCAGTTTCTTCGACGGGAGCGTCCGCTCGCTGCCCGAACTCGAGCTCATCGATCCGACGTTCTATCTGCCCCGAGGGACCGTCATCAAGGATGCCGGCTCGCTGTGGTGGAACACGATGCGACCCAACGAGAAGATCGAACGAAACACCGTCATCCAATGATGCTGGGGGGGCGGGGGGGCGACGCCGGTGATCGCGATTCTTCGGTGATTCACGAAACGTCTGACGAGCCCGGATCGCGAGAGTCAGCGGTCTGATGTTTCATGGACACGGTCAGGCGTTCAAGGTATGCATGGCGTCATTGAGCTCGGCATACTCAAACCCGAATCCGTCGTTCATCAGCCGCGTCGGCACGCAGTACCGGCCAAGGATTGCAAGCTCGGGGTCCGTCCGCATGAGCAGCGGGGCGCCGATCCTCACCAGCCACGCCGGGGCTGGCAGTCCGATGTATCGACCAAGCCCCCGGTTCAAAGCCTTGCGGAGTTTGTGCATGAACTCCTTGTTGCTCGCTGGGTTTGGCGAGGTCGCGACATACACGCCTTGCATGGTGCCGTCGGTCAGTGCCTTCTCAAAGATGCGGTTCATGTCCAGCTCGTGGATCCAGCTCATGCCCTGGTTGCCGTGCCCGACGGTGCCGCCGAGCCCAAGCGTTGCGAGCAGTCCGAGCCTTGCCATTGCACCGCCACCGCCGGCGTTCGGTTTGCCGATCACAAAGCTCGTCCGCAGCACCACGCCCCGGGTCTCGGGCAGCTTGGCCTCGTCGAACGCCTTCTCCCACGCCTGCCCGACTGTTGGGGCGAGCCCCTCGCCGAACGGGCTCGATTCATCGCAGACTTGGGTTGGCGGGTCGCCGTAGATGTGAGCCGTGGACATCTGCACCCACGCCGGCGGCGGGTTCTCGATCGCCCGCATCGCCTCACCAAGCAATTTCGTCGGCCCGACGCGGCTGTCCATGATCTGCTTGCGGTTGGCTTTGGTCTTGATGCAGTCCACGGTTCGGCCGCACAGGTTTACGAGCCCCGCAGCCCCGTCGAGTTCGTTGGTCCAGTCGCCGAGTGTGGCACCGTCCCACGCAGCGTGCCGCCAAGGGGCGTGTTCACCAGGAGGAGTCTGTGGCTTGCTGCGTGACAGGATGACAACGTCGTAGCCGAGCGTTGCCAGGTGCTGGGCAAGGCTGATGCCGACAAAGCCGGAGCCGCCGGCGATCACGATGCGATCGGGTTGATCGGTATGGGCCATGCCGGATGGTATGGATCCCGCGTGGATCCGAGTTTCTCCGGGAGATTCCGTGTTGCTCAGAGTCTGGCCTTCCTCAGTCGCAGGGCGTTGGCGATCACCGAGACCGAGCTGAGGCTCATCGCGACCGCGGCGATCATGGGGCTCAGCAGCACGCCGAAGACGGGGTAGAGCACGCCCGCGGCGATCGGGACGCCCGCCGCGTTGTAGACGAACGCGAAGAAGAGGTTCTGGCGGATATTGCGCATCGTGGCGACGCTGAGTTTTCTGGCACGCACGAGCCCGCGGAGATCTCCGCCGACGAGCGTGATCCCCGCGCTCTCGATCGCGACCCCGGAGCCGGTGCCCATCGCGATGCCGATGTCGGCCTGTGCGAGTGCCGGGGCGTCGTTTACACCGTCGCCCGCCATCGCGACCCGCTCGCCCATGCCCTGCAGCTTCTTGATGACCTCGGCCTTCTGTCGGGGGAGGACGTCGGCGCGGACGTCGTCGATCCCGAGTTGCTCGGCGATGGCTCTCGCTGTGGTCTCGTTGTCTCCCGTGAGCATGACGATGCGGAGCCCGAGGGCGTGCAACGCCTCGATCGCGCCCGGCGTGGATTCCTTGACGGGGTCCGCGACCGCGAGCATCCCCGCCAGACGCCCGTCCATCGCGACGAGCATCACGGTCTGCCCCTGCCGCCTCGCCTCGTCCGCGGAGTTCCGCAGGGGCGACGGGTCCACGCCCATCTCCCGCATCATGCTCGGCGAGCCGATCCCCACTTCGACCGAGTCCACCGTGGTGCGGATGCCCTTGCCCGTGACCGACTCGAAACCCCGGGCCTCCAACGGGTCGATGCCGCGGTCCTTGGCGCCCGCGACGATCGCTGCGGCGAGTGGGTGCTCGCTCATCCGTTCCGCGGCGGCGACGCGCGAGAGCATCTCCCGTTCGTCCACGCCCTCGATGGTCCGCACCACGACGAGCCTGGGTTTGCCCTCGGTGAGCGTTCCGGTCTTGTCCACCACGACGGTGGTGACCTTCTCAAAGGTCTCGAGAGCCTCGGCGTCCTTGATCAGAACACCGCTCTGGGCTCCCTTGCCGGTGCCCACCATGATCGACATCGGCGTCGCCAGGCCCAACGCACACGGGCAGGCGATGATGAGCACCGAGATCGAGGAGATCAACGCGTATGCCATCGCGGGTGACGGCCCGAAGAGGGACCAGGCAACGAAGGCGACCGCTGCGATGAGGATTACCGCGGGCACGAACCACGCGGCGATGCTGTCCACGAGCCGCTGGATCGGTGCGCGGGACCGTTGAGCCTCGCCGACCATCTGCACGATCTGGGCCAGCATGGTGTCCGAGCCTGTGCGCCGGACCTCCATCACAAAGGATCCGGTCCGGTTGACGGTGCCGCCGGTCACGTCGTCTCCCGGCTGCTTGCTTACGGGGACGGGCTCGCCCGAGATCATCGACTCGTCCACGGTGCTCTGGCCATCGATCACCTCGCCGTCGATCGGCACCTTGTCCCCGGGGCGCACCCGGACGCGGTCGCCGGCGCGGAGTTGCTCGACGGGGATTTCCCGATCGTCGTCGCCCCCGCGCTCATCGGCACCGACCAGCACGGCGGTCTGGGGGGCCAACTCGAGCAGTTCACGGATCGCCGACCCGGTTTGTGAGCGGGCGCGGAGTTCAAGCACCTGTCCCACGAGCACAAGCGTGATGATGAACGCCGCGGCCTCGAAGTACACCGCGACTCGCCCCTCCTCGTCTCGGAAGGTCTCCGGGAAGACGCCCGGCCAGAACGTGGCGACGAGGCTGAACAGGTACGCCACGCCGACCCCCATGCCGATGAGCGTGAACATGTTTGGGCTTCGGTTCAGGACCGAGCGGTACGCGCGGACGAAGAATGGCCACGCGCCGTACAGCACCACCGGGGTCGCCAGCAACAGTTCGGCCCACCGTGCCGCACGGTGCCCGAGCAGGTCGCCGATCGGGTCGCCGGGGATCAGGCTGCCCATAGTGATGACGAGCAGCGGCGCGGTGAGGACCGCAGAGACGATGAGCAGTCGGGTCATTTCCCGCAACTCGGTGTCGTCCTGCTCGGCCCCCGCGTCCACGGGTTCGAGGGCCATGCCGCACTTGGGGCACGACCCCGGGCCATTCCGCCGGACCTCGGGGTGCATCGGGCAGGTGTAGATCGTGCCCTCGTCGTCCTTATGGGCGGGGCCCCCGGGCCGGGGGGCGAGATACTTTTCGGGGGCGGCCTTGAACTTCGCTTTGCAGGAGCGGCTGCAGAAGTGGTACGTCGTCCCCCCATGCTCCGTCGATCCCGCCGCCGAGTCGGGATCAACCGTCATCCCGCACACGGGGTCCTTGACCCGATCACCCTGATCATCGTCGTGGTGGCTCATGCCGAACTGTATGCAAGCGGTGGAAGATGCTGCTCGCGCGCCGGCAGGCCCCTGCTTGTCGGCACGGGTCGCGTGTTGCGATCTCACCCCGTGGACTGCATCGCCGCCGCCACGCCGTTGACGCTCGCGTGCAGCAAGCCGCGTAACTGTTCCTCGGCTTGCTCGCCGCCGTCGCGGGCCCGCTTGAGCAGCTCGATCTGGATCAGGTTCAAGACGTCGCACCACGGGTTTCGCAGCTCGATCGACTTGGCGATCGCGGGCGCGTGCTCCAGCAAGTCTTTGCGACCCGAAACACGCAGCACGCCCCGCACGCTGCGTTCGTACTCCTGTGCGATGGTGTCCCAGATGGGGCTCTGTGGTGATCCCGTGTCCGCGTACCGCTTCGCGATCGGCAGCCTTGCCCGCGCCAGCTCCTGGCTGGCGTTTTCGATCACGGTCGCCAGCGCGGTCCGCTCGCACGCGGCTTTCTTGAGCACGTCCAGCTCCGCCTCGCTCAGCTCGCTCACCGCGGTGCCCAGCCCGAACCAGCTGGGCGCGAGCACCCGCATCTGGATCCAGCTGAACTGCCAGGGAATAGCGCGGAGCCCCTCGAAGGTCATCTGCCCGCCCCTGGCGCGGCTGACCGGGCGGCTGGCGATCGGCAACCCCGCGATGGGCCCGATCGGGCTGACGCCGACGAACCACTCCCAGAATCCGGGCGCCTCGATCAGCCCGCGGTAGGCCTCCATCGACCGCGCCGCGACGCGGCCCAGGATCTCTTCGAGCACCGGGTCGGGCTCGGTCGGCGTGTCGTGGGCGGTCGCCAGGATGCTCGCGTGCAAAATCTGCTCGAGGTGGCGGCGGGCGATCTCGGGCAGCGCGTACCGGAAGCTGATGACCTCGCCCTGCTCGGTGAAGCGCATGCGGCCGGTGCGGGCCGCGGGGGGTGAGGCGAGGATCGCCTTGCCGGCGCGTCCGCCGCCTCGGCCGACCGTCCCGCCGCGCCCGTGGAAGAAGCGGAGGTCCACGTCTCGCTGTGCGACCGCGTTGGCGATGGCTCGCTGGGCCCGCTGCAGCGCGAGGTTGGCCATGAGGAACCCGCCGTCCTTGTTCGAGTCCGAGTACCCGAGCATGACCTCCTGCATCGGGCGGGCGTGGTGCTCGGTGCGGCTGTCCGCCTGGGCCTCGCGTTGGCTGACCGACTCCATGTGCCCGCGATAGATCGGGTCGTCGAGCATCTCGCCCAGCAGCGCCGGCCCGCGCTGCAGGTCCTCGACCGTCTCGAGCAGAGGCACCACGTGCACGTCGCTCTGGATCGTGCTCACGCCGTCCGCGTCTGAGACCCAGCGGTAGAGCCCGGCCTCCTTCATGAGCAGCAGCACCTCGAAGATGTCGCTGAGCCCGTCGGTCATCGAGATCACGTAGCTCCGCACGCTGGTGAAGTCGCGCTGGCAGGCCTCGCGGACCACCTCCATCGTCGCGAGCGTCTCGGTCGTCATGTCGCCCAGCGCCACGCCGATGGGTCGCAGCGGGCGCGGGTGGGCGAGCTCCCGCCGGAGCACCGCGACACGGGCGGCCTCGTCAAGACCCGAGTAGTCGGCCTCCACGCCGGCGACCTTCAGCAGCTCGGCGACCGAGCTCTCGTGCACGCGGCTGTGCTGGCGGACGTCCAGCGTCGCCAGGTGCAGCCCGAAGACCCGGGCCCGGACGATCGCGACGGCCAGCGGCCCTTCCTCGGCGCTCTCGGTCAGCCCGGCGTGCCGCAGCGCCCGCGCGATGAGCTGCAGGTCCTGCAGCAGGTGGGCGCCCGAGTAGTCGGGGTCCTTGGCCAGGCGGCCCTGCATCTGCATCAGGCGAACACGGACGGGCTCGAACTTCCGGTGCGCCAGCTCGTCCTCGTTCTCGATCCACCGCCCGCCCTCCGCGGCGATCGCCTCGGGCAGCTCCGTGCCGACGTCGGCCCGGCGGGTCGAGACGGAGAGGTCGTGCCGCAGGGACTCGAGCTCGCGGTCCCACAGCCGCGTCGCCTCTTCGCGCAGCGTGCTGAGGGTCTGGCGGGTGACCTCGTGCGTGACGCTCGGGTTGCCGTCGCGGTCGCCGCCGATCCAGCTGCGGTATCGGATCAGCGCGGGCAGCTCGGGCAGCACCAGGGCCTGGCTCTCGTCGCCGAGGCTCGCCGAGGCCTCGACGAGCTCGCGGTAGAGCTTGGGCACGGTGTCCCACACGCTCGTGCCCAGGAAGTAGAGCCCGTTGCGGACCTCGTCGGGCACGTTGAGCCGCTTGGACCGCACGTCGTCGGTCACCAGCAGCAGCTGCACCAGCTCGCTCAGGCGGCACTCGGTCCGGGCCCGCTCGGTGGGCAGCAGTTCCTCGCGGCGCAGCCGAACCACGCACCGCGCGATCTCGAGCTGCTTCTCAAGAATAGATCGCCGTCGGGCCTCGGTCGGGTGGGCCGTCAGCGTCGGCTGAACGTCGAGCCGCTCGATCAGGTTGCGCACACGCTCGCCCGTCCACCCCTCGCCCGCGAGCTTGTGCATCGCGGCCGCGAGGCTCTCGGCCCGCGGGTGCTCGGCGGTCGCCGCGAACTCGCGGTCGCGATTGATCTGCGCGATGGTCAGCTGCTCGGCCTTGTTGTAGAGGTGGAATCGAGCGGTGATAATCCGCAGCACGCCCTTGAGGGCCGCCGGGTCCATCGCCGCGATCCGCCCCGCCGCTTCGTCGCGGCTGGCGTGGTCCATCGCGTTGCCGGCGGCCCGGCAGAGCGACTCGAGCTCGCCGGCGATGGTTGCCGATTCGCCCAGCCCCGTGATTTGGGACGCGGATTCAAGGTGACGTTCCAGGATGTCTTTGTCGTGTGTCAGCACACCCGATCATTCGGCGGCTGGGGGCACAAGTCGCGTGCGTAATTATTCCGGCGCGCGAATGCTCGCCCCAGCCCGATCCTCGGCCCAGTCCTCCGCCGTGATCGCCCACCGCTCGTGGTCCTGCCAACGCCCCGCGATCTTCAGGTACCGCGGGCTGTACCCCTCGAGCCTGAACCCGACCCGTTTGATGAGCGCCAGGCTCGCGGCGTTGTTCGGGATGATGTTCGCTTCGACCCGGTGCAGCCCCAGCCCGCCGTGCTCTGTGGGCGATAGCGCACGATCCGCCGCGGCCCGCACCCCCGCGGCGCCGAACCCCTTGCCCAGGAACGGCGTGCCGATCCAGTACCCCATGAAGCAGCTGCAGAACGGGCCGCGATAGATCTGCCCGAGCCCGACGTACCCGACGATGGTGCCGACGGGAACCTCGCTCCCAACCTCGGTCGGGCTCTCGCCGGCGCCGATCAAGAACGGCTCGTCCGAGTCGAGCCTCACGCGGTTGAGCAGACGGTCAAAGCTCGCGTCGCCGAACTGTGCGTGGTCGTCGCCCAGCAGCGGCTCCCACGGCTTGAGGTGCGCCGCGCTGCCGCGACGCAGCGCGACATACGCAGCGCGGTCGGCCTCGGTTGGGGTGCGGAGCGTGACGGTCATGCGACGGAGGATACCAGTTCTTCAGGATTGAGCGGGCTCCTGAACAGGCCAGCTCAGCCCGGGTAGTACTCGCCGGCGGTGACGCCCGCATTGTCTGTCGGCTGATCCAGCATGATCGGCACCGCCGCAGCCCCGAGCGTCGCGAGGATCAGTGCGACCGCTGCTAGAACCCGCCACCGACCGGCTCTCCAGGAACCTTGGGGGGCCGTTTCGTTGTCCCGGCCCAGCGCCAGTGCCGCGAGCCCCGCGGGGGCTAGCGCGATCAGCAGCAGCCCGGGTGGGCCGTGCGGCCCCGGATAGGTGTGGAACCGGGCGCCCACCGCGTGCAGCACCACGAGCCCGGCGAACACGGTCATGCCGCCTCGGTCGAGCCGAATCACGCGGGCGTTGTCGTGGATCCCGCGCCGCTTGCCGTAGAGCCAGACGAGCCAGGCCGCGAGCGTGGCTGCGGCTCCCCACGCGACGAGGACCGCGGAGGACTGGGCGACGAGCGCATAGCCCGCGGCGAAGAGCAGCCCGATGCCGGCTGCGCCGATCAGTGCCGCGAGCGGCCCGACGACCCGAGCCGAGGCCGCGCTCGCTCCCAGGTCCGCCAGCGCGATGACCCAGGACCCGCCGATCGCGACGACGCCCATCGCGCCATAAAACGCGGAACTGGTGATGGTGCCCGCGTCGTGATACCCCTCGACGAGCATCCAGTAGCCCGCGGCGAGGGCGGCGGCCCGGGCGAGGGTGACCCCGATGGTGCGCACGAATCCGGGGCCCTGGAAGACACCCTCGAGCACGCCGACGAGCCCCAGCAGGAGTGCGGCGTGCGGGAAGCGGTACGTGTTGCCGTCGGGCCAGAGCTTCATGACGCCGTTGGTGGCGTAGTCGGCGCCGAGGTATCCGATCGCGAGCACGAGCGGCGCGACCCAGACCGGGCCCTTTGAGGTTCCGGCACGGATGGAATCGGGGATGTTGGCCGAGGAGCGGGCCTCGCGGTTGAGTTTGCGGGCGCGGAGCACCCACGCGGCGAGCATGGCCAGCCCGGCGAGGAGCCCGGGGAGCACGCCGCCGAAGATCGCGAGCCTGAGTTCCTGGGTCATGGGGTTTCCGTGGGGGGAGTGGGGGGGAGTCGGGGTG
>JBLHKT010000042.1:0-15538 GCA_047620485.1 Phycisphaerales bacterium | reverse complement strand
GGGGGCGACGCTGACGATCTGGATCGGCGGCGACTTCGCCATCGAGAACACCTCGAGCGTCGGCATGGACTCGCAGGACCACAGCCGCATCCAGGTGCTCAACTTCGGCACCGAGGACATGGTCTTCGAGAACTCGTCGCAGTTCATGGGCACCGTCTATGCCCCCGATTCCACGGTCATCACCCAGAACGGCAGTGATTTCTACGGCGCGATCACCGCCCAGAACGTCGAGCTGGACAACACCTCGGCGATCCACATCGCCGGCGACTACAACTACACCAACGACTGCTTCAACGGCGGCGACACGCAGGAGGCCGCGGGCCTCGCCTCGGCCGGGCAGGTCATCTCCGCCCTCTCCTTCGCCCAGTGGTTCGCCGACGCCCCGGGCGTCAACGCCGTGGATTCCTTCCAGCTCATCATGGAGAAGAAGGGCCAGGTGTATGAGTTCGCCGCCAGCGGGTGGGACCCGATCAACGCCGAGGGTTATGGCAACGAGGGCGCCGGCGCCAACCGCAACTTCACCCTCGACCTCTCGGGCCTCTTCCTGAGCGACAACTGCACCGGGCAGTTCATCGAGATCGAGACGGGCATGGACTGCTGGGTCTTCATCGACGACGTCATGGTCATCGACCTGGGCGGGGCCACCGGCAACCACCACCAGCGGATCGAGCTCGACCGCATCGGCCTGGCCAGCGGCACCTGGCACCGCGTCCGGCTGCTCGTCGCTCAGCGGCTCGACGGCCCGCAGGACTTCACGATGACCACCAGCCTCCCGCTGACCCCGCCCCGCCAGGTCTCGATCCAGGGCTCGAGCCTCTACGACTAAGCCCCGCCATCGGGCCTTCTGGCCCCCCTCAGCGAATATCCCCACCCCCGCGGCTGCCCGCGGGGGCTTTTTCTTGCCCAGAGTGACAGGCTCGGCGAGCCCGATCTGTGGGGGCCGGTGCATCCGTGCCGCCCCGGGGCCGGTACCACCATTCCGCAGCCTGTGCCGCTGTGTCTGATGCCACACCTCACGCTCACCCCCAAGGGAACGAATCATGAACACCCCCCGCCGTCGTGTCCGTTCGCGAGTCTCGCATTCCTCGATCTCCTGCCTGCTGCTGCCCGCGCTGATCGCCGGGGCCGGCCTGGCTGTGCCCGCCGCGATCGCCCAGCCCACCAAGGCCGCGTCGGCCGACAAGAAGCCGGACTACCCCCCGTTCGCCAAGGTGACCGAGGGGCTCACCAAGGTCGTCTCGGTCATCGACGGCGCCAAGCCCTTCTGGGAGCTCTACGAGGATCGTGAAACCGGCAAGCTGCTCGCGGTGCTGCCCGGCAACTACGAGGGCAAGACCCTGATGATCGCCCCGACCGTGTCGGGCGGCGACTCGCAGGCCGGCGTCATGGGCTCCACGTATTACGTCGAGTGGCGCAAGATCGGCAAGCAGCTCGCGCTCGTCGAGCCGAACATCGGTGTCCGCACGGGCGGCGACAAGCAGGCCAAGGACTCGATGAGCCAGCTGTTCACCGGCCGCGTCATGCTCTCGACCCCGATCGTCTCGATGGCGCCCGGCGACCGCCCCGTGATCGACCTGGGCTCGATCGCGACGGGCAAGTCCTCGAAGTTCTTCGGCGCCAGCCCCTTCGGCGGGTACGGCGCCTCGGGCAACGCGATCGACCCAAAGCTCAGCCGCCTCACCAAGGCCAAGGCGTTCCCCGAGAACGTCATCTTCGAGTACGAGGGCCCGCGCGGCGACGGGCAGCTCGTCCGCCTCACCTACAACATCTCCAACCTCGAGGGCACCAAGGGGTACGAGCCCCGCAAGGCCGACAACCGCGTGGGCTACTTCTACGACTACCACCTGGACTACGCCAAGCCGGCGAACGCTGAGATCACCGACCGCTACATCAACCGGTGGAGCATGGAGAAGGCCGACCCGAGCCTGAAGATGAGCCCGCCCAAGCAGCCCATCGTCTGGTACATCGAGAACACGACCCCGATCGAGTACCGCCGGTATGTCCGCGAGGGCATCCTGATGTGGAACAAGGCGTTCGAGGAGATCGGCATCATCGGGGCCGTCGAGGTTTATCAGCAGGACTCAGCCACCGGCGCACACATGGAGAAGGACGCTGAGGACGCGCGGTACAACTTCTTCCGGTGGAGCGCCTCGGACCAGAGCTACGCCATCGGGCCCAGCCGCACCAACCCGTTCACCGGCGAGATCCTCGACGCCGACGTCGTCTGGCACCAGGGCCTCACCCGCTCGGTGCGTTCGATGCTCGAGAACTTCATCGGCGAGCAGACCGAGCAGGCGTTTGACGCCGAGACGCTCGCGTTCTTCGCCGAGCACCCCTCGTGGGACCCCCGCGTGCGGATGGCCTCACCCGAGAAGCGTGCGTTGGTCACCCAGCGGTTGCAGGCCGAGCACGCGCTGGCCGCCGAGCGGACGCTGGGCGAGGCCGATCACCCGTACTCCAGGTTCTCATCGAGCCACGACGACGCGGCGTGCAAGATCGGCACCATGCTCGCCGCCGAGTTCGGGCTCGCCGACGCGGCCTTCGCGACCGGGCTGCTCACCACCTCGGATGACTCGCAGCTGCTCGACGGCATCCCCGAAGAGTTCATCGGCCCCATGATCCGCTACATCTCCTGCCACGAGGTCGGCCACTGCCTCGGGCTCCAGCACAACATGGCCGCCTCCTCCATCCGCACGCTCGAAGAGATCAACACCGAGGGCTTCGCGGGCGCGACCTCAGGCTCGGTCATGGACTACGTCGCGGCCAACATCAACCACGAGCTGGGCGAGACCCAGGGCTCCTACGCGACGACCTCGGTCGGCCCGTACGACAAGTGGGCGATCCAGTACGGCTACGGGTTCGAGAAGGACCTCGAGAAGGTCCTCGACCGCAACACCGAGCCGGAGCTGATCTTCCTGAGCCAGTCCGCGATCGGCACCAGCGCCGACCCGCGCAACGTGACCTGGGACATGGGCGCCGACAACCTGATCTACGCCAAGAGCCGCCTGAGCCTGGTCAAGGAGCTGCGCAGCAAGCTCATCGAGGACATCATCGCCGACGGTGATTCCTGGGCCCTGGCTCGCCGCCGCTTCAACTCGCTCATGAACACCCACGCCCAGTCGCTGTCCATCGCGGCCGGCTGGGTCGGCGGGTCCTACCTGTCCAACGCCAACAAGGGCGACCCGGACGCGCCGGCCCCCATCACCGACATCCCCGCCGAGCGTCAGCGCGAGGCGTTGCAGATCATCCTCGACAACGCGTTCGACGAGGCCGCGTTCGGGCTTACCCCCGACCTGGTCCGCCACCTGGGCAAGGAGCACTTCTGGGACCCCCAGGCCATCAACGAGCTCACCGCAGACGCCAGTCTCCCGGTGCACAACCTGATCGACGGCCTGCAGGGCTACGCGATGAGCCTGCTCATGAACCCCACGCGGCTGCGCCGGGTCTACGACAACGAGTTCCGCGCCGAGGGCGACGACGTGTTCACGATGGCTGAGCTGATGCTCACCATCACCGACAATGTCTGGGAAACCTCGGGCGACTCAGAGTCTTCCGCGGTGGCCGGTGCCTCGAGCTTCCGCCGCAACCTGCAGCGCGAGCACGTCGAGCGTCTCATCACGCTGGCGCTGCTCGACGACAACGCCTCGCCAACGCTCCGCACCATCTCCACGCTCGCGACCTCGGAGCTGAGGCGGGTCAAGGGCCTGGTCGGTTCGGGCGGCGATGCCTACGCCAAGGCGCACAAGGCCGACATCAAGGTCCGCATCGAGCGGGCGCTCGAGGCGGCCTACGTCATCGGCGGGTAACAACACCGCCGGTCGCACGACCAGTCAGACAACCTGGATTCTTCCTTTGCGGGGCGGCCTACGGGTCGCCCCGTTTTTTTTAAAATGGGCCGACCGCGTCAGTCTGAATTCGAGATCAGTCCTCGTTCGAGGAGCTCTTATCGCTCTCGCTGTTCCTGGCGTGAGACATGTTGTACAGCCAGGGCGTCCACATCGCGATGAGCACGATGGCAAAGAGGACGAACGCGGTGTCGAATTTCGCGAGGCCGCACGCCGCCCCGATCGCTGCTGCGACCCAGATCGCCGCCGCGGTGGTCAACCCCTTGACCGCTTTCTTGGAGTGCAGGATCGCGCCAGCGCCGAGGAAGCCGATGCCCGAGATGATGTAGCTGAGCACGCGGGTCGAGTCGATCCGCGTGATCGCAACCCGTGTCGCGTCGTCCGCGTTCATGTCGGCTGAGATCTGCAACCCCAGCAGCACAAACGCGGCGGCCCCGACGCAGATGAGCATCATCGTGCGCCCGTCGGCGGGCTTGTCGGCCATCTTCCGCTCAATCCCGATCAGCCCACCCAACGCCGCTGCGAGTGCGAGCCGAATCGTGATCGAAACGATGCCCAAGTCGTTCTGGATCCCTTCGAGAAACCCTTGGGGCAGGGTCTGGGCTGCGATTTGCATCATCATCGATTTAGCCTCCATCAAACAGGTATGGTATGCGGAGCCAGAATTGATTGATGCCTTGGCATAAGAATGCCGAACAAATAACGCCCATGCCGTCTGGCGTGAGCCCTCACAACACCGAGCCGCAAGAGTTATCCCATGAAAACCCACACGCTTGTTCCCACAGCTTCCCTCAGCCTTGCACTGCTCGGGTTCGCAGCGCCCGCAAGCGCTCAGCCGATCGATTCAACCCCCGCTCCCGCGCCCCAGCGACGCGTGCTTGTCATTGGCGTGGACGGGTTCAAGCCCGACGCCATCGCCGCAGCCAACACACCCGCGTTCGATGCGCTCGTCGCCAACGGCACCTACAACGACAACGCCCAGTGCGAGGACCTCACCTACAGCGGCCCTAACTGGTCCACCATCCTCCACGGCGTCCATCGCGACCGCCACGGCGTGGTCAGCAACTCCTACGAGCCGAGCAACCTGGCGAACTACCCAGACCTGCTCGCCCACGTCGAGCACGCCCACCCAGGCTGGACCACCGCCCGGCTCGACACGTGGGACTCGATGTACCAGAACCAGCCCACGGGCGCGGACATCTTCCTGTTCAAGTCGTACGACGACGGCGGGGACGACTACGTCGCCCAGACCGCCGCGACCATCATCGCCGGTGACTACGAGGCCGCGCCCGACGGCGTCAACGTGATCTTCGTCTACCTGGGCAACGTGGATATCGCGGGGCACACCCACGGGTTTCACAAGGATCAGCCGGGCTACTTGGCGGGCATCGAGGTCGCTGACGCCCAGATCGCGGTCATGGCCGACGCGGTCGCCAAGCGCGAGGCCCAGCACGACGAGGACTGGCTGATCATCCTCACCTCCGACCACGGCGGGAACATCGACGGCGGGCACGCGGGCAACACGATCGACCGCCGAACCATCCCGTTCCTGGTCTCGGGCAGGCTGGCGGCCAAGGGTCGGCAGGTCCCCGAGCCCAAGAACGTGGACGTGGTGCCCACGGCGCTGGCGTACCTGGGCATCGAGCCGTTGGAGCTGGCTGACGGCGTCCGCGGCGGGGCGCTCGACGGGCACGCGGTCGGGCTTGAGCCCACACCCGCCTCCCGTGGCGTGTTCGACACCAACCTCATCATCAACCCGGGCGGTGAGCACGACCGCGGCTTCGCCTCAGCAGACCTCGATCAGGCGATCGCGGGCTGGGTTGACCCCGGCCCGGGCATGATGACGCTCATCCCCTACGGCGCCGCGGACGATTGGCCCAACGCGGCAACCGAGGGCCCGGACGACCGAGGGCAGGGGTTCTTCGCCGGCGGCACCGCCCCGATCTCCGAGATCACGCAGGACATCGACCTCTCGGCGCTCACCGGGCGTGTCTACCGCGGGCGGATCCGGTTCACGCTCTCGGGGTGGTTCGGCGGGTTTGGCAATCAGGACGACTCGGCTGAGCTGCGCGTCGAGTTCTTCAGCCCCGACGGGCTGCTCGTTGGCGGCGGGCAGATCGGGCCCGTCACCGCCGACGACCGCGGCTTTGAGACCAAGCTGCTCTACCGCGAGTACGCGGCGTACACCCCCCAGCGGGCCGTCCGGGCCCGCGTCACGCTGCGTTCGACCAAGCGGGCCGGCGAGGCCTCGGACGGGTACGCCGACAACCTGAGCCTGGTGATCAACTCCCGGTGAGAACAGGCATCAGGGATCGCGCATCAGGACCTTGTCGCCGACGCCGGGTTGTGAGCAGCCCGAGCCCGAGCAGCGCGGCACAGCCCGGGCTGGGGACGGCGACCGCCCGGACCATCCAGGTGCCCAGCCCGAAGTCGCCCAAGTTCCCGCCGTACCCCGCGTCGCCCAGGTCGAAGTTGTCCACGCCGGTCGGGTTGTCGAACCGCCAGCTGTGGGTGCCGAGCGTGGAGAAGTCTTGCCGCATCGCGGCCTCGCCTTGGGCCAGGTCCGCGATGACGCCCACGAAGAACCAGCCGCTGACCTGGGTCGGGTCCACGGCGAAGCTCAGGAACTGTTCGGGTCCGGTGGGGCCGGGCACGACGTGGTCAGCCAGGGTCACGAGGACCGCGTCTGACGGGTCGCCGTCGTTGGTGGGGTCATCCCAGAGCCCGATCTGGATGGGTTTGCCAGCCCCGATGTCGCGGGCAAAGCTGACCTGGACCGCGGTGATGGTGGTCCAGGGGTCGGTGGCGAGGAAGGCGTTGCCCCAGGTGACGCGGGCGTCATATTGGGCGAGCGAGGCCTCGGTGAACCCGGAGCCGTCGTCGTGGGCGTACTCGAAGGTGGGGTTGGCGGCTGCGGGGGCGGCCGCGATCAGGGCGGCGAGGCTTGCCCAGAGTGGCGCGATGGTGGTGGGGGAGTGGCTTTTGCGCTGCATGATGAGAATAGAGACCCGGATTGGGCTGCTGACCAGCGTTCTGAGGGAACCGATCGCGCGCCGATGTCGGATCTGGAGTTGACGCGGGGCCTCCCGCGACGGAAACTATCCTTCCCACGGGCACGGAGGCTCGGGGCCCAGGCCGGGCGACCGGTGTGGGTTGGGGGTCGGTGACCATTCTGAGGGATGGGGTCGATCGTCCCGCCAGCGTCCATGAATCCACGCCCCTCGACTCGTTGGCCCGCCGACGATCTTGGAGCCGCCCTCGGGTGAACCCCACCCGCCAACCGCACAAGCCCTTGGCTGCTCGCCAGCCTGGGGTCCTCGAACGAGGGGAGTCTTTTTATGGCAGCTCGTACCGGCGCCTCCATCGGGGTGGCTATCGCCATCACCGTTCTCGCGGTCTTCGCGTTCACGTTCTTCGTGCTCACGCTCGTCTTCTTCGGGCGCGCCCAGGACGCGACCAAGGGCAAGGACAACGCGGAGCTTGCGATCACCGAATACGTGACCGAGCAACAGCGGACACAGACCTCGGTGCAGCAGGCGCTGCGCGAGGCGCAGGCGAAGGGCCCGGGCACGACCGTCGTGTCCGACCTGATCGCGACGCAGCGCGAAATCATGGAGCGGGTGACGGGCAACCGGGACATCAGCCCGACCCAGTTCTTCGCGAACCTGGACGAGATCGAGGGCTCCGAGGCCGCCCCGCTGTTCGGGCTGCTCACCAAGCGGAGCGAAAGGATCAACTCGCTCAACGCGGCTCTGGGTGACGCCGAGGCCGGTCGTCAGGCCGCGATCGAGCGGGCCGACGCTGAGGCCAAGCGGGTCTCTGAGCTGGCTGAGGAATACGAGGCGACCGGGTCCAACCTGATCGCAGAGGTCGGCGACTACACGCAGCAGATCCAGGCGACCATCAACGGGTATGGGCAGGTCGAGGACCGGATGCAGGACAATCTGGAGAACACCGTTACCACGTTCGAGAACAAGGAGCGGGAGTACCGGGGCCAGATCGCGCAGATGACCAACGAGAACCTGATCCTGCAGGATCAGCTCCGCCGCCTCCGCCAGGAGGGCGCGGCCGACCGCCCCCGCCCGCTCCCCGAGGAGTCGCTCGCGGACGGCATAATCGAGGCGATCAACCCGGCCGACCGCGAGGTCGTGCTCTCGATCGGTCGCGAGCAGAAGGTGATCCTGGGGATGACGTTCGCGGTCTACTCCGACGCGACGGACATCCGTCCCAACGCCCTGTCGGGCAACTACCCGGCGGGCAAGGCGACGCTCGAGGTGGTGCGGGTCGAGGACGGCTTCAGCCGCGCCCGCGTGATCACCGAATCGCGTGGCAACCCGATTGTCCGGGGCGACGTGGTCGCCAACGCGGTGTACGACCCGAACAAGACGTACAAGTTCGTGGTGTACGGGCTGTTTGATATGAATCGCGACGGGATCAAGAGCAAGTATGAGAGCGACGACGTGGCCGCGATGATCCGCACCTGGGGCGGGCAGATCGTGACGGATCTCGAGGGCGACCTGGATTTCGTGGTGCTCGGCGAGCGTCCCACGCTCCCGCCCGAGCCCGGGCTCTCGGCCGGCCCCGAGGAATTCAACTTCTTCATCCAGATGCGCCAGGAGATCGCCCGGTACGACGAGCTCCGCGAGAAGGCGATCTCGACAGCGGTCCCGATCCTCAACGAGAACCGCCTGCGGACACTCATCGGCGATTACCCCAACTGATCGGCGGGCTCTGATGGCTCGCCCCAAGCCGCCCGAGACCCTGGGCGCCAGGCTCCGCCAGCAGGCGGTGTATCACGCGGTGCGCGCGGGGCTGTCGCTGCCGCAGGTCGCCGGGCTCGAGACCTCGGTCCGCGTGACCGCACCGATCGCGCGGGCGTACGGCGGATCCCGGATGCGGCGGCACAAGGTCAACCGCATCATCGAGCGGCTCGCCGTCGCGATGCCCGAGCTGAGCCACGCCCAGAGGCACGAGCTGGTCATGGCGTCCTACGAGCACCTGGCCACGCTGGGCACCGAGTTCCTGCTCTCGCCCCGCCTCATGAGCGAGGACGGGTGGGCGAACAACGTCACGATCGACCCGATCTGCGAGTACATGAAGGCCCTCATGAGCTCGGGCCCGGTCATCCTCGTCACCGGGCACTGCGGCAACTGGGAGGTGCTCGGGTACTCCCTGGGCATGATGGGTTTCCCGATCTCGGCGATCTACCGCCCGTTCGACCTGGCCCCGCTGGACCGCTGGGCCCGCGAGGTCCGGATGCGGCGGGGGCTGAACCTGATCGACAAGTTCGAGGCGATGCGGAAACTCCCCCAGATCCTCGGCGACGGCGGGATGGTCGCGATCGTCGCCGACCAGAACGCGGGCGACCGCGGCGTGCAGGTGCCCTTCTTCAACCGGCTGGCCTCGACGTACAAGCTGATCGGGCTCATGGCGATGGAGTTCAACGCCCCGATCATCATCGGGCAGGCGGTTCGGAGGCCCCGGGGCGAGGGGGCTGGGGGGGCCGGGGGGATGGGTTTCCGGATCGAGATGCAAGACGCGATCCGCCCCGAGGACTGGGCCGACCAGCCCCACCCGCTGTACTACATCACCGCCCGGTACCGACTCGGAATTGAACGGATGATCCGTCGTGCGCCGGAACAGTACCTCTGGATGCACCGTATCTGGAAGAGCAGGCCGCGGCACGAGCGGATGGATCAGCCCTTCCCCCCGGCCCTGCGTGGCAAGCTCGCCTCGTTGCCCTGGATGGACGAGGCCCAGCTGGAGAATTTGGTGCACCGCTCGGATCTGGACCGGGCCTGGCTGCGAGAGCACAAGACCGACCGATTCACCTAACCGCGCGACGCCCCGGCCTCTTCAATGCCCGCCCACAACGCCGCCCGAACGAGGGACCCCATGATGACCGCCGACAAGCTGGACCTGAACACGGACGCGAAAGACGAGCTGGGCCGACTCGAGGAGGTCCGCGTGCTCATCGTGGACGACGACCGTGACGTGCTGAGGTCCTTCGAGCTCGCGTTCCAGTCCGAGGGCGCGCTGACGCTGACCGCGGCGGACGGCGACCAGGCCGTCCGCATCTGCCAGCAGGACCCGCCGGACCTGGTGATCCTGGACATGATGCTGCCCAAGCGGTCCGGGTTTCTCGCGCTCGAGAAGATCAAGGGCCGTGAGGACTCGCCGCTGGTGATCATGGTCACCGCCAACGAGGGCAAGCGGCACCAGGCCTACGGCGAGTCGCTCGGGGTCGATGCGTATCTGCTCAAGCCGGTGCCGCTGGGGCACCTGATCGATACCGCGTTGAGCCTGCTCGACGCGGAGGACCTGCTCGACGAGTTCGACGAGGACTGATCCCCGAATCGGGTCTCTCGGGCCCCGCGGCCCTACCCTGTGCCCATGCCCAAGTCCAAGAGGCGATTGCTCGTCCTGTTCAACCCGAACGACCCCGCCGACCCCGGCGCGGGCAACAAGCCGATGGGCGACGCCGAGTCATTCATCGAGGCGATGGCCCCCTACAACACCGCGCCCGATTCGCCCATGAAGCCGGGCAGCCCGACCCGCACGCTCTACGGCCCGGGCATGACGGTCGAGTTCGCGACGGGCAACCCGGTGATCCACCAGGCGATGGTCTCGGTGAACGAGGTGGACGTGGCGTTCCCGGTGCTCAGCCGCCTGTGCCGCACGCTGGCGTGGAAGATGCAAGACACCGACTCGGGGCAGGTGTTCGGCTGAACGCGCGTTGCTAGAATCCCCCATGCCCACGTACATCTACGAATATCTCGACAAGGACGGCAACGGCACCGGCGAGAGCTTCGAGCTCGTCCAGAAGATGTCCGACGACGCCCTGACCAAGAACGACGGCCGCCCCGTGCACCGCGTGCCCCAGGCCCCGATCATCGCCGGCAAGTGGTCCGACCTCAAGGGCAAGGGCCAGATGAGCAACGCCAACCTCGAGCGGCTCGGGTTCACCAAGTATCAGAAAAACGCGGACGGCGGGATGTCACGCGTCGCGGGCAAAGAAGGCCCCGAGACGATCAACAACC
Source organism: Phycisphaerales bacterium (assembly GCA_047620485.1). Lineage (GTDB taxonomy): Bacteria > Planctomycetota > Phycisphaerae > Phycisphaerales > UBA1924 > JBLHKT01. The sequence goes on along the minus strand of JBLHKT010000042.1, from coordinate 4,653 downwards.
CCGAGTAGCCCCCCGGCCCCCCCCCGGGCCCGGCGCGGCCTTGGGATGAAATGTTCCGCCCGGTTTTCCCAATAAATAATGATTGCGGGTACGCCCGCTGGGTCTCACTCACGCCACATGTCTGGTCCGCGTGATAGCATCTCCCGGCGATCGCTGTGCTCGCTCGGAGGGTTCGACCATGCTGGAACAATGGTTTGGTGATTACGCGCTGTACTTCTCGATCCCCGCCCTCTTCGGCACCGGGATCTTCATCATCCGCATGATGATGCTGCTCACCGGCGCCGACGACGGCTCGGACTTCGGCGGCGACGCCGGGGGCATGGACGGCGACTTCGGCGACGGCGACGTGGGTGACATGGGCGAAATCGGCGACGGCGAGCCGATCGACCACGGCGGCACCACCCCCGACGCCGCCTTCCGTCTCATCTCCTTCCAGACCATCGCCGCGTTCCTCATGGGCGCCGGCTGGGGCGGGCTCGGGGCCTACCGGGGCAGCAACCTCGAGATCGGCTGGAGCATGCTCATCGCCTTCGCCTGCGGCACCGCGATGCTCTACATCTTCGCGTGGCTCATGAAGGTCGTCTACGACCTGCAGACCAGCGGCAACATCTCGCCCCGCCAGGTCGTCGGTCACGACGCCCAGGTGGACGTCGAGATCCCCAGCTCGCACATGGGCCAGGGAACCATCAAGATCGTCGTCAACGACCGCATGCGACGGTACCGCGCCATCACCGAGGGCCAGACCCTGCAGCGCGGCGACACCGTCCGAATCACCAAGCTCAACCCCGACAACACCATGACGGTCACACGGGTCTGATCGCGCCTCGCTCAACTTTCAAGGAGTCTCACTTATGAACACACCCGTCGCGACCCTGCTCTCATCCACGCACACCGTGCTGGCCTCGCCGGCCAACGTGCTCGGCGACAGCGGCAGCCTGATCTGGTGGATCGGCGTGCCCCTGGCGTTGCTCTTCCTGTTCGTCTTCATCGTCGTCGTCGTCAACGCGCTGTACAAGCGGTGCCCGTCCAACCGCGTCCTGGTTGTCTACGGCCGCGTCGGGCCCGGGCGGGCGGCCAAGTGCCTGCACGGCGGCGGCACGCTCATCGTCCCGCTGGTGCAGAGCTACGCCTTCATGAGCCTCGAGCCGCTCGTCATCGAGATCCCGCTCGAAGGGGCGCTCTCGCAGAACAACATCCGCGTGAACGTGCCCAGCACGTTCACCGTCGGCATCTCGACGGAGATGGTGCTGATGAACAACGCCGCCGAGCGGCTGCTGATGCTCACGCAGCAGGAGATCAAGGAGCAGGCCCAGGACATCATCCTCGGGCAGCTGCGTCTGGTCATCGCGACCCTGTCGATCGAGGAGATCAACAAGGACCGCGAGAAGTTCATGAACCTGATCAACGAGAACGTCGCGCAGGAGATCAACAAGATCGGGCTCGAGCTCATCAACGTCAACATCCGCGACATCACCGACGAGTCGGGCTACATCGTCGCGATCGGGCAGCGGGCCGCGGCCGAGGCGATCAACCGCGCCAAGGTCGAGGTCGCCCAGCAGGAGCAGATGGGTGCGGTCGGCGAGGCGACCGCGGTCCGCGAGCGGAACGTGCGGGTGGCGCAGGAGAAGGCGCTGGCCGACCAGGGGCAGAAGGAGGCCGAGCGGCAGAGGCGGGTCGCGGTCGCCGAGTACGAATCGGAGGCCATCACGGGCGAGGCCCAGTCTCAGCGAGACAAGGAGATCGCGGTCGCCGAGCGGGACGCGGAGATGGTCGCGGCGAGCAAGCGGGCCGAGCAGACCCAGCGAGTCGAGGTCGCGCAGGCCGAGGCCAGCGCGGTGGACGGCGAGAACACGTCGGCGGCGAAGGTCGCCGAGTCCAACGCCAACCTCGCCGAGATCCGCGCCGAGGCCAAGCGGCGGGCCGAGGTCGCCGGGGCGGTCGCGGCTCAGAACGTCTACGAGTCGGAGCGCGAGCGAGACCTCGCCCGGCTGGCCAAGGAGCAGCTGGCCCCGCAGGAGATCGAGAAGATGCGGGTCGAGATCGAGGCCGAGGCCCACGCCGAGCGTGAGCGGCGCGAGGCCCGCGGGTCGGCCGACGCGATCCTGGCCAAGTACGAGGCCGAGGCCAAGGGTGTGCAGCAGGTGCTCGAGGCCAAGGCCGAGGGCTACCGCAAGCTCGTCGAGGCCTGCGCCAGCAACCCGCAGGTCGTCCCGACGCTGCTGATGATCGAGAAGCTGCCCGAGCTGGTCGCCGAGCAGGTCAAGGCGATCCAGAACCTCAAGATCGACAAGATCACGGTCTGGGACTCGGGCTCGGGCGGGAAGAACGGCAACGCGACCGCCAACTTCCTGTCCGGCATGATCGGCTCGCTCCCGCAGGTGCACGAGCTGGCCAAGCAGGCCGGCATCGAGCTGCCCGCAGCGTTGGGGTCCATGACAAACCCGACGGGCCCAGCGAGCCCGGCGAACCCGCCCGTTGTCGATCAGGGCGACATGGCCTAAGCCGAGCCGCCTGACCTAACCAGCTCTCTCCTCACAAGCGGCCTCCGGGCCGCTTTATCGTGCGCCGCCTTTTCGTGCGCCGGATCGAGTCGCCCTAGTCGTCCTTCGGCTCTTCCGGTGCCCGCCCCGGCTCGCGTTGCTCGGTGCCGACGAGTTCGCCGTCGCCGAGCCGGACCCGGTAGCTCTGGGCCAGCCCCATGAGCTGCTCGACGATCTCGGGGTGCAGGTCCGCGATGTTCTTCCGCTCGCCCGGGTCGTCGGCCATGTTGAACAGATCAAGCCCGATCCGCCCCCGGATCGTCGGCCCCGGGAACCCGTCCTCGCCCCGCTTCATGCCCACGTAGCTGCGATGATTGTGCGGCAGGTGCAGCTTCCAATCGCCCTTGCGCACCGCCTGCAGCTGCCGCCCGTAGTAGTACACGTACTCGTCGCGCGGGCTCGTCTCGGTCTGCCCCGTGATCAGCCCGGCCAGGCTCACGCCGTCGATGGGCTTCTCGGGCATTTTGGCCCCGGTGAGTTCCACAATCGTCGGCAGCACGTCGATCGTCGCGCCAAGCCCCTCGATCACCACGCCCTCGGGGATGTTGCCCGGCCAGCTCATGATGCAAGGCACCCGCGCCCCGCCCTCAAACATCGTCCCCTTGCCCTCACGCAGCGGGCCAACGCTCCCCGCGTGGTCGCCAAAGTTCAGCCAGGGCCCGTTGTCGCTCGCGTAGATGATCAGCGTGTTGTCACGAACGCCGGCCTCTTCGAGGGCCTTGACGACCTCGCCCATCGACCAGTCGATCTCCTGGATCACCTCGCCGTACCGCCCCTGCTCAGCGGTGCCGTCCCAACGCTCGCTGATGCCCAGCGGCACGTGCGGCATCGAGTAGGGCATGTACAGAAAGAACGGGGCGTCGCCGTTCGCCTTCCTGTTCACAAAGTCGATCGCAAATTCGGTGCACCGTTCGGTCAGCTTTCCCTGGTCTTCGAGCGTGTCCACATAGTCCACAACCTCGTTGCCGTTGTACAGCTCGAGTCGTTTGTATCTGTCCTTCTTCCAGTTGGTCGCGGGCACGCCGTCGTACCAGACCGGCCACATGTCGTTGGAGTACAGCAGCCCGAGGTACTCATCGAACCCCTGCCCCAGCGGGAGCATCTCGGGGATCACGTGCCCCAGGTGCCACTTGCCCACGCACGCCGTCGCGTAGCCCTGGTCGCCCAGCAGTTCAGCGATGGTCTGCTCTTCGGGATTGAGCCCCTCCTTGGAGCCGGGGAAGTAGGCCCCGAACACCTGGACCCGGTTGGAGTAGCACCCGGTCATGAGGGCCGCCCTCGAGGCGCTGCACACCGCTTGGGAGACATAGAACTGCGTGAACCGCACACCCCGCTCGGCCAGCGCGTCCATATTGGGCGTCTTAAACCCCTTGGCGCCATACACCCCGACGTCGGCCCACCCCTGGTCGTCGGTGAAGAAGATCACGATGTTGGGGCGCTTGCCCGCGGCAGCGCCGCCCTGGGCGGACTGGGCCTCGGTGGACTGGGCCTCGGCGGGCTGGGCTCGCCCAACGCCCGCGGCAAACACGATCAGACCGGCAATCAGAACTCGGTTCGGCATTGTGGCTCCCTCTTTAAAACCGCAGCCTAACGTCCCGACAGGGTCGCACGCGACCCGCAACACCGGTTCTTTCCCCCTCTTTTCCTGTGCCCTTCCCTTCCGTGTGCCCCGGGCACGAGTGTCTCCCCGCATGGCCAACCGCCCCATCGCACAGCGACTCTCCCCAAGGGCCATGCTCCGGGCGGTTGTCTCGCCATCCGCCCCCAAGCCCGACTGGTATCTCACGGTCATGGGGGCGTTCATCGGCGCGATCACCGCGGGCGGCGCGATCGGCTTCAGCTGGGCCCTGCAATACCTCGAGGGCCTCACCGAGCACGCCCAGTTCGAGATGTCGATCTGGCTGCTCCCCCTGATCCCCATGGCCGGCGGGCTCATCACCGGGCTGCTCGTCTACTACGGCGCCCGCGAGGCCGGGGGCCACGGCGTCCCCCAGGTCCTCGACGCCATCATCCGACGCAGCGGAAACATCCCCGCACGCATCGGCATCGTCAAGGTCCTCGCCTCCATCGCCACCGTCGGCTCGGGCGGATCGGCGGGCACCGAGGGCCCCAT
>JBLHKT010000041.1:0-15539 GCA_047620485.1 Phycisphaerales bacterium | reverse complement strand
GGGGTCTGGGTGAGCACCGAGATCGCGGCTGCGATGAGCTTTGTGGATCGGTCGAAACTGACCGCGGTGGAATCCTTTGATCAGGGCACGCTGAGGATCAGCGACGCCTCCGTGAAGCAATACAAACCAGGGGGTTGAGTATGCAGGAGTACCAAACGATGAACAAGCGAGTTTCCAAGGCACGGCACCGGGTTTCGTCCGGCGCCTTCACCCTGATCGAGTTGCTGGTGGTGATCGCGATTATCGCCCTGCTGATCGGCATCCTGCTGCCCGCGTTGGGCAAGGCCCGCGAGAGCGCCCGCGCTCTGGTCTGTGCCGCGTCTGAGCGCAACCTGATGACGTTCCAGCTGTACTACGTGTCGGAGAACAACGAGTACTTCTCCACGCCCAACACCTCGGTGCTCCCCTATCTGGCGTTAAGCGGCGCGACGGTGAACCGGAGCCAGACCACGCAGAAACTGATCGACGAGACCTCGGCCTCGACGCCCACGACGACGCACGATTGGATCAGCCCGATCGCGGGCGAGTCGCTGAACTGGGCCCCGAACCGGGCCGAGCGGACGTACTCAATCTTCAACGGCGAGGTGTCCTGCGCCTCGACGAACATCATCATCAACGATTCGGTCTACGTTGGCGGGGCGACCCCGGACCTGGACGATTTCGAGAAGATCAACATCGAGCGGGGCTACCGGGCGGTCAGCTACATCATGCCCACGGCGTGGTTCGCGCCACGGCAGAAGAGCAACCCGCGAGCCGCCCCGAACGCGTCGTTCCCGATCTACAGCAATGTCTATGACAACGGCGTGAACAACCCGGTTGGGTACCTGCCGCGGATCGACCGCGCCGCCGTCCAGCCGTCCTCCAAGGCCCTCTTTGCCGACGGGTCGCGGTACATGTCCACCACCGGCCTGGACTTCGACGCCGCCCCGGTCCCGGGAACCTTCGGCTCGTTCACAGACTCCGCGCCCGTGATGAAGTGGAGCACGACCTGGTCGGCTGAATCCCCGAACTCATCGGTGCAAACCCCGGACAACGAGCTGCTCTCCTTCCGTCACAACGGGGGCATGAACGCGGCGTACATGGACGGGCACGTCAGCTTCCTGAAGCGTGACATCGCGGTGTCGGTCCCCGACCCCTGGTTCCCCTCCGGTGGCGAGGTCAACGAGCTCAACGAGATGCGAACCGAGGCCGTGGACTACATCGAGTCGCAGAAGCTCCGCAGCCAGTACTACGTCATCCCGTGAGTGGCTCGACGAACACCGCGGTGGGCTCGCCCCCGCTCGAGCGCCTGCTCGACTGGCTCCGCATCCCCTCGGTCAGCACGGACCCGGCCTACCGGACGGACTGCCGCAAGGCCGCGCAATGGGCGTGCGATCACCTGACCGAATCCGGCTTTGACGCCCAGCTCCGCGAGACGGGCGACATGCCAGCCGGTGGGGGCCCCGATGGCGAGGGCACGGGCCACCCGGTGGTCTGGGCGACCTCACCGGGCGACGAGAGCTACACCGGGCCGCACGTGCTGTTCTACGGGCACTACGACGTTCAGCCGCCCGACCCGCTGGACCTGTGGCGGAGCCCGCCGTTTGAACCGGTGATCGAGAACAACCAGGCCGGTCAGCCGCGGATCGTGGCTCGGGGTGCGTGCGATGACAAGGGACAGGTCGCGGGGTTTGTCGAGGCGATGCGGCGGGTGTTTGAGACCACCGGCAAGGCTGGCGGCGGCGTGCGGTACACCGTCCTCATCGAGGGCGAGGAGGAATCGGGCTCGGTCAACCTGGACCGGTTCGTCCGCGACCACAAGGACGAGCTCTCCGCGTGCGACGTCTGCCTCATCTCGGACACCGGCATGCTCGGGCCCGGCAAGCCCGCGATTACCTACGGCGTGCGTGGGCTGACCTACACCGAGGTCAAGCTGCACGGGCCCGATCAGGACCTGCACTCGGGCATGTGGGGCGGCAAGGTGCCCAACCCGACCAACGAGCTGGTCAAGGTGCTCGCTCAGCTGTGGGACGCGGACCGACGCGTCACGGTGCCCGGGTTCTACGACCGCGTGAAGCCGCTGGGCGACGACGAGCGGGCGGCCTGGAAGAAGCTCGGCATCGATCCCGACGCGCTGCTCGCGGGGATCGGGCTGCCCCCCGAGGCCGGCGTCGGCGAGGCCGGGTACTCGTTCACCGAGCGAGAATGGGCCCGCCCGACGTGCGACATCAACGGGATCCTCGGCGGGTACACCGGGCACGGGGCCAAGACCGTCATCCCCGCGTATGCCTCGGCCAAGGTCAGCTTCCGGCTCGTGGCGGACCAGAACCCCTCCGAGATCCGAGACGCGTTCTTCGCGTGGCTCAACGACCGCACGCCCCCGGGTTGCCGGTGGGAGCTGCACGACCACGGCGGGGGATGGCCGGCGACGCTGCCGACCCAGTCCGAGTCGCTGCAGGCCGCGGGGCGGGCGCTCAAGGCGGTCTCGGGGAACGAGCCGGCGTTGATCAAGAGCGGCGGGTCGATCCCGGTCGCGGGGCTGCTCAAGGCCGAGCTGGGCCTCGACACGATCTTCATGGGGTTCGGGCTCGACGACGACCGGGTGCACTCGCCCAACGAGAAGTTCGATGTCGCGTGCTTTGAGCTGGCGATGGACGCGCACGAGGCCCTGGTTCACGAGCTGCACAAGCCACGGGGCTAGGCGGCAACCGGGTCCTCGACGATGTCCATCATGCCGACCTCTCCGTCGTCGCCACCGCCGGTAGATTGCATCCGGTGAAGCTGCAATTGATAGTCGAAGTGCAGCCTCTCGACGTCGTTGCGAAGGTCCCAGACGCGGGCCTCGTTCTGGATCACGCACGCCGTGGTGTGCAGCAGCATGAGACAGGCGACCGCGGCGAGAAACCCGAGGGCCAGAATTGCGAACAAGGGGAGCGTGAGAGCCATACCCCGGTCATCGGCTCAGGATCCGGGGCTCTTTATGGGAACCACACGGGATCGGGTGTTCGTATAGGATTCGTGTTATCCCCCTCGGCGGGGGTGGTGAAGGGGCTCGGCTGGATGATCCTCCGTATCGTAAGAACTCTGGCGTTGGGGCTGGCTCTGCTGTGCGCCGGCCCCGTCGGTGCACAGGACCAGTCCGAGGAAACCGGGACCGGCGAGATCGTGCTCGAGGTCACCCAGTTCGGCGTGGGCAACCTGGCACGCGAGGGCTCCTGGGTCGGCGTGCTGCTCGCCGTCCGCGATCTGGGGCCCGGGCAGCGCAACGTGCTGCTGCGGGTGCGGGGCTTTGACCCGGACGGCGACTACCTCGAGTACGACCGGGTGGTGACCACGAACCCGGGCGTCGGCACCGGGAAGCAGTCCTTCTGGCTCTACTTCCGGCTGCCCTACGAAATGGACTCAAGCCGGCGGATCGATTTTCGCGCCTACGAGGCTGAGGAATCCGACTCCGCTGAGGCCCGGTCGGACTTGGGCTTCAAGCCCGGGCGTCTGCTGGGTGCGGTCTCACACCCGGTGCGATCGAGCCTGCTCGACAGCTCGCAGGGGTTGTACGCGGTTGTCGGCACGCTCCCGATGGGGCTCAACTACTACCAGACCAAGCCGCCGCAGAGCGACTACCCCGCGGTTTCGCACGAGCTGACGCAGCTGGCCAGCGGGCTGACAACGGGCGGGCTGCCCGACCGGTGGCAGGGGTACGAGGCCTTTGACCTGCTGCTCTGGGGCGGCTCCGGGCGTGGGCGGGACCCGGGCGGGCTGACCACGGGGCAAGCCACCGCGATCCGCGAGTGGGTGCGGCGAGGCGGGCACCTGGTCGTGGCGCTGCCCAGCGCCGGCCAAGAGTGGCTCGGGTCGGCCAACAACCCGATCGCGGACCTGCTGCCCACGGCGCGGGTCGCCCGTCGCGAGGGTGTGAGCCTTGAGCCGTACCGGTCGTTGCTGACGGCGAGCCCGCAGGTGGCTCTGCCCAGCGAGGCGACGGTGCACGTGTTCACGCGTGAGGAGGGCACGCCCCTGCGCGAGGCGACCCCGATTCTGAACGGGCCCGACGGGGAGTGCGTGGTGATGCGTCGGGAGTTTGGGGTTGGCGCGGTCACGGTGATCGGGTTCGACTTTGGCGTGTCCACGTTCCGTGACACACGGATGAACTCGCCGCGGGTGCTGCCCGAGGCCGAGGTCTTCTGGAACCGGGTGCTGGGGCGGCGGGGCTCGGTGCAGGCGACCGATGCCCGCAGCGCCCGTGTGCCGTCCACCGCGTTCACCCCGGGCCGCAGGATGCGGGTGTACGACGGGGACGTTGCCCGCGAGATCGCCAAATCGGGCACCGCGCTGCGGGGGCTCGTTCTGGGCGTGATCGTGTTCTTCCTGTTCTGGATCATCGCGGGCCCGGGGGGGTACGGGCTGCTGGCGAAGTACAAGCTCAAGCGGTTCGCGTGGGTCGCGTATCTCGGGGTCACCGCGGTGTTCACACTCGTCGCGTGGAGCGGGGCGCTGGCGCTGCGGCCCAAGGCTGTCGATGTCTCGCACCTGACCATGACGCTGCAGGTCCACGGCAGCGGGCTCGAGAAGAACCGCACCTGGGCCAGCGTGCTCATTCCGATGTACGGCACGGCCCGGGTCGAGCTGGACCGCGACCAGGGCCCCGGCGCGCTGCTCTCGCCCTGGGAAGCGCCGATGGCGGACATCGTCAGCCGACAGAAGTTCCCCGACAACCGGGCCTACCGGGCTGAGGCCCGCACGCCCGATGCGCTGCGGGTGCCGTCGCGACAGACCGTCAAGCAGTTCGAGATTGACTGGGTGGGCTCGCCGCGGCGGGGGCAGGTCTCGGTCGTCGTGCCGCCCGGTGACGAGCCGAGGCTCGAGCTCGTGCGTGACGCGGAGCGGAACTGGTCGTACGTCAAGGGTGAGTTGCAGCACGATTTTTCCGTGCCGTTGCAGGACGTCAAGGTCTTTGTGGTGCAGGGGCTCAGCCGGATCACACGCAATCTGCTGCCCTCGCAGAGCTACGCCGACGTGCGGGTGTACAACGTCTCGGACTGGGCCCCGGGGGCGATCCTCACGCTCGAGCCGGTGACCAACCCGGCGGACCTCAATAGCCGCATCGACTACTACGCCGACACCTCGCTGCGAAAGCTGCTCCTGAGCGGCGAGAACCCGCAGACGCCGTTGGACTCGGGCGGCTCGACCGCGGACCAGTTCACGGCGTTGTGGCTGATGTCGCAGCTGCCACCCGCGGACTTTGTCACCGGGAAGTCGGGCACGGACAGCAACATCGCGATCCGGCGGATGACGCACGGGCTGGACGTGGGCCGATGGTTCAGCCGGCCCTGCGTGATCGTGATCGGGCAGCTACAGACCAGCGCGAGCGGGGCGGCGGACCGAGCCGGTCCGGTCCCGCTGAAGGTGAATGGCCGAGAGCCGCCCATGTCCGGGCACAGCGTGGTGGCTTGGGTCTACCCACTCGACGCGAGCCCGCCGGACTGGTCGCAGCCCGCCGGCTCGCCCGCGGCGAGCGCCACATCGACCGATGGAACACCAACCGAAACGGGCGACCAGCCCCCCGAGCAAGACAACTAGGCCCGCAACCCGAGGCTCACCACGAGCCCGACCAGGAGAACCCCCACGGTGGCGATGATCGAAACCATCAACCTGACCAAGCGTTACGGCGATCTCGCGGCGCTGGACAACCTGAATCTTTCGATCCAGGACGGCGACTGCTTCGGGTTCATCGGGCCCAACGGCGCGGGCAAAACGACCACGATCAAGATCCTCGCCACCCTGCTCAAGCCGAGCAGCGGGCAGGCGCAGATCGCCGGGCTCACGGTCGGCTACCAGAACCGGCAGATCCGCCCGCTGATCGGGTACGTGCCCGACTTCATGGGCGCGTATGAGGACATGGTGGTCTACGAGTACCTCGAGTTCTTCGCCGCGGCGTACAACATCAACGGGCAGCAACGCAAGAAGGTCGTCGGCGACGTGCTCGAGCTGACCGACCTGGGGTACAAGCAGACCGCGGAGGTCAACTCGCTATCCCGAGGCATGCAGCAGCGGCTCTCGATCGCCCGTGTGCTGCTGCACGACCCCAAGGTCTTGCTGATGGACGAGCCCGCGTCTGGCCTGGACCCCCGCGCCCGGATCGAGATCCGCGAGCTGCTCAAGGAGCTCAAGCGGATGGGCAAGACGATCCTGATCTCGAGCCACATCCTGCACGAGCTGGCCGAGCTGTGCAACGTCGTGGGCATCATCGAGCAGGGCAAGCTGCTCTTCCACGGCTCGGTGGACGACGTGCTCAAGCGGGCCAAGGTCGGGCACGTGGTCCACGTGGTTGTCGCGGATCGTACGGATCAGGCCGCCGAGATGATCAAGCGGGTCCCCGGGGTCAAATCGGTCGGCGTGGTGGACGGCGACGGCACCTTCACCGGCGGCTCGGGCTCCCGCCGCGTCATCCACGTCGGGTACGAGGACCAGAACGCGAACGTCACCGATCTGCCCAACATCCTCATCAACGAGGGGTACCGGATCGCGGCCTTCCACGAGGAGCCGGTCAACCTCGAGACCGCATTCATGCGACTCACCAAGGGCCTGGTGCAGTAGCCAAGCGGCGAACGGCCGGTTCCGCCGGCCGGTGCGACCCCGAGGCGGCTTGCCCGGTAGACTCTCACTGAACATATCCCGGGGGTTTCTCCCCCCGTTTCAGGAGCCAGACCCATGCGTATGACCACGCCCGCCTTTCTCGCCGCCCCTCTCGGTGCTCTGCTCGGCCTCGCCCCGCTCGCTCTGGCCGCCCCGCCGGCGACCGAGGCCCGCGAGGTCACCGAGACCATCCACGGCGTCACCGTCACCGACCCGTACCGATGGCTCGAGGGCGACAACGCCGACCCCGAGAACATGGGCCAGATGACCGAGGAGGTCACGACCTGGACCGACGCGCAGAACGACTTCACCCGCAGCGTTCTCGACGGCTTCCAGCCGACACGCGGGCGGCTCGAGGACCGGCTCCGAGAGCTGATGGAGGTGCCCTCGATCGGGTCGCCCCAGGCCTATGGCAACCGCTACTTCATGAGCCGACGCGAGGGCAGCCAGGCCCAGGCGATCCGGTACGTCCGTGAGGGGCTCGAGGGCCCCGAGCGGGTGCTCCTCGATCCGATGGACATCGATCCCTCGGGCCTGACGACCGTGAGCTGGACCGCGCCCAACGAGGACGGCTCGCTCATGGCGTTCGGCATGTACACCGCGGGCGATGAGAACTCGACGCTGTACGTCATGGACGTGGACACCGGCGAGTGGCTCGCCGAAGAGATCCCCGGCAAGGTCGGCTTTGGCGGGTGGGATAAGGACAACAAGGGCTTCTTCTACGAGCGACTCGAAGACATCTCGAACGCCTACTCCGGACAGTTCAAGCACCACAAGCTCGGCACGCACCATCGGCAAGACCAGGTCCTCTTCAGCCAGCAGGACATCGAGTTCTTCTACGGCGACCAGGGGCTGAGCACCGAACGACTCGAAGAACTCAAAACAACCTGGGGCCCCTTCGGCATGCCCTCCGAGGATGGGCGATGGCTCGTCGTTGGCTACTGGACCGGCACCTCCGGCGTGGACCTCTGGGCTGCGGACCTCGCTTTGTGGAGCCGAACCGGGAACCTCGACCTGACCCCGATGGTGATCGGGCAGTCCGGCCGCCCCGGTAGTTCGCACTACGTCGGCGACACGCTCTATATGCAGACGACGCTGGGCTCGGAGAAGGGGCGCGTCGTCGCGATCGACATGCACAACCCCGGGTTTGACAGCTGGACCGACATCGTGCCCGAGCACGAATCGCTCGTCCTCGACGGCGCCTCGTTCGCAAGCGGAATCATCGCAGCGGACTACATGGAGAACGCGAGTACCCGGATCAAGCTCTTTGACTTTGCCGGCGAGTCGCTCGGCGATCTGGACCTCCCCGGCATCGGCTCGGCCGGCCTGAGCGCCTTCGACGACCGCACCGAGGCCTTCCTCAGCTTCTCGAGCTACAACATGCCGCGGTCGATCTACCGCGTTGACCTGGCGACCGGCGAGCGGACCCTCTGGGCCAGGCCCGACGTCCCGGTCGATCCGGAGATCCTCGAGGTCAAGCAGGTCTGGTACGACTCCAAGGACGGCACGAAGGTGCCCATGTTCTTGGTGCACAAAAAAGGGCTCGAGCTCGACGGCGACAACCCGACGATTCTGTATGGCTACGGCGGATTTGATATCTCCATGACGCCGTACTTCAGCGCGACCATGTTCCCGTGGTACGAAGCGGGCGGCGTGTACGCCGTTGCAAACCTCCGAGGCGGGGGCGAGTTCGGCAAGGTCTGGCACGAGTCGGGCATGCTCGAGAACAAGCAGAACGTGTTCGACGACTTCATCGCCGCCGCCGAGTGGCTCGTCGCCAACGGGTACACCAAGCCCGAGCGGCTCGCGATCTGGGGCGGCTCCAACGGCGGGCTCCTCACCGGGGCCGTGGTCGTGCAGCGGCCCGACCTGTTCGCCGCGGCGATCTCCGCCGTCCCCCTGCTCGACATGCTCCGCTACCAGGACTTCCTGATGGCCCGCTACTGGGTGCCCGAGTATGGCACCGCCGAGAACGCCGAGCAGTTCGAGTTCCTGAGCAAGTACTCGCCCTACCAGAACATTCAGCCCGGAACCAAGTACCCGGCGGTCCTGTTCACCGCCGGCGAGAACGACGCGCGGGTCCACCCGATGCACGCGCGGAAGATGGCGGCGAGGATGCAAGCTGCGACCGGCAGCGACCCGGAGCAAGACCCGATCCTGCTATGGGTCGACCGCGAGAGCGGCCACGGCCAGGGCAAGCCGCTGCACCTGCGGATCCGAGACCGGGCCGACAGCCTGATCTTCTTCATGTGGCAGACTGGGATGCTGAGTGAGTGAAAGTGGCTACAAACCCTACGAACCTGATCGAGATCCGTCTGGGTTCTACCTCACGAATGGCCCCGGCCCGATCGAGATTAGGATTGAGTCTGATCGTATTGAAGACTGCATGGCCTACTACCGGGATCACGATCTCTGCAGGATCGGGTTCTTATCCATCATGGGCTATTCGTTGCCGGATCTTGAGTTTTTGAAAGACCACCCGTACGTCCGGGGAGTCGCATTGCAAGAGGCGGACAAACTCGACATCTCGGGGCTACGGCACTTGCCCAAGCTCGAATACTTGCTCGTTTCAGAGAGCAAACAACCTCTGGATCTGAGTCAGTTCAGGGAATTGACAGAGTTTAGGGGAACTTGGCATCCGAAGCTCTTGATCACGTCGGAGAGTAGGAAGCTTCGGACCCTCGCTCTGTGGAAGTACAAACCCAAGAGCAAGGACCTGTCCGAGCTGGCCGAGCTTCCAGCGTTGGAAGACCTGTCGATCGTACAGTCGCCCCTCACTTCGATCCGCGGGGTTGGTCGCTTTCGCAAGCTGAAGCGTCTCGAGCTGTCCTACCTCACGAAGCTGGAATCGGTCGCCGGTATCGAGGAGTTGAGCGGCAGCCGGCTGGAGAGACTGGAATGCCATGTCTGCAAGAAGATCGGAGACCACGCGGCCGCAAGAGCCGTACCGTCCTTGCGGGTCCTACGATATAACGACTGCGGTGAGATCCCGGACATCGGTTTTCTTGATGATTTGCCGAACCTTGAGGACTTCCGCTTCGTGCACACAAACATCCTCGACGGCGACCTTTGCCCGTTACTGCGACTCAAGTCAGCGGGCTTCTTCAAGAAGAAGCACTACTCCCATACCCCGGAGGAAGTAGACGAGATTCTTGCTGCCAATTAGACTAGCCACTGATTCAGCTCAACCAGTCCTCCGCCTTCAACCGCTCTGGCACGTAGACCTCGGTCACGTAGCTGATGTCCTTGGTGATCAGCGATTCGACCTCCATTTTGAAGCCGTTGTGCATCATCGTCTCGATCTCTTTTTTCCAGCCGCGGTGGCCCTGGAACCACGGGTATTCCAGGATCTGCCTGGCCCGGTTCTTGTCGCGGTCGTTGAGTGAGATCTGCACGTCGTCGCTGAGCCCGCAGGCCTCGTAGTCCTTGCTTCGGATGCCGAGGAACTTGGCCTCGGGGATGGCGAGCCGTTCGGACTCGAAGGCGAGCGAGATGGAGCCCTGCTTGATGACGGAGTAGATGTAGTGCCCCCAGGGGTCGCAATCGAGCAGGCAGATCACGGGCAGGCCGTGCTCTTTGTGCAGGCGATGGAGCATGCGTCGCACGCCGCGGGTCGGCTGGCCCGAGCCCTCGGAGAGGATGCAGTTGTGCGTCTCCCAGAAGCGGTCCTCGTTAAACCGCTGCCAGACGGTGTCCTTCTCGACGTGCAGGATGAAGTCCGCGTCGACCTTCTCGAACTGGATGACGTCGGGCTCGCAGATACTCGGGATGGCGTACCCGCCCGAGCCCATCTTGCGGCAGTTGATCTCGTCGCCCGAGTCGATCACGGTGACGTTGCCGACCATCGTGCCGCGTTTTTTCGCGAACACGTGCAGCTCTTCACGCAGCGAGCCGATCGAGACCTCGAGGTCTTCGAGGATGCCGTCGGACTCGGTCTGGTCGTCGAAGGTTTTCTCTTTGGTGCCCGAGATGTCGTGGAGGCCCTTGTAGAACATCCCACGCAGGGAGAGCGTTTTGTCCGCTGCGATGAGCTCGTTGATGCCCTGCCCGTGCAGGAGGGTCTGCATGAACTTGCGGGCCTGGCCCATGTTGAAGAGCTGGCGTTCCTGGCAGGCGGTGCCCATCTGCAGGATACCGCGGCTCTTGTTCCAATTGGTGTTGCTGGCGGCGCGCGTTGGCACCTGGACCTTCGGCTCGCGGCCGGCGAGTGCGGACTTGACGATGCCCTCGGCGAGGTCTTCGAGCTTCTTGGAGGTGACCTTGCCGCGCTCGACGCGGGACACGGTCTTCTTGGTTGGCTTGACGCCGCTCTGCTTGGTGAGGGACTTGGAGAACTTCTTGCCCGAAGGCTTTGGGGCGGTTTTCTTGGTGGTTTTCTTAGCCATGTGTGTTCACCCTCAGCCGAACAGGCCGGTCTCCTGCTTTGCCTTTGATGACCCCAGCCGCACCCGTGGCTTGGCCTTGCCCTTGTTCTTGATGCCGGCCTTCGAGTCGGTGCCCGTCTTCTTGGCGATTTTCTTGCCCGAGGGTGCCCGGGCCGGCGAGCTCGCCTCGTTCTTAGGGGCTGGCCTTCTCGTCGGCTCCTTAGCAGATTTCCTCGGACTGGTCTTCGGCTTGCCCGATGGCTTGCCGCCCTTTGTCTCGCCCTGACTCGCCGCTCCGCCATCGGTGTCGATCGGCGGCGAATCCCCGTCCGGCCCGTCGTCGGTATCGATGATCAGCACGCCGTCGTCGTTGTCGAGCCGCTTCTGGCCCAGGTCCTTGGCCTTGATGTAGTTGCCGTCCTCGTCGAGTTTTTTGTCCGCGATCTCGGTCCGCCGCTTGGCCTGCTTGAGCAGCGCGTCATAAAGCTCGGTCGTGTCGGTGCCGGTCAGGGCGTTGCAGCTCTTTGAGATCTCGCCGATGTACCGCTCGAACACGTCGCGGCGTTGCCCCTCTCGCTTCATCTTCTGCTTGCGGCGGAGGTAGATCCCCAGCTTGCGGCCGCACTCCTGCAGCGACAGCCTCATCTCCTTGCGGATCTCGTCGTAGTCGGCGATGGCTTCCTTGGACTCACTGGTGAAGGGCACCCAGACGCTGGCCATGTGGATCATGATGACGAGTGGGCCGACAGGCGCTCCGCCGCGTGGCTGACTCAGGTTGTAGTTCCGCCAGCCGGTGTCCACCACGCTCTTGAACGAGCAGCACGACGACTGCTGATAGAGCAGGGGCACGCGGTTGGCAAAGCGGATGACGCGGGCGGTCTCATCGCCCGGGAGTTTTCCGCCATAGGCGATGGCGCACTCGATCTGGAACGGGTTGCCGCGGTAGACCGCTGGGCTTCGGGTGCTGGCAGCATAAAACTCGGCGCTGACACCCTTGAGCAGCCCCGCGAGCAGCTGGCGCACACCGATTGGCGCGAGGCAGTCGGTGGGGGGGCTGCGGAGCTTGGCGTTTTGCAGTGCTTTGTAGATCCGCTCGGCCTTGGCGTGATCGACCGCGGAGATCCGGGTCTGGGCCGAGATCGTCTGGCTCTTGGTGCTCGCTGCCTTGGTGATATCAGCTACCACCGAGGGTGGCACGCGACAGAACTCGTGCTTAAAGAACGTGGAAAGGTTCTTCTGGTCCGTGCTCTTGAGCATACGGAGGAAGTTGCCAAGCTCCACGCCGTACGGGTGCGGCTTGATCTCGCTGGTCTCGGGCGGGAGCTCGTCGATCGTGCGTGGGTAGACGATTTTGTCGGCCAGTTCGACCGTTCTGGTGATGCCTTTGTCGTCTTTGGAAACGCTCGCATCATCTGCCTCTGCAAGCTCGGGGTCTTGCGAGGCTTTGTCCGGCGGGATGAACGTGATCTTGGCGTGCGGGTTGGCGATGCCGGTCTGTTCCAGATAGGCCTCGACCGATCCCTTGCCGCGGTGGAACCGGGCTTCCAATTCGATCGCGACCCGGGTGCCGGTGCCGGTTGAGGTTTCGGGGAAGTCGTCGGTCTCGATATCCACCGTGACCTCGGGGCGGTTTTTGGTGGTGTCCATCGCCAGCTCGATGTGGTGGGCTGGCTTCTTTTTGTAGGGCTTGGTGGTGACGACCATCGGTCGGCCCGTGGTCATCAGGCCGTACATGCCAGCCGCCGAGATCCCGATGCCCTGCTGCCCGCGGCTCATCTTGAGACGATGGAACTTGGACCCATAGAGTAGTTTGCCGAAGATGTTCTCGACCTGGCGGCGGACGATCCCCGGGCCGTTGTCGGTGATGGTGATGCGGTACTTGCCGGGCTTGGTTGCTGCGGGCGGGGCCTCGAGCTCCTCGATCTTGACGATCATGTCTGGCAGGATCCCGGCCTCTTCGCAGGCGTCGAGGCTGTTGTCGATCGCCTCTTTGACGGTGGTGAGCAGGGCCTTGCGGGGGTTGTCGAAGCCGAGCAGGTGCCGATTCTTTGCGAAGAACTCGGAAACGGGGATCTCGCGCTGCTTGGCCGCCATGGTCTCAGCGTTGGCGGTGGATCTTCCGGTGCTCTTGGTTTTCTTCGCCGCCATCCACACCCTCCGTGGTGTTTGGGTTCTGCTTGCCTAGGTCCCAGTCCGGACTATACCGCAGCCCCCGCCGGAAAGCACCCGGTTATCGGGGGAGGCTCATATCTCGAATGATCGGTGAACTTTTGCATTCTGGGTAGATTCCTTCCCCCGGTTTCTGGTAGGATATGAGCTGGTGGAGCGACGCGCGTCTCCACCAGAACGCCTTTAGGGCCTGAGAAACCCTGGGGGCGGAAAGAGAGACCCGGCCATTGTTGGTCGGGAGAGAGACACGAAGAAAAGAGAGAGGTACAAGATGAAATCTGTTCTTGCATTCGCTGCGGTCGCTGGTCTGGCCACGGCCGCCCACGCCGACATCATCATCTCCGAGGTTGTCGACGCGACACTTCCCGGCGGTAACCCCAAGTTCGTCGAGCTGACCAACACCGGTGCCGCTGACGTCACCTTCGGTGTCGGCGACGGCATCATCAACCAGTCGAACGCTTCGCTGGATTACATCATCGACGTTGACCTCAACGGCGTGACGATCGCCGCGGGTGCTTCTTACGTGATCCAGTCCGCCGGCAACGATGGCCAGCTGGTCTTCGAGTCCACCTACGGCTTCGCCGCGGACCTCTACACCGCTGCGTTCTTCAGCAACGGCGACGACCGCTACGGCCTGTGGATGGGCGGCGCCCTCCACGACATGCACGGCACCGACGGCGTCGACGGCACCGGCTCGGCTTGGGAGTACCTCGATGGGTTCGCTTTCAGCAGAGAAAACCGTATTACCGCCAACGGTGGTGTGTTCAACGTCAACAAGTGGGTTTCGGGTGGTGTGAACTCACTCGAGTCCGCCACGTTCAACGATGTTGCCGAGCTCGGCCTCATCCTGGCCCGCACGACCCCGGGCACTCACGTCTTCAACGTTCCGACGCCGGGTGCGGCTGCGCTGCTCGGCCTGGGCGGCCTCGTGGCCACCCGTCGCCGTCGCGCCTGATACCAGGCCGCCTGATCTCAGGCAACATTTCAGCTATTGTCCGGGCGGCTCGACGGGGTCGCCCGGTTCTTTTTTTGCGCCCCTCTCGTTCCCTCTTTCGACTCGGGCCTCGCGGTCGCCCGCCTATGCTCCCCCCCTTTCAATCCACCCACAGCCACACGGAGAACCGGTCATGGAGACCACGCTCATCATCCTCAAGCCCGACGCTGTCCAGCGCGGGCTCATGGGTCAGATCATCTCTCGCTTCGAGGCCAAGGGCCTGCAGATCGTCGGCATGAAGATGATGCAGATCTCGCCCGAGCTCGCCGCCACCCACTACAAGGATCACCAGGGCAAGCCCTTCTACGACGGGCTCGTCGGCTTCATGACCTCAAGCCCCGTGCTCGTCATGGCCATCAAGGGCGTGGGCGCGATCACCATCTGCCGCGGCATGATGGGCGCCACCTTCGGCTCCAAGGCCGCCCCGGGCACCATCCGAGGCGACTTCGGTGTCTCCAACAGCTTCAACCTCATCCACGGCTCAGACAGCCCCGAGGCCGCCCAACGCGAGTTCGGGCTCTTCTTCGCCGACGGCGGTGTGGTTGACTTTGATCGCAAGATCGAGAGCTGGGTTTACGACATGTCCAGCGGCACCGCCGAGTAGGACACCCGCGGACGCCCCCCAACCAGCGACTCACGAAAAAGCCCCCAAGCCCACGGCTCGGGGGTGTTTCTAATTGCTCATCGGTTGTCGTAAAAGGCGAAGAGTTGAACGATCAGGACCCGACCATCGGCTTGATGTGGCCCACCACGTCCGGCTTGGACGTGATCTCAGCCGCCTCGGTCTCGCTGATGATCTGGTCTGCGATCTCGCGGCGATGGATCTCCACGCTCCGTGGAAAATCAAACGCCACGCGGACCCGCTCACCCTTGACCGATGCGATACGAACCACGCCGATCGGGTTGTTCGGGTCGCCGATCACAACTTCTTCGCCCTCACGGCGAGTAATAACCAACATGGCTTTCTCCAACCAGCCAGTGTCCGGGACCTCCCCGGTGCCGCGCGAGTATAGCAGATCAGCAAGCCTCGCGGAACCGCTTTGGGGCAATCTGCCGCCTCTAAATCGTGATTTGCAAAGACTTTGTGGCTGCATACCGCAAGAACCCCTCGCAAATCGGGCGATTTCCCATCCGCAGGCCTTTCTAGGCGACCGACTCGACCTCGGTCACCTCGGGCACGTGCTCTTTCAGATTCCGTTCGATCCCCAGCCGAAGCGTCATCTCGCTCGACGGGCACCCCACGCACGCCCCGTGCAGCCGAATCCGCACGCGACCGGCCTTGGAGACCTCGATCAGCTCCACATCCCCGCCGTCGGCCTGTACCGCCGGGCGGATCCGGTTGATCACGCGGCTGACCCGCTCGGTCACCGTCATCTCGTGCAGGTTGCTACCGTGCTGGC
>JBLHKT010000040.1:0-18609 GCA_047620485.1 Phycisphaerales bacterium | reverse complement strand
GCCGCCGGCGGGCCCCCCCCCCCCCCCCCGCGTCCGCCGACCCACGCCCGATTCCCCTTCTTCCACATGCCTCACGCCTCATCCCCGCTCCCCCCCACTCCCCCTCATCCCGCCTATCATCCCGCCCGAATCTAGGCCTTTTCTGACCCCGCCCCCCACCGCCCCCACCGCCCCCGGAGCTACCCCCGTGAGCAAGACCCTCACCTGCCGCGTCGTCACCCCGACTCAGGAACTCCTCTCCTCGGAGATCTCCTACGCCTCCGTCCCCGCCTGGGACGGGCTCTTTGGCGTCCTCCCGGGCCACGCCCCGATGGTCGCCGAGCTGGGCACCGGCGAGCTCAAGCTCGAGTTCCCCTCGGGCAACGGCGGCGACCGCTCCTACCTCGTAGACGGCGGATTCGTAAAGGTGGACGGCTCAGACGTCACCATCCTCGCCGAGTTCGCGGTTCCCGCCGAGGAACTCAACGAGACCGAGGCCAAGGCCGAACTCGCCGAGGCCGAGGCCCGCCAAGTCCCCGCCGACGCCCCCGACAAGGCCGCCGAGGCCGACCGCGTCCGCCGAGCACGAGACCGCGCCCGCGTCGCCGTCCGTCTCGCCCAGACCGCCCGCACCCGCGGCATCTGAGCCGACAGGCATCAGAGACCAGGAATCAGGAAAACCAAACACCAACCCCGAGCGCGGGGGGTTCTGATCCAAGCCGCGTGCGCAAGCACGCGAGGACTTCGGCCTTCAACGAGCCCGAGCACGAGCGACGAAGTGCTTCTGTCTTCCCTGAGGCCTGATGCCCGCTCCCTGACCCCTATTTCTGATACTTCGACATCACGTGCTTCAGTTCACGGGCGCTCTGACGATCCGTGATCTTCCGCCGCTTGTCGTACTCCGCCTTGCCCCGCGCCAGCCCCACCTCGACCTTCACCAGCCCGCCCACGAAGTACATCCGCAGCGGCACCAGCGTCACGCCCTTCTGGTCCACCTGCCGGGCGAGGCGTGCGATCTCCCGCTTGCTTGCCAGCAGCCGCCGCACACGCTTGGGAAGGTGCTGATTCCCCCCGGCCGGCGGATAGACCCCGATCTGGACCTGGTGCAGCGCCAGCCCGAGCGGCTCGGTCGTGACCGTCACAAACCCCTCGCTCAGGCTCGCGTTCCCGTCGCGGATCGCCTTGACCTCGGACCCCTGCAGCACGATCCCGCACTCGAGAGTGTCCTCGATGAAGTAGTCGTACCGCGCCTTGCGGTTCTCGAAGCTCGCCGGAGCCCTGGCTTTTCCCTTGTTGCCCTTGCTCTTGGCCATCGCTCTGCACCCACTCCTTGCGGCTATCGGCCAGAAGACCGACGATTCCAGTACGATAGCCCCGTGCCCCACGAACTGAGCATCCCCGTCGCCTCAAGTCTCATGCCCGGCCTGCAGATCCTCCTCTTCGCCGCCTTCGCCATCATCGCGATCGTCGGCGTGTTCTACGCCTCCGAGGCCCGCAAGAAGCGCCGCCTCGCCCTCTTCGAGATGGCCACCCGCCTCGGGCTCAAGTTCAGCCCCCTCCGAGATTCCTCCCACGACGACCAGTACGCCCACTTCGAGATCTTCCGACACGGCCACTCCCGCTACGCCTACAACACCATGTCCGGCGTCCTCACCGTGAACGGCCGCCCCTACCCCTGCAAGCTCGGCGACTTCACCTACAAGACCCGCGAGGGCTCGGGCAAGAACCGCCGCACCGTCACCCACCGCTTCAGCTACCTCATCGCCCACCTCCCGTTCACGGGCCTGCCCGACCTGCTCATCCGTCACGAGAGCATGTTCGACAAGCTTGCGGGCGTCTTCGGCATGGACGACATCGACTTCGAGTCCGCCGCCTTCAGCCGCGCCTTCCACGTCAAATCGCCCGACAAGAAGTTCGCCTACGACGTCTGCCACCAGCGCATGATCGAGTTCCTCATGCGCTCCAACCCGCCCACCATCGACCTCGAGAACGGCCGCCTCTGTCTCTCCGACGGCCGATCCCAGTGGTCGCCCGCCCAGTTCGAACAGACCATCGCCTGGCTCGAAGACTTCTTCGAGCAGTGGCCCGAATTCCTCCTCACCGAGCTCGACCGCAAGAGCGGAAGGACCAACCCATGAGCCCAACCATCATCGCCCTCATCGTCCTCGTCAGCCTCGCCGTCCTCATCCTCTTCTTCATCGTCGGTAACTACAACCGGCTCGTCTCCGTCCGCCAGCACCTGCGAGACTCTTGGGCCGGCGTGGACGTCGAGCTCAAGCGCCGCTACGACCTCATCCCCAACCTCGTCAACACCGTCAAGGGCTACGCCTCGCACGAGTCTGAGACCCTCGAGAAGGTCATCGCCGCCCGCAACCAGGCCGCCGGCAACACCGGCTCGGTCGCGAGCCAGGCCCAGGACGAGACCGTGCTCATGGGCGCGCTCAAGCAGCTCGCGGTCGTGGTCGAGCAGTACCCCGATCTCAAGGCCAACACCAACTTTCAGCAGCTGCAACACCAGCTCACGGACACCGAGGACCGCCTCGCCGCCGCCCGCCGTTTCTACAACGGCAACGCCCGCGAGATGAACACGCTCGTGCAGCAGTTCCCGTCCAACATCATCGCGGGCATGTTCAAGTTTGTGCTCGCCGAGTTCTTCGAGATCGCCGACGCCGCGGTCCGAGAGGCCCCCAAGGTCGAGTTCTAGACAGGGCGGATCAAAGGCGAGAGGAACATTCTCTTCCTTCCTCGCCCCTGCTGGGGGGCGGGGAGAGGGCCAGGGTGAGGGGTCCACGACTTCCTCTGCCTTTTCTTCCTCTGTGCTCTCTGTGCCTCTGTGGTAAAGCTTCTTTTTCTTCCTACCCCCGCACGACCCCATTCCTCAACACACCCAACCCCTCGATCTCAACCTCCACCACATCACCCGCCTTCAACCAAACCTGCGGGTCACGCGCCATCCCCACCCCGCTGGGCGTCCCCGTCATGATCACCGTTCCCGCCATCAGCGTCGTCCCGCGGCTCAGATCCGAGATCAGCCGCGCCACCGGGAAGATCATCTGCGAGGTGTTCCCGTCCTGCATCGTCTCGCCGTTCACGCGGCAGACCACCCGCAGATTCTGAACACCACCCGCCTCCGAGTCAGCCACGACCCGCGGCCCAAGCGGGCAGAACGTATCAAAGCTCTTCCCCCGACAGAACTGCCCCCCGCTCCCCTTCTTCTGCCACCACCGGGCCGACACGTCGTTCCCGCAGCAGTACCCCAGCACGTGCGACAGCGCATCCTCTTCGCGAACGTCCTTCGCCGCCGTCCCGATGATCACCGCCAGCTCCGCCTCGAAGTCCACCTGCCCGCCGTGGCCGTCCGTGTCGGCATCCCCGCACACCGGCGGGATCACGATCTCGTCACCACTCAGGCACGCGCTGCCCGGGTTCTTCGTGAACACCATCGGCCGCGTCGGCAGGTCCGCCCCCTGCTCCCTCGCGTGCTCCGCGTAGTTGCGCCCGATGCCGATGATGTGCCGAAGCTCCAGCACCCCGCCCTCACCGCGATCCACACCCACCCCAAACTCAGTCTTCACCAACTCCATCTCGGCCTCCAGCCTTGGTTTCGCACCCTCTCCCCTCTGGGGAGAGGGCCGGGGTGAGGGGTCTTCTTGCTATTCTCTGCCTTTTCTTCCTCGGTGTCTCTGTGGCAAATCTTCTTCTGTCTCGGTTTTTCTTTGTGCCTCTGCAAGTTCTCCGCGCCTCCGCGTACGTCTTCTTCACACGATCTCGATCTTCTCCACCGCCGCGCACAACCCCGCCTGCGCCCCAAGCCCCAGAAACCTCTCCAACGCCTCCACGCCGCGCTCGCCCATGTCCATCGTCAGCCCGCTGACATACATCGCCAGATACCTGTCCACCAGATCCGCGTCGTCCCACTCCGTCCGGTCCCCCTTGTTGAGCTGCAAGTACCGACGGCTCTCTTTTGGCGCGACCTCCACCGCATGACGCACACTCGCTGCAAGCACACGGCCCAGCTCCGCGACCGTCCCCGCGCCGTACCGCTCATCGAGATCCCGCCGAACAACATTCAACCCGAGCGGCAACGGCAGCCCCGTCGCCTCATCCCACCACTCGCCAAGGTCAACAACCTTCCGCAGCCCGTCATCCCCAAACGTCAGCTGCGCCTCGTGGATCAAGAGCCCCGCGTCAACTTCCCCCCCAGCCCCCCCGCCAGCCACCGCGCCCGGGATCTCGCTGAACAGCATCTCCACAAACTCGAATCGGCGGTCAAACGCCTCCTCCATCCCCCTGCCCAGCATCAGGCTCAGCCCCAAAAAGGCGCTCGTGTTCACACCCGGCACCGCGATCCGCTTGCCCCGCAAGTCTCCCGCACCCACGATCTGCGAGTCCTCGCGCACCACCACCCGTGGCCCGTACCCCTCGCCAAAGCTCCCACCGACCCGCGTGATCGCGTACCGATCCGCAACCGCGGGGTACGCGCCCGCGCTGATCGCCGTCACGTCGTACAGCCCCTCGCTGTCTGCGTTCTCCCCAACCACCAGTTTGTTCAGTTCCTCGACGTCTCTCGCAGCAAGCTCGAACCGGAACCGCCCCGTGTCGATCACGGGCCCCTTGGGCTCCTCGCTCGGCCCGCTCACCCCCACCAGCGGCCACCACATCACCAGGTCGTCAGAGTCCGGTGAGTGAGCCAGCGAGATCGGGATCGTGTCAGTCTTCATCGCCCCGATCGTAGCCGCCCGCTCCGTACGCACAGCCCCATCCGCTCCCGCCGCCCGGTCCGACATCCACCATCCCTCGCCGCACTCGGGGCACGTGACAATCCCCGCCGCATCCCGTGGCACACCGCCCAGCGTGTACGCGCACCCCGGGCACGCCCCCCACCGCAGCCGATCCAGCGCCCAGTGCGCCCCGCACTCGGCGCAGTTGGTGATCCCATCAACATCAAACCCACGCTCCAGCGGGTGCGCGCACACCGCGCACCGCCCGTGCCACAGCAGCGCCCGCCACGTGGACGAATTCCGTTTCTTGTGCGCCCGCACTCCAATCCAAAGAGCAACCAGCGGCGAGATCAGCACGCCCATCATGATCGCCAGCACGAACCCCGCCCCGATCCAGCCGCGGATCAGCCCGCCGAACAGCATCAGCAGGCTCCACAACAGGACCCCGCCGCCCACCAACACCGCCGGGTAGATCACCCATCCCCGCACCAGGCTCGGCCAGGTCCAGGGCCCGCCGATTCGCTGCCGCGTGCTCTTGATCTTCCTTCGCTCCAGCGGGTTGGGCACCGCGCGCATCAATCCCCACCTCGACCGCGTCCTGCGAAACACCCGTTTGGAATCGAGCAATTGCCCCATCGCCCCAGCCTACTGGGCCACCTGCCACATCGCTGAGCACTCCGGGCAGACCGTCAGCCCGCTCGCCTCGGGCGCAAGCCCCGCCAGGTCGTACCCGCAGTTCTCGCACGACGACACCCGCACATCCGCCAGCCCATCCCGCTCTACCCGCCACAGCCCCGTGCACTCCGGGCACGATGTCAGCCCCTGCTCGTCCTTGGGCAGCCCAGTCAGGCGATACCCGCAATGAACGCAGATCCCGATCCGCTCGAGCACCCGTGCCTGTGCCCGTGTGTAGGCCGACGCATACACGGGACGGCCGATCACGAACACCACGATCAGCGTCACCACGAGCACGATGAACGCCTGAGACAGCACCAGCCCACTCACCCCACCACCAGTGATCGGCACCAGCACCAGAATCACAAGCAAGCCCACCCCGCTAACAAGCCGCACCCACCACATGACCTTTCCCGTGGCTCGCCCGAACACGGACATCGCTTTCACGACCTCAAGGTGCAGCCGCGTCCGCTCGGGACGGCTCTTGAACATCCGCCGCACTTCGCCATCGGTCAGTGCCGCTTTTCTGCGACCCTCCCGATCTACATGGTAATATCCGAACACACCCATCCCCCCAGCATACCAGCACCTCAGCCGCCCCATTCAGCTCAATCGCAAGCCGCGTTCGCCGGGGCTTGATACCATCCCCGGTCACTCCCGCCGCTCGAAAGGCCCCCGCCGTGCGCACACTCCGATCTCTTTCCGCGTTGGCCCTCGCCACAATTACAGCCAGCCTCCCCGCGCTCGCAGCCCAGCCCGACGACACCTCCCCTTGGGCCGCCCCACACATCGACCGCGCCACCGCCGTCTTCGACACCCGCACCGGCGACCTCATCACCTTCGACGCGATGCTCGACGAGCTCGCGACCGCCGACGCCGTCTTCCTCGGCGAGACCCACATCGACGAGACCACCCACCGCGTCGAGCTCGCCGTCTACGAAGGCCTGCTGGCCCGCCGCGACAACAAGGTCGTCCTGGCGATGGAGATGTTCGAGCGCGATGTGCAGCCGATCCTCGATCAGTACACCGCAGGCGAGATCGACGAGCCCGAGTTCCTCGCCGCCGCCCGCCCCTGGGGCCAGTACCGCTCGGCCTACCGCCCGATGATCGAGCGTGCCAGGCTCGACAACCTCCCCGTGATCGCCTCCAACTTCCCCCGAGCCCTCACCCGCCGAATCGCGATGGAGGGCCTCGAAGTCCTCGACACCCTCGCCCCCGACGAACGCGCCCACGCCCCAGCCGAGATCTTCGCCAACACCCCCGCCTACTGGAAGCGCGTCGATAACGCCATCCGCGGCCACATCGGCATGATGCCCGCACACGAGCCCGGCGACGAACGCCTCACCTCCACCCAAACCCTCTGGGACAACGCCATGGGCGAGTCGAGCGCCCTCGCCCTCGACGCCCACCCCGGCTCGGCCGTCCTGCACGTCAACGGCGCCTTCCACTCGGCCTACCGCGGCGGCACCGTCCGCCAGTTCGCCCTCCGCAAGCCCAACGCCAAGGTCCTCACCCTCGACGTCACCCCCACACGCAACCCCGCCGTCGGCGGCGTAGACGCGGACAGCGAAAACCCCGTCGCGGACTTCGTCGTCTTCGCCGAGTCCCGCGCCACCGACGAGAACGAGGGCAAGCTCACCGTCGCCCTCAACCGCACGCTCGACTACCGGCTGCACCTGCCCGACACCGCGACCCACGCCCCCGTCCCCCTGCTCATCTGGCTCTCCGACGACGGCCTCACCTCCCAGGACGGCATGGACCTCTGGAAGGACCGCCTCGGTGGCGAGGCCGCCATCGCCGTCCTAGAGCCCACCTACCGCGCCCAGATGCCCGACCTCTCCGAGGGCGGCCGCTGGTTCTGGCCAGACTCCTTCGCCCAGGACATCTTCTCCGTCGTCAGCGCGACCGACCGCGTCTGGGCCTACCTCCTCCGCTACCACAACATCGACCCGGCCCGCGTCGTCATCGCCGGCGAGGGCACCGGCGCAACGCTCGCCGCCGTCATCGCCCTCCAGGGCGACCGCATGAACCACACCGCGCTCGCCTTCGGGCCCAAGCAGTACGCCAAGCTCAAGGACTTCCCGCTGCCCCTGCCCGAGTACAACGACCGGTCCGATCTCGAGGTCTCGCTCACCGTGTTCGGCTCGGAACAAGACCGATCCTGGTGGACCGGCGAACTCTCCGAATACCGCGAGGTCGGCTCCGACGGGTCGTTCGCCGTGCCCGAGAGCAACGCCGCCAGCCGGGATCAACGGGCCCAAGCCACGATCCGCGACGCGATGGGCCTGCCCGCCGCCGACCAGAAAGAGAGCATCGCACCGGCCCACCTCGTCGTCGCCGCGGACACCCCGCGAGCCTGGCACTGGTCCCGCCTCTTTGCCCTCAAGCACACCGCCCAGACCGGCCAACCCGTGGCGCTCATGAACGCCGACCTCTCCACCGAGACGACCGACGCGGCGCCCGAGATCACACCCGAGATCTCCCCCGACACCATCGCCGACCACCTCCCCAAGTGCCCCGGCCCCTTCGGCGGCACCACCATCCTCGTCCTCCCCGAGAACACCCCCGCCGCCGACATCGAGGCCTGGCTCGAGATCGAAACCAACGACCCGCTCAACGCCAAGAGCCGCTTCCACCGCCTCCGCATCGCACGCACGGGGCCCGACGCGGGCGACCGCTCGCTTACCGCAATGCTCACCCAGCTCGAAGCCAAGAACCGCAAAAACGTGCTCATCGTGCCCGCCGTGTTCTGCGCCGACGCGATCACCATGCAGGATCTCGAACGCCAGACCCGCGACGCCGCCGACCGCATGACGATCCAGTGGCTCCCCGGCCTGGGGCAGAACGCCCCGGTCAGCGAGTAGGCGATCGCGAAATTTGATCCGAGCCGCGTGCGCAAGCACGCGATGTGCTCGCGTTGTGGGACAGACATCCCGCCTGTCGTGCCATTGACGAACCGCAACCGTCAGGGAGCGGTTTCAAGCCGCCAGGCCGCCCCGCACTCCGGGTAGACCGTGCATCCGTCATTCTCGGGTTCAAGTCCGCAAATCGCGTACCCACATACTCCGCAGACGCCGCGAAAAAGCGCCTCGCGGAGTGCGCGTTCCGCGGCACCCGGGATCTTCCGAACAATGACGATTCTCTGAATCCCGACCGCACACAGCAGGAACCCGATGAACATCAGCACGGCACTGCCGATCTGAAGCAGCGTCCCTTGCACCGAGCTCGGACCAGTCGGACTCACAAAGACCGTTAAACCAAAGCCGAGAGCTGCAGTGGTGATCCCGACCCCGTACCACCACCCGCACGCCCGCAACTCTTTGCGAGACATCGGAATGAACGCTGCCTTGTCAACCGCCTGCCGGTCTCGTCGTGCACGCCGCCAATGATGATTTCCACGGTGATCCACGCATCGCCAACCGAGCTGAATCCCAAGGAACCCCATCAGAACATCCCCAGCTGTTCCTTGTACACCACCTGCTCCGTCGTCGGCGTCTCCACATCGATCCGATACTCCCCGCTGAAGCACGCGGTGCAGTACTCGCTCGGCTCGTGCTTCATCACGCTCAGCAGCCCGTCCAGGCTCAAGAAGTGCAGCGAGTCCACGCCCAAGAATTTCCGGATCTCCTCCACACTCTTCTCGTGCGCGATCAGCTGCTCCTTGGTCGCAAAGTCCACCCCGAAGTAGCACGGGTTCTCGATCGGCGGGCACGAGATCCGCAGATGGATCTCGCTCGCCCCGGCCTCCCGGATCTGCTTCATCTTCTCCCGCGTCGTCGTCCCCCGCACCACCGAATCGTCCACCACGATCAGCCGACGGTCCTTGACCAGCTCCCCGATCACGTTGAGCTTCAGCCGCACCGCCGCCCGCCGCTCGGCCTGCGTCGGCTTGATGAACGTCCGGCCCACGTAC
This sequence comes from Phycisphaerales bacterium, assembly GCA_047620485.1. Classification (GTDB taxonomy): domain Bacteria; phylum Planctomycetota; class Phycisphaerae; order Phycisphaerales; family UBA1924; genus JBLHKT01. The sequence goes on along the minus strand of JBLHKT010000040.1, from coordinate 9,321 downwards.
CGATTGGGGACGATCCCCTCCTTGTACGGGATCCCGCTCGCCCGGGCGTACCCGTTGGCCGCGCTCCGCCCCGAGTCGGGCATCGGCATCACGTAGTCCGCCTCGACGGGCCTCTCCATCGCCAGCTTCTCGCCCATCGCCTCGCGGGCTATCTGCACGTTCTGCCCGAAGATGTTGCTCGCCGGGTTCGCAAAGTAGACGTGCTCGAACACGCACCGCGCCAGCCGCGGCGCCTGCGGCGCGAACCGACGGCTCTCCACCCCCGCGTCGCTCAGCGTCACGATCTCGCCCGGCTCCACCTCGCGCACATACTCCGCACCCATCACCTGCAGCGCCACCGTCTCGCTCGCCACGCAGTCCCGCCCGCCCGGCAGCCTCCCCAAAACCAGCGGCCGCCACCCCCAGGGGTCCCGCGCCGCCTCGATCCGGTCCGCAAACATGAACACCACGCTGAACGCCCCCTGCAACCGACGCAGCGTCTGGGCCAACGGGTCCGGGCTCTTGCGTTGCTCGGGGGCTGCGAGCAGGTGGATCATGACCTCGGTGTCGCTGCTCGTGTGAAACAAGTGCCCCGCCTGGGCGAACATCTCCCGCAGCGCCTCGGCGTTCACCAGGTTCCCGTTGTGCGCCACCGCGACCTCGCCGTCGTACAGCCGCTCGATCAGCGGCTGGGCGTTGTGCCCGAAGCTCCCCCCGCTCGTCGAATACCGGTTGTGTCCGATCGCCCCGCCCGTGGATCGCCCGAACTGCCGCTCGGGGTCGTCGGGCCCCCGCCGGGCCTGCTCCAATTCCTGGATCACCCGGGTCGTGAAGACCTCGGGCACCAGCCCCATCCCCGTGTGCCCCGTGATCCGCTCCCCGTCGCTGACCACGATCCCGGCGGACTCCTGCCCCCGGTGCTGCTGGGCGTACATCCCCAGATAGCACAGCCCGACCGCGTCCGGATCACCCCAAACACCGACCACCCCGCATTTTTCTTTCTTTTCGTACGCCGCTTGGGCACCCGCGCGACCATCGGATGCGGCTTTCGCCATCATTACCTGCGGTAGCGACAGTGCTTTTTCAGGCATCCGCTGAGTGTAGTCAGGCTCGCCGGGAAGCTCACGGCACCCCACCAAGAACTACTCCAGCAATCGTAAATCTCGCTCCCCCACCAGAATCCCATCGCCACGGTCTCTCAGAGTTACGACGCGGCCAAACGCCCCAGCCGCATCAGAGAGCCCTTGCTCCTCCTCAGGGATGAGATCATCCCCCGCAAACCAGAGCGTCTTCACCCAGTGCTCGGGTCGCCCAGGAGCCTCAAGGGTCACGTGCACATGGGCCGGTTCACTATGACTCGGATACGGCGCGGGTCGGATCGTCCGGATCTCGTACGACCCGCTCTCATCCGTGCGTAGCCAACCCCGCAGCACCCCGTGACGCCGCCCATTCCCCGTCTCACCACCTTCCTTTCGGTACACCCCATTCGCGTCGGTTTGATACGCGTACAAGAGAACCCCCCCAGCCGGTGTCACACCATCAATCTCAAACACCCGGCCTCGCAAGATCACCCGTTCTCCCGGCTCGTCAATCCCCGTGATCTGCATCACCGAGCCCAACTCCTCGGGTGCGTCCTGAGCCCCGCACCACTGGCAATCATCGAGAGGGCGTTCAACACCCCCACTTGGCCCACCACACCCGGTGGCAAGCAACGTCATCAATCCCCACCCCATAAGCAATATCCCGAATTCGGCCCGCCCTGGCTGCCTCATGCCTCGCCCCCTAATTCTCAAGAGTTTCGTTCCAGAAGGTTCATTTCTCAACCCCTCAGTAGCCAATTCCGATGCACCAAACCCGCAAAAAAATCGAATTCGACTACCCGAGACCCTCTTGGCATCCCCATTTTTTTCTTGATCCACGCCCCGGACCGACCTTCAATCACCCCCTGCTGGCCACCGAGGCCCGCATCACACAGCCCGGACCCGATCGCCCCGTAGCCACGGGACCCGAGAAGGTCGCTGCACCCAGCACCGGCAACCACGCCGGACGGTGAAGGAGTTTTCGTCATGGCCAACTACACCGGCCCCAAGGTCCGTCTGTCCCGACGCGTCGGCGTCCCCATCGCAGACATCCCAAAGCACACCACCAAGCGACAGCTCACCGCCCCGGGTATGCACGGCTACCGCGGCCGCCGCCTCCGCGACTACGGCATCCGCCTCCAGGAGAAGCAGAAGCTCCGCTATCACTACAACATCATGGAGAAGCAGTTCCGCCTCACGGTGGACGAGGCCAAACGCCTCCCCGGTAACTCCGGCTCCATCCTCCTCCAGCTCCTCGAGTGCCGCCTCGACAACGTCGTCCGCCGTATGGGCGTCGTCCGCACCATCTGGGCCTCCCGCCAGTTGGTCGCGCACGGGCACGTCCGCATCAACGGCAAGAAGGTTGACCGCCCCTCCTACAAGCTCGGCGTTGGTGACACCATCACCATCAAAGAGAAGACGCAGAAGCTCTGCCGCGAGAACATGGAGTCCATGGCCGGCCACGAGGTCCCGGGCTGGCTCGACTTCAACCCGTCTGAGCTCTCGGGCAAGGTCGTCGCGCTCCCGTCGCCCGATCAGGTCCCCTTCGATGTGAACACCAACCTCATCATCGAATTCTACCGGTAACCCAACCACCCTCGCGGCGCAAGCCGCACCGCGAGGGCCTTCGGGCGAGCAGGCGTCAACACGCCCGTTCGCCCTTTTTCCTTTCACCAGCCGGAGCGCCGATCCATGCTCAAATTCCTCCGCAAATACCAGCTCTACATCATGATCGTCGGGGGCTCCCTCCTCATGGTGGTCTTCCTCCTCGAGCCCGTCATCACACGCCTCGCGCCCACCGGGGCCGGCGTCACCGTCGCCACCATCGGCCCGGATGACCAGAAGATCTCCGCGCAGCAGCGAGAGACGGCCAACGCCGAGTACTCCGCGATCCGGAACATCGCCCCCGTCCTCCTCACCCCATACTTCATCGGCATCGATCAGAAAGAGCCCGGAGACCACTGGCTCCTGCTCACCCGAGAGGCCGAGCAGAACGGACTCATCGGCGAGGCCGGCGACGGTCGCACCTGGATCCCCGAGCTCACCCAGGTCATCGCCCAGACCGAGGCCCGCCTCACGATGATGCAGCAGTTCGCCAACCTGCAGGGCGTCTCGCAGGGCCTCATCGACATGCTCCTCAACCAGCCCCAGGCCCAGCAGGACATCGCCAACCGCGCCGCACAGCTCCAGGCCGACTTCCCCCTCTACGTCAACCGCGCCACCGCCGCCAACCCCTACCTCAAAACCACCGACGACACCTACCGCGCCCTGGCCAAGGCCCGCGGCGTCATGCGCCTCCTCGCCCTCCACCGCACCGCGCCCCGCCGATCCACCCCCGAGGCCAACGCCGTCATCAGCCGCACCCTCGACGGCGTCGCCGCCGACATGCTCCTGCTCACCCCCGACCTGCTCGCCGGCTCCGTCCCCGCACCCACACAAGAGCAGCTCCAGGCCCACTTCGACCGGTTCAGGGACACCCTCGCCGCAGACTCGGATCTGGGCATCGGCTACGTCCTGCCCCCGCGCGTCAAGCTCGAGTACCTCAAGCTCGACGCCCAAGCCATCGCCTCAGCCGTCACCGTGGACCGCGTCGAGATCTCCAAACGGTTCCAACGCAACCCCACCGCCTACGGCACCTCCCTCGAGTCCGCCTCGCTCAACGACCCCACCATCTCCGTCGCTCAGAACATCGAGCAGCAGATCCGCACCGAGCAGACCAAGCAACTCATCGTCCAGGCCGACCGCGCCATCCGCGGCGCCATGCTCACCGCCACCCGCGACGTGCCCACCAACGACGACGGCACCCTGGACCGGCCCGACGGATGGCAGCCCCCCACCCTCGAGTCGATCGCCCAGACCATCGCCGCCACCGTCAAGCTGCCCAGCGGCGACCCCATGCCGCTCCCCCCGGTCATCCGCCACGCCTCCTCGTGGCTCACCAGCGAGGACGTCGCCGCCCTGCCAGGCGTCGGCACCTCCGCCTTCCGAATCGGCACCACCGGCTACCGCGCCGAGGCCATCCCCTACATCATCGCCGAGTACCTCGACGAGGGCACCCTCAACGAGGTGCTCCCCATCGAAGTCGGCGTCCCCTACGTCACAACCTCCGCCACCGACGACCTGGACAACCACTACTACGTCAACGTGATCGAGGCCCGCAACGAGTCCGCCGCCGAGGGCATCGACGAGGTCGGTGCCGACAAGGTCCTCGCCGACTACAACTCCGTCCAGGCCTTCGAGCAGCTCAAGGCCTCGCAGGACGGCTACCTCGACGTCGCCCGCACCTCCGATCTCGACGGCCTGGCCGCACAGTTCTCCGAGACCGCCCCCCCGGTCCCGGCCCAGAACATCATCCTCCGAGAGTCCGCAGAGCAAACCCCGGGCTTCCCCCAGACCGCCGCGGCGGTCAACACCCAGGAACTCCGCGACGCCGTTCTTGACGCCGCTCGCGAACGCCTGGGCCCCCTCCAGGCCCCCCAAGACGTTGAGCCACTCGACGCGTACCTCGCCGTCGAGGTCCCCGCCACTCGCTCGCTGGCCGTCTTCAAGCTCGTCGCCCGCCGCCCGGTCACCAAGGAGCAGATCCTCAGCCGGGGCTACGGCATCCTCCAGGGCGAGACCAACACCGAGCTCACCGATGTTGACGACTTCATCAGCAAGTTCCCCTACACCTTCGAAACGCTCAAGAAGCGCCACAACTTCAAGCTCGTGAAGAAGAACGAGTCCGCCACCCCCGACGGCTTCATCCCCAAGCCCGTTGAAGAGGAAACGCCCAACGCCGAGCCCGCCGCCGAGGACACCGCGTCCGAGACTGAGGCCGCGACCGACACGGGTTCCGAGCAGGACGCCGACACAGGCACCGAGCAAGACGGCTGATCCCAACCCGAGAGATCAACCCGAGATATCAAGAAGGCCAACGCCACCGCACGGACCCCACCGGGTCCGTGTTTTCTTGCGGTCGCTTCTGACTCCAACGAGCCGTGCGCCCAAACGAAGTGGTCCTGATCCAAGCCGCGTGCGCAAGCACGCGAGGTCCCCGATCCCGTAGGACAGGCGTCCGGCCTGTCATCAATCCTTCCCGCTCACACCCGCGCACTCTTCCACCCGCCCTGCAGGAACCGGGCCGTGAAGAACGCCCCCCGGATCACCAGCTCCCCGCAAAGCCCCATCCAGAGCCCGCTCAGGCTGAATTCTTCGCGGAACGGGTTCTCAAGAACCACTCGCCCGCCGAACCAGACATCGACCCCGCTCAACGCGTACGCCATCGGCAGCCGCACCGCGTACGTCGAGAACCAGGTGATCCACATCGTGGTCTTCACGTCGCCCGCACCCCGCAGCGCGCTGCGGATCACCAACGCGATCCCGAAGGGCACCTGCACCACGCCGCAGATCACCAGCAGCTGCGGCACCAGCTCCAGGTGCGAGACCTGCGTGCTAAAGGTCCCGATGATCGCCTCGCCTCCGAACACGAACGCCACGCCCATCAGCCCCATCAGCGTCGCCCCGATCACCAGGCAACGGCGGATCGCGAGCGACGCCAGGTCCGCCCGCCCCGCGCCCAGGTACTGCCCGGCGAGGGTCGCCGCAGCCATCCCCATCGCAAACCCGGGCAAAAAGCTGAACGCCTCGATCCGGATCGCCCAGATGTGTGCGCCGAACAGCCCGTCCGAGTCACCGCCCGCCGCCAGCGACGACTGCGCCAGCCACCCGACCATGATCACCACCACAAAGTTGCCAACCCACATCCCCACGCTCTCAAAGAAGTTCGGCAGCCCCAGCCGCGCCAGCCGGATCATCGTGATCGGATGAAACCCCAGCCAAAGCCGCTTGAGCTTCACCCCGCCCTTCCCCCGCAGCAGCATCCCCACGATGATCGCAGCGCCCGCCACGTGCGCACAGACCGTGCCCAGCGCGATCCCGTTCACCCCCATGCCGTTGGCGATCACCGGCGAGATCAGCTCGGTCGTCCGAACCTCCCCGTCCACCAGATCGCTGACACTGAAGCTGACCCCGCTGGCGATAAAGCTGACCACCATGTTGACCACGTTCGCCGCGACCATCGCCCACAGCGGGCGGATCGAGTCGCCCGCCCCGCGCAGGCACGCGATCCCCGCGAACAGCACGCTGCTCACCGGCACACCGGCCGCGATGATCCGCATGTACCCGATGAACGCCGCCCGGGCCTCGCTGTGGTCCGCCTGGGAGAACCCGACCAGCGACGCGATCGACGGGGCCAGCGACCCGATCAGCAGCCCGACGCACACCCCGCTCGCGACCGCCAGCAGCATCGTCTGCCCGACCGCGGCGTTGGCGACCCCGAGCCTCCCCTTGCCAACGCTCCGGCTCACCAACGCTGTCGCCCCGGTCGCCAGCGCCATCGCGAACAGGCTGATGAACCACGCGAAGTAGCTCGCCACGCCGATCGCGTCGGTGGCGGGCGCGCTGATCTGGCTCGCCAGCGTCGTGTCCACCAGCCCGACGAGCGAGTTGAGCACGCTCTCGACCAGAATCGGCCAGCTGAGCACGCCGATCGCCGCCCACATCGTCAGGCCGGCCAGCCGCCCGCTCCGCAGCCGCCCGTGCTCGTCCACGCCCCCAGCGCGTGCGTTGCCGAGCCTCTCAGGCGTGCACGCCTCCTCGGAGACGTCCAACGCCTCGCCATCGAGCACCGGGCCCGAGCCGTAATCCTGGTTCCGGGCGTCTTTGTCCTGTTTGTCGGTCAATGCAACTCCTCAACCCTCAGCGGCCGGTACTCTACGCAGCAGGACAACCCGATCGCTCACGCCTCACGATCCTCCCTCGAACCCCACCCCGGAACGGATGCCGGAATGGAAACGCTCGTCGAGAAACCCTGCTTCTATTGCGCCGAATCCTGCGCCGATCAGCCGCGCGTCAAGGACAAGCAGGGCCGCTACGCCCACAAATCCTGCCAGCGTGCCTTCTCCAAGCCCGAAGAGAGCAAACGCTCACGCCGCAAGGCCGCCCACCCCGAAACACATGAACCCCAGGCCCCCGAAGAAGCACCCGACTTCCTCGCCGACCTGCCCGACCTGATCCCCTCGATCTACCACACCGTCGCGCCCTGCCCCACCTGCAACCAACGCGTCCACCCCCGGGCCGTCCTTTGCACCCACTGCGGCACCGACCTCACGCAGCACCTGGCCCCCTACACCGCCGCCTTCGTCGAGGCCAAGCCGTTCACCCTCAGCCAAACCGAGCCCAACCGGCCCACAAAGGCCCACCCACTCGCCCGACCCCTCGGCCTCGTGTGCGGCTCAATCCTGGGCGGCGGACTCTGGGCGGTCCTGGCTCCGACCCTGGGTGTGAGCGTTGACCCGCCGACCGCGGTGCTCGCCGCCACCGTGGCAGCAGCCCTGCTGGCCCTGGGTTCAATCGCATCAAAGATCAATGAGCCGCGATCGTAATCCCGCGAGCCCTGATCCCAGCCGCGGGCGCCATTCCGCGCACACGATCCCGCGAGATCCTCTGGCCTCTCAACCAGCCCCCCGCGATTCACCCCAGCAGCGCGTCGAGCAGCTCGGGCACGCCCTGCCCGCGCGTCGCGACCGTCTCGAAGATCGGCCGCTTGCCCGCGATATCCCGCAGATCACGCACCAGCTCGTGCTCGCCCGGGTGGTCCGCCTTGTTGCACACGAACCGGTCGGCGATCTCCAGGATCCCCGCCTTCTCCATCTGCACCGCGTCGCCCATCCCCGGCGTCAGCACCACCAGCGTCTCGTCCACGTAGTCCCGGATCCGCGTCTCGTTCTGACCCGCCCCGACCGTCTCCACAAACACCGTCTCGTAGCTCTCGGCGCCTTCGCACGCCCCGCCGATCAGCTCGATCACCGGCTCCAGCCCCGCGTAGTCCTCCCCACGGATCGCCAGCGACCGGTAGAAGACCCGCTCGCCCAGGTTGTTGAAGTCCACCCTCAGCCGATCGCCCAGCAGCGCGCCACCGGTAATCGGGCTCTTCGGGTCAAACGCGACCACCGCGCACCGCCCGAGGCTCGGGTCGCTCTCGGCCCGCCGCGAATACTCGCCAACCAACCGCGCCACCAGCGTGCTCTTGCCCGCGCCCGGCGAACCCGTCACCCCGATCACCCGTGTCGGCCGCTTCCGACCGGCCTCAGCACAGCACGGCCTCCCGTCATGCACCAGCGAGATGTTCCGTGCCAGCTGCCCAACCCTCGGCGCCCCGTCCATCGAGCTCGCCCCGCCAATAAACGGCGTGTGCTCGCGCACCGTCTCCGTCACCGCGCGGACCACATCCTCGAGCCCCGTCCCCGTGGTGAAGCACCGCGAGATCCCCGCCGCCAGCAGCTTGGGCAGGTCCTCCTGCGGGATGATGCCCCCCATGTGTACGGGGATGTCGCCGCGCCCGAGCCGCCCGAGTTCCTCGACGAGCTTGGGCCCCAGCGCCAGGTGGCTGTTGCTCATCATGCTCGCCGCGATCACGTCAACGTCCTCGTCGCGGGCGCTGACCGCGAGGCTCTCGGGCGTCTGCCACAGGCCCGAGTAGATCACGTGGACCCCGCTGTCTCGCAGGGCTCGCGCGATCACCTTCACCCCTCGGTCGTGCCCGTCGAGGCCCATCTTGCCAAGCAAGACCCGAGGCCGATGGGCGAGTCCCTCGCACCGGTCCATCTTTGCAAACTCACTCGTCGCGGTGCCAAGTCGTTCTGCCATGCGTGGGGGTCTCCGATTCCCCGAGACCGATCCCGAGGCGGCACATCCCTCATGCGCCGCCCCGAAGCTCAGCTCGCGGGTCTCGATTCTAGGGGCCCTCTCGGGTCACAAACCCCATCGCCTCGCCAAACTCCTTCGCCCCCGCCGCCCCATCGGGGAACTCGTGCCCCTTGCCCCGCAGCTCTTGGAGCTGGGCCGTAAACCCCGCAGCCTCAAGGGCTTTGACACCCGCCCGGTTCGTCCTCACCCACGGGTCACGCTGCCCGATGATCAGCGACACACGCGGCCTCGCTCCGCCCGCCTCCATCCCGTCAAACTGCCCCTCCTCCATATACCCGCACACCACGATCGCCCCGGCCATCAGCCCCGGCTTCTCGCGCAGCAGGTGCAGCGCCAGGTTTGCCCCCTGGCTGAACCCGACGAGCACTACCCGGCCTGGCGGGATCTGGTAATCCTCGACGAACCGATCCACCAGGTACTCGACGTACCAGGCCCCCTCGTCTGTGTAGGTCCACGCGAAGCCGCCCCCCCCCTCTCCACCAGCCCCCCCACCAGCGGGCCGAACGGCGTCGGG
>JBLHKT010000039.1:0-19172 GCA_047620485.1 Phycisphaerales bacterium | reverse complement strand
AAGGGCTAACCCCCCCACTCAACCCCCCCACTCAGCCCCCGCCCATCCAGCCCAAGCCCTACCTCTATACCCGCTCGGCAAACCGTCCCTCCCCCCACTACCCTGCCGCCATGCTCGCCGCGATCGCTGCCATGTCCGAGAACCGCGTCATCGGGCGCGACGGCCAACTCCCCTGGCGGCTCCGCGATGACCTCGCCCATTTCAAACGCACCACCATGGGCCGCGTGATGATCCTGGGCCGCAAGACCTTCGACGAGACCGGCAAGCCCCTCCCGGGCCGAATCAGCGTCGTCATCACCCGCGACACCGGCTGGGCCCGCCCCGAATTCCCCGAGGTCCACGTCGCGCATTCGGTGCCCGAGGCCATCGAATTGGCAAGCCGCCTCACCGCCGAGCGGCTGGGGCCCGAGGCCGTGAACGATCCGGACCGGTGCCCCATCGTGATCGGGGGCGGCATCATCTACCAAGAGACCCTGCCCCAGACCCAGATCCTCGACCTCACGCGGGTCCACGCCACCGTTGACGGCGACACGTTCTTCCCCGAACTCGGGACCGGGGCCTGGGTTGAGGCCTCCCGGATCGACTTCGAGGCCGACGAGCGGAACCAGTTTCCCTTCAGCGTGGTCCGATATCGCCGCAACGCAGCCACCTCGCCGCGCTGAGCCCCGTCGAGCACGAATTCGCATCACAAAAAGCGTTCTCCCCAAGGGCCCAAAAACCGGCGTTTTTGATGCCGCAGAGCGGTTTTTGAAAAGACCCGCCATCCTTTTCAATCCTGTCTTGCAAAGTCGCTGGCAGCCTCCCTGAAAGCGGTGCATGTTCGTGGCGGGTCTGGAACGAGTCGTTCGCTTCTGCCCGCTTCGTTGGGACACACGAATAAATTCATTTCCGTTTGAGGAGAAAAGAAAATGAAGACCGCTGCACTCATCGCTATCGCCGGCCTCGCTTCCGTGGCCTCCGCTCAGTCCGCCACCGTCAACCTGACCCACGATGATGCCGACGGCCTCATCCTGGTCGGCGAGTCGGTCACCTGGACCATGTCCGTCTCGTTCACCGGCTTCACCGGTGACCCCGTCGCCGGCGGCGGCAACATGGCCATCAACGGCGACAACGCCGTCGGCACCTCGGGTGCCATGACCTACACCCCCACGAACGGCGGCAACAACGGCGGCTCGTCCAACGGGGCCGGCATCGGCTTCGTCAACTGGACCAACAGCCTCTTCCTCGAGGCCTTCAACCCCGGCTCACCCGCCGACCGCTCCAACCCCTTCATCGTCGGCACCTTCTCCTACACCGGTGACGCCCTCGGTACCGCCAACATGTCCGTCGATCAGGGCGGGGCCGTCTCGGCCTTCCTCGGTATTGACATCTCGGCCTTCGCGACCACCAACCTCAACTCCGCGGACGTGGCCCGCAACGTCCAGGGTCTGACCGTCACCGACATTCCGAGCCCCGCTTCCGCGGCCCTGCTCGGCCTGGGCGGCCTGGTCGCCACCCGTCGTCGTCGCTAATCACGACCTCGATATCCCGCTTTTTACCGCAGCAAGCCCGGTTTTCCGGGCTTGCTGTCTTTTTGCGCCCCTACGGCCCCAGAAGGCCATTTCTCGGCCCCCGAAACGGGGTGCAAAAATATTGAACTTCTTTCCCAAACGTGTTGCGTTTTCCGCTATCATCGTTCCGGGTCAGGGGCTTGGCCCCGGAAACATTGTTCATCATCGCGAGAGAGAGATTCTCGCACATTTGAGGAGACACCAGAGATGAAGACTGCTGCAATCATTGCCTTGGCCGGCCTGGCCACCGTTGCTTCCGCTCAGAGCGCCACCATGGTTCTGAGCCACGATGACGTCGATGGCATCATCAACGTCGGCGAATCCGTCACCTGGACACTGTCCGTCGCCTTCACCGGTGGCGACGCTGCCTCCGGCGGCAACCAAGTCATCTCCGGTGACAACGCTCTGGGTAACTCCAGCGCCATGGCCTACACCCCCACGAACGGTGGCAGCAACGGTGGGTCCTCCAACGGTGCCGGCATCGGCTTCGTCAACTGGACCAACAGCCTCTTCCTCGAGGCCTTCGGCTCCCCCGCCGATCACTCCAACCCGTTCGTCGTCGGCTCCTTCAGCTTCACCGCTTCGGCCGTTGGCGTTCTCAACTACAGCTTCGCCCGCGGCACCGTCGGCGGTGGCCAGGCTGACTCGGCCTTCGTGTCCATCGCCCAGACGGCCTTCGCCGAGACCCTGTTCGACACCGAAAGCACCGCTGGCGTCTCCTATGACATCCAGTCGCTGACGATCGTCCCGTCCCCCGCTTCGGCCGCTCTGCTCGGCCTCGGTGGTCTGGTCGCCGTCCGTCGTCGTCGCTAATCGACAACGATTGATCTGACATCATCAACCGGGTCCGCCAAGGCGGGCCCGGTTGTCTTTTTGAACACGCTCACCCCCCCCCGATCTGAGTCCACCCCGATCGCAGAGAGAATGGCTCCAGACTCAGCCAACCCGATCGACCCGCACAGAACAACTCATTTGTCCACAAGATTCAAACTTTTTCCATCAACCCGCCGAAATAGGGTACATTCCACATGGAGTCGTTCACGGTTGGCTTGCAGGTCCCCCGTGAACGAGTGAGAGAGACAGGAACAAACATGACCAAATCACGCGCCGCGGCCCTCGCGATCGCCTTGGCTTCAGCCTCCGCATCAGCACAGCAGCAGGCCTCTGTTTCGCTGTCCCACGACGACCTCGACGGGATCATCGCCATCGGCGACACCGTCACCTGGTCGCTCTGGGTCGGCTTCTCAGGCTTCGACCCTGGGTGGGTCGTCGGGCTCGGAGACCTCACCATCACCGGTGACAACTCGCTGGGCACCGCCTCAGACATGAGCTACGAGTTCTTCAACGGCGGAGCCTTCTTCGGCACCTCCAACGGCGCAGGCCTCTCCGAGATCCGCTTCGGAAACGCCCCCTTCTGCGTAGACACCCTCTGCACCCCCGCACGCGACGACAACCCCCTGCTCATCGGCTCCTTCACCTTCACCGCCGCCTCGCAGGGCACCCTCAACTACGCTCTCGCCGAGGGCACCGCCTCTTGGGGCTTCGTCGAGATGCAGCTCGACCAGTTCACCCGCGTCGCCTTCGACGAGAACCAGACCACCTTGAACGTGAGCTCGCTCACGATCCTCCCCTCGCCCGGCGCGTTCGCTGGGCTGGCCCTGGGCGGTCTGCTCGCAACCCGCCGCCGACGCACCTGAACACCGGCACCATCCACGCCCCCCCATCAACGCCCCCCCATCAAGACCCTCCAAACCGCGTGCCACCGAGCACGCGGTTTTCATATCAGCCCCTCACCCTCCACTCGCCCCCCCCCACACACACGCCCCTACGATCCACCCATGGCCAAGGCTCAACCCAAGCGTGAACTCGAAGTCGTTGAGCCCCTGGGCGCCCGCGTCCTGATCCGCAAGGACGAGGACAAGAAGCAGACCAAGAGCGGCATCCATCTGCCCGACAAGATCGAAATCCCGACCCTCACCGGCCGCGTCGTCGCCATCTCCGCCCAGGTGGACAGCGACGAGGACTACCCGATCCGCCAGTACGACCGCGTGCTCTTCAACCCGAAGAACTCGATCCCGGTCGATTTCGAGGGCGACAACCGCCTGTTCGTGATCCCCGTCGAGGACGTCGTCGCGGTCTTCCGCAAGAGCGAGGAATAGGACCGATGGCGATACCCCGCTTCTGGATCGCGATCGTGTTTCTCGTGGTGGCCTGCTCGATCTTCGCGATGATCGTGTTCACGCCGACGAAAACGTTGTTGCTCGCCGGGCCTCCGGTGAGTTGGAACCCCGCCGCGAGCCACAACGCCGAGATCGAAGCGATCCCGGAATCCGATCGGGCTTGGCCGATCTACTGCGAGGCGAGGGGGCGGCTCCAACCCCTGCTCGACAAGATCAGCGATTCTTCCGACCCGATGGACAAGATCCGCCCGGTCGATCCGGACTGGCCGCAGGTCGTCAAGCTGCTCGAACAGGCCGAGCCCGTGCTTTCTCTGCTCCGCGAGGCTGGCAATCGATCTCGCATGGGGAAGATGTGGTACGACGCGCCGGACCCGATCTACCTAGCCGTTAGCAAGGCCTATTTCGATCCGGGGGAGCCGTACGAGTACAGCCCCAATCCGGCCCTCCTGGATCTCTACCTTGACGACTGGAAGATGTTCCGATCACTGGCCCGAACGCTCGTGAGCGACGCGCGATTTGCGGTCTCGATCGGTGATGTCGAGCGGACCACGGACGATCTCGTGGCGCTGTCGGAGATGGCGCGATTGATTCCCGAGCCACCGTCGTCGGAGATGCGGACCGGCCTCGCGAACGCCACGGGCATCATGCTCTTTGACTTGATCGGCGAGATTGCCGAGGCGGGCACGCCGATGGGCGAAGCGGACTGGGCCCGTCTCAACGAAGCCCTGCGGCGTATGGCTGAGCAGCGCCCAGTCGCATCATCCTTCCTCGACATGCGAACTCTGGTCTGGGAGGACACCCTGCGGCGGATCTTCCTTCCCGACGGGCGAGTCACCCGCGCCGGGATCTGGCACGCGGTGCAGCTCTTCGAGCCAGACTCGCCCATGCCTGAGCTGGAGGACCCTTCTCTCTCTTGGGACGACATCATGCCCTCGGCCGGGCTCGACCAGGCGCTCGCATCCATCCACCAGTACCAGTCGGCGTTCGCTGCGGTGCTGGCTGACCCTCTCTCGGCGCACGACATCCAGCTCGAGGTCCAGCCGATCGCCGAGCACGCCCAGTGGCTAAACCCGGTGCTGACCCTGTTCAACATCGACCTGCTGTGGACGGTCTCGATCGAGCTCCGCGTGCGCACCAAGGAGCAAGCCACGCTGCTGCTGATCGCCATCGAGCGTCACGCCCTGCGCCACAGCGAGTGGCCCAGCACGCTGAGTGAGATCGATGCGGACCTGCTCTCCTCCACCCCGACCGACGGGTTCACCGGCGAGCCCCTGCACTACCGGCTCACGGACGACGGGCCGGTGATCTACTCCGTGGGCGCGGACCGGAACGACGACCTCGGCCGACCCCTGCTCACCACCGACGGCGACGCCGCCAAGCCAGAGTGGCTCCCGCTCGACCTGCTCGATCCCGCAGCGGTCGACGGCGACTGGGTGCTCTACCCGCCGCAAGACTGATCGGCCCGGCAGCCCCCTGCTCGCGCTGCCGGATTCCACTGCCACCGCAAAGACGCTCAGCCATCCGCTTCCCGAGCCGCCTCACGCTTGGCGGCCCGGTCTTCGTGCAGGCTCGTCGTCCAAAGCACCCAGTCGCCGTCGAACTGCTCGGGCCTGCTCTTCTCCATCTTCGCAGCGTTCTTGGGCCACCAGAACTGGTCCGGCTCCTCGCACTCGCGCCCGCCGTCGTCGTTGCGGTCCGTGCCCGCTGAGTAGATCACCGGCCCGGCCTCACTCGCGATCACCTTCAACGGCTCGCCGGTGAACCCATCAGGCCACGCCGATCCATCGCCAAGCTCATCCGCCGAGCTCGACCAATCGCCCGTCTCCTGCCGATGCCTGATCGCCGCGATCACCAGCCGCACCGCCGACACCCGCGATACCGCAACGCAGCCCGCCTCGGTCATCTTGCTCGCGAGCGTGTGCGCGTACCCAAGCTGCAGCGGCAGCGCCTCGTACGCCTCGAATGCCTGGGCGATTCGATAGATCCCCTTCATCGGGCTTTGCTCCGGGTCCATCTCCCAAGGCCCGATGTTCCCGAACGTCTCGCCGAGAGGTACAAACTCCTCGACCAAAGCCTCCAGCTCCGACTCATCCGGAAACCCGCCTCGGGCAAACACCGAGTACGCCTGCACCCACAACACTTGCTTGCCCAGCCCCTCGTCCACCCGAGAGAGCATCGATGTATCGCCCGCGATCCCGAGCTCATGCTCAGACAAACGCGCCACACCGACCGCCGTCATCCGACCACCGGTGCCGTACACCCGCTGCATCAGGTCCCGGGCCTGAAAAACAGCGAACTCGAACGGGTTGATTGGCTTGCGGCCTTGCCAAGCCTCCATCGCCGAGTCGAGTTGGTCGAGCGTGGCTTGCTCGACCCCATCGAGATCACGCGCAAGTAACTCCAACGCCGTGTCGGCCGATTCACCTGCGAGCCCGACCCCAATACGAGTGACGATCCCTCCGCCTTGCCGCTCCACATGTCTCGATACAGCCAGGGCCGCCTCAAGGTCACGGACCGTCTCAACGCCAGCCCCACCCTCAATCCCACGTAAGAAGCCGCGCGTCATCAGCAGTCGAGATTGCCAGTAAGCCGTGCCACCGTATGGCAGATCGAGAGCGTGCATTGATGGATTCGGATTCAGGCTGGGTTCCGAGATCACAAAGCCCGTATTGGCCGCTACCAGCGCGGCATTAAATGCAGGATCGATACCGTCCGAATGAGAATGGCCCAGGACCGGCTTGTCCGCGACATCTCGCAGCCGATCTAGAGTTGTGTTGACCTCAGGTCGATTGACGAACTCTTCGAGTAAATCCCAGTCCGCATCCCCGGGTCGCAGATCGCGTTCAATCTCACGACGCATAGTCCTCCCACGAAACTCGATGTCGTACCCAGGCAACTGCCCCATTTCCTCCACCGCCCGCACCATCACCGGCCACGCATGCGAATCGGCCCCGCCCTCAAGCTCAGCCCCCTGCCACTGGGCCAGATAGTCCGTCTCAAACACCGGCATCTCCGCCACCGCCGGCCGATACCACAGCAGGTACACCAGCACCACCGCCAGCACCGCGACCGCGCCAGCGATCATCCCGCCGAACAGCAGTTTCTTCAGGCACCCCATCTTCTCACGCGGCTGTTGATCAGTCATCGCCCGAGGGTACCCGCCACCCCGCCAAACCGCTACGCTCTTGCCGTGACCGACGCCGCAACCAATCCCGCAGACAGCCCCGCCCCGACACCGGCCCAGCTCGCTGAGACTCTCTCTGGTCCCCTGGCCGACCTGCCCAGCCCGCTGCCCCTTGCGCCGCCGACACGCACCCGAGGCCAGGCGCCGATCAACGCGACCATCCGCCCGCCGGGCTCCAAGTCGCTCACCAACCGCGCGCTCTTGCTCGCCGCCCTGGCCGACGGCGAGTCGGTCCTCCACCGCCCGCTGCTCGCCGCCGACGACGCGCAACGCATGATGGCCGCCCTCACCACACTCGGCGTCACCTTCGACACCTCCACGCCCAACACCCTCCGCATCCGCGGCACCGGAGGCCGCTGGCACAACCCCACACCCCACCCGCCGTCCGTCCCCGAGACCGTGCTCGACCTCAACAACGCCGGCACCGCGACGCGCTTCCTCGCCGCGGCCTCCATGCTCGCCGACCACCCGCTCGTCATCACCGGCAACGAGCGGATGCGGCAGCGCCCGATCGCCGAGCTCACCGAAGCGCTCGCCTCCCTTGGCGCACAGATCGAGTTCCTCGAATCGCCCGGCTGCCCGCCCGTCCGCATCACCCCGCCGATCGGCGGCCTCCTCACAACCTCCACCCTCACGCTTGGCGTCACCCAGTCCTCCCAGTTCATCTCCGCCCTCCTCCTCGTGGGCGGCTGCCTCCCCGCCGGCCTCACCCTCCGCCTCCCAGACGGCGTCACCTCCCGCTCCTACGTCGAGATGACCCTCGCCCTGCTCGCCACCCTCGACGCCCCCGCCAAGTCCTCCGCCGACCTCTCCGTCATCCGCGTGGACAGGCACGTCGGCCCGTTCACGCTCGAGATCGAGCCCGACGCCTCTGGCGCGACCTGCTTTCATGCCGCGGGCGCGATCCTGCCCGACGCCACGGTCCGCGTCATCGGGCCCAGCGCCGAGGACTCGCTCCAGGGCGACGCCGCCTTCCCCGGCGTGCTCAAGCAGATGGGCTGCTCCGTCATCACCGGCGCCACCAAAAACGGCGACCTCACCACCACCACACGCGGCCCCCGCTCGCCCGACACGCTCAAGCCGATCATGGTCGACATGGCCGACATGCCCGACGCCGTCATGGCACTCGCCGCCGTCGCCGCCTTCACGCCCGGGACCACAATCGTCCGTGGCGTCCGCACGCTCCGCGTAAAGGAGACCGACCGGATCAGCGCCCTGCAGGCCGAACTCGCCAAGGTCGGCGTCACCGTGACGCCAAACCTCAACGACGACCCCGACGCGCTCTCGATCACCCCACCACCCGACGGCATCGACTGCTCGCCGAGCTGCGAGCCCGTAACATTCGACACCTACGACGATCATCGCATCGCGATGTCGCTCTCACTTATTGCTCTTCGCCGCCCGAACGTGCTCATCAACGACCCGCAATGCGTCGCCAAGACGTATCCCCAATACTGGGCTCAATTCGCCGAACTTTATCGGTAATATTGCGAGAGCTCTTGCGAGCGGCTCATGGATGCAGTTACACTTCATTCATGAGCAACAGCACCACAGCCGCCGCCGTTCTCCTCGCCGCACTCGCGCCCGCAGCGATCGCCCAAAACGCTACGGTGAATCTCACCCACGACGACGCCGACGGCACCATTCTCGTCGGCGAGACCGTCACCTGGTCGCTCGTGATTGAATACGAGCAACTGGGCGAGCAAGACATCGTCTCCGGGCTCAACGCCGCCCTGACCGCCTCCGACGCCGGGCTTGCCGCCGCCTCCGACTTTGCCTTTCGCCTCAACGAATCCGCCCTGACCGATCCCATCGTCACCGCAACCGCCGACGGAATCGGCGGCTTCGAACAGATCGGGTTCATCAATTCACTCCTCCTCGATTTCGACTCGTTTCTCTTCACCGCTGACAGACGCAACCCACTCCCCGTCGGCTCCTTCCAAACCACCGCGCTCAGCGTCGGCCAGCTCACCTACGGCTTTTCATTCTCGACGCTGGATTCCGGAGGCGCCGCGTCCAACACCTTCATGACCCACGACCAATCCGCGTTCAATTCCTACCTCGATGTCCCGATCGAGAACATCACCTTCAACATCGACACCCTCACCATCGTCCCCGCACCAGCCTCCGCACTCCTCCTCGCCCCGGCCGCCCTGCTCGCCTCGCGCCGCCGCCAATAATGCAGCCTGCTCGGAGCCCGGCCGAATGCCTTGAGGGCCGCGCGGCCATCGCGTTCGCAGCGGTGCGCGGATGTTCCCAAAAATCTCCCTTCCACCTCTTGAATCGCCCGCCCACATCTGCGATACTGGGCGTGTGCAGAGAGAGCCATACATTACCAAGATCGGTGCAGCGATCGCCCTCGCCGCGTCTCTGCTCGCCACCGCCCCCGCCGCGGCCTTCCAGCCCGCCGTCGCCGTCTCCCTCACCCACGACAACGGCGGCCCCGCCGTCCAGATCGGCACCGAGGTCACCTGGACCCTCGCCATCGCCATCTCCGGCTTTGAGAGCCTCTCGCCCGACCCCGTGATCGAATCGATCAACATGGCCCTGACCCCGTCGGACACGTCCTTCGGCTTCGGCACCGACTTCGTCTACAACACCGGCTTCAACGGCGGCACCGTCGGCGGCACCATGGCCAACCTCGGCTTCACCGACCTCGGCTTCACCAACTCCCTCCTACTCGAGGGCTTCGGCACACCCGCCGACCACGCCAACCCCCTCCTCGTCGGCACCTTCACCACCACCGCCAACAACGCCGCCGCCCTCACCTACTCGCTCGGGCTAGGCAACTCCGTCAACGACCTCGTCACGATCGGGCTCACCGCCTTCGACAACATCGGCTTCGGCCTCGCCGACGTCACCTTCACCTCCGACACCCTCGTGGTCCCCGCCCCGGCCTCGGCCCTGCTGCTCGCAGCGGGCCTGCTGGCGACCCGGCGCCGGCGGTAATCAAAAAAGCCCCGACTCAATCAAAGCCGCGTGCGCAAGCACGCGAGGGCCTTGCCCTCAACAAGCCCTCGGCGCAAGCCGAGGGCCCCGTCACCGCCTCAACCAACGAACCCTCAGCTCGCGCCGAGGGCTTGTCAGAACCATGCCTTGTCATCTCTGCGCCGCCGCACACCCGCCGCGCCTCTGCGTACGGCCTCTCTCTTCCCCTGATCCCTATTCCCTATTCCCTATTCCCGCAGATCCTTAAACACGCACGCCGGCACGTACCCCTCCACAACCTCTTCCCACCCCATCGGCCCGATCATCCCCTTCACGAAGCTCGAGCTCACCTCGCAAAGCTGACGCGGCGGCATCAGAAACACGCTCGTCAGCCCCGGGTGCAGGTCGCTGTTCACGTACCGCATCCCCCGCTCGTACTGGTAGTCCGCCTCGTTGCGGATGCCGCGGACCACGTGGTGCGCCCCGGTCCGCCGCGCGTAGTGCGCCAGGAACTCGTTCTCCAGGCTCAGCACCTCGACGTTGCCGAACGGCTCGCACACCTCACGCAGCCACTCCAGCCGCTGCTCGAGCGGGTAGGTGTACCCCTTCTCCGGGTTCTGGGCCGCCGCCACGATCAATCGGGAAAACATCTTCGCCGAGTGCTCGATCATCCACACGTGCCCGTTGGTCGGCGGGTCGAAGCTGCCCGCGTACACCGCCACCGTCTCGCTGTGATCCGTCGTTGGGCCCGCGGCATCGCTCATGGGTCGGTCTCCGTTCCCCAAGCCTACGCCCCCGCCGCACCCGCCGCACCCTCGCCGCCACCAACATCAGCCAACCCCGAAGCGGGCCCGGTCAGCTCCGTCGCGGCCGGGGCGTGCGACCCCTCGCTCATCCCCAGCGCACACACCCGCCGCCGGTGCCGCAGCCGCCACACCTGGGCCAGCACCCCCGTCACCAGATACCCGTACACCCCGATCCGCGTGATCTGCGCAAAGTTCGGGTACTCACCGCCCGGCAGCACGAACTGCGTCTCCACGCCCGGCGCCGCCGTCGTCGTGTCCATCATGATCGAGACCGACGACAGCATCATCACCGGCGGGCACGGCATCGCCACCAGCAGCCCAACCTCATACATCTCGAACGCCGCCTCCATGATGATCGACGCGAAGAACGGGATCATCCAGAGCAGGAACATCGCCACCCCGAACACCCGCCCGCTCAGCCGCTCGCACATCGCCTGCACGAACAGCCCGGCCCCCACCATCGCCACGATCGCCAGCAGCGCCCCGTCCCAGGTCGGGCCCACCGCATAGAACGCCTGCTGCTTGCTCGCCATCATGATCATCGACGCGCCCGCCACCACGACCATCGCGATCATCCCCGCGCACGCCGGCAGGCTCGACGCCGCGTCCGAGTTCCACCCCAGCCTCTTGGTCCCGTGCTTCCGCGCCCGCCGCCACCCCTCGATCGCCGTGTTCCGCCCCGACGTGATCCACGTCGTCATCAGCAGGTACAGCGCCCCGAGCAGCGCCATCGGCACCATCAGCAGCACCAGCAACATCTCGGGCTGCCGCTCCACCACCGCCGCGGGGGGGTTCGACGACGTCCAAAAGACCCGCCCGTCATCCATTTCCACAAACTGATTCGGCTCGATGGAGCCCCCGAACACCGACTGGTACACCTCGTCCTGCGCGATCATCGCCCACAGGCTCGACAGCATGAACACGACCACGCCCCCGAACACCACGAGCCCGCCGACCTTCGAGAACAAATGGCTGTTCTCACGCCGCCACTTGCGGTGGATCACGCTGAACATCACCGCGAGCACGAACCCCTGCACCAGCATCGTGTACACCGTCTGGTGCATGCTCCCGCCGAACCACGGGATCGGCCTAAACCCGTCGATCCCGCTCATCTCCGCCCGCGGCCGCATGCTCGCGGGCAGCTCGTTCCACACCATCCCGAACAGCGTCGGCCGGATCGTCAGGTGCTCGAAAAAAGTGATCCCCAGCCGCGACAGGTTCGGCAGCGCAAAGTACAGCACCAGCACCATGCCCATCGACAGGAACACCGCAAGCCGCGGCTTGGGCCACACCATCCCCGCCATCAGCCCCGTCATGTGATACACCCACGCCGACACGAAGAACACCATGTAGAAGTGCAGCAGCGTCAGAACGCTAAACCCGCTGTACACCGTCGCCACGATCACGAACGGCATCGTCAACGCCACCAACGCGTACTCCCGCGCCGGCAGGCCGAACAGATACCCCAGGATCTTCGCCGTCGGGCTCATCGGCGTCATCCGCTGATACGCCACCAGCCCCTCGTCACGCTCCTCCGCGATCCCGTGCGCCACCGCCCCCGTCCCCACCATCATCAGCAGCACCGCCTGGATGATCAGCACCGCCGGGATCACCGCCTTCGCCGCGTCACGCGGCTCCACGTCAAGCTGCTTGGTCTGAATGAAGAAGATCAGCAGCGACACAAACGTCGTCACCGTCAGCGTCACCACGCCCCAGCTCATCAGATGAACCCCACGCATCCGAGAGCGAAAACTCTTCATGAACAGCGGGTTCGGATCGGTCAGCACGTTCATCATCGAGACACCAGTCATCAGCAACTCTCCATCACGAAATCTCAGACGCCCCGACCCGCATCATCACATCCTCAACACCCCGACGACGCTCGAAGAACCCCTTCACCCGAACCCCCTCGCCCATCAGACGGCTCAGCAGCGCCGCCGCCTCCTCGTCATTCCCCGCAAGCTCAAACGTGCAACGCCCGTCCCCGCTCGCGTCGGCCTCGGTCTCAATATCACTCACCCCCGCCGCCGTGCCAAGCACCCCCACCGCCGGGTCCGCCGCCCCGATCGTCTCGACCACGAACCGCCGCGTCTCGTTGAGCCCCGCGACGATGTCGTCGAGCCCGCCCTGCAGCACCATCCGCCCCTTCTCCATGATCCCGATCGACGTGCAGAACTCGCTCAGCTCGTTCAAAATGTGCGACGAGATCACCACCGCCTTGCCCATCTCCTTCTGCCGCCGCAGCAAATCACGCAGCTCGATCCGCGCGATCGGGTCCAGCCCGCTCGCCGGCTCATCCAAGAGCAGCACCTTCGGATCGTGCAAAAGAGTCTTGGCCAGCACCAGCCGCTGCGTCATCCCGCGGCTCAGCGTCCCCGCCTTCGCGTCCCGCTTGAACCCCAGGCTCACCTCGTCGAGGCACGAATTCACCCGCGCCCGCCGCTCATGCCGCGACACGAAGTACGCCCGCGCAAACAGGTCCAGAAACTCCCAGCACTTCAGGTCCTTGTACACCGGCGCCATGTCCGGCATGTACCCCAGCACCCGCCGCACACCCGCCACGTCCTCGATGATGTCCATCCCCAGGATCTTCGCGTCGCCATACGTCGGCTCACGCAGCGTCGCCAGCACCGAGATCAGGCTCGTCTTCCCCGCCCCGTTGGGCCCGATCAGCCCGTAGATCTCCCCGGGCCCGATGTCCAGGCTCAGGTCCGCCACCGCGTTCACCTCGCCATAGTCAACCCGGATCTCTCGTGTCTGAATCATGCCGCGACTCACCCCATCGTTCTTCCGGTTCAGCGTCCACTCCGCAGACCGAGCCCAAAGCCCCGCCTGAACCACCCTCATTGGGATCGTCCCACATCCTATTTCATACCGCCCACGCCCGCCTCAACCCACCGCCGCCCGCCTCACCCCACCGCGGCCCGGCCGCACCGGATCATCGCCGCCAGGCTCCGCTCCACGTCCTCGTCCGTCGTCGCCCACGAGGTCACGCTGATCCGCATCGCGTGCCGACCCTGTTCGCCAGGCCGAAGCCCGCCCGTCCAGTCCGTGCCCCCCACCCAGCACGTCCCGTCCTCCTGGATCAGCCCGATCGCCCGCTTGGTCGTCTCGTCATCCCCAAAGCTCACCAGCACCTGGTTCAGCACCACGCCCTCCTCGTCCGACTCATTGATGATCTCAAACCCCGCCTCGCCCAGCCCCGCCGCGAACCGCCTCGCGTGCCGGCAGCACCGCGCGATCAGATCGTCCACCCCGCTCACTCCCAAGCTCCGCAACGCCGCCCAGACCTCAACCCCGCGCGCCCGACGGCTCAGCTCGGGCACAAACCAGCTCGGGTCCCGCCGATCACCCTCGACCAGATAGCTCGCCCGAGCCGACATCGACGCCAGCAGCGCCTCGGTGTCCCGACAGATCACCACCCCAGAGTCGTACCCCACGTTCAACCACTTGTGACAGTCCGTCGCCCAAGAGTCCGCACCCTCAACCCCACGCACAAGGTGCCGCGTCTGCTCGCACGCCCCAGCCCACAGCCCAAACGCACCATCGACATGCACCCACGCCCCCGCAGCCTTCGCACGCGGAATGATCTCCTCATAGAAATCAAACGTCCCCGAGTTCACGTCCCCAGCCTGCAAAAGCAAAATCGTCCGCTCGTCAAGCTCAGGCAACTCGCCCGGAATCATCCGCCCCTGCTCGTCCGCCTTCACCAGCTCGATCCGGTCACGCCCAAGCCCCGCAAGCGACACAGACTTCCGCACGCTGATGTGAACCTGCTCGCCCGCGACAACCCGGATCGCGGGCCCCCCCATCAGCCCCTGCCCCTCAACATCCCACCCGGCATTCGCGCACACCCAATGCCGCGCCGCGCACAACGCCGTAAAGTTCGCCATCGTCGCCCCGGTCGCAAACCCGACCGCGCACGCCGGGTCCAGCCCCAGCAGCTCAAGCATCCACCGACCCGCGACCTCTTCGGTCTTGCTCCCGATCGGCGACCCCGCCTGCATCCCCGCGTTCTGGTCCCACACGCTCACCAGCACCCCAGCCCCCGCAGCCGCCGGCACCTGCCCACCGATCACAAACCCGAAATACCGAGGCCCAGCCGTCGCCGTCGTCGCCGGCGATCCCACCCGGTCGAGCATCCCCAGCGTCTCACCCGGCTCGCTGGGCCCCCCCGGCATCGCCTCGTCCAGCTCACTCAACCCCGCGACCGCCTCGGCGCTCGCCGCGACCGGCCGATCCCCCACGCCCGCCAGATACGCAGCCCCACGCTGGGCACCCTCCCGGATCATCCGCCCCGCTTCGGTACCGCCCCTCGTTATTTTCTCAGTATACCCCATGTCGTAAGTATAGTTGCCCCGCTAGCCTGAACTGCCCCTAATAGTTGTACCAGAGTCTATGTTACTGCTAGGGGCTCCCCGTCCACAAACTCAAGAACTAAATACTTCGCCCCGTCTTGCTCCTCGATCCCCAGAATCCCGCCCACGTTCGGATGGTTCAGGCTCGCCAGCGTCTTCGCCTCACGCTCAAACCGCTCGAGCCGACCCGCATCCCCCGCCAGTTCCTCCGGCAGCGCCTTGATCGCAACCTCACGGTCCAGCCGCTCATCGATCGCGCGGTACACCACGCCCATCCCGCCACGCCCGACCTCCCCCTCAACCCGATATGGGCCCACGCGTTCAACCATGCGGCGAGTGTACCGGGTTTCTCAACGCAACCCACAACGAGCCCGGAGCGCCAGCGACAGGGCCACCAGACGGGGCCTCCGCCAGCCGCCTCAGCGGACCGCGTCGAGCGTGTCATCCATCACACCCACCAACACAGACGTTTCGCCAAGCTCCATGTGGCTTCCCGGGAGGTACGAGATCGAACGCTCGTCGAAGCGCTCGCCCAGACACCCGTCATCGAGGTGCCGCAGCCGGATCTCCCCCATCGCCCGCCGGTTGCACTCGTTGTCCGCGAACAACACCCGCAACGACCCCACCCGCCCGCTCGCCTCACGATACCAATCGACGAACGGCGACCGATCGGCACCCGCCTCCGACGAGAACGGCCCGGCGATACTCACCCCCTGGTGGATCAGCGGCCGCAGATCGTTCTCGAGCTTCCGGATGCACGACAACAGGTGCCCGTTCAGGCTCACCCAGTCGTCCACCGACTCGCACATCCCGGACATCTGACCCAGGACCTTCACCACGCCCTCCGGGCTCCGGGGGTCCAACCCCGCGAACAGTCCCGAGATCACGCACGTCCCGCGCACCAGGTTCGGATCGCACATCGCGACGCCGTCGAACAACCCGGGCTCGGCCCCCGCAGCCACGCGGATCGCGTAGTCCGCGCCGCACGAGAACCCGCCGATCACCAGCCGACCAGGGTTCACCCGGTCGCGCAGCCAGCGCGCAAACGCACGCAGCACTCTCAGCTGGTTCTCCGTCGTAATCTCCGGCCGCTCGCCCCCGCCCGGCTCCAGACCGATGAGCGTGACCACCACCACCCGATGATCGGCCGCCGCCTGCAGACGACTCAACTGCTCCAGCAGGTGATCCCCCCCGAAACTCGGAATCCAGATGACCAGGTTCTCCGATCGCTTCTCAGAGTCGGAGTACCGCATCTTCCACCCGATCAGCCGAGGGTCCAGCCCCTCTCGTTCCAGCTCGCGGCAGACATCGCTGTCGATCACAAAGACGCTCTCTCGCGCCGCAGGGTGCGAGGCCCCAACCCCCGAAGGTTCCTCGGCCAGAGCCGATTCGAGCAGCAACCTCAGATCGCCCGCCGAGCTCAGCCGCCGCCGAGGGTCACGCTCCAGACACCGCTCCAGCACCGACCGCGCCAGGCTCGGGACCCCGCCCGGCAGCGCGTCCCAGTCGGGGCTGTCCCGCAAGACCTTCGTGATCGACTCGACCGCCGAACCCGCGGCGAACGAGTTCTTCCCCGTCAGACACTCAAACAGCACCACGCCCAGCGACCAGAGATCCGTACCCCGATCGACCCGCTCTCCACGCGCCTGCTCGGGGCTCATGTACGCCGCCGTGCCCAGGACCGTCCCCGCAGCGGTCGGCGGCACCCGATGCATCGTTGCGGTGCGGGCCTCGGCGTCCTCGACCCCCGAACCGAGCCCCCGCTGATCCGTCGCCAGCCCGAAGTCGAGCACCTTCACCACGCCCTCCGGCGTCACCTTGATGTTCGCCGGCTTCAGGTCCCGGTGAATAACCCCAGCCTCGTGCGCCGCCGCAACACCCGCAGCGATCTGCACCGCCAGCTCGATCGCCGCATCCACATCCAGCGGCCCGCGGTCCAGCCGCTCAGCCAGCGTCTCACCATCCACAAACTCAAGAACCA
The DNA here is from genome assembly GCA_047620485.1 of Phycisphaerales bacterium. Classification (GTDB taxonomy): domain Bacteria; phylum Planctomycetota; class Phycisphaerae; order Phycisphaerales; family UBA1924; genus JBLHKT01. Next base: position 2,185 of record JBLHKT010000039.1, on the reverse strand, counting down.
AATACTTCGCCCCGTCTTGCTCCTCGATCCCCAGGATCCCGCCAACGTTCGGATGGTTCAGGCTCGCCAGCGTCTTCGCCTCACGCTCAAACCGCTCGAGCCGACCCGCATCCCCCGCCAGCTCCTCCGGCAGCGCCTTGATCGCCACCTGGCGGTCGAGGCGCGTGTCGGTGGCGAGATAGACCACCCCCATGCCGCCACGCCCAAGCTCGCCAGAAACCCTGTAAGACCCCACTCGTTCAATCATGCGTCGAGTGTAGCGACTTCCTCCCCGCAGCCCACAACGAGCCCCGAGCGCGAGCGAGGGGGTTCTGATCCAAGCCGCGTGCGCAAGCACGCGAGGTTTTCTTCTTGTGGGACAGGCGTCCCGCCTGTCTTCAAAGAGCCCCGAGCCTCAGCGACGGGACCTCACCCTCACTCGCTCGGCAGCCCGTACCCATCCCGCCGATCGTAATCGAGCAACCCGTTCGCCTCGTCGTCATCCTCAAACGCCCACGCCTTCGCGTCCCACTTCAGCTCCCGCCCCAGCCGATACGTCAGGCTCGTCAGCTGACACGCCGCCGCCGTCCGCGCCCCAGCCTGGGCCCCGCAGATCGGCGTCGCCTTCCCCTCGCAACAATCCAAGAAGTGGTCCATGTGACCACTGGGCGGCTCGACCAGTTCCGCGTCCTCGCCCAGCTCCATCTCCAACAAACTCCCCGGCACCGTCGCCATCCGCCCACGATCAACGTGCAGCATCCCCTCGGTCCCGACAAACGTCGTCCCGCTGGGCCCCCCGTGCGTCAGCACCACCCCGTTGGGATACACCAGCTGAACACCACGCTGCTTCCCGTCCTCCGCCCCGCCCGGCGCGGGCGCCCGCGTCTCGGTCGGCCCGTCCGTGTCCATCCCCATCGCCCAGTGCGCGATGTCGTAGTGATGCGCGCCCATGTCCGCCAGGTACCCGCCGCTGTACTCGATGTACGCGCGAAACACCGGGTAGTGCCCGTGCACCCCGCGCGGGCTCAGGTCGCTGTGATACCCACGCAACGGCGCAGGCCCCAGCCAACGATCCCAGTCCAACCCCGGCTCCATCGCCTCGGTCGGCAGCTCACACCACTTGGGCGGATCCCCCACACCGATGTTCACCGTCAAAATCCGCCCGATCGCCCCGTTGCGAACCAGGTCCACAGCCCGACTAAACCGATGCCCGTACTCCGTCCGCTGCTGGCTCCCCGTCAAAAACGCCAGCCCGCTCGCCGCCGCAGCCGCCGTCAGCACCTTGCCCTCGTGCAGCGTGTGCGTCAACGGCTTCTCGCAATACACGTGCTTGCCCGCCGCCATCGCCGCCAAGCACAGCGTCGCGTGCCAATGGTCCGGCGTCGCAATGATCACCGCGTCAATGTCATCACGCGCAAGCACCTCCTCCGCGTGCTGCGTCCGCTGAATCTCACCCGCCGCACCCGCCTCGGCGTAGTGCGCCTCGGCCTTGTCCGCGTAATGCGTCAGCCGCGTCGAATCAACGTCGCACATCGCCACGATCCGCATCCGGTCGTTCTTGAGCACGCTCCCGTTCATGATGTTGCGCCCACGGATCCCCATCCCGATCATCCCGACCTGGATCACATCATTCTTCGCGGCCCTGTTCTTCCCCCACCGCTCCCCCCCCAAAACCATCGGCGCCCCAATCGCCATCCCCGCCGCAGCCCCCAACCCCGCGCCAAGAACACCTCGCCGTGTCCAGCCCGTGCCGCCGTTCATTCCGCCGTTCGTTCCGCCGTGGTTCGCATCGCTCATCGGGGACCTCCTCATCCCCGCAGCCTACCACAACCCCCCCCCCCCCCCCCCCCCCCCTTCACCCCCCCCCCCATGCACATGTATGATGTAGATGTAGATGTAACTTTGTAGATGAACACCCTATTAGTTGGGATTCCTGCTAGCAGAACTGAGAGACCTACATGGCTGAATCCCTGGCTAACTGGGATAAGCTGTCCTCAGCTGATTTATGTAGATTGCCAGAATTAATTGTGCATACATTGAAACTTCCTTTTGCATCCCTTATAAGTAAAGGCTAAAGAAACAAAGAAGTGTCTTCATCGTGATGTTGATGATGATTTAGGCCGTATTTTTCTACTCTGACATTTGCTCAACTGTCACAACAGTTGCAACTGTGAAACTTTGACAACAAATGTCATACTTTTTTAAT
>JBLHKT010000038.1:0-20395 GCA_047620485.1 Phycisphaerales bacterium | reverse complement strand
CGGCTTGGAAAAAGGGTCCTGTCGCTCTTGCTCGGCGTCCTCAGAGCCCGAACGGGATCGACACCACCGCACGTCGGCGGGGCCTAGACGGCATCGGCTCGGTCATCGCCTGGCGGCACGCGGCCTCAAGCCGCTGGTGCAGCCGCTCGTGATCCACGACCGCGTCGAGCCGCTCGACCAGATCATCGACGAGGAACGCTGCGGGGTCGTCGCCGGCCACTTCCTCAGCGTCCGCGATCGCCGCGTCGCCCAAAGCTTCGCCGCACATCTGGATCCACTCCAGGGGCACGGTGGTGCCTTCGAAGTTGTCCTTGCGCATGCCCGTCTCGACCCGCTGCACGCCCTCGGGCGGCGCGACCTTGGCCCGCACCACCACCTGCCCCACCGCGACGATCGGCCAGCGCCCGTCGCGGGTCATCGGCTCGCGGGTGATCACAAAGACGGGCACGCCCTCGTCGTGTGCGATCTCGCGCAGGCGGCGGCCATCGATGCCCAGCAGCGGCGGCTGAAACAGGTAGCACCCCGAGAGCACCTCGCCGGGCAGCTCGCCCTCGCTTTTGGCGACGCAGACCACGCCCGCGTCCTCGGCCTGGAGCCGAACCTGCCGACGGGCCTCTTGCAGCGGCATGCAAATCCGGGCCATCCGCTCGAAGTCCGCAGCCCGCCTTGCCAGCTTCATCGCCTCGGCGGCATGATCTGCGGCGTCAAAATAGCGTGTCTCGGCCAGCGAGATGCTCGCTTGCTCCATCAGACCGTCGATCTGGATTGCTTTGGGACGCCCCATTCGAGGGATTCTAAGGCCCAGTCTTGCGCCGGGCCTTGTGCTCCTTCAATCCTTGGCGTCAATCTTCGCGCTCATCGCATGCACCAGCCCTCGCCACGCCTCGGCCTGGTCGCCCAATTCGTAGGCCAACTCGTCGGAAAGCCCGCCCCAGTCCTCGCCGGCCATCGCCTCGCGGATCGCGCCAAGCCGGACCGACAGATCCTCGATCAGCGCCGCCCCGGTGGATTCGCCGACCGGCAAACGTCCGATATCAATATTGGCCAGTTCCCCGGCCTGACCAACGATCTCGCGGACCGCGCCCCAGGTCTCGAGCACGCTGCCCAGCGGCTCAAACGCCTCAGCGATCTGCCCCGCCTGGATCTTCTCCGCAGCGGTCTGCTGGATCAGCTTGACCGCCTGCAACGCCTCAGAAGCTCCCGCGAGGCTCTCGGTGATCACCTCGTTCGTGTCGTCGGTGAAGATCTCGAGCGTGCCGATCCCGGCGTCGTCCGCGGGCGGGTGGTCGATCAGCTCGGCGGCGATCGGGGCCCCGTCGGCGATCACCCGTGTGAGAATTCGCCCTGTGTCGGTCGCGGTGAGACAAGCCCCGCGGAGCACGCCCGCGATCCCGCCCGAGGCCGGTTCCAGTTTCTGTCCGTCGAGATAGGTGTCCACGCCAAGCTCCTTCGGTCCGACCGGGTTATCCGGCGGTACCCCTCAAGTCGGCTCATGCGGGCCCGCGGCTTCACCCGGCTCGGGAGATCCGGACGCGATTTCGTGGTTCTCGCGTTCTGAGCCCCGCTGGGCGCGACGCTTCTGCTTGTGGATCAGCCGCAGGTTCCGGGCGTAGATCACGACCCCCGTGGACTGGCCCAGCACCCCGACCACGTCGGTCCGCCACACGAAGTAGGTGAACAGGAAGACGCCCCCGATGAAGCTGAACCACCAGAACAGCTCGGGGACCTGGCTCTCGCGGCTCTTCTCGCTCACGATCCACTGGATGAACATCCGCCCGAAGAACGCGGCCTGCCCCAAGAGCCCGATCGCGACCCAGCCGAAGTTCATCCAGTTCGAGATGTTGAAGAACCCGAGCAACGCCCGCTCGAAGCCGGGGCGGGCCTCCCACGCGTCGACCCGGGCCTGCCGAATCTGCTGATAGACCTCGGCGCTGACCGGGCCACGGGCGGCCAGGTCGGCCGGGGCGACAAACTCGTAGATCGTCTCGCCCGGCTCAGACCCGCTGGCGGTCGTGACGAGCAACTGCTCCGCCCCGACGCTCACAGCGAAGTCATAGCCGCCCCGCGCCAGCGTCGGCTGCAGCACCAGCCACATGCCGACGATCACCAGAGCGACCATCGCGATAATCGGGCCGGCCTTCATGAATCGGTGCTTTCGGTCGCCACGGGCTGCTCGCTCGCCTGGGCCCAACGCCGGCGCTTGCGCATGTACCGCACCGCGAAGCAATCGACGAGCCCGGGGATCGCCCGTTTGGTGATGCCCAGGTTGCCGTACTTGGCGACCCCGGCGTGCCGTGCCCGGTGGTTCACCGGCATCTCGACGACGGTGTACCCCATGTGCCGAGCGGTGGCGGGGATAAACCGGTGCAGGCCCTTGAACTCGAGCGGCAGGCGAACCGCGATCTCACGCTTCATCACACGCAGCGAGCACCCGGTGTCGCGGATCGTGTCGCCCAGGATCAGCCGCCTGAACCAACGCCCGATTCGGCTCGTCTGCTTGCGGGCCCAGTTGTCGTTGCGGGCGCGGCTGCGGTCGCCCTGCACGAAGTCCGCCCCGGTCTCGGCGAGCTTCTGCAGCATCGCGGGATAGTCGGCTGGGTCGTTCTGCAGGTCCGCATCCAGCACCGCGACGAGCCGCCCGCGGGCCGCGTTGAACCCGATCTTGAACGCGACGGACTGCCCGTTGCCGGCCCCGGCGCTCGGTCTGGCGAGCGTGATGACCCGGAGCCAGGGGCGGCCGGGCTGCAGCTCGACCGCCTTGGCGGTCGTCTCGTCGGTCGAGGCATCATCCACCAGGATGAACTCCCAGGCGATGCCCAGGGGCTCGATCGCGGCCCCGATCTGGCGGACCAGCTCGGCGACGTTCTCCTCCTCGTTGTGCGCCGGAGCGACCACGCTCAGTTCGAGCGAGGGCTCGGCGGGCTGATTCGGGCTCGGTGTGATCAACCGTTGGCTCCTGCTCCCGGGACACGCCCGGGTCGCTCTCATTCACTCGGCGGATCTGGGCCCCGCCCCGCCAACCGGGCGAGATCTGTCAGGCCGAGCCGTGGGCGACGTAGAATGATACGGCTACAGTCAAGCAGCTTGGAATCAGTCTAAATCCAAGGCCCCACGCCCACGGAGCCCAGTCTATGCATCTGAAGCACTCGGACCACGATCACGGCCCGGAGACCATCTCCGTCACGTTCATCCTCGAGGACCCCAAATCGGTCAACGAGGACGGCTCGGATACGGTGGAGCACCGCCTGATGGCCGCTAAAGGCGAGCACCTGCTCGAGATCGCCGTCGAGCACGGGATCAACATCGAGCACTCGTGCGGCGGGGTCTGCGCCTGCTCGACGTGCCACGTCTACATCGAGCAGGGCATGGAGCAGCTCGCCGAGACGACCGAGGAAGAGGACGACCGGGTCGAGGAAGCCCCCGGGCTGCAGATCAACTCGCGGCTGAGCTGCCAGTGCGACATTATCGTCGAGGGGGACAAGCCGATCATCGTGCGGATCCCGGCGTGGAACCGGAACGCGGTGAAGGAAGTGCCGCACTAGGGTGCGAGCAGACCAATCGGGGCACCTAGGCTGGTCGTTTTTTTACGACCGTGGAACCCCTTTCCCGGTTCCGCAAGGGTTGACGATGGCTTAGGCTTGGCTCCCCTCACCGGAGATCGCGGTTGCCCGAATCCACCACCATCTTTCTGAACAACGCCGCGACCAGCTGGCCCAAGCCCGATTCGGTCTACCAGGCCTGCGACCATGCTCTGCGCTCCATGGGCAGCCCTAAGCGCGGGCCAGCAATCATCGCCGGCGCCGACCCGCTCGAGACCGCACGCGGCACCATCGCCCGCTTCCTGGGCGTGCCCGATCCGTCGCGGCTGCTCTTGCAGCCGGGCTGCACCTACGCCCTGAACCTGGCGCTGCTCGGGCAACACTGGAACGCCGGCGACCGGATCATCATGTCGTCCCTGGAGCACCACGCGGTGAGCCGCCCGGTCCGCAAGCTCGCCCGGGAGCGGGGCGTCGAGTTTGTGCTCGCGCCGTACTCGGCTGACGACCCCTTCGACCTGGCGTGGCTCGAAGCGGAGCTGGGCAAGGGCGGCGTCAAGCTGGTCGCCTGCTCGATGGCGAGCAACGTGTCGGGGCACATCATGCCCGTGGCCGACGTGATCCGGCTGGCCCGCGAGCACGGCGCGCTGACGCTGCTCGACGGGGCCCAGGCCGTCGGGCACCTGCCGGTGAATGTGGCTGAGCTCGGGTGCGACCTGCTGAGCTTCGCGGGGCACAAAGGGATGCTGGGCCCGACGGGCGTTGGCGGGCTCTGGGTCGCGCCAAACGTTTCGATCAACACCATGGCTGAGGGCGGCACCGGGGGCGACTCGGGCAAGCACCCGCTGTCGGGCTCGATGCCGTCGAGCCACGAGGTGGGCACGCTGAACCTGCCCGCGATCGCGGGGCTCGCCGCGGGCATCGAGTGGATCAACGCGAAGGGGCAGGCGGCGCTGCTGGCTCACGAACACGAGCTGGTCGGTCGGCTGATCGACGGGCTGCTCGGGATCAAGGGCCTCACGATCCACGGCCCGACGGACCCCACCAAACGCACCGCAGCCGTCTCGTTCACGATCGACGGGCACAAGCCCAAGGCGCTCGCGGCGGCGCTGGCGGAGCGGGGCATCTTCGGGCGCGCCGGGTATCACTGCGCCCCGCTGGCCCACGAGACACTCGGCACGCTCGCCGGCGGCGGGACGATGCGGCTCAGCCCGGGCTGCTTCAGCACCGAGGGCGAAATCGACACGGCTGTGGCCGCCCTGCACGCGATCATCTGACCGAGTCGATTGGGACTTCGGACCCGCTCAAGCGAACGGATTACTCCCCCCCGGCGCCCGCACAGACCGCGCCCCTCGCCCCGGTTCGCTGATTCGCCCCGAACCCCCGATCCGCGGCACCTCCGGGGGCGGGCCCGACCGCGAGGTGATTCGCTGGCCAAGCGGGCCGGGGAATGGCATCCTCTGGGTGCGTTCACGTCCTGACCTGCCCTGCTCTGACCTGCTCTGTTCTGACCTGTTTCGATCTCGCGTGCTTGTCTCTGATTCTCGCCGTGTGTGGCGTGGCTTCGGCCCCGGACCCTCCCTTGGGTTCGGGGCTTTTTCTTGGCTCCCCCCCCACCAGCCCACCGGCCCTGCGGCGGACTCTACAATCGCTCCGTGCCCAGAGCCCGCAAACTCCACGACAAGTACTTCAACCAAGCCAAGCGCGAGGGCTATCTCGCGCGCTCGGCCTACAAGCTCCTCGAGCTGGACGACCGCCACCAGGTCCTGCCCAAGGGCGGGCGGGTGCTCGATCTCGGATGCGCCCCCGGCTCCTGGCTCCAGGTCGCCCAAGAGCGGGTCGGGTCTAAGGGGCTCGTCGTCGGCATCGACCTCAAGCCCGCCAGCTCGTTGGTCCCTGATCGCGTCATCACGGTGGTCGGCGATTTCACCGAGGTGCCGCTTGAGGCCATGATCGGGACCGGAAAAAAGGGCGTGGGCATCGCGGGCTTTGACTCGGTGATCTCAGACATGGCGCCCAACACCACGGGGCACGGCGACCACTTCCGGTCCGTCCGACTCTGCGAGACCATCCTCGATCGGCTCCCGCAGCTGCTCCGCCCCGGGGGCACGCTGGTGATCAAGGTCCTCGAGGGCGAGACCTTCCCCGATCTGCTCAAGCGGCTGCGGGCGGAGTTCAACGTCGTCCGCGGGTGCAAGCCCAAGGCGAGCCGTGACCTGTCGCGTGAGACGTTCGTGGTCGCCAAGTGGTACAAGGCCTCGCACATGAGCCCGTCCCCGCTGTCGGCCTCGACGCCACCCCCCCCGCCAACCAAACCATCGCCCCCCCCATCAGCCCCCCCACCGCCCGAACCTGATTCGGCACCCGATCCAGATTCGGCCCCCGAGTCGCTGTGAGCTTTCTGACACCAATCCCGATGCTGATCGCTGCGGGGCTCGCGGTGCCTGCGTTGCTGTCGCTCTATTTTCTCAAGCTCCGCCGCCGCCCGGTGCGGGTGAGTTCGACGATGCTCTGGGAGGACGCCGCCCGCGATCTGGAGGTCAACGCGCCGCTGCGGTGGATCCGCAACTCCTGGCTGCTCTGGCTGCACCTGCTGATCCTGGCGCTGCTGTTGATGGCGTTGGGCCGCCCGACGATCGACACCGCCGGGGCCCGCCCGGACCGCGTGGTGCTGCTGATCGACCGGTCCGCCTCGATGAACGCGACGGGTGCGACGAGCGCGACGGGTGTCCGCGGCGTCAGCCGGCTCGACCTGGCCAAGCGGCGCGCGATCGAGCTCGCCGAGGAAGCCACCGACCGAGGCGTGCAGGTCGCGGTCCTCGCGTTCGACTCCCGCCCCGTCCTCGTGGGCCCGCCCTCGACGAGCCGGGCGGAGCTTCGCCAACTGATTGACGCGATCGAGCCCACCGACCGACCCGGCGACCCGCAGGCGGCCTTCGACCTGGCGCAGACGCTCACCGCCCGCGCCCCCGATGAGTCCGCCGCCGACACCCCGACCACCGTCGTGCTGCTCAGCGACGGCGGGGACACACCGGGCCGATCGTTCACGCTCGCCGGGGCGAGCTTCCGGTTCGAGCGGATCGCGGAGAACCCAGCCGCCCCCAACGACCCGGGCGCACCGAGCAACTCTAGCGTGCCAGATAATCTGGTCGCACCAGACAACCTGGGCGTCGTCGCGCTCAACGCCCGCCGCGACCGCGACGACCCGGCTCTGGTGCGGCTGTTCTTCCGCGTGCTCAACACGGGGCCCAAAGAGATCGCGGTGCCCGTCTCGATCGACTCGGAGGACGAGAACCTTCGGCGGTTCGCGGTGCGTGTGCCGCCGGCCGAGCTCTCGCCCGCGGGCCGGTGGACGCCCGGCGAGCTGGCGCGGACCCTCGAGCTGCGGCTCAACCGGGCGCAGACGATTACGCTGCGGCTCGACCGCCCCGACGCGCTCGCGGCGGACAACGCCGCGGGCCTCAGCGTGCCCCGCCCCGAAGCGCCCTCGATCCTGCTCGTGTCTGAGGGCGACGAGGCGGGCTCGCCCAGGCCTTCGCCGATCCTGACGGACCTGCTGACCGCGCTCGAGCCGCGTGTGCTCCGCTCGGTCTCGCTTGAAACCTATCAGCGGTGGGCCGACAACCCGGGCGACGCGGACGTGATCGTGTTTGATCGCGTCTCACTCCCCGCCGCCGCTCGCCGACCCAGCATCACGTTCGGCGTGGTGCCGGGGTTCCTTGCCTCGGGCGCACAGCCAGCCTCACCCCCCCCAGCCTTTCCCCCCCCGGCACTCGATACGCCGACCCGGGCGGTGTCGTGGGACCGCACACACCCGGCGCTGCGCGATGTCGCGCTCGAGTCGCTCGTGGTTGGTCATCGCGTCGCGCTGCCCGAGTCCACTGTCGCCGGCGTCGAGCGGCTCGACGTGCTCGTGTCGGGGCAGGCCGGCCCGCTGGTGCTCGCGTGCCGCGCCCAGGGCGTGGATCATCTGGTGCTCGCGTTCTCGCCGCGTGATTCGAACTGGCCGATGCAGATCGGCTTCCCGATCTTCATGGCCCAGGCGATCGAGAGCCTCGCCCCGATCGGGCGCGGCGCCCCGGGGCGTGTCTTCACCACCGCCGACCCGGTGCGGCTGCGGGCGAGCGCGGGCGAGACCTCGGTCCGGCTCGACGGGCCCGAATCGCTCAGCGCCCCGGTGATCGGCGGCGTGGCGAACCTGGGCGTGCCCCGGCTCGCCGGGCTGTATTCCGTCGCGGGCGCCCCGACGGTCGAGCTGCCCGTGAGCCTGCTGAGCCCGGGCGAATCGGGCCTGGGCACCGCGGACCGGGTCGCGATGGCGGGCCGCAGCGTCGCGGCGTCGGCTGAGCCGGACCTGGGCCCGACCGAGATCTGGCGGTGGCTGGTGCTCGCGGCGCTGGCGCTGCTCGCGGTGGACTGGCTCGTGTTCGGGCTCAAGATGAGAGTCGGCGAAACCCCGCAGACAAAGCCCGGTACCATCGGGATGGGAGACCAAGCATGACCGACCGATTGAGCAACGCCGATGTGACCCGCCGAACTTTCTTGCAGGCCGCAAGCCTGACCGCGGTCGCGGCGGCCTCGGGGTGCGCGACCTCGACGGCCGGGCAGACGGGGCACAAGCCCACGCGACGGGCGGCCCGCAACGTGATCTTCATGTGCGCCGACGGCATGAGCATCGGCACGCTCACCCTCGCGGATCTCGTCTTGAAAGAACAGCACGGGCGACGGGCGGCGTGGCTCGAACTGCTCGAGATCGCTGGCACTCGGCGGGCCCTGGCAACGACATACTCCGCTGACTCCTGGGTGACCGATTCGGCCGCGGGCGGGTGCGCGTGGTCCATCGGGCAGCACGTCAACAACGGCACGATCAACCTCACGCCGGACGGGCAGATGCTCTCACCGATCCACGTCCGCGCCAAGGCACGCGGGCTCTCGACCGGCCTGGTCACCACGACGACCGTCACCCACGCGACCCCGGCCTCGTTTGTTGCCAACGTGCCCGACCGAAATCTCGAGATCGCGATCGCGGAACAGATTCTCCAGCGTGGCATCGATGTCTGCTTCGGTGGCGGCGCGAGGTTCTTCTCTGACCCCCTGCTCGCGGCCCACCCGCAGGTCAGCGTCCACAAAGCCCTGCCCGATCTCTCGACCGCGAGCGCAGGATCCAGGCACCTCGGGCTGTTCACGGATTCGCACATGCCTTATGTGCTCGACCGCGACGGAACCATCCCCTCGCTTGGCGCCATGACAACCACCGCCCTGGGGCACCTGGCCCGCAACCCCGACGGGTTCTTGCTGCAAGTCGAGGGCGGACGGGTGGACCACGCGGCCCACGCCAATGACGCGGCCGCGCTGGTCGCCGAGCAGATCGACTACGACGACGCGCTGCGGGCCGCGATGGAGTTCACGCTCGGCCGAGACGACACGCTGCTGATCACGACCTCTGACCACGGAAACGCGAACCCGGGGCTCACCGCGTACGCCAGCAAAGACGGCGGATGGATCGAGCGGCTCACCGGTGCGAACAGCTCGATGGAGCCCGTCTGGCCCAAGCTCGCAGAGGCCGCAGAGAACAACACACTCGGCGAGCTGATCGCCCACACCACCGGCGGGTATCAGATGAGCCAAGAGGACACCGCCTACTTACGCAGCGGACTGCTCGATAGCATTCGGACCGACCCGTACCTTGTGCGGTCGCAGAACAGGGCCTCGCTGCTCGGGTCCATGCTGAGCAACTACCACAGCGTTGGGTTTATGAGTCCCCACCACACCTCGGACATGGTCGAGGTCGCGGCGATCGGGCCGGGTGCCGAACTCATCGAGCCGGTGATCGACAACATCGACCTGCACTCGGTCATGCAGCGGGTGCTGCACCTCGACGACGCCGCGCCGATGGCATGAGCCCACCCAGGAAACTCAGAACCCGTCCCACGCGTTGAGATCGACCGCAAGCCGGCCGGGCTCGGAGTCCCAGGGCAGCATCCGCCGGGGCCACGCCGTACGCCGGCCGACCGGGTCTGTCCGTGTCAGCCCCACCCGAAGCAGCCCGCCTCGCTCGATCGCCTCGGTCGGTACCGCGACCATGACCGTCCACCCCCCGGAACCCGAGGCGACGGGCACGGTCTCGAGGGCCTCGCCCGCCGTACCCCCGCGGACCTGCCCCCGAGAATTGACGCGACGGACCACCCTCGGGCTGCTGCGCGGCCCAAACCAGAGCGTCACCTCATCGAGCGTTGGGCCCGACGCCGGGTCAGCCGCGGTTGAGGTGTCGCCCTCGGGCGTTCGGCACTCAATCAGCACCCGCCAATCGCTCGCCGACGACCCCGCACGCAGCAGCCGCACGCTGGTCATCGAATCGGGCACGACCGCGGCACCCTCAAGCTCGCGGCCCCGCGACCACGCCCCCAGCGTCCAGTCGTTGACCAGCGGGCCCAGCGGGACCGAGGGCGGAGCCGCGGGGAACGACCCGGTGAGGATCTGGAGTTGGCCCTTCCACAAGCCGACGCGGGCCGCGACCACTCGGGTCCGCAACAGCTCCGCATCGGGGCGTTCTCCATCTCGGGGACTATCTCCAGCTCCGCGGTTTTCGGCCGACAGCACCCGCCGCAACTCGCGTCGAGGTTCGACCGGTTCGGGGGGCTGATCGCCCAGCGTGAGCAGCGCCGTCGGGGCGTTGTGGTTGCCGAGCACGATCGCCCCGACCGTGGCGACGGGCGAGCCGAGCGTCGCGTCGGTGCGGCCCGAGTCATCCACCACCCAGACGGCCGCCGCGGGCTGCGAGGCCCGCCACGCCGGGGCGCGAAGCCCGAGCGTCTTCTCGTTCACAAACGGGTTGAGCAGGTCGGTCCGCAGGTTGAGCTCGGCCACCGAGGAGACGGGGAAGGTGGGTGCCCACCCGCCCTCGAAGGCGCTGACCTGCCCGAGCCGTGCGCGCAGCACGACCGCCTCGTCCTTGTCGCCGATCCAGAGCCGAGCCAGCGCCGCCTGCCACAGCCCGTCCTGATACGCCGCGAGCTTGGCCAGCACCCCGGTCGGCTCGGACGTGCTCAGCCCGGGCGGGGGCGACCAGTGGTCGGCGAACGAGGCGTCGGGCTCGAGCGAGCCGAGCATCAGTCTCGCCCGCCACCGGGTCCACGGGTTGGCCATTAACTGCGCGAGCGCGGCGCGAACATCTCCGGCCTGGACGGCGCCCTCGGGCAGGGGCGAGGCCCACATCGCCTCGGGCACGCGGCCGTTCGCGTCGCGCCCCAGCCGCCACGGGTCGGGCAGCCAGTTGACCGCGCTCCGCTCGCCGGCGAACCACATCCCAAGCCCCACCGCCTCGGGCGGCATCTCACAGACCAGATACCACAGGCCCGGGGGGCGGGTCTCGTCTCGGGCCGCCTCGCGCGCGGGGATGGAAACCCACTCCACGGCGGGCCCGAGCCACGCGACGCGGCCCGGAGAGTGGCCCGTCGGGCGCCGCGCGGGCCGCACACCGATCCAGTGGATCTCGCCCTCGATCTTCAACCCGTCGTCGAGCACGGCTTCGAACACACCCCGCCGCAGCACGCGGTCGTCCACGATCTCGATCGGGAGCACCAGCGGGCGGCCCGGCACCACGTCGATCCGCTCCACCGCGGGGCGGACCTTCGGCTCGCGGGCGTTCGCGGTCTGAGCGGAGGCTGCGGGCAGCACCGCGCCCAGCGCGGCGGCCAGCCCGAGTGCAATCGCTGGGATAGAGAACGGGAATCTCACAGCCCAAGTATCCGCACGCCGAGGGCCCGGGTTGCGAATCGCCCGGGGCTAATCCCGAGCCTCGCGTGGCAGGGTCTCGAGGATGTTGCGCACGACATCATCAGCCCCGGTCCCCTCGGCCTGGGCCTCGAAGTTCATCACCAGCCTGTGCCGCAACGCTGGCAGCGCGATCTCGCGGATGTCGTCGATCGAGACCGCCGCCCGCCCGGCGAGCAGCGCCAGGACCTTGCCGCCCAGCACCAGGGCCTGAGCCGCACGGGGGCTCGCCCCGACGCGCACAAACCGGTTCACCATCGGCGTTGCGAACTCGCCCGAAGAATCGGGCCCCTTGGGGTGCGTCGAGAGCACGCACCGGATCGCATAATCCCGCACGTGGTCCGCGATCGCGACCTGCCGAACCAGCGCCTGGTGTGCGATGAGCTTCTCGCCCGAGAGCACGGCGTCGGGGTGCGGGTCCGTGCCGCCGGTCGTCCGGTTCAAGATCTCAGCCATCTCGGCCCGGTTGGAGTACCCCACCTGCAGCTTGAAGAAGAACCGGTCCAGCTGCGCCTCGGGCAAGGGGTACGTCCCCTCCTGCTCGATCGGGTTCTGCGTCGCGAGCACAAAGAACGGCGAGGGCAGCGGGTGCGTCGTGCCCGCGACCGTAACGCGGCGTTCCTGCATCGCTTCGAGCAGCGCACTCTGGGTCTTGGGCGTGGCTCGGTTGATCTCGTCGGCCAGCACGACGCTGGCGAAGATCGGGCCCGGCTCGAAGACAAACTCCCGCTGAACGTGCCCGGCCTCGTCGGCGATCTCGCGGACCACGGTGGTGCCGGTGATATCCGCGGGCATCAGGTCGGGCGTGAACTGCACGCGCCCGAAGGACAGGTGCAGGCTCTGGGCGAGCGTGCGCACAAGGAGCGTTTTGCCGATGCCGGGCACGCCCTCGAGCAGCACGTGCCCGTTGGCGAACAGGGCAGTCAGCACGCCGTCCACGATCTCACGCTGCCCGACGATCACGCGGCCGATCTGGTCGCGGACCGCGGCGTAGTCAGCACGGAAGGATTCCGCGGCGGCTTCGAGCTGGTCTGCGGAGAGGGGGGTGGGGTCGGTCATTGTGCAAAGGGTAGCCGAATCAAGAACGCCGGGCCTTCGCAGAGCCTCAGAGCAAGGTCCCCAAGGTGCGTTGATCTGGCGTTGACAAGCCCTCGGCGCGAGCCGAGGGTCCAGGTGAATGTGAGTCCTTGTGTACCCTCGGCTCGCGCCGAGGGCTTGTCGATGCAAGGCACAGGCCTGGTTTTATTCCCCGTTAAGCTTCGGCCACGGGTTGGTCACGTGGCAGGCCCGCCCGGTCGTCGCGATGTAGTCCTGGTGGTAGTCCTCAGCCGGGTAGAACACCTTGGCTGCGGCGACCTCCGTCGCGATCGGGCGGTCGTACTTCCCTTTGATCGATTCGAGGTATGCCTCGGCCTGCTGCTTCTGCGAGTCGCTGGCGACCCAGAGGCCCGAGCGGTACTGCGAGCCGTGGTCCGGGCCCTGCCGATCAACCTGGGTGGGGTCGTGCATGATGAAGAAGGCTTCGAGCAGGCGCTGGTATGAGATTCGCTTGGGATCAAAGGTGACCTTGACGGTTTCGGCGTGGCGCGAGACGCCGTTGCTGATGTCCTTGTACGCCGGGCTCACCTCGTCGCCCTGCATGTACCCGCTCTCGGCGTTGAGCACGCCGTCACCCATCTCGAAGTAGTGCTCCACGCCCCAGAAGCACCCGCCGGCGAAGTAGGCGGTCTCGGTCTTCACGGGCCTGCTCGCCTCGGGGATCTCCGCGTCGTTCTCGAAGAAGACGAGCGAGGCCGAGTTCAGGCAGTGCCGCGCGCCGGTGGGCGGCGGGCCGTCGGGGAAGACGTGCCCGAGGTGCGCGTCGCACCGGGCACAGGCGATCTCGGTGCGGACCATGCCCAGCGCGTTGTCCTCGGTCTGGGCGACGTGTGATTCATCGACGGGCTGGAAGAAGCTGGGCCACCCGGTGCCGGACGTGAACTTGTGCTCGCTCGAGAACAGAGGCAGCCCGCAGACGACACAGGCGTAGAAGCCTTCTTTCTTGTTGTCGAGCAGCGTGCCACAGAACGCGGCCTCGGTGCCGGCCTTCTGTGTGATGCGGTAGGTCTCTTCGTCGAGCTTGCTCGCGAGCTTCTCGACCTCGGGCTTGCTCAGCGGGGTGATGTCGTGCCCGGAGGCGCTGTACCGCGTCGTGCTGTCGGTGATGGGGTTGTCGCCAGAGCCCGCGGGCCCACCAGAGATTCCAAGTGCCATGATTCCTGCTCCAAATCCGATGACAACCGAGGCCATCACTGTGAACATTCTCATCGAGTTTCCCTTCTCGTCGCGTTGAGCCCCGTGCCAAGCGTCCCGGACGCCCGAGAGGGTGGATCTCCACGGAGAGATCATTGGGTATAGAACGGCTCGGGGTGGGAATTTATTCCCAACCCGCTGGTGGTCCCTGGGGGGCTGGATCGGTCGTGCGGCTCAGGCATCCTTGATGACCACCTTCACGTTCTTGCCGTCCTTGGGGTCGATGTCGTCGTAGATGGCCCTGATTTTGGCTTTGGGGATGACGACGCAGCCGTCAGAGTGCTTTGGTCTGCTCCCGATGTGGATGAAGATCCCCTTGAAGCCCTTGACGCCCGGGATGAAGATGGCGTTGAACTTCTTGCTGGCCATGGTGGTGGCCGAGCACCCGCTGTAGCTGCCCGCGGGGATCCGTTTTTCCTGCTTCCACCAGCACTTGCTGGATACGGAGATGCCGCCCTTGTACTTGAGGGTGCCCTGTGTTGAGCTCGGGTCCTTGGGGCGTTTGACCGAGATGCTGTATGAGGCCATGGGCGGCTCCTCGGGATGGGCTCTGCGGCAACTCGCCGGTGACTTCAGGAAGCCAGATCGTTGTGAACACTGACCGTACGGGCTTCATTCATCGGGCAATTCGGCAATTGGCGTTGCTGTACATGGTATCCGGATTCGGTCTGCCGCAAACGATCCATGCCGGGGGAGCTGATCTCGAGGAGATCCGCCTTGATCCCATTTGCGGACGACGTTATCCTGATATGCAACGCCCCAGGGAGCCCGCCGATGAACACCGCCCACGCTTGCACGCTGAAGACCTTCGCGTTGTTTACTTCGTTCACCCTTTGGGGCTCGCCGGCGGCGCTGGCCCAGCCGAGCGTCGTGTTCTACGAGCTCCGGGACGTCTTGCTGCTGCCGGACATCTCGAGCCCCGGCGCGACCACCACTCAGCCCATGACCGGCACGCTCCGGTGGGACTACGAGCCGGGCGACTTCGAGAACGGCACCGGATCGATGATCCAGGCCACGTTCCCGTGGTTCGGGCTGGGGCCCGAGTACGTGCAGGTCACGTTCGAGGCCGGCTCCGCCGAGTACACCATGGTCGGCAGCTACCACGACTACGGGCTGGACGTCATGCTCGTCTTTGATGGCCCGCTCTCACCCACCGGCTCCACGCCGATCGATTTCGCGCAGAGCAAGTTCGACATCCAGCAGGGCGTGAGCCAACAGGGGCACGTCCTGAGCGGCCAACTGATCGTGATCGACAACCCCTGCCTCCCGGATATGAACGGCGACGGGATCCTCGACAATGGCGACATCGGGCTCTTCGTCAACCTGTTCCTCGCGTTCGATCTCGCGGCCGACATGAACGGCGACGGGCTGCTCGACAACGGCGACATCGGCACCTTCGTGAGCCTCTTCCTCGCCGGGTGCTGACCCGCTCAGCCTCACTATTTTCTCGGTTCAGAGCGAAGCCCCGCAGACGCCGTCCGCCGGGCCCGGTTATCGGCTCCGCAATCACCGCCGATTTCACGGCATTTGTGTTACACTGGTCATCAGGTCTGCGGCTCTTTGCCTTACTCAGCCGCCGCGGCTCCGCATCGATCACGAGGAGACAACCGTGCGATTTCTTCTCATGCTGTCCTCTGCCGCGGCTGTCGCCCTGGCCTCGCCCGCCCAAGCCCAGACCGTCATCGGGTTCGATGACTCCACGGGCATCGTGACAGACCAGTACCCGCCGGCGATCTTTTCATCCATCGCAGGGGCGCAGGTCACCTCGATCAGAAACTCCGACGGCACGACACCGCCGAACATCATTTGCAGCGGCCCGATCACCGGGATCGACTGCCTCCAGCCGATCTTTGTTGACTTCACGGTGCCCGTCAACGAGCTGACTTTCTGGGCCATCCAGGCCAATGCCGTGGGGGTCACGGCGCAGTTCAGGGTCTTTGAAGACGGCGCACTCTCTGCAACGGTTGATCTTGTCTCTACGGGAGGCGACCCGCACAACGAGTTCGTAGACCTCAGCTCGTTCATTAACGTCACACGCCTCGAGATCGTGAACATCCTTGACGACCCCGTTGACGAGAACGGCATCGCGTTTGACACGTTCTCGTTCACCGCAGATCTCGACAGGGACAAAGACGGGCTGCTCGACGACTGGGAGATCAACGGCGTTCCCTACGTCAGCGGAGACGGGTTTGACCTGCGGTTCATCCTGCCCGGGGCAGACGCCTACCACAAGGACCTGTATGTCGAGGTCGATGCCATGACCGGCATCGGGCTCACCAGCGCCGCCGTCACGATGCTCGAGAACGCCTTCGACCAGGCCCCGCTCACCAACCCCGACGGCATCGACGGCGTCACGCTGCACGTGCTCCGTGATGAGGGCAACCTCCCGCACGTCCCGGTCTGGCAGACCGACGGGTGCTGGCCGCTCGACTTCGACGCGGTCCGATCGGCGTGGTACGGCAACGCGGGCGAACGGGCGGTGAGCGACCCGGTCGCGCTGCTCGAAGCAAAGGCCAAGGCCTACCGGTACTGCGTTGCCGCCGATACCTCCGGCCCAAAGATCATCGGCGGGTGCGGGCAGACACCCGGCGACAACTTCGTCATCTTCATCAAGAACTACACCGATGAGCAGCAGGCCGCGGTCTTCATGCACGAGCTGGGGCACAACCTCAGCCTCAAGCACGGCGGGGCCAACAGCATCAACGGCAAGCCCAACTACCCCTCCGTCATGAACTACGTGATGAGCTACCGAGCCTCGTGGAACACCCGGTTCTGGAGGCTGGATTACTCGAGAGCAGACGCGGGGAATTTCACTCAGCTCGACGAGATCGCGCTCGACGAGCAGGCCGGCATCGGCACCCCGACCGGGATCTACAAAGACACCTACATGCCCTACGGCGTGAACGTGGACCTCGGGAGCGGCAACATCGTTCGCGCGTTCAAGTACGTCCGCCTCAACGGCTCGGCGACCGACTTTGGCGACCTCTTGGGCACCGGGTTCCAGGACGGCAGCTTTGACGCGCGCGTCATCCAGGACCTCAACTACGTCACCAGTGATATCGTCGCGCCCAGCGGCATCCCCAGCACGCCCTCACCCTTCAAGGTGATGCTCCCGCACGACGACTGGGCCAACGTGGACCTGCCGCCCAGATCCACGCTCGGTGCCGGCGCTCCGGCGATGAGCTTCCCCACAGACGAGATCGGGCCTGAAGCGATCGCCTGGATTGAGGCGAACTTCCCGATGCCGCCGATCCCGTGCCTGGCCGACCTCAACGGCGACGGCATCGCCGACCAGGGCGACATCCAGTCCTTCATCACGCTCTTCCTCGTGCAGGATCTCGCGGTGGACTTCAACGGAGACGGCATCATCGATCTGGGCGACATCGGGGCGTTCGTCGATCTCTTCCTCGCAGGTTGCTGACAATTTTTACCACTTCTTGGTTTAAGCCCGCTCCCAACGATGTATCCTGCGCTTTGTACCGAGACCAAGGAGCCCGCATGATCCAAAGAATTCTGTTTGTAATAGTACTCACCTGCCTGACTTCCACTTCTCACGCCCAGTCGCCGCTTGTCACCGACCTCGACACTGGCCGAGGCACCATCCCCGTCTACCGCCCTTCGACCTACACACCGTCTGAGCCCATCCCGCTCATCATCGCGTTGCACGGCTTTACAAACTCCGGCAACGATGTCACCAACTACTTTGACATGATCGGCCTCATCGAAACCGAGAACTTTCTTTTCTGCGCACCCGACGGCACCAAAAACTTCCTCGGCCAGGGGTTCTGGAACGACCTGAGCGCCTGCTGCAACCTCTTCGACAGCAGCGTGGACGATGTGGCGTACCTCCACAACCTCATCGAACTGCTCAAGGCCCAATACGAGATCGATGAACGAAGCATCCACTTCGTCGGCTATTCCAACGGCGGGTTCATGGCCTACCGCATGGCCTGCGAATACTCAGACACCGTCGCCTCCATCGTCTCGCTCGCGGGTGCGACTCCATCCGTGGGGGTCCCTTGCTCGCCAACCAACCCTGTCAGTGTCCTTCAAATCCACGGCACCGCGGATTCCGTCATCGATTACAACGGCGGGTGCATCCCGCTCGGCGGATGCTACCCCGGTGCCACAGATTCGGTTCAGACCTGGGCATTGATCAACGCCTGCGACCCCGTGGCCAATCCGGTCCCAGGCTCCTTCGATCTCGCGTCCTCGGTCGCGGGCAGCGAGACCACCGCGGTGATCTACGACTCACAATGCGACGAGGGGTTCGAGGCCGAGCTCTGGACCATGGCCGGCGCCGACCACGGCCCGCCGTTTGTTTCAAGCCCCGCAGGAGACGGCACCTCAAACGAGTTCTCGGTGCGAGCCGTGAATTGGATGCTGTCACACCGCAAGCCGGGCCCCGAGGCATGCCCCGCTGACATGAACGGCGACGGTTTTCTCGACAACGGAGACATCGGCGTGTTCGTAAATCTATTCCTTGCCGGAGACCTCGCGGCGGACCTGAACGGCGACGGCATCCTCGACAACGGCGACATCGGCGCGTTCGTCGCCCTGTTCCTCGCCGGGTGCTGAGCCGGGCATCCCGGGCCTCATCCGCCCGTTCGGAGCCACGCCAGCGCCGCGTCCAGCACCGGGTCGGCCGTCTCGAAGGCCTCGGGTGTCGCGTCCACGCGGATATCCGGCGCCAGCCCCACACCCTCAAACGCCTGCCCGTCGGCGGTCATCGCGACCCACGAGGGGAGCGAGACCGTGACGCCGTTGCCGAGGTCGTGACGACGCGGGTTACCCAAGCTCCCCTGCGAGGGAAGCCCCACAAACTTTGCGTTCGGCGTCCGTCGCATTATCAGCAGGAACGCCTCGTTGCAGCTCATGCAGACCGGGCCCATCAGCACCGCAACCGGGCCGGCGAAGTGCGCCCGCCCTGGCGCGGGCCCGAACCACCGCTCGGAGGACTCGATGAACCCGCCGTCGTCTGTGACGCCTTTGTGCGTCGCGTACAGGCGGGGCCCGTCGATGAAGCACCCGGCGACGGACCGTGCGAGCAGCTCGTCGCCCCCGCCGTTAAGCCGAACGTCCACGATCAGCCCCGGCGCGCCCTGGAGCTCCTCGAGCGCTGCGAAGACCGAGTCAAAGTCGCGCGGGTCGCCCTCGCTCCACGAGCGGATCGCGAGGTACCCCGCGCCGTCGTCGAAGCGGCCCGGGCGCACACGCCCGTTCGGCTCGGCCCAACCGGGCACAAGCCCCTCGAGCGTCCGCTCGTTCACGTTTGGCGTCACCGGGCGCGAGTAGCCGGCCAGAGCCATGTCGGCGACGCGAACATGGATGTGCTTGTCCTTGGCCGCGGCGAGCAGGCGGGCGGTGTGCCGCGCAAACTCGGTCAGCGTCTTCGAGGCGACCAGATCGTCTTCGAATCGCTCGAGCCTTGCCCCCCAGTCGATCCCGAGCCGGTCGCGGTGCGAGTACCGCGTGGTGACCGCCCGCACCAGCGCCCCGTACGCCGTTTCGTTCTGCTCGGCGGTCAGCAGGTCGGCGTTCTGGGCCGGCGCCGGTCCAGAACCGCACGGCGTACGGCTCGGCCAATTCGCCGTGGGCCCCGCGGAAGTTCTGGAACGTCCGGCTGTTGATCTCGAACCGGTACTCGCGGTCCGGCTCGAGCCTCACGGGGATCACAAAGGTCCGGGCGTTCGCCCACCGGGTCTTGCCGGCGAACGGCGGGAAGGTCTCCCCGCCCCCGACGACCGAGTGCCCGCCGTGGGACATCGGCTGATCGAACACGACGCGGATCTCGCTCGTTGATGGGTCCACGTCCGTGACCCCGCTCTCGGGCGAGACGCTCTGCACCCGCGGCGAGTACCACGGAGACCGAGATGAGAACGGCGAGCGAGGCCGCGCTGAGCTTGAATCCACGCATCGGGACGGCTCCCTCCTGCAGCGGGCCCGTGGCCTGTGGCGGGCACTCGGCCCGGGCCTACTTCTTCTTCAGCGCCGCCCCCGCCTTCTTGGCGGCGGCGGCGGCCTTGGTCACGCCCTTGGTGTAGTCCGTGAGCACGCCGTCCATCATTTTGTAGTCCGTGTCGAGTTTCTTGATGATCTTCTTGAACTCGGACTCCTTCTCGAACCCCTCGCACTTGACCTTGATGTTGTCGTGAAGGACCTTGCAGGTCTTGAACATCGACTTGACTTCCTTGAGCTTCGACTCGTACCGCCCGAGCTGGGTGCTGTACGCCTTGAACTTCGCCTGATCGAGCTTTTTGTCTTCGAGCTTCTTCTTGAGGCTGACCGTCTTCTCTACCTCGGTCTTGAGGCTCTCGAAGGCTTCCTTGGTCACGGTGACCGCGGCCGCGTCCTTCTTCACCTCGACCAGCACGTCCTTCTTGTCGTTGTTGCCCACCTTCTTGGCCTTCTTCTCGAGCCCCGCGAGCAGCAAGACGAATTCCGCCGAACGCTTCGCGTGCTCCTCGATCTTGGTGCGTTTGTCGCTCAGCGCCATGCACTTCTTCATCGGCGGCTCGCGCAGGGCAAGGTACACCGTGTTGAGTTCCTTGAACGTCCGCTCGCCGAGCAGCGCAACCACGTCGTCCTCGCTGCCGTAACTCGAGCGGAAGTCCGGGTGCAGCCTCATCCCGATCGTGATCTCGTTGAGATCTGACCTGCCCCCAATAGTTGTACCAGAGTCTATGTTACTGCTAGGGGCTCCCCATTGCTCCTCTGAGGGCTGCGGAGCGTAGCGGAGCAGGCCTCAGAGGCCAGGATCGCTTGTGGGGCTGGGGATCTGTACCCCAGCGACG
>JBLHKT010000037.1:0-20475 GCA_047620485.1 Phycisphaerales bacterium | reverse complement strand
GGCCACGGCGTTGGAGTGGACCTTCCGGGCGGCCGCCGGATCGGTCGATGGGTCGCCGTGGAGCATGACCTTGGGGCCTTCGGGCTTCGTGGGATTGGGTTCTCGCTTAGGCATCGCTGGCCCCCTCTCCGTCGGTGGGGCCGGTGGCCCCGACCATCGCCGCGATGCCAGCCCGGATCGGTTCGGGGAGGTCGGGCCACGACTCCATCAGCCGGACGAGGCGGGGGTCATGGGGCGGAAGTGCGCCGGATTCTGCGACGCCCAGTTCGGGAATCGCGGTTTTACCCGAGGATTCCGGGGGTAGTTCGAGTCCTGTTGCGCCCATTTCGTTGAAGCCGCGGCCTATCGAGGTCGCGGCTTTTTCGTGCCCTCTGCGTTTGGCGGTTCCCCTTTGGGAGCTACCCGGTGGTCAGAAGAAGCGTGCGCATGAAAAAGGCGGGCCGTTGGGCCCGCCTGGTGATCGGTGCTGATGTCGGTCTTACCCGATGTTGATGATCTCGCCGTCGGGTGCCTCTTGCTTGCTGCCCGGGGTCGTGGTGCCGCCGCAGGGCCCGGCGATCCAGCTGAGGTAGAACGTGAGCAGATCGTCGTAATCAACATCGCCGTCATTATCGACGTCGGCCAAGAAACTGCCGGCCAGGTAGAGATCGAGGTACGCCATCAGGTCCTTGGGGGTCACCAGCCCATCGCCGTCGAGATCGCCGGGGCAGTTGGACGACCCGATGGTGCAAAGGGCGTAGGGATCGGCCCCGGTCCGGGTGCCGTAGATCTTCAACTGGTAGTCAACCAGTGACTTGGGCTCGTACACCCCGTCCACGCCGGTCGAGGTCCCCGCGGGGTAGAAAGTCGTTGCGTCGCCCAAGTCAGGGTCGCCCACCTTTGTGGGGCCGGTGTCGGGGGCCATATCGGACAGCAGGACGTACCAGTCTCCGCCCGAGAACTCGCCCCAGTGCTTGAGTGAGTTGAAGGTGTATTGGTAGTACGCATAGTTCACGCCGTTCAGAACGCGGGTGGTCGGGTCCACTCGGGGGAACGCGAAGGTGGAGAACGTCTCGGCACCACTCTGCAAGCCGATCAGCAGGTCGCCGGCACCCGCGCCGGCGATGGTCAGTGTCAGCTCAACTTCCTCGATACGGATGTTCGGGCGGACGCAGATGGCGGATGTGTTGACCATGACCAGCGCGTCGGTATCAACCGTCTCAGTGAGGTCATCGATCTCCAGGTACTCGGGCCCGGGGATATCGAGGGGCTCTTCGAGCGTGATCCGACCCGAGTCGAGGATCACGAGCGGCGGGGCCCCGACGAACTGCTGGGCGGCCCGCACCGCGGCCTCGGCATCGATGATACCGAAGCCGAACTCGTCGCTGTGAACCTGATACCCGCCGTTGACCTGCCACCACGTAATCCCGAAGCCGCCGCCATCGGGCCAGGTGATATAGTTCCCAGGGCTGACGTACGAACTGCCGACCAGGGCGGGGAACGCGGTGGGGATCCGCGTCCAATCGCAGGTCCCCTGGAAGATGTGCTTGATGTCGCGCACGGTCAGGCTTGGGTTCGCTTCGAGCATCAGCGCGATGATGCCCGAGGCAATCGGGGCCGCGGCGCTGGTGCCGTTGAAGCCTGTCTGGTAGCCGTCCTCGGCGGGGTCCATGGTCGGGATCCCGCCCTCGTCGAGCCCGTCGATGGCGTCGGCGGTGACGATCGCACGCTGGTTGTTGAACCCATCCCCGCCTCTCAGCCACGTCGCGTTGCTGGAGCCCTGCGAGTAGGCCGCGGCGACGATGTTCGTTCCCGTGGTGGAGTATCCGGCAAGCCTGTTATCCTCGGACGCCGCAGCGATGGCGAGGACGTCACGCCACTTGGCCGTCGAGCTGTACTCCGTCCGTTCGCCGATGCCGGTCCAGGTCAGGTCAAAGTTGTCGGCCCCGTCTGAGGACGCGAAGTTCGTGATCTCGCCCGCTTCGTCGCTCTCGATCCGGTTGGTGCTGAACGAGCTGTACGCCGAATTCCAGAAGCTGTTGTTGCCCGCGGCCATCACATTGATGATGCCCAAATCCCAGCCGGAACCGCGGATCGCCCTCCCGAGCGGACTGAACTGCATCGAACTCCGATCGGCGTAAGTGCCGAAGAAGGCCCCGCCGGCGGTGAGCCCACCGTCATTGGTGACCGGGCCCCATGAATGATTCTTGATCCGAATGATATCCGGATTGGCAAGGAATGAATCGATCCGGTTGATCTCGTTGCCGCCTAGAAGCGCCACAAGGTTCGCGTTGTACGCCACGCCGGCGCCGCCCTCGCCGTTGTTCGCCTCAGCACCGATGAGGGCCGCCACCGCGTTCGCATGCGAATAGTCCGTCGTTATCGTGAACGGATTGGGGAGTGGGGACAGGTCCTGGCGGTGGTTCGTCAGCAGGTCGGGGTGTGAAGGGGCCGGGTTTGGGGGGTCCCCTTCGGTCTGGGGGAACTCTTCGAACAGCAGTTCGGCCCCATCGCTGAACGCCTGGTAGCTGTTATCGAACGCCTCCAGCACGCCGACGGTTACGCCAGCACCCGTGTAGCCGAGGTCGTACACCGCCGACAGGCCGTGGTCCTGAGGCTGCCCATTCGGGAGCGGCGTGTCCGGGTTCGGGTTGTCGAAGAAGTACTGCTCCGGGACGAGCGGATCGCTCGGAAGCGAAGCGTCCTGGAACGGGTACGACGCGGAGAGCTCGGCCTCGACGATGAGGTCGTCGGCGAGCAGGACCTCGGCCATCTCCATCGCCTCACGGACCGTGCTGAAATCCAGCGTGTACAGCGTCGTGCTCTTGCCGATCGGCTTCATGTTCCGGTCCACCCAGCCACGTTCGCGGCTCATGGGCGTCTTGGACAGAGCCTCGAGCAGGTCCGCCTCCCGGCTCACCTCCACGATCAGGACGGAGTCAATGACCATCTGTAGTGGACCGCTCGCCGGGACATGACGACGTCCGGCCTTGGTGTTTGTCCACCAGGGCACGGCAATCGCCTTGGCCCCGTCGATCGACTTGATGTCCATCTTCTGGCTCGGCCCGCGCCGCGGAAGCACCCGACGCTCGTACCCCTTGGGGACCGACTCACCAAGTTGCGGCTCCTCGCCCGCTCCATCAAGCTGATTGATCTTGGTCGGCTGCTCGGCCTTAATTGGCTGAGCGACCGCCAGGCCGGCGCACAGCACCAGGGCGGTGCAGCCTGTCAGCATGTCGGCGGAAGAAACGCCACGGGTGGTAAAGCGATCAAAGAGCATTTCACGACTCCTCTGTGAGGTCGGGTATCTCCCGGATGCGTCTTGGCATCGGGATGGGCGTCGGTCGCCGTAGTCAAACGGGGACTCGAGGCGGGGGGTGCGGGGGCCTGGTTCTCTGTTACCAGAGACCGAGACTCCCGACCATTCGGGTGCTTCAGCAAACCGGTTCCATGGTTCTTGAAAGCAGTATAGCGGTTCTGGCCCCTCGTGTGGGGTGGTGGTTACTCGCCCGGTTCGGTCATCGACCGGGGATTGAGCAATCGATCAAGATCGGCCTCTGAAACCAGCCCGCTGGCACCAGCCAACTCCCGAACCGTCTTGCCCTGCTCGAACGCCTGGTACGCCAGCTTGGCCGACGCGTCGTACCCGATCACCGGCACCAGGCTCGTGCACATCGCCAGCGAGTTCTCGATCAGCTCGGCGCACCGCTCCCGGTCCGGCTCCAGATCCTCGATCAACCGGATTCTGAAGGTGTCGCAGGCGTTCGTCAGCAGCCCGATCGAGTCCATCAGGTTGGCGATCATCATCGGCATCGCGACGTTCAGGTCCAGCAGCGACCCGACCCCCCCGAGCCCTCCAGCCGTGATCGCCGCGTCGTTCCCGAGCACCTGGCACGCCGACATCACGACCGCCTCGCAGATCACCGGGTTGACCTTGCCGGGCATGATGCTCGAGCCGGGCTGGACCGCCGGGAGTTTCAGTTCCCCGATCCCGCACCGCGGCCCCGAGCCCATCCACCGGATGTCATTGGCAATCTTGCTCAGGCTGACCGCGATCGTCTTGAGCTCGCCGCTGGTCTCGACCACCGCGTCCTTGGCGTGCTGAGCCTCAAAGTGGTTCTCCGCTTCGACGAAGGGCACGCCCAAGGTCTCGGCGAGCTTGCCCGCAACCTTGGCTGCAAACTCGGGGTGGGTGTTGATGCCGGTGCCGACCGCGGTCCCGCCCAGGGCCAGCTCGCTCAGGACCTCCAGGGCCCGGTCCAGCCGCCCGGTCGCGTGTCGCATCTGCGAGGCGTACCCGCCGAACTCCTGCCCGAGCCGGATCGGCGTCGCGTCTTGCAGGTGGGTTCGCCCGATCTTCATCACGTCGTCCCAGGCCTTTGCTTTGGTCTCCAGGGCCTCGGCGAGCGAGGCAATGGCGGGTTTGAGCCGATCCTGGATCTCGCACGCCGCAGCCACATGCATCGCGGTCGGAAAGGTGTCGTTGGAGGACTGCCCCATGTTGACGTGGTCGTTGGGGTGGACGCCCCCCTTCTCGATGAACTCGGGCTTCTTGCTCGAGCCGATCGCCTCGCCCATCGCCAGGCAGACGAGGTTCGCCACGACCTCGTTGACGTTCATGTTGGTGCTGGTGCCCGAGCCGGTCTGGAAGGTATCGATGGGGAAGTGGGGGGCCAGCCCGCCGTGCTCAAGCAGCCCGGCCTCGATCTGGCTACAGGCGGCACCGATCCGGGCGGCGCGGTCGCCGTCGAGCTTGCCCAGCTCCTGGTTTGTGGTCGCACAGGCGGCCTTGAGACGGGCGTACGCGATGATCACCGAATCTGGCACGGGGCGGCCGGAGATCGGAAAATTAATCACGGCCCGCTGGGTGGAGGCGCCGTACAGCACCGAGGCGGGGACCTGCATCGGGCCCATGGAATCTTTTTCGACGCGTGTTGGCTGGCTGCTCATCGGTCTGTGGCTCCCAGAGTGCGGGTGAACGTGTCGCGCGATGGTAGTCCGTCGGAACCGGATCACCCACGAACTCGTAGACTCTCAGAGCACCCCGGAGACCCACCATGCTCAGATCCACATTCGCTGTCCCGCTCGCCCTCGCTCTTCTGATGCCCAGCGGCTCCGCCCTAGCCCAGCCCGAAGACGAGCTGCCCCAGGACTCGCCGTTCCTCAGCTTTGAACGGCCCCAGCGGTGGACGTTCGGTCTCCGGGCCACGCTTCTCGCCGGCGAGTCGGCCTCGAATGTCGCGACCGCCCGCCGGTCCGGGGGCCGCAGCGTCGCCAACCGAACCCTCTCGCTCGATGAGTGGAGGTTCGAGCAGTTCGTGGTCGTGGCGCCTGTTGTCCTACGCACCGCCTCATCGCTGGCGCTGATGAGCAAGCCCACCGGATCGCTGGAACTGGACGATTTCATCGTTGACGAGGAGCCCACCATCCCCCCGCCGTACCAGGGGCAGGCACTCTACGCCCGCTGGGATCTCGCGACCGCCGGCGTGGCCCGCGAGATGGAGCTCGAACAGTGGATCGATTACATCTCCTATGAGACCGTGTTCGACGAGGATGCTGCGATGCAAATTGGCTGGCCTACCAGATGGCCCGGCGAAGCCCAGTCCACGTTTCTGCCACAGCAGTATGTCTCGCTGGACGCGGCCGGCTCGCCGTTCCCCGCCTCAGACACGACCGTGGCCGACCTGCTCGCCAAGTGGACCGGCGGCGAAGATCCCAAAGCGATCCCCCCGGTGCAGCTTGCCAAGTGGCTCGCTGGCAAGGTTCAGGAGTATGTCCGGATCTCTCGCGCCGGGACCACCAATCGGCGTCAGCAAGACGCCGAAATGGCCACGGCCTCTCCCACAGCCAGCGGGATTGAGGTCAAGTCTGCTCCCGAGACCGCGCTGATCGGCGAGGGCACCAAGCACGACGCCGCGGTCCTGCTCGCCGCGCTTTATCGCGAGGCGGGGCTCCCCACGCGGCTCGTGATGGGCTACCAGGAAAACGAACGCGACGGTAGCCGCAAGCTCCGCGACCAGGAGCGGATCCGCTCTTGGGTCGAGTTCGCGTTGTACGACGAGGCCAGCGACCAGCTTACCTGGGTGCCCGTGGACGTCGCTCGGCTGAGAGAAAGCAGCAGCCGAATGAAGCCGATGGACCAGAAATGGAAGTACTTCGGCTCACACGACGAGCTGGACGACGTGGTCCCGATCGCGTTCCACATTCATCCCCCGACGGACGTTCGTAGCTACGCGTCCGCGGCCTTCTTCGGGATCACGATGGTGCCCGCGCCGCCCGATCGGGCTACGCAGTTCATCACCTTCTCGCAGAACCGGACGCCGACGCGGCCGCCCGAGCAGGACTGACGATCGAGCGCAAGCTCGCAGGCGCGCCTATTCCAGCAGGTTCTTGAAGTGCGTCTCTTGCACCGGGACCACGACCTCGAGCAGGTGCTGCAGCACGCTCGCCGGCGATCCCAATGCGTCCACTTCCTTGATGATCTCAGCGGGGTAGTAATCCAGCACGGGCGAGGTCTCCTCTTCGTAGACCTCCCAGCGACGCCGGATGACCTCTTCTTTCGCGTCGTCGGCCCGGTTCTCTTTGAGAGCCCGCCGCTGCAGCCGCTCGACCATCTTTTCCTTGTCCTTGCAGACCAGATGGATGACCTCGAGCACCTCGATGTACTCCTCGAGCAGCTCGGCCTGGTTGACGTTGCGGGGGATGCCGTCGAGCACGAGCAGGTCGTCGTTTGGCTTGTAGAGGCTCAGCACGGTCTGGGCGTGCATGTTCTCAGCCCACATCTTGATGGTGACCTCGTCGGGCACCAACTCGCCTCGTGAGGAGTAGGACCGGAACGTCTGCCCCAACTCGGAGCTGATGTCGAGGGTGCGGAAGACCTCGCCACAGGAGAGGTGGTAGAACCCGGGGACCTTGCCGAGGATCTTGCCCTGGGTGCCCTTGCCCGCGCCGGGGGCGCCGAACAGCAGCACGGTCTGGTACTTGGCTTTCACGGAGAGGCTCCTTGGGGGCCGCCAGAGCGGCCAGGGGTCGGACCGTTATCGTCCATTTCCGAGGCCGACAATAGCCCGGGCCCAGCGACGAATCCCGCTTCTGAGCCGCGAAAGGGGATCCCTGATCCGGGAGGCGTTGTGCTTGGATCCGAGCCCGCGCAGGCCGACGATGGCGGATGCGGTAGGCTTGTGCCCGATGCCTGATCCTGACAGCGCTATCCCAACCCAGCCACGATCGTGCCCGGAGTGCGGCTACGACACGACCGGCCTCTCGCGGTGCCCGGAGTGCGGCTTCGCTTCAGATACCGTGGTGCTTCAGTCCGTGCTCCGCGAGTGGGTGGTCAAACCGGAGAGCACCGCGGCGGTCCACGAGACGCTCCGCCGCCTCGAGGTCCGTTGGAAGTTGTACCTCGGCGTGCCAGTAGTGATGTTCGCGGGAATGTTCGCGATGGGCCTTGTATTTCTCGCGGTGGGGCTGCTCTTTCAGGTCCTATCGCTCGAGCAAAGCTGGGACCTTTCTGGCCCGATGGGGGACGTGGTGGGATGGGTGGTCCTGCTCGTGTTCGCGATCTCAGCCCTCTGGTGGTACGCGTTCAGCGTGGTCGATCGACTGCGGCTGCGGCTGTTTACGCTGCCCCGCGAACTGGGCATCCCGATCCGCCCGGGCCCGGTTGACGCGGCGCGCCGTCTGCTCTTCATGGTCGGCCTCGTGATCCACGCCGCCTTGTTCGTTTCGATCATCTGGATCGATTTCACCAACAACTTCGTGTTCGCGTTGTCGCTCGGGACGGTGTACGCCTACGAGACGTTTCTGGCGCTCGGCATGCCCGTCGGCGGGCGGCGTGGGACCCGACGAGTGAGTGTTGCCGGCGATCTCGCGTGGGGTGGCCTTGGCGTTCTGGCCTGGGCCGCGGCACTCGGATTCGGGATCTACACGACGCTGACCGAACGTGACACTCGCGCTGATGGTTTCGGCATCGCGGTTCTGATCGCGGTGGTCGGATGGGTCTGGATCGCGTCCCGGTGTTATGAGCGGGTCGGAACGGCGATGCGTCTCTGCGAGACAGCCAATGATAACGAAAAAACGGCCGCCCCCGAAGGAGCGGCCGCTCAAGATTCAGACTGACCGGGCGATCAGGCCCGAGGCTTTACTGCCCCGCGGCGATGACCTCGGCCATCAGGTTGCCGGGCATCGGGGCGTACTTAAGGAACTCCATCGTGTTCGCTGCTCGGCCCTGGCTCAGACCACGAAGCGTGGTCGTGTACCCGAACATCTCGGAGAGGGGCACCTCGGCGGTGATCTGCTTCACGATGCCGCGGTCCTCCTGCTCGAGGATCATGCCGCGACGGCTCGACAGGTCGCCCGTCACGTTGCCGAAGTACTCCTCGGGCGTCGTGATCGTGACCTTCATGATCGGCTCGAGCAGGATGCTCTTGGCCCGGGCCACAGCCTCGCGAAGCGCCAGACGCCCGGCCTGCTCGAACGCGACCTGGCTCGAGTCAACATCATGCGACGAACCGTCAATCAGCTCGACCTTGATGTTGATCAGCGGGTAGCCCGCGGTGACTCCAGTCGCGGCGGTGGTGCGGATGCCCGCCTCGATCGAGGGGATGAACTCCTTGGGGATCGAGCCGCCGACGACCTTGTTCTCGAACGCGATGCTGTTGGTGAACTTCAGCTTCGCGGCCTCGGCCTCCTCGGCGGTGTACGGCATCAGGTTGATCATGCAATCGCCGAACTGCCCGCGACCACCTGTCTGCTTCTTGTACAGCCCGCGGACCCGCTCGGCCTTGCCCTGGATCGCCTCGCGATAGGACACGCGGGGGCGGCCGACCTCGACCCCGATCTTCATGTCACGCAGCAGCTTGTTCTTGATGATCTCAAGGTGAAGCTCGCCCATGCCCGCGATGATTGTCTGCCCCGTCTCCTCGTTGTACTCGGAGCGGAACGACGGGTCCTCGCGGCGGATGGTGACCAGCGCCTCAGACAGCTTCCGCTTGTCGTCCGCCGTGTTCGGCTCGATCGACATGCTGATCACCGGCTCGGGGAAGGTCATCCGCTCGAGCACGATCGGATCGTCGGGCGAGCACAGGGTGTCGCCCGTGAAGGTGTTCTTGATGCCGACCACCGCGACGATGTTGCCCGCGCCAACCTCGTCGAGCGCGATCCGGTCCTTGGCGTGCATCTCGAAGATGCGGCTGGCGATCTCTCGCTTGCTGTTGACCGGGTTGAGGCTGCGGGTGCCCTTCACGAGCTTGCCCGAGTAGATCCGCATGTAGGTGAGGTCGCCGTGCGCGTCGTTGACGACCTTGAAGACCAGGGCGCTGAACGGGGCGTCGTCGGAGTTGGGGCGGCTGAGCTTCTCGTCGAAGTCTTTCGGGTTGGTGCCCGCGACCTCGACACACTCCTGCGGGTTGGGCAGGTAGTCGATGACGCCGTCGATGAGCCGCTGCACGCCGATGTTCTTCAGGGCCGAGCCGCAGAACACGGGGTTGCACTCGCGGGCGATGGTGCCCTTGCGGATCGCGGCCTTGATGTCGGCGACCGAGAGCGAGTTCTCGTCCTCGAGGTACTTCTCCATCGCGTTGTCGTCCAGGGTCGCGGCCTGCTCGACCATCATCGCACGCCACTCGGTCGCCTTCTCGAGCATGTCCTCGGGGATGTCCTTCTCGGTCACAACAGCGCCCTGGCTGTCAGCGTCGAAGTAGTACGCCTTCATCAGCACCAGGTCCACGATGCCCTTGAGGTTGTCGCTGTGCCCGATCGGGATCTGCACCGCGATGGGGTTCGCACCCAGACGCTTCTTGATCGTGTCGTAGCTGAAGTAGAAGTCCGCGCCCATCTTGTCCATCTTGTTGATGAAGCACATGCGGGGGACCGCGTACCGGTCGGCCTGACGCCACACGGTCTCGGACTGGGCCTCGACACCCTCCTTGCCGTCGAACACCGCGATCGCGCCGTCGAGCACCCGCAGCGACCGCTCGACCTCGATGGTGAAGTCCACGTGCCCCGGGGTGTCGATCAGGTTGATCTTGTAGGTGGTGCCCTTGTGCTCCCACGGGCAGGTCGTCGCGGCCGACTGGATCGTGATGCCACGCTCCTGCTCCTCTTGCAGGAAGTCCATCGTCGCGGTGCCCTCGTGGACCTCACCGATCTTGTAGTTCTTGCCCGTGTAGAACAAGATGCGTTCGGTGACGGTGGTTTTGCCCGCGTCGATGTGGGCGCAAACGCCGATGTTGCGGATGTTGCTCAGGTCGGTGGCCATGACTGATCCTTCTGGTTTCGGTATGCCCGTTGGTTCCGGGGCGTGCTTCGTGCCGTGGTGTCGTGATCCGTGGTGAGGTGGAATCCCGGGCCGCGGGCCGGTCGTTCTTGGAACGATCCGAGCCGCGAGGGCCTCTGTACGTGGTGTGATTCGTCGTGTTGGCTGGGCTCCCAGCCGTGCCCCGTTCCGGGCGTCTCATGCTTCCCCGGCCGAACGGCCGGGCTGTTACCCGTGACCGCCCGCGTCGGGGTCTTCCTGGCTGTCCATGGTCGGACTCCTGCCTCAAGTCGGTCTGTCAGGTCACTTCACAGCACCGGGGTCTCGTCTCCCCGCGTGCGAACCGTGATCGTAGACCCCGATCAAGGGTGAGACAAGACGGTCCCAGCCCGGCTCGCACCGCCCGCTAACTGCTTTTTTACCAGAGACCTGCGATCGCCGGGCGGCGGCTACCCCCCGTCTGCAAAAATCTGCATACCGGCCCGCTCGTCAGCCGTGAATCGCTTGAGCGGGTCAAGCCGAAGGTTCTCGTCGAGCCGCAGCGCCCGCCGGGCCCACGCCGCCGCTTCAGGAACGTCGCCTACCCCGTCATGCGCCTCAGCGATCAGCCTCGCCAGCGGAGCGTTGTACGGATCCAGTTCGGAAGCCGCCAGCAACAACTCGATCTGCCGAGCCCGGGCGACCCCTTCCTCGTCGGCCAAGCCTTGCTCGACCGCAACCCGCTCAATCACCGCGAGCCACCGGAGCGACCTGGCATCGAGCGACTCATCGCCCGATCCGAGCACCCAGCCTCGGGCTGAGTCCAGCCATCGCGAGGCCTCATCGGGCACCGACACCGCGTTCTGCAGCGCGAGCCGGCTCGCCTCGATCCGCGTCGTGGTGTGATGGGGCCTGGCATCGACGGCTCGTCCCAACTCCTCGACCGCCATCCTCCGGGCCGGGCCCAGAACCCGCTCGGCGGGCTGATTGGGGTCGAGCCGCAACGCCCGCCCGGCTTCCACCATCGGTGCCGAGGCGTCCCGCAGGTGCCCCTCCCACGCCAGCAGCGGGCGAAGCCCGGTCCAGGCCATCACGCTCGCCACAGCCGCCAGGACCACGGGGCCCGCGACCCGGGGCCAGCGTGCCGACGACGGGTGCTCGGGGTCCTGAGTCCGATCGCACCAGAGCGTGCCAAGCAACATCAACAGCAGCGGGGCTGACCCCGCGTGCACCGGGGTCAGCTCGATCTGGGCGTGTGCCAGCAGTGCGGCACTCGCACCGACCATCGCGGGCAGCAGCCTCACACGTGGCTGATGAAGAATCACCCGTGCCACGACGATCGCAAGCCCGATCCACAACGCCACCCCGAGCACCCGGGCCACGATCTCCAACGGCAGCAGCATCGCCTGCTCGAACCATGCTGAGCCGGCGAATAGCAGGATCGGGAGCAGGATCGCCGCTCGAAGCGTTACAGGCCCAAGCCCAGTAGAGGACGCGGATTCGCAGGCAGGTTCTGCGGCTTCATGCGAACAACCGACCCCGAACCAGCCCCGCCGAAGAACCAGCCACGCCCAGGCAAGCCCGAGCACGCCCAGCGTGCTGAGCCAGTCGAAGAAGACGCTGTGCGGGCTGGTGACTTCCTCCGGGCTCAGCGGGTTCTTGGCCAGCAGGTATCCGTCCTGAAACCCCGCCGGGCCCACGCCGTGGAGCGGGTGCGATGTCAAGAGGCGCCACGCCGCCTCGAGATACTGCGCGCGGAACAGCAGGCTGAGTTCGCCGACTCGTTCGCCGACAAACCCACGCACCGCGACGACGAGCAGCACGCCAATCGCCGCCGCCACGGGAAGCCCGAATCGCCACCGACTCGTGCTCGGCGTGCGCCCAGCGACCACGAACACCCCCGCGACCAAACCGCCGATCGCTGCGGCCCCCCAGCCCCCCTTGGAGCCGGTCATCCAGAGCAGCGCCAGCCCGAGCAACCCGAGCCCGAGCATCGCGACGCGGGCCAACCGCTCACGAACAAGCAACGCCATGACCAGCCCGAAGACCCCGGCCCCGGCGGCGAACGTCGCCAGCACGTTGGAGAGCCCGAACCACGCCGTCGCGTCGGGCTGCATCAGCCGCCGCTCGTACATGAGCGCCTGCGGCGAGCCGGGCAACCAGCCCTGCGCCGCGAGCATCTGCGTCTTGTTCGCCTGAAAATGAGCCACTGTCGCGGGGTGGTCTACCCACACCTGCACCGCCGACCGGGCAAACAGCAGCGCGACGACCCCGATCCCAAGCCCGAGCATCAGCCCGCGCAGCTCGCGCCGCGGAGCCAGCCACCCCGCGCCGAGCATCGCCGCGATCGCCGCGATCCACGGTCCGCCGATCACGAGATGCTCGGTCTCTCGGGCCCCGTGCCACAGCACCGCGCCCGCCCCGATCGCCAGCAGCACCGAGCTCAGCAGCACCCGCGACCCGGGCCGGGCGGCCCACGCCGCCAGCGCCGCTCCGAGCACCGTCAGCACATCCAGCCCCAGCACTCCCGACGGCGTGATCGACGTTTCCGTCGGCGGGCTCACCGAGGGGTCCGCGTCCCACCAAGGCATTGTGTTTGGCGTGACCAGCACCCGCAGCAGCGTCGGCCCCACGATCAGCACCAGCGCGAGCCACTGCACACTCGTCGCCGCGGGCTCGCCAGGTCCTTGTGCTGAGTTGTGCGCCGAATCGTCAAGCATCGGGGCCCGCGCCCGATGGGGCGCCCCCGCTGGGTGTGCTGCCGTATTCAAGAACCGCGATGACGGTCAACAGCACGAGCACCAGCACCCCGAGCAGCACCGCCTGGACCGAGTCGGCCCGGGCGAGCAGGACGCCAGCGATCGCGGTGACCGCGGTGAAGCCGTAAATCACGACCATCGTGCCGCGGACCGAGAGCCCCCGCTGCACGAGGCGATGGCTGAAGTGCTGCAGGTCGCCCTTGAACGGGCTCTTGCCCTGCGCCAATCGGATCAGAGTCACGCTCACAAAGTCATACAGCGGGATCGCTAGCACCACCACCGGCATCAGCAGCGTGTACCACTGACCGCTTTCAAACGGGTCGCCGCCCGCGCTCGGCGCGGCATAGGTGGTTCGGATGGTGAGGAAAGCGAGCAGGAACCCGACAACCAGTGAGCCGCCGTCGCCCATGAAGAGCTTGGCCGGCGGGAAGTTCCAGAGAAGGAATCCCAGGCACCCGCCCACCAGCAGCGCCAGCACGCCCGCGACGAACCACTGCTCCTGCAGCAAGGTCGCCGCGAGGAACCCGCCCCCCGCGATCGCTGCGACCCCGGCGGAGTACCCGTCCATGTTGTCGATGAAGTTCATCGCGTTCGTCACGACGACGATCCAGAGCACCGTGACGAGCATGGATAGCCAGGGCCCGTGCGCCGGGGCGTCGAGCAGCGTGAGCAAGCGTGTGTCCATCGGCCACGCGACGATCACCGCGGGGATGACCATGATCGTCAGTTTGCCCCACGCCCCCATCGGGCGACGGTCGTCGATCAGCCCGAGCACGTGCAGCAGCGTAATCGAGCCGAGCAGGCCCAGCCCGAGCCCCATCTCTGTCCGGACGCCCTCGAGATGCTCAGCAACCGGTTGCGCAAAGCCGGGGAGCGACTCGGGCGAGGCGAGCCCGACAAGCCCGAGCGCCGCCACGATTGGCAGGGCGATGGCGAGATAGATCCCGATGCCGCCGGTGTTCGGGATACGCCGATGGGCCATCTTGGTCTGCCCCTCGACCGGGGCGCTGTCCACCGCGCCGCGACGCAGGCTTATCGTGCGCACGACCCCGCACATCACCGCGGAGAGCAGCAGCGAGAGCGGGAGCAGGCTCAGCACGATCAGCGTCATGGATAGATCGTATTCGATTTCATGGCTCAACCTCGGGGGCGGGGTCTTGTTTCAAACGGGCCGCGATCAGCCAGGGCACCGCAGCCAGGAACTGAACAAACGTCGCGATTCCGAACAGGGCGACGACCCGCCAGGGCCACGGCGGCAGCGCGTCGAGGACGGTCTTCTTCTCGGGCAGCGTGCGGCCGACGTAGCCGTAGTTGGAGTCGAAGATCTCGTTGAACCCGACCATGACCAGCCCGTAGGCGACTCCCGCGATCGCGGCGAACCGGAAGTGGGCCCACCCGGGGCGGAAGCGGAGCACCCAGAGGTCGTAGACCGCCGAGCCGACGATCTGCGTGTGCCCAAGCCAGAAGAACCAGAACTGGGGCGAGGCGTACCCCTCGTCGAGCACCGGCGTAAAGAAGGCCTGCGAGCTGAGCCCGATGCCCCAGAAGTAGAGCAGCGACCGGACCCTGGTGTTGCCCCTGTGCAGCGCGATCGCGGCGATCCAGACGCCGATGTCGCACAGGTGCAGCGGCAGGCTGACCTTCGGGTCAAAGTTCGCCGGCAGCAGGTACCACACCAGCGCAAACGACTGCAGGATCACGATCGCCCAGACCCACGCCGACCGGATCTTCCGCTCGTGCTTGTGGTCGCCCCGGCGGGCCGCGAGGCAGACGGCGACGACCAGCGCGGTGCACGCCAGCGCGGTGACCGCGTGGAACGCGCCAAAGGCGGTAAAGGTGTTGGCGAGGCTCGGCGACGGGGCGATCATGCGTTCTCCGGCTCGGTCGAGGTGGCCGTGTGTTTTACTCTTCGGACAAGCACCGCCGCGAGGTAGAGGAGCAGCATGATGAACTGGGCCCCAAAGATCATGAGCAACGGCCGCTGAGGCCAGTCACCGAGTTTATCGACGATCGTCGAGGCCGAGTAGGCGTCCCTGCCTAGGTAGCTGTAGTTGGTGCCAAGCCCGAGGTTAAACGCGATGACCAGCCCCGCGTAGATCAGCCCCCAGAGTGCTGCGAAGCCCCAGTCGCGGAATCGGGGGCCCCAGCCGTGGACGGTGATGTCGTAGGCCGCGGCCCCGACGATGCAGGTGTGCCCCATCCAGAAGAGCCAGTAGCCCACGTGCCCGAAGCCGTCGTGCCAGACGGGCGTGAAGAAGCCCTGCGTGCTCAGCCCGAGCCCCCAGAAGTAGACGACCGCCCGGAGACGCCGGCTCTGGGTGAGCAACATGAACGGCACGACCCACCCGACCACCCGGCACAGGTGCAGCGGGATCGATTCCTCAAGCGTGTAGTTCTCGGGGAGCAGCCGCCAGATGGTGGCGAAGGCCTGCCACGCGATCAGGAACCAGGCCACACGGACACGGAACCGACGCTCGGCCTCGGGGCTCTGTAGCAGTAGGCGCTTGCCCGTAACGCACCAGGCCGCCATCACCGCGACGCATCCGAGCACGGTCACGAGGTGGAACGTGCTGCGTGGCTCGAAGTGGTGCAGCCAGCTCGAGAGGTCCGGGGAAGTGTCGGTCGGGGTGA
This sequence comes from Phycisphaerales bacterium, assembly GCA_047620485.1. Taxonomy (GTDB): domain Bacteria; phylum Planctomycetota; class Phycisphaerae; order Phycisphaerales; family UBA1924; genus JBLHKT01. Next base: position 4,872 of record JBLHKT010000037.1, on the reverse strand, counting down.
GCATCGGCACCACGTTACCCGCCGGGGGCGGGTGTCTGCTCGTGGCGCAGCTGCCCGCACGCCGCGGCGATGTCCCGTCCTCGGCTGGCGCGGATGTGGCAGTTCACGTTCTTGAGCCGCAGCACCCGCTGAAACTCGAGCACCGCCTCAGACGAGGGCCGCTGGAAATCGAGCCCCGCGACCTCGTTGTACCGGATCAGGTTGATGTTGGCCCGCAGCCCCTTGGCGACGCCCGCGAGCTGGACCGCGTGCTCGGGCTGATCGTTGACGCCGGCGAGCAGGATGTACTCGAGCGTGATCTCGCGCCCGGTCTTCTTGAACCACGAGTTGCACGCGGTCAGAAGCTCGGCGATGGTCGTGTACTCGCTCCACGGGATCAGCTGACGACGCAGCTCGTCGTTCGGGGCGTGCAGCGACAGCGCGAGCGTCACGGGCAGATCCAGCTCGTCAGCGAGCCGGTCGATCGCCTTGGGCAGGCCGACTGTGGAGATGGTGATCTTGCGCGCGCTGATGCCCATACCCCACGGGGCCGCGAGCGTTCGCGTCGCGGCGACGGTCGCCTTGAAGTTCGCCAGCGGCTCGCCCATGCCCATGAAGACGACGTTGGAGATTCGCCCCACGCCTTCGAGCTGGTTCAGTCGCCAGGCCTGCTCGACGACGCGGCCTGCGGAGAGGTTGCCGTCGAGCCCGCCCAGCCCGGTGGCGCAGAACTTGCACCGCACGGGGCAGCCGACCTGGGTCGAGATGCACGCGGTTCGGCGTGACGAGTTCTCGTCCTCGTTGGGGATCATCACGCACTCGGTCTGCCGCGCGGTGTCCGAGTAAGGCATCTCCTGACCGAGCACCGGCAGCCTGTTCGCCTGGTCGATCGCGGCTTCTTGGGCGCCGACCGGTGCGAGTTCGTCGGGCCACTCGATGAGGAGTTTCTGGGTGCCGTCCGTCGCGAGCTGGTGGGCGACGGTGGGGCCGGTGAGGAAGGCCATCTCTTCAGAAAGGATTCGGCGATCCATCTCTGAGAGGTTGGTCATCAACGCCGGGTCGATCACGCCCTTCTGATAGACCCACTCGAGGATCTGCTTGGCGCGGAATTTGGGCATGCCCCGGTCCATGCACCAGCTGGTGAGAGACTCGGGCGTCTTGTCGAAGAAATGGTGGGTGGGGTGTTGCATAAGTAGATCAGTGTTGCTCTGCGGAAACCGTCAGCGCCACGGCGGTCGCCCCGTACGCTGCGGCGGTGATGGTGGGGGCCTCGACGCGGACCATGCGGTCGCGGTGGTCGATGCCGCGGGCGGCCATGACGTCCTTGAGGGTTTTGGGGAGCCCAAACTCCATGGTCTCGTCGAAGATGTTGGCCAGGTGCAGCGTCGCGCCGTGGTTTTCCACAAACCATTTGCAGATGTCAGCCACCAAGTCCTCCGGGGCTGAGGCGCCCGCGGTGAGCATGATGGTCTCCTCGCCGGTCGGGAACCACGCCGGATCGATCTCGGTCACGTCGTCCACGAGCCGGCCCGGCGTGCCGGCGGTCTTTGAGATCTCGGTGAGGCGTTTGGAATTGGAACTGTTGACAGAGCCGACCACGATGGTCAGATCGCACATCGGGGCGATCTGGCGGACCGCGTGCTGGCGGTTGGTGGTGGCGTAACAGATGTCGTCGCTGGGCGGGGCCTTGATGTTGGGGAAGGCCCGCTTGAGTGCGTCGATGATGATGGCGGCGTCGTCGGTGCTCAGCGTGGTCTGCGTGAGGTAGACCAGCCGATCCGGGTCGTGGATGGTCAGGCCCGGGATGCAGTCGGGCGACTCGACGACCTGGATCGCCTCGGGGGCCTCGCCGCGGGTGCCGATGACTTCTTGGTGGTCTCGGTGCCCGACGAGCAGGATCTGCATGCCGCGTCGGGCGTAGCGAACAGCCTCGGAATGCACCTTGGTCACCAGCGGGCAGGTCGCGTCGATCGAGGTCAGTCCGCGGGCGTTGGCTTCGGAGCGGACCGCGGGGCTGATGCCGTGGGCGCTGAAGACGACGACGTTTCCCTCGGGCACCTGTGCGAGATCGTCCACGAAGACGACGCCGCGTCCCTTGAAACGGTCCACGACGTGGGTGTTGTGCACGATCTCGTGGTAGACGTAGACGGTCTCGTCCTGGTAGACGTCGAGGACCTGGTCGACCACGTCGATCGCCATCTGCACGCCGGCACAGAACCCACGGGGATTGGCAAGAATGATCTTCATCGGCGGGATCGGGCTCCGAGAGGGCGGCAGGGGGGTCGGGGACACGCTCAGCGATCGTAGGGGCCACGCCGGGCGGGCTGCGGGGGTAGCATCTTGAGTCTGCCCGGTTGTGAGCCGGGCTTGCCGAGGAACCCGATGCCTCCAGATGCCTCAGATCACGATCGGCTGTACGAGAACAAGCTTGACCGGTCTGGACGGGATCAGCTGTCGCGATCGTTCCAGATCAGCCGCGGCGTGGCGAGGCGAAACTCGACCGTGCTCTACGCGGGGATGCGCCGGATCCCCGAGCCCAAGCGGTCGGCGATGTTCTCGATCTACGCGTGGAAGCGGAGGGTGGACAACGCGGCGGACCTGGACGGCATCGTCGAATCCCGGCGTGTTGAAGTCAACCGGCTGCGCGAGATGACCGACCGGGCGTTCGACGGCACGCCCACACGCAACGCCGACGCCTTCTGGGACGGGTTCGCCGACACCGTCCACCGGTACCAGATCCCCAAGGCCTGGCTCGACTCGCTCTTCGAGGGGCTCGAGTGGGACCTGTCCTGCGGCGTCTGCGAGACCGAGCAAGAGCTGGAGAAATACGGCTACCAAGTCGGATCCACCATCGCGATGACACTGGCCAAAGTCTGCGGCCCGGCTGCGGGTGTGGACGAGGGTGACCTGCTCGAGCAAGCGAAGAATCGCGGGCTGGCGTTCCAGCTGACCAACATCCTGCGGGACTTCGCGGCGGACTACGACAGCTACCCCAAGCGACAGTACCTGCCGCGGGAGTGGTTCGTCGAGGCGGGGCTCAAGCCCAACGCGATGCGGGCGTGGATGCCCAGCGAGGACTGCGAGCGGTTCGCGCTGCGTTGGATCGACTCGGCACATCGGGTGTTTGAGTCGTCTGCGGGGCTCGAATCGATGCTGGACCCGTCCTGCCGGGCCGGGGTGCGGCTGATGACGGCCCACGCGGTCGAGATTCTGCGGGAACTGGGGCGCAACCCCTCGCGAATGGTCCGGGGGCATAAGGCGGGTGTTTCGGCGGTGCGGCGGACCCGGCTGGCGGTTGTTGGGCGGATGGTCCGGTGAATGGGGGAGGCGGGGGCCTCTGGGCGAAGAATCCGGCACGGCGGGCTGGAAATCTGGTACAATCTTCGTTGCGGCCCGGATGACCTGATGGTCAGCGGGCGTGGGGGCCCCGAGGGAGGGGCCCGAGTGTTTTTGAGGGAGTCTGTTCGATGCCAAGGCGAGTGATACATACGACGTGGTGCTTGGTGCCGGCTTTGCTGGCCACGGTCGGGGTCAGCCCGGTGCAGGCTCAGACTCAGATGGACCTCGAGGTGTCGCCGGGGTTGACGACCGAGATTGAGGTCGCCGAGCGGACGATGCGTCGGTTCGGGCTCGCCGAGCTTGGGGCCAAGCCCGAGGGCGCAGTTCGGCTGACGACGTACAACGTGCTGAACCTGTTCGACGGGCTCGACGACCCGCACTACTCGGGCGACGTGGATGACCTGGACGACGAGAAGCCGTTGCACGAGCTGGTCGCGGTGGCCCGCGCGATCCGCGCGGTAGATGCCGACGTGCTGTGCCTGGAGGAGGTTGAGTCGGGCGAGGCGGTCGCGGCGTTCCGGGATCGGTTCCTGGCCGACATGGGGTACGAGTATCTGGCGGCGATCGACGCGGGCGGGCCGCGTGGAATCGAGCAGGCGGTGCTGAGCCGTTTCCCGCTGAGCGAGCCGACCAACTGGGCCAACAAGAGTCTCGGGGGCGTGCACCCGGAGAAGTACGGCAACGGGACCAACTGGTACGCCGGTCAGCCGATCGAGTTTCGTCGCTCGCCGATGCGGGTGGACGTGAAGATTCCATCAACGGCTGGGGCCTCCACGACGCTGACGCTGTTCGTGGTCCACCACAAGTCGGGGTTCTACAACCACTACTGGCGAGAGGCCGAGGCGAAGACGATGGTCGGGCTGTTGGAGCCGCTGCTGGCGGATCCCGAGGCCCGGTTCGTGGTGCTCGGCGACTTCAACGCGGACGTGAGCAACGATTCGGTGCGGGCGTATCTCGATGCGGGGTTGGCCGATGCGTTCGCCGGGGCGAGCGAAAGCGACCCCGAGTTCATCACGCACGAATCGGGTCGCCGGATCGATCTGATGCTGCTCTCGCCGGCGTTGACGGAGCGGCGGATCAAGGGCTCGGGCGGGGTGCTGGGCACCGCGGCCCGCGAAGAGGGCGTGGACTGGCGGGATCTGCCTACGTTTGTGGGGATGGGCTCAGACCACTATCCCGTCTCGGTGGACCTGCGGCTCGGGCGGAACGAAGAATAAATACCGGACAGACACGCGGCCCGGTTGCTACACTGGGCCTTGGGACTCGGTACGGCTGCTGGTGATCAAACCAGCAAGAGAGGCAACGCGATATGGGGCAGATGAAGCCGTGGCAATTGATTCTGATCGTGGTCGCGGTTCTGGTGTGCACCGGGTCGGTTGCGATGTATATGTTCGGGGGACAGAAAATCCAGATGGGAACGCGGATCGACATGGTCGATCTGGCGACGGGCGACCGCTGGTGGATCGACGTGAGCGGCGACCGCCGCGGCACCTTCCCCGCCAAGCACCCCGAGACCGGCGATCGCACCCTTGTCCGGGCGCATGAAGAGGACGG
>JBLHKT010000036.1:0-20489 GCA_047620485.1 Phycisphaerales bacterium | reverse complement strand
GCATGGCGTTCTTCTCGACGTCCACCGACCCCTGCCTCAGCATCGACTTCAACGGTGATACCATTCTGGACAACGGCGACATCGGTGCCTTCATCGGTGCGTTCCTCACCCAGAGTGCTTCGGCCGACCTGAACGGTGACGGCGTGGTTGACAACGGCGACATCGGTGCCTTCGTCTCGCTGTTCCTCGCCTGTGCAGGCTGATCCTCGGATCAACCCAATCAGACGGAACTCCTAGTTCTCATCACCCCCGCCTCACACGAGGCGGGGGTTTTTCATGCGCCAACCCCGAATACTCCCCAAGGCACCTCGCCCACAACCTCGCCGCCCCGGCCCGCCCCGGCCGTCGCACCCCCATTCCACGCCGCTCGGGGTGGCACCCTCGTCCTCCCCAAGCCAAGCCCGGCACGCGAAATTCGGCATATGTTTATGTACTTTGCAACCCCCCACGCCAACACGCCGTACAGGCTCCCGGACACTCGTCCGTGGCAAGGGAGTCTCAAATCATGACGAGCCATTCCGCGAAGTCCGCGGCTGCGCGCGCCGCCATCCTTCTCGCTTCCGTAGGGCTCACCGCCCCCGCAGCGGTGGCAGCCGGCGAGACAACCGCCGCCCCCGCCCCCAGCTCGGCCCCCGCCGCCCGCGCCGGCAGCCTCGTGCCCCTCCACAAGGCCGGCGTCATGTACATCAACATGAGCACCGGCGAGCGATCGCTGACGCTCTATGGCGATTCAGGCAAGGCCACCGACGCCTGGCTCGCCCAGCCTGATGAGGTCGGCGTCCGCACCGGGGCGCCGCTGTTCGACTACTGGATGTCGATGGACCTCAACCCCTGCATCGAGCACCCGCTCGAGATCGGCTTCGGCTGGAACGCCGACGCGACAGGTGACGTCACCGGCGGGATCACCGAGCCGATCGTCGGATGGGACTACGGCGAGATGCCGTTCGATTCCAAGATCACCGGCGTGCTGATCCACACCGCGGTTCTCGCCACCGAGGGCACCGATTCCAACGGCGACGGCACGCTCGACACCGGCATCGACACTGTCGGCGTCTACTACGACGCCCTCTCCGAGGTGCAGCGTTCATCGAACACGCCGCCCACCGCGGCCGTCCGGATCGAGTCCATCCCCGGCGACCGTGGAAGCTCGCCCAACGGCTTCGCCGAGTACGACCTCGTCCTCGACTTCGGCGGCGACTGGTTCGAGCTGGGCGACTCGGACGGCCAGGACCTCGGTGCTCTTTGGCTGCCGGGGGCCAATTCGGGCGAGGACGTCGTTGCGACCCGAACCGTAAACGGATCGATTGTCGAACAAGATTTCGCCGACGGTCTCGCGGATATTCAGTATCTGCAGTACTACGCCCAGCACGGCACGGACAGCAAGGTTACCGCCGATTCCACCTTCATCGGCCTCGGATCACCAGAAGGCGACGTGAGCTTCATCACCACAACGTCCTCGCTATGCACTTGCGTCTCGTCAACGTCGTGCACCTGCCAGCAGACCATCATCACCATCTTCACGCCAGACCCGCTCCCGCAAGGGCAGGGCGTCAAAGAGGGCTTCGGCATCGGTGCCCTCGGCCCCGGCGGCGACACCACCAACATCGACGGCTCCATCGCCGGCTGCTGCTTCTGGTTCGGCGGCCTCGACTGCGCCGGCTTCCTCGACCAGTTTGTGGAGGAGCCGTTTAACAATGCCACCTACTACAACTTCACTCCCTTTGCCCAGAACGCCCACGGCTTCTTCTCCGACGCCCCCGTCTTTGATCCCTGCCAGAGCATCGACTTCAACGGCGACGGGATCCTCGACAACGGCGACATTGGGCTCTTCATCGCCGCCAAGCTCGGGCAAGATCTCTCGATCGCCGACGTCAACGGCGACGGTGTCTGCGACAACGGCGACATCGGTGCCTTCGTCTCCCTGTTCCTCTCTTGCACCGGCTGAACGCTCTCAGCCAGAACAAGGGGTCTCACATGCGTCACACCATCACGATCGCTGTCGTCATAGCTCTCGCCGGCACCGCCGCGGCGGGGGAGCCCGCCACCGGCAGCCTCGTCCCCACTCGCTCGGCCGGCGTGCTCTATATCAACCTCGAGACCGGCGAGCGTTCGCTGACGCGGTACAACATCGCCGATCCGATTGAGATCGACGCCGTCAACACCGCGGCCTTATTCGATTACTGGATGTCAGTCGATGAGAACCCGTGCTGGGACGACCCTCGCGGTGATGGTTTCGGCTGGCTGGCCGACGACACCTTCGGTGACGGCCCCACACAGCCCACGGTCGGGTGGGACTATGGCGACCTGCCCTTCGACTCGCAGATTACCGGCATCCAGATCAAGGTCATCACGCTGGCCACCGAGGACACCGACTCCAACGGCGACGGCGTGCTCGATTCGGGGCTGGACGCGGTGGCGGTCTACTACGACGGGCTCTCGGACGGGGCCCGGAGCTCCAACGTGCCGCCGACCGCGGTCATCCGCGTCGAGTCCGTCCCCGGAGTCGGATCCGCCGACCCCGCAGACACGATCCAGTTTCCCGACTTCGACGTTATCGTCGACTTTGGCGGCGAGTGGTTCGAACTCGGCGACTCCGACGGTCACGATCTTGGGGAGTTATACCTCTCCGGTGCTGCGCCCGGCCGGGACGTCTCGGCCATTATCACGTGCGGCACCACCATCACCAGTCTCACAACCTGCACCACCAGGGACCTGCCCCTCCCAGACGGCCTGGCTGACGTGCAGTACCTTCAGTACTACGCCCAGCACGGCACCGACTCCAAGGTGACGGCTGACTCGACCTTCATCGGCCTGGGCACCCCCGAGGGCACGGTCGCGTTCTCCACGTTCACCACCACCACGACCACCCTCTGCACGACCCCCACGGGCGGCACGGTGACCTGCACCGTCACCATCACGGTGACCAGCACGTACTTCACCGCTGGTGCGCTGCCCCAGGGCCAGGCCGCCTACGAGTCCTTCGGCGTCGGCACCCTCGGCCGCGGCGGCGATACCACCAACATCGACTCGTCGAGCGGCGGCTGCTGTTTCTGGTTCGGCGGCCTCGACTGCGCGGGCTTCCTCGCCCAGCTCGTCGAGGAGCCACAGTTCAACGAGACCTATTACAACTTCAACCCCTACGCACAGCTCGCGCATGGACTGTTTGCGTCCGAGCCCTTTGAGCCTTGCCCGAATCTGGACTACAACGGCGATTCGGTCGTGGACAATGCGGACATCAGGAGTTTCATCGAGGCTTTCCTCACTCACCAGCCTTCGGCGGAACGCAACGGCGATCAGGTCTTTGATAACAGCGACATCAGAGACTTTGTGCGATCATTCCTCGTTTGTGTGGGATGATTCAGCGTCCCACAGGTTCTGATCGGCGCGGCGTCAGCCCTTGCTCACTTGCTGTGTCCACAGCTTCATCCCACCAGCGATACTGCGCGCGCCCGTGAGCCCCACCTGATGCAAGAACAGCGTCGCCTTGAGCGACCGCACCCCGACGGCGCACACCACGCCGAACGCCTCGCCCTCTTCGATCTCCAGGTCGTCCCACCGCGTCTCGAGCTGCCCCAGCGGGATATGCACCGCGCCGGCGAGCGGCTGAGCCTTGACCTCATCGTCCTCACGCACGTCCACGATGACGTATTGCTCGGGGCTGTGAAACCTGGGGGCGGCCTCACGCGGCGTGGTCTCAAACTCGGGCCGATACGGGTAATCCGACGGCAAGTCCGGGTGACTCTCTGGCATCATTCCTCCGCCTTCTGCTCTGGTGTGGGCTGGCTTGTTGTGGGCTGGTCTGTTGTGGGCTGGTCTGCGATCTCTGATCGCTTGCCTCGCGGGGGCCGTGCCTGCGCCGCCGAGACGCTGGTCCACTCGCCGCTCTCGGGGTACCGCTTGTACATCGCCCACGGGCTCGCCCGCCGCCCACGCTTCCCGAGCCCGGGCGCCATCACCAAATCGTACGGCAGGCAGACCACCTCGCCCAGCGCCTCGATCCACGCCGTCCACGCCTCGACCGTGAGTGCCCGCCCCGGCCCGTCGCTCACCCGCAGCGAGCTCTCCAGCGTCGGCCACAGCCCGCTCCGCCGCGGGTTCCCGCCCGCCGGTGTCAGGCCCCAGCGTCGGATCGGCGAGTGCACCGTCCCGTCCACCGGCACCTCGAACCGCTGCGCCGCCCACTCCGCACGGCTCGTCGTCCGCAGCGAGGGCTCGTCGTCCTTCAGCACCACAGGCTCGGGCAACAATGAAGGCGAGTGCTCGCGGAGGGCCGCGATGGTCACGGTGCCGCCGAGCACCGGGCGTGCGTTGAGACCCTGGCCGCCACACCCGCCGAGTGAACCGGCGAACGCGGCCGCGAGCAGCCCGCCGAGCCCCCCCCCAAGCCACACCGTGCCCGTGCTGCCGAGCGTCGCGGCGCGTGCCATCAGGACTCGCTTTCTTGGTCGGCCTCTTGCCGAGCCTCGTCGAGCGCTGTTCGGGCGACCTCATAGCACACGCCGCCGCCGAAGCCTCGCCGGGCCAGCCGCCCGACCAACCGCCGCAGCGCGACCTCTGGCTCGTGCCGTATGAGTGACCGCGCCTGCTTCCGCGCCAGCTCCAGCGCGTCCTCGCGCTCGCTGCGCCCCTCGAAGCCCTCAGCCACCGCGTCGCGTGTGATGTCGTCAGTGATCCCCGCGTGCCGCAGCTTCATCTCGAGCAGCCGCCTGCCCGCGGGCTTCTGCCGCAGCTCGGAGCGAACGACCTGGGCGGCGTAGGCCTCGTCGTTGACGTACCCCTTGTCACGCAGCCGCTCGATCCCGGCGTGGATGCCCTCGGTCGTGTGCCCGCGCTGCCGGAGCCCGCGTTCGATCAGCTTCTCGGATCGCCCCCGGTTGGCGAGCATGTTGATCCCGGAGCGTTCCGCCTCGTGCGCCGCGCTCGCCGCAAGAACGCCGCTCGCCAGCTCCGCCGTCCACTCCGCCCCCTTGCCCAGCCCGAGGCTCACGCAGTCCTCCGCGCTCACACGGCAGACCTTCACCTGATCCACGTACACCTTCACCCGGCTCGGGTCGCTCGGCATCGCCTTCAGGTTGGTCACCACGCCCGCGCCGTCCGCGCTCTCGAACACCTCGGCGTGCAGCACATACAACGGTTTCTTCGGCGTGCGCCCGTACGACATACCGCGCCCCTCAGCTGTTACCCGAACGGGCCAGCACGTCCTGGATCGATTCTAAGAACTGCCCGATCTCGCTGATCGCCTGGGCCTCGCCCACCGCGTTGGCGACCTCGAGCCCCGCTTCCAGCGTCGCCGCCGCGTTGGCAAACTCGGACACCGCCTCCTGGCTCCGGGCCTTGTGGTAGTACGCGTAGCAGTAGTGGGGGTCCTCGGCCAGGCACCGGTCGTAGAACCCGACCGCCTCGCCGTGCCGACCCTCCTTCGCGTGCGCCTGCGCCAGCCCGTACAGCACGAACGGATCGGCCGGGTCCAGGCTCAGCAGCTTCTCGAGTTGTTCCACCGTCGGCATGGAGACATCCTACCATGCCAACCCGGGCCACAACGCCCCTCGCAAGCCCCCCAGAACGGCCCGAAGCCGCTGTTCGCCCCAAAAAGACCGCTCCGGCCCGCGTGGCCAACGAGAGGAGCCAATCCCATGAGCGCCGCCACCCACAACGTCAAGAAGATCGCCGTCATCGGGGCCGGGCAGATGGGCGGCGGCATCGCCCAGATCGCCGCGACCTCCGGGTTCGATACCGTCGTCTTCGACCTCTCCGCCGACCAGCTCAACAAGTGCGAGGCGCTGCACGCCAAGCTCTTTGCCCGGGCGATCGAGAAGGGCAAGATGTCCGAGGCCGACGTCGCCGCAGCCAAGGGCCACCTCACCTACGCCCCCGGCACCGACGCCATCGCGGGCGCGGACATCGCGATCGAGGCGGTCACCGAGAACGCCGAGACCAAGAAGAAGATCTTCGCCGACCTGGACAAGCAGTTCGCCGATTCGCCCGACACCATCCTCGCGACCAACACCTCTTCGATTTCCATCACCTCGATCGGCGCCGCGACCGCAAACCCCGCCCGCGTCATCGGGATGCACTTCTTCTACCCCGTCCCCGTCATGAAGCTCGTCGAGGTCATCAACGGTTTGGCGACCGACCCCGGAGTCACCGCCCGTGTGCTCGCGCTCTCGGCTGCGATGGGCAAGGTCGCGGTCCCCGCCAACGACCGCGCCGGCTTCGTCTCCAACCGCATCCTGATGCCCATGATCAACGAGGCCTTCTACACCTGGATGGAGGGCGTCGCCGAGCCGGCCGACATTGACGAGATCATGAAGTTGGGCATGGCCCACCCCATGGGCCCGCTGCGGCTGGCGGACTTCATCGGGCTCGACACCTGCGCCCACATCATGAACGTCATGGCCGACGGCCTCCACAACGAACGCTACCGCCCCTGCCCCCTCCTCGACCAGCTCGTCACCGCCGGCCGCCTCGGCAACAAGTCCGGGCGAGGGGTGTTCGATTACTCCGGCTGATCCGCTCCGAACACGCGACACCCGCCCACGATCGCCGATCCCGCCACGCCCGGGGGGGCGATTGGACACGCACTTTATTAATACTTCTTGAACGCCCCCCCGCGCGTCTGGTATTCTGTGCGTTGGTACGAAACACCCCGCCGGAGCCTCACCATGCGCACCATGCTCGCCAGCGTTCTTCTCGCTGTCCTCGCTCATGCGGCCGCAGCCCAGACCTCCACGTTCACCTACCAGGGCGCGCTCTCCGACGCCGGGGCCCCCGCCAACGGAGTCTACGACTTCCTCTTCCGGCTCTACGACGACGAATCCCCCGGAGCCCCCGACAACCAGATCGGTGTTGATCACTACGCGTTCTCGGTGAGCGTCACCGACGGCCTCTTCACCACCACCCTCGACTTCGGCTTCTCCGCCTTCGACGGCCCGGGCCTGCAATACCTCGAGGTCGCCGTCAGCCCCGCGGGGACCTTCACTTTCTCAACCCTCAACCCGCGGCAGTGGGTCACGACCGCTCCACACGCCCTCCACGCCACCTACGCCGCGATCCTCGACCTCCCCTTCTACGGCTACTCCACGGCTCCCCCGTTTCCCGGCGGTCCCATCTTCGAGATCTACAACGGCAGCGCCTCAGGCTCGGGCATCTACTCTTCCGGCCCCAACTCGGGCATGGTCGGGTGGGGCGGACCCTTCGTCTCGGGGTTCCCAGCGACGTTCACCGGTGCCGGGGTCTTGGGTATCTCGGACACCGCGGGGATCAACGGCTCCTCGGCCAACGGGTACGGCGTCGTGGGTTTCTCAAGCAACGGCACCGGCGGGCTGTTCGACAACCGCAACAACAGCGCCTCCCAGTATGCACTCCATGCCAGATCGAACTTCGGCTCCACCGCCGGCCTCTTCGAGATGAACCTCAGCACCTCGGCACGCCCAGCCCTGATCGCCACCACCAACTCCACACAGAGCAGCGTCTACGCCGTCCACGGCATCATCGAATCGACGAGCCCCGGCGGCTTCTCGACCGCGCTCCGAGGGGAAAACCGAGGCACCGGCGGGAGCGGAATCGGTGTCTACGCCTCGCAGGCCGGGACCGGGTACGGCGTCTACGGCACCGCCCAGGGCGGGCTCGGGGTCTACGGCTACTCCAACGGCACGGGCTCCGCCGGCTTCAACGCCGGCGTCCGCGGCGAGGGGGCCGGCGGTGCCCTCGCGGGCTACTTCTCCGGAAACGTCGTCGTCACCGGGTCACTCTCCAAGGGCTCGGGCACCTTCAAGATCGATCACCCGCAGGACCCCGAGAACCGATTCCTCTCGCACTCCTTCGTCGAGTCTCCCGAGATGAAGAACATCTACGACGGCATCGTCACCACCGACGAGCAGGGCCGGGCCACAGTGGCGCTGCCGTCCTACTTCGACGCCCTGAACACCACGTTCCGCTACCAGCTCACCGTGATCGACGACTCCGACGACTTCGTCCTGGCCAAGGTCACACGCACCATCGAAACCATCGCCGCCGCGACCCACACACCAAGCTCCTTCGCGATCCGAACCAGCAAGCCCACCACCCGCGTCTCGTGGCAGGTCACCGGCGTCCGCCAGGACGCCTTCGCCAGAGCGCACCCCGTCATCGTCGAAGAGGAGAAGTCCGACGCCGACAAGGGCCGGTACCTCCACCCCGCCGCGTTCGGCCGCCCCGAGTCCGACGGCATCGGCTACCGCGAACCACCGCCGCAGGCTGAGCCCTCGGGCGGCTGAAGCCAACCCGCCTCACCTCCCGCGCACTCTTCGCACCTGACCGCGAATCCGCGCGATGAGCGTGACATCTTCTCGAACGCTCATACGATTCAGAAGGCACGCCCCCGGGCGACCCCTTCCCCTGCCCGGCCGCGACGCCAGCAAAGGAGGCCCGCTGTGAAACTCAACGTCAAAGCGTTCGCCATCGCCTGCGCCCTCATCTGGGGCCTCGGCCTCTTCGCCCTCACCTGGTGGGTCATCCTCTTCGACGGCCAGTCCACCGAGCCCAACCTCATCAGCTCCGTCTACCGAGGCTACTCCCTGACCACGGTCGGCAGCCTCATCGGCCTCGCCTGGGCCCTCCCGGACGCCCTCATCGGCGGCGCGGTCTTCGCCTGGCTCTACAACACCCTCGCCGGCCGCTCCGCCAAGCCCGCAGCCTGACCCACACGCCCGCGGCCGATATCCCTCGGATTCTCGGAACCGTTCTCTTCCTTGCCCCGAACAGGCCAGAAGGACCACTCGGTCCCCTCCAACGCGGCGGGCTCTCCGCCGCTAATCGTCCGGATATCGCGTCGTGAAAGGCCTCACATGTCAAGCCGCGCCCCCGTTTCGGTTGCCGCCCTTGCCCTGCTCGCCGGCCTCGCCTCGCCCTCGCTCGCCGCAGGCGATCCCGCCCCCCGCGGCGACCTCGTCCCCCTCACCAAGGCCGGGGTCCTCTACGTCAACATGGCCACCGGCGAGCGATCGCTGACCCTCTACAACATCGCTGAGCCCGAGATCATCGACACCCACGCCACCGCGTCCCTGTTCGATTACTGGATGAGTGTCGATGAGAACCCCTGCTGGGACGACCCCCGCGCCGACGGCCTCGGCTGGTCCCCCGACCTCACCACCGACCCCAGCGACGGGTGGACCCAGCCCATCGTCGGGTGGGACTACGGCGACATGCCCTTCGACTCCCAGATCGCCGGCATCGTTCTCTCTACCGCGACACTCGCGACCGACCACACCGACTCCAACGGCGACGGCGTGCTCGACACCGGCATCGACTCCGTCGCGGTCTTCTTCGATGGGCTGTCGGATGGTCACTCCTCCCGCAGCTCGACGGCCCCTCCAACCGCCTCCATCCGTGTCGAGTCGGTCCCCGGCAACCGACCGTTCGGGGTCAAGGACCATCAAGACTTCGACCTCGTCATCGATTTCGGAGGCGACTGGTTCGAGCTGGGCGACTCCGATGGGCAAGGCCTCGGCGCTCTCTGGCTTCCCGGAGCGGCGGCGGGGGCAGATGTCAGCGAGTTGATCACGACGTCCGCCGGAGCCACCGTTCCCAATCCCAACGCAGACGGCCTCGCCGACTTCCAGTACATGCAGTACTACGCACAGCACGGCAACAACGATAAGGTCACCTCCGTGTCCACCTTCATCAGCCTGGGCGCTCCCGGTGGCGAGCTGATCGTCACGGTCATCGAGTGCTCGACTACCTGCTCGAGCCCTTCCACGGACTGTTGTGTAACGGTCACGAGCACGTTCTTTGTTCCGGATGAGCTCCCCCAAGGCCAGAGCGCCTTCGAGAGCATCGGCATCGGCATGCTCGGCTCCGGGGGCGATGTCGAGAACATCCAGCCGGTGCCGGGCCTATCTAGCGGATGCTGTTACTGGTTCGGCGGGCTCGACTGCTCCGGATTCCTCAGTCAACTCGACGTGGAGCCGCCCGGAAACAGCACCTGGTACAACTTCAGCCCTTACGCCCAGAACGCCATGGGCTTGTTCTCGAACACCCCGCACGAGAACTCCTGCACCGCCCTCGACCTCACCGCCGACGGCATCCTCGACAACGCCGACATCGGGGCCTTCATCACGCTCTTCCTCGCCCAAGACCCGCTCTCCGATCTCAACGCCGACGGCATCACCGACAACGGCGATATCGGAGCCTTCGTCCAGCTCTTCCTCGCTTGTGCCAGCTGAGCGCCCGCGACACGCGAATCCATCGGCCCACACCAGGCCCGGAGCAACCCATGACCCGCAACGCCGCAGTGATACTCACAACCCTCGCCGGCCTCGCCTCGCCCTTGCTCGCCGCGGGCGAGCCCGCCCCGAAGGGCTCGCTGGTCCCGCTGACCAAGGCCGGGGTCCTCTACATCAACATGCAGACTGGCGAACGCTCGCTGACCCTCTACAACATCGCTGACCCCCAGATCATCGACTCCCACGCCACCGCGGCCCTCTTCGACTACTGGATCTCCATGGACGAGAACCCCTGCTGGGACGACCCCCGGGCCGACGGCTTCGGGTGGTACGCTGGCACCTCTTGGGAAGCCGGGATCACGTCACCGGCTGTCGGCTGGGACTACGGCGACCTGCCCTTCGACTCACAGATCTCCGGCCTGGTGCTAAAGACCGCAACGCTCATGCTGGAGGACACGGACGCCAACGCCGACGGCGTGCCCGACACCGGAATCGATACCGTCGCCGTGTTCTACGACGGGATCTCTGAGGCCGCCCGCAGCTCGAACGCGCCCCCGACGGCGGTAATCCGTGTCGAGCTGGTCCCCGGTCACCAGCCAGAGAGCGCCCGAATCGAGACGTACGACGTCATTCTCGACTTTGGCGGCGAGTGGTTCGAGCTCGGCGATTCGGACGGGCAAAGCCTCGGCGACCTCTGGCTACCCGGAGCCGCCCCCGGTCTCGACGTTGTCGGGACCACATCCCGAGGGTTCCACACCGACATCGCCGACGGGTTGGCTGATATTCAGTACCTCCAATTCTACACGACGCACGGGAGCCTCGACCCGGTCCGGACGAGCACAGCGGAGACGGTGTACATCGTCATGGGGGCTCCCGAGGGCACGGTCTCGTTCACCACCATGGTCGGCGTGACGACCACGACAATCTGCTCTACCTCGCTCGGCCAGACCTCGACTTGCACCATCACCATCACGATCACCAACACCTTCCTCACCCCGGACGCGCTCCCCCAGGCCCAGGGCGCGTTCGAGAGTTTCGGGATCGGCACCCTCGGGGCCGGGGCGGACCTCACCAACATCGACTCCTCGATCGGCGGTTGCTGCTTCTGGTTCGGCGGCGTGGACTGCGTCGGCTTCCTCGATCAGCTCGTGGAGGAGCCGCCGCAGAACGAGACCTGGTACGGCTTCGGCCCCTACGCCCAGCAGGCCCTCGGCCTGTTCAACAACACCCCGCCCGACCCCTGCCTAGCCATCGACTTCAACAACGACGGCATCCTCGACAACGGCGACATCGGTTTGTTCATCGCCGCCAAGCTCTCAGGAGACCTCTCGATCTCCGACGTCAACGGCGACGGCGTCTGCGACAACGGCGACATCGGAGCCTTCCTCCAGATCTTCCTCGCCTGCGTCAACTGACGCACACCCGATCCGTGGTGCCGCGGCGCGGGCTGGCCGTCAGCCGCCCTGTCGCCCTGTCGCCGATGAACGCACGCTTTGCTGGCTCTGCGCCCGCTCCCGGCGCCCGCTCCCCGCCCCACCCATAGCCACCCTATAATTCACTTCACGAATCCAGCCGCCGCGGGCACTCGTCTTCGCCCGCGACAGGGAGCCTCTCATGCCGACCGCCAACACCCCCGCACACACAACCATCACCGGCCCCGGAATCGATGGAGCGAGCGTTGATCCCCACGCCGTCACCATCTCCGGCCTCGTCCTCGCCCCCGTCTACACCCCAGACTCACCCGCTGAGTCCCTGCAGCACATCCCCCGCGACATCGCCGAGCCCGGCGAGTTCCCCTACACCCGCGGCCTCTTCCCCCAGGGCTACCGCTCGCGTCTCTGGACCATGCGCCAGTTCGCCGGCTTCGGCTCCGCAGACGACACCAACAACCGCTTCAAGTATCTGCTCGCCGCAGCCAAGACCTCCAAGACCAAGGCCAACACCGGCCTCTCCACCGCCTTCGACCTCCCGACCCTCATGGGCCGTGACTCCGACGACCAACTCAGCCTCGGCGAGGTCGGCAAGTGCGGCGTCGCCATCGACACCATCGAGGACATGCACCGGCTCTACGCCGACATCCCCATCAACGAGGTCACGGTCTCCCAGACCATCAACGGCCCCGCCGCCGTCATCTGGGCCATGTACCTCGCCATGGCCAAGCAACGAAACATCCCCTGGGACCAGCTCGGCGGCACACTCCAGAACGACATCCTCAAAGAGTTCCACTCCCAGAACGAGTTCATCTACCCGCCAGAGGCCTCGGTGAAACTGGTGGTAGACACCATCGAGTTCCAGTCCGAGCACCTCCCCAAGTGGAACTCCGTCTCCATCTCCGGCTACCACATCCGCGAGTCCGGCTCCAACGCACCCCAAGAGCTCGCCTTCACCCTCCGCGACGGCATGGAATACGTAGAAGCCTGCCTCCACCGCGGCATGGATATTGAAACCTTCGCCCCGCGCCTCTCCTTCTTCTTCAACGCCCACAACGAGTTCTTCGAGGAGATCGCAAAGCTCCGCGCCGCCCGACGAATCTGGGCCCGCATGATGCGAGACCGCTACGGCGCCAAGAACGAGCGCTCCTGGTTCATGAAGACCCACGTCCAGACCGCCGGCTGCTCCCTCACCGAGCAGCAGCCGCTCAACAACATCGTCCGCGTCGCCTACCAGGCCATGGCCGCCGTCCTCGGCGGCTGCCAGTCCCTCCACACCGACTCCATGGACGAAACCCTCGGCCTGCCCACCGAGCAAGCCGTCACCGTCGCCCTGCGAACCCAGCAGATCCTCGCCCACGAGACCGGCGTCACCCGCACCGTGGACCCGCTCGGCGGCTCCTGGTTCATCGAGAAGCTCACCGACACCATCGAGGCCGAGGCCCTGGCCTACATCGAAGAGATCGACAACATGGCCGGCGGCCCCTGGACCCCCGACCGCGTCGGCCAGCTCACCAACGGCGACTTCTACTCCGGCGGCGTCACCGCCGGCATCAACAAGGGCTACTTCCGCCGCCAGATCGCCGAGGCCTCCTACCGCTTCGCCGAGGAATGCGAGTCCCACGACCGCATCATCGTCGGCGTCAACGAGTACATCGACAACTCCGAAGAACGACCCATCGACATCCTCCAGATCGGCGGCGAGGTCGAGGTCGCCCAGCTCGAACTGCTCACAGACTTCAAGGCCCGCCGCGACGACGCCGCCGTCAAATCCGCCCTGGACGCGATCCGGGAGGCTTGCCGCTCCAACGTGAACGTCATGCCCTCCCTGGTCGAAGGCTCCCTAGCCAACGCCACCCTCGGCGAGATGGTCCAAGCCATGGCCGACGTTTATGGGCGGTATAACGGTGGGCCGGAGTGGTAGAACCTGAGTCTCTAAAAGCGTGGCAGTCGATTCCGGCCGATTTCGACATCGGTTTATCCGAAGATGAACTTCAGCTAGCTGAAGGGACCTATGGATTCGTTTTTCCGCCTGATCTGAGAGAAATACTCAGCGTGGCTTTTCCTTCGGGATCCCGCTTTCCAAATTGGCGAGATCCTTCGTCGATCGATGTCGAGAGTCAGGTCAATGCCCCATGGCATGGGCTGGTGTTTGATATTCAAGTGGCTTCGGTTTGGCCAACGGAGTGGGGAGCTTCTCCGAAAACGCTAAAAGCTAAGCTTGATCATGCTCGAACATGGTACGAGGGTGCACCAAAGCTCATTCCTCTTTTTGGGCACCGCTACATCAGCGAGTCACCAGCAGTGGCAGGTAATCCAGTCCTATCCGTCCACCAGACCGACATCATCTGGTACGGTTCGGACATTCATGATTGGATTGAGATCGAGTTCAAGAACAAACCGATTGACTCCATGACCCATTGCCCCAATCTATCCAAATGGTCCGATGCGATGCATTGGCGCGACGAAGTCTAGGTTCCGGTGCCGTGCTTCGACCCGAAGGGCGAAGCACGTTCTTCTCCTCAACCCCAAAGTCACACCCTCTCAATCCCAATCACCCCAGCCTCCCCCGAATAATCCCCCGCCGACGACCACGCCCAGTCCTCCGTCCGCTCGACCAACCCTCCCCGCAAGGATGTCCCTCAACAAGCCCACCGCGCAAGCGGTGGGGCTCGGTTTTTAATTCTTCAATCTCCCCATCAACAAGCATGCCGTGGGGCTCGGTTCTTCTGTGTCCTTGTGCTTTGTCCATCAACGACCATCCGCAAAGTCGGTAGGGCCCGGTCTTCTGGTCTTTGGGCATGAACAAAGACCCGGGCCCCACGGCTTGCGCCGTGGGCTTGTCGTTGGCACAAGCGGGCATGAGGAACGCCCGTGTCATTGTCGGTTCAGCGTGTAATCGACCGCTGCCAACAACGATGCCTCGCTGTTGATCCATCGCGTGCTCGCGTTCTTTGTCCACACACGCTTGCGATCCCCGATCAGCGCGTCCTCTCGAAGTCCCCGCGTTGCCCAAGACTTGAACTGCCCCGCGACAACTTCCGGCTCATACCCCGGCGACACCACAACCACATGCACATGATTCGATCTCACGTTTAACGCCAGGGTATTCCACTCGCGTTTCTCCGCATGCCGCCGGATCGAGTCGTCCACAACGCCACGGGCGGCATCATCCATCACAAACGCGGTCTCCGCCAGCCGATCCGCTCCCCGGTCACGCCGGTCCGAATGGCTCTCGATCCGTACCGTACGGCCCGGCAAATCGACATTCGATCCACGATCATCGCCGTGCAACCACGTCCCGTAGGTTGTCCAGGTGAGAAAGTAAGCCAGCGTGCCCATGCGAGCATTCTAATCACGATCGACACTATCTGCCTGTTCATGCTGGCGCAACGTCGCCCTAGGAATCGAGTTAGCCCCTCAACAAGCCCACCGCGCAAGCGGTGGGGCTCGGTCTCTTCTGGCGCAACGTCACCCTTAGGTCGAGTTTGCTCCTCAACAAGCCCACCGCGCAAGCGGTGGGGCTCGGTCTCTTCGTCATCTCCC
The DNA here is from genome assembly GCA_047620485.1 of Phycisphaerales bacterium. Taxonomy (GTDB): domain Bacteria; phylum Planctomycetota; class Phycisphaerae; order Phycisphaerales; family UBA1924; genus JBLHKT01. Next base: position 5,311 of record JBLHKT010000036.1, on the reverse strand, counting down.
AACCCCCCCAACCCCAAACCCGCCCCCTCGCCCGAGCTCACCCGCGGCCCGGCCACGGGGCTCGTGTTCCGGACCTTGGGCTATGCCTATTGCATCAAGATGATCAACGCCCTCAACCCTCCCAACACCAACACCGAGCCGGCCCGCCCATCCCCGGCCTGAACGTTGTCCACCGGGGGCACAAAGTTCCCTGCCCGTGGCCCGCAGTTGGTACGCTGGACCTGTGCGAAGGATCGTGTACCAATCCCGGGCCTCAAGGCCGCTCGAAGACGGCGAGCTCTCCGAGATGCTCGCCCACTCGCGTCAGAAGAACTCGACCGCGAACATCAGCGGCATGCTGCTGCACCAGGACGGGTGCTTCCTGCAAGCGATCGAGGGCGAGGCGGGCGCGATCGGCGAGCTGTGGGCGAAGATCCGCACCGACAGCCGCCACACCGACATCGAGGTGCTCGCCGATGAGAGCATCTCGCATCGCCGGTTCTCCGACTGGACCATCGGCGCCCGCAACATCAGCCCGGGCCAGATCCGCCAGCTGCTCACGCTCGCGGAGGTCGCCGCCGAGCAGCCGCTGCTGATCGTGTCCAAGGCGATCGATCCGAGCTCGCTCCGTCAGCCGCCGGGCCGCCCGCCGCATCCCTCCCAGAACTGATCGGCCTTGATTAGGAGTCGCGAGGTCTTACTCACCGGCCTCGGCGACCGGTGCAAGATGATCTGCATCAACGAGCTCACCCGCGGGGTTCTTCATGGGGCTCGCGTTCAAGGTCTTCGGCCGCATCTACACCAAGGGCATGATCAAACGTCTCAAGAAAAACGTCGAGGCAGCGCCATCGGCCGTGTTGAGATTCCTCACCGCGGCGGGTATGGTGGGAAACTTGTTGACAGAGCAAGTTCTCTAGAAAAAAGAGGTTGAGATGCCGAGATACCTGATTGAACGTGAGATCCCGGGCTGTGGGGCGATGTCCGAAGACGAGTTGCACGGGGCGGCCACGGGGTCGTGCAAGGTCATCAACGAGATCGGGCCCGACATCGCGTGGGTGCACAGCTATGTGACCGAGGACAAGATCTACTGCGTGTACGACGCCAAGAGCGAGGACGAGATCAAGACGCACGCAGAGAAGAGCGGCTTCCCGGCCAACTCGATCCAGGAAATCAAGACCGTCATCGACCCCTCCTGGAGCCGATGAGCAACCGGGACCTCGGTTGGTTCACTCGCCGAGGATGGTGTTGAGGATCGCGCCCAGTCGCACGCCGCCCTGGCTGAGCCGCAGCTCGATCACCGGCGTGGTCCGCTCGACGTACTCGTCCTGAACGACGTCGCCGTCGGTGGCGGTGTAGGCGTACTCGAGCGCGAGGCGGTTGGATTCGTAGGCCCATCGGCCTGCGGTGTTGGTCAGGTCCGTGGCGTTGAGATCGGCGGTCCAGGCGATGCGGTCCATCGGGTCGATCTGGTTCTCGAGCCGATCGGCCCATGTGGGCCACTCGCCCAGGTCGGCGGCCTCGATGATGCCGCTGTCCCAGACGCTGTGCAGGCGGCGTTGGCTGCCGTAGAACTCGACCTCGATGTCGTTGCCGCCGCGGTCGGCCTGACGCCCCGCGTGCAGGGGCTGGTGGAGGTCGCCGACGAAGTGGATGAGGAACATGAGGGCCTGTCGCCGCGCCTCGGGGTCGGCGTTCTCGTCGGCGATCGTTGCGGCGAAGTCGTCGATCGCCGAGACCACGCACCCGGCCTCGGGGCAGTCTCGCTCGGGGATGTACCGCAGCGCGTTGTCGGGCAGGTTGACGTAGTGCAGCGGGGCGGTCCAGCGGAACTCGTCGGTGGGGCGGACCGCGTCGGCCCAGGAGCCGACGGAGTTCATGGGGGCGCCCTCGAGGATTGCGGCGACCCGGGCTTGAACGGCCGGGGTCAGCTCTCGCCAGGCGAGCTCGGCGACGACGGCGTGGCCGTGCGGGCCCCAGGCACCGAGCAGGGCGGTCGAGAGCAGGGCCGCGAGAGCGGGCAGGCAACGGGTCAGGCGCATCACGGGTACCTCCGGGTCGGGCCTACTGGCCCGGGGTGGGCTGGTGTAGGATGAGCCAAGAGGATAGAGGAAGGAACCACGCGATGACACCACCGACCGATCTGAGCCGCCGAGACGCCCTGCGAGCGATCTCTGTGGGTGGGCTGGGGGCTGCGGCGTTGTCCGCGGGGGCTTCTGGTGGGGGGGCTGGTGGGGGCGAGCCCGATGGCCGGCGACGGGTGCTGCGGGTGGCGCACCTTACCGACATGCACATTGACGGGGAGCGGGGCTCGGACCGGGCGCTGGCGGCGTGCTATGCGCACGCGCAGGAGCACGGGGCGGAGTTGATCCTCAACACCGGCGACACGGTGATGGAGCTCAACGGCGCGAGCCGTACGGGTGCCGAGCGGCAGTGGGGCGTGTTCCAGCGGGTGACCAAGGCGGAGTGCGGGCTGGAAATGGTCTCGGCGATCGGGAACCACGACTGCTGGGGGTGGGAGTCGGGTGGTTCTGCCGAGCCGGGGCGGGGCAAGCAGATGGTGCGGCAGGAGCTGGCGTTGCCGGGGCGGTACTACCGCGTGGACCGAGCCGGGTGGAGCTTTGTGGTGCTCGACAGCATCTGGTCGGGGGAGGGAGGCGGCTATGCCGGGAGGCTGGACGGCGAGCAGCTGGAGTGGCTTCGCGAGGAGCTGGCGAAGATCGGGCCCGAGACGCCGACGGTGGTGATGACGCACATCCCGATCATCACCGCGTGCGGGTTCTTCGACGGCGAACGGTTCGGGGAGCGGTGCGGCGAGCGCGGCTGGACCATCCCCGGCAGCTGGATGCACGAGGACGCGCGGGCGCTCAAGGACCTGTTCATCAAGCACCCGAACGTGAAGCTCGCGCTCTCGGGGCACATGCACCAGCTCGACCGCGTGGATTTCGCGGGGGTCAGTTATGTCTGCTCGGGCGCGGTCAGCGGGAACTGGTGGAAGGGGCAGTACTACGGCTGCGACTACGGGTACTCGATGATCGACCTGTTCGACGACGGCTCGTTTGAGCAGTCGTACCACGGGTACGGCTGGGACGGGGAGGGCGCGGGTTGACAGCCTATCGGGAGTTTGCGGGGGCCAGGCCCGCCAGCGAGACCGGCCTCGCCGGCGGGGGAGGTCTCGCTGGCGAGGGCGAGCCCGACGAGCGGGCGCTGTTCTTGCTCGAGCTGGGGCTCGCGCTGAGCGGGTACGGCGCGGCATCGTACCGTGTGGAGGAGGCGTTGGAGCTTGCGGCCCGCGGTCTCAAGACGCCGGCGGAGTTCTTCGTGATGCCGACGAGCCTGTTCGCGTCGATCGGGGAGAGCGACTCGCAGCGGGTCTTCCTGCGGCGGATGGAGCCGGGCGACCCGCACCTGGAGAAGCTGGCGCTGGTGGACCGCGTGTTCAACGAGGTCGGCGACGGCGAGCTGGGGGTGCACGAGGGGCGCGAGCGGCTTCGCCAGATCGCGACGATGCGCGAGCGGTACCCGGTCTGGATGATCGCGTTGTGCTTCGTCGTGATCGGCGGCGGCGCGGGCGTCTTCCTGGGCGGCGGGTGGCGAGAGGCGGCGAGCAGCGCGGTGGTCTCGTTCGTTGTTGGGTTGCTGGTGCTGATCGGCGGACGGACCTCGCGGTGGCGGCGGCTGACGGACTTTCTGGCGGGGTTTGTGAGCGCGGTGCTGGTGGGTGTGGGGGCGCGGTATGTGTGGCCGCTGGACGTGCCGGTGGTGTTGCTGGCCGGGCTGATCGCGCTGGTGCCCGGGCTGACACTCACGCTGGCGATGGGCGAGCTCTCGATGAAGCACCTGGTCAGCGGGTCCACCCGGCTCATCGGGGCGCTCATGATCTTCGTCGCGATCGGGTTCGGCGTCGGGTTCGGGTCCGCGGTGTCGTCGGCATTGGGGGCTGAGTCCGGGGTGGCGGTGCCGGTGCCGGGATGGGTGACGCCGATCACGCTCGCGGTCTCGACGGTGGCGGTGGGGGTGTTCTTTCGGGCTCGACCCCAAGATTTCCTGGCGGTGCTCGCGGGGACCGTGAGCGCGTTCTACGGGGCTCGGCTCGGCGGGTTGGTTCTCGACCCGCGGCTGGGCGTGTTTGTCGGCGCGTTCGCGTTGGGCGTCGTGGCGAACGGGTACGCGAGGCTTCGTGATCGTCCCAGCGCGATCGTGAGCCTGCCGGGCATGCTGTTGCTGGTGCCGGGCGGCTTGGGGCTCCGCGGGTTCACGGAGCTGATGGGGCACGACGCGCTGGGCGGCGTGGAGACGGTGACCGCGGTAACGATCGTGGGCGCCGGGTTGGTGACGGGGTTGCTGATGGCGAGCGCGGTGGTGCCGCCGCGGAAGGTGCTGTGAGGACCTGTGGTCGGGCGACGAAGCGCGGCGGAGTTATCGCTGAGCCCACCAGACCACCAAGCCCCACGCCACGATATGGATCGCACCAATGCCCCAGAAGACCACGCGATAGGAGCGTTTGCGGGTCTTGTGGTGGAAGAGGTGGCGGGCGATGAGGGCCCCGGGCCAGCCGCCGAGGAGTTCGAGCGTGTGCAGTGACTTCTCGGGCGTGCGGCGGGTGCTGTTGCGGGCCGCCCGCTTGTCTCGCCAATGGGCCACGAACGCGGCGAGGCTCATCAGGGTGTAGATTGAGATGATGATGGGCCACATAAGAGGGTGGGCGGGGGATCAGAAGGCTCGGCCGGGGCGTATGAGGTCTGGAACGGAGGAACGAGGATGAACGCGACGGTGATGGTACGGGTTCTTGCGGTTGGGTTCGCGCTGCTGGTCTGCGCGGGGGGGGCGATGGCCCAGTCGCGGGCTGAGCGGTCGTGGGAGGCGCTGCTGCGGGTCGGCAAGGCGGACCGGGCGTTAGCGATCGCGGTGAAGGAAGCCGAGGCGGACGAGAGTTCGTGGGCTTGGGCGTTGCGGGCGGCGAAGTCCGCCGGGGTTCTGGGCGATGGCCCGGCTGCGGGCGCGTGGCTCGAGGCGTGCGCGCAGCGCGGGTACACCGGGATCACGACGATCGAGAACGCGGCGGAATTCGAGAGCGTCCGCGATGACGCGGCGTTCAAGGCCGGGCTTGAGGCGGTCCGCGGGGCGGCGGCGGATCGGCTCGAGGAGTTCAAAGCCGAAGCCAGGCAGACCGAGCCCAGGGTGATCGAGCCGAGAGACGGGATCCAGGAGAACGACGACTTCACGCTGGTGATCGTGCTGCACGGCACGGGCGGGCGTGGCGGTCCGATCGCGAGGTCGCTGGCCGACAGCCTGGAGGAAGCTGGCGAGCGTGCGGTGGTGGTCGGGCCCGACG
>JBLHKT010000035.1:0-21948 GCA_047620485.1 Phycisphaerales bacterium | reverse complement strand
GCGGCGAAGCTGCGGACGTAGTCGTCGGTGGCCAGATGGGGGATGCAGAACCAGGCGTCCTTGTCGAGCCGGTTGGCCAGCTCGACCATCAGTTCGACGGCCACGCCGCCGCCCCAGGTCTGCGAGGAGCTGTCGAGCGTGTTGCGCCCGCTCCAGCCGGTGATCTTCGAGTTGTTCGTGGACTGCCAGTCCATGAACCGGATGACATCGAACTTCTCGAGCGACTTGAGGAAGTCGGGGTGGAAGATCTGGGTGTCGTAGGTTTCCTCGTAGCCGGGCATGATCACCCGCACGTTGCGGATGTAGTTGCTCGGGTTGGTCGCTGTGATCGACATGAAGATCCCGTTGTCGCTCGGGTTCACGTCCAGCACCATGCGGCCCGGCTCGGAGCTGATAATTCGTGCGTCGAAGTCGAAGACAAGCGTGCCCTCACCCTCGTACAGCACGGTGTACAGCCCGCCGGGATAGTCCCCGCTGATCTCGCGGACCATCAGCGTCGAGGCGGCCTGCCCCGAATCGAGCCGACGGGGCCACCCGTTGGAGTCCACGTCGATCCAGGCCCCGGTGTCCCAGGTCCCGCTGGGCGCCGCAGTGGTCTGCGGGATCCACCTGCGGCTTGACTGCATCAGATCCACGAACGTCTGACTGGTGGACCAGTCAACCATCGGGGCTAGGTTGACCCCGACCTGGGGCTTCTGAGCCCCGGCCAGAGCGGATCCGGCGGACAGGACGGTGGCGGCGAGCGAGGCCGCGATAGCGCAGTGATTGGTGATTGGCTTCATGTGGGAGAATGGACGAACCAAAGCCCCCCGTTTCCACCATCTTGCCTGGATTGCCATACTTCTCATGTTTAACACCTCGGAATAACCGTTACAGCTTCACACGGTTGGGGCGCACGAACTCACGGGGCGTACTCAGACGCCTTGAAACGAACTCGTGATTGCTTGTTCCTCCCGCGAGCACTCCGCCAGCAGGTGTTAGTGGCCGGGCTCGGCTCACGCCGGCCATCGGGCCGCCCGGCTGGCCCACGCGTGTGGGCTCCCGGGCTTGATTGGTTGTTCGCCGAGAAGATCGGCCTCTCGGGCCAGTCCGATTACTCGGAGTCTCAGGTTTATCGGGGTTTCTCCCCGCCCCGGTCCACCATTGGCTCGGGTGCCGTGCACGAGGCACGACAAGGCCCATAACCCGCCTGACCGGGTCGCGTTCTGGTTATCCCGCGACGAAGGCCTCCACAAAGCCGGTGACATCGGAGAAGTCGAGCACGCCGTCGCCGTTCATGTCCGCTCTCGCGTCCTGAGCCACGAAAAACTGGACAAACACAGCGATGTCGTTGTTTGTCAGGATGCCGTCACCGTCCAGGTCGGCCAAGAGACTCAGGTCCTGCCCCTTGTTGAACGCGTCGTAATCGATCATGTACTCGACCACGCCGTGCCACTTGGGCGCCTCGGACCAGGGCTGATCCTGGTACTCGAGCAGCCCCCAGCTGCCAAACTTGGTCGGCTCAGAGATGTGGTTGAACAGGCACATCTGCTCACCGCCCGCGTCGTGCCAGATCCAGAGGTACCCGTAGTAGAGGTCCCGCATGCGGGCGCTGCGGTTGGCCTGGGTCATCAAGGCGTGGAAGTTGGTGTCCTCGAACGCCGGGGTCCCGCCGATGGGCGCCAGGTGCTGCCCCCCCTCGTACCCGACGAGCCGCAGCCCGTGGCTCTGGGCCAGCGCCGCGTGCTGCTTCACCCATGATTGCACCTTGAGCAGGTGCGCCGAGGCCTCGTCGAGCACCCGGTCCACCGACCACCCGAGCACCTCGGGGTAGTACGCCGGCTCGGCCGCCTTGCCCGAGAAATACGGCGCGATCGCGATCACGTCCGCGTGCAACCCCGCGTCGTTCCACCCGATCATGGTCTGCAGCACATCAGGCACCGCCGCCTGCCCCGCCAGCACACGCACGAGACGATCGGGCCCGAGAACATCGTCCATGATATCGAAGATCTCGACGCTCCGCTGGGCGGTCCACCGCCAGGCCCCGGTCCAGGGCTGGTCGGCAAAGCCCAGCTCGGTGGCCTTGCTCACCGCGTAGTGGTACTGCTTGAACCCGCCGTTCCACACCTCGTTGGAGTACTCGATATAAGCCCGACGCCCCGGCTCCAGGTGCGCCGCGATGGTCCGGGCCATCTCACGGACGTACTCGTCGTCGGCCCCGTGGGGCACGCAGAACCAGCCGTCCGCGTTGAGCTGGTTGCACAGCTCAGCCATCAGCTCCACCGCCACGCCGCCCCGAGACTGCTGCGTGTAGTACGTCGGCCCGGTCCGGTCGCCCCACGACGTGATGCTCGAGTTGTTCGTCGAGCCCCAGTCCATGAAGCGGATCGTGCTGAACGGCTGGAGCGACTCGATGAACCGCGGATGAAAGACCTGCCGGGTGTACGTCTGCTCAAAGCCCGGCATGATCACGCGGACGTTGCGGATCGGGTCGGCGGGGTTGGTCGCCTTGATGGTCATGAAGATGCCGCCCTCAGACGGAATGACCTCCAGCTCCATCCGCCCCGGGCCCTTGCTGACGACCTTGGCGTCGAAGCCGAACTCGATCGTGCCCTCGCCCTCGTACAGGCAGACGTACCGGCCCGCGGGGTAGCGCCCGTCGATCTCGCGGCACATCAGGGTCGAGGCGGCCTGCCCGGATTCGAGACTGGCGGGCCAGCCGTTCGCCGTAAGGCTCAGCGCGGCGCCCGTGTCCCACGGGCCGCCGGGGGCCTGGGTGGTCTGGCTGAGCCAGGGGCGGGCCGTCCGCATGACGTCCACGAACACCCACCCGGACTGGTAGTCCTTGGCGGGCGCCAGGTTCACCCCCACCGCCCGAGTCGGCTCGCCGACCGAGCCGCTGGCGGCAAGCACGGGGGTGGCCAGCGCCGGGGTGGCCAGCGTGAGTAGGGCTAGGGCGATAGCTCGTTGAGTTCTTGAAGATCGGGGCACTGTGCTCCTCCGTGGGGCATGCCGATCGCGACCGCGGTGCGGAATCTGTCGTCAGCGGCTGTGGTCCGTCACAGCCTGCCGCTCGTCGCGAAGTGGTTGTTTGTGGCTCCCGCGAGGCAGGCGATCCGCGTCATGCGTGCCCGGCCCGGCTGGGGTAGCCCACAGCGTAGCACCGATAATCGGGAAGTCACCCCAGAATCAGTCTTCGTCGAAGCCGCGATCCACCAGCGCCTTGAGCGCCGACCCGCAAGCCTTGGCCTGCTTGCCCTGGAGGTGGATTTGCAGCTCGGTTCCTTGGGTGGCCGCTAACAGCATGATTTCCATCACGGACTTCCCATCGACGGACTCCTCGCCCTTCTGGATCCGCACGGCGCAGGGGAACTGGCTCGCGGTGTCGACGAACGCCATCGCGGGCCGGGCGTGCAGCCCGAGCCTGTTCTTGATCGTTACGATGATCGCGCAGCGATCCGACACGCCTGGCGGCCCTCCGGTGCGGGGTCTGTCCGACGAACTGTTAGCCGCCGAGCTTCTGGTGATCGGCCTCGTCGAGCAGGGTTGTCACATCCGACACGTTCCCGGCCTGCCTGAGAAACCGGCGGAAGGTGTCCTTGCTCAGGTTCTTGAAGATCGCCTCCATCGCCTGCAGATGCTCCTCGGGGCGGTCCTCGGGGCTCAGAAGCAGGAAGACCGAGTAGACCGGCTGCTTGTCGAGCGCGTTGAACTCGATGCCGTGCTCGCTGAGCCCGATCGCCGCGGCCATCTTCGTGATCCCCTTGTGCTTCACATGAGGGACCGCGACGCCACGCCCGAACCCGGTCGAGCCCTTGCGCTCACGGTCGAGGATCCGCGAGACCAGCTCGTCCTTGATCGAGGCATCGGCGGCGCCACCCTCGATCAGCCGATCGATCAGCGCCACCAGCACGTCGTCGCGCTCGGTGGGCTCAAGATTCGGCACAATGGCTTGCTCGACCACGATTTCAGTCAGCTTCATGAACCCGTCCTGTCTGTGGGAGGCGCGGCGGGAATCGCCGGTCAGTGATTCGCTTGCTTGAGCTTCTCTTTAAAATCGATGAGCTGCCTCGAGGCCTTGTCCGACGCCGCGTCGATCGAGGCGTACACATCGCCGCTGATCGCCTTGGACACGAACTCAGCGTGCCGCTCGACATCGATCACAATCTCGACCCAATACTCGTCGGGCCCGCTCGACTGCTTGCCGATGGTCCACGTGATCAACTGGACCGTGTCCAGATACCGCGTCAACCGCTCGGATTTCTTCTCCGCGTACTCACGGATGGAGTCGGTGATATCAAACTGTCTTCCGATGACCTCGATACGCATGCTGCCTCCTCTCAATCGACCGACGCTCGGCGGTGCGCTCACGAACTCGGATCCTTCCGCCCCGCGGGCCCCAACACGACGGCCGACCCATTCTAAGCACTCTCGCTGGAGTTCTCCCCCTCGCCCGGCCCGTTCTGCGACTCGCCCCCCAAGGCCCCCCCACCTCCCCCAGCCCCCGGGGACCCCGGATCCCCCTCAGACCGGGACTCGATGGCGTTGGGCGACGGGGCGACCGCCCCCGGGGCGAGCACCCCGGCGGTGATCACGAACCGCAACGCCTCCTCCACCGACATGTCCATCTCGCGGATCTTGCTCTTGGGCAGGTTGATCGTGAACCCGGTGAACGGCGTCGGGCTCGTCGGGATGAACACGCTCTGCACCCTCGCCCCGGCGGCCTGGTCGATATCGCGGATCGACTCCCCGGTCAGAAACCCGATGGTCCAGATGCCCGCCGACGGGTACTCGATGAGCACGACGGTCGAGAAGGCCATCTTCTTGTCGCCGAACATCATCTCCACGACCTGCTTCACGTGCGGGTAGACCTGCTTGAACCCCGGGATCTGGGCGATGAGCTTCTCGACCTGGTGATAGATCCGCCGCCCCACAAAGTTGGACAGCAGCATCCCGACCAGATAAATCAGGATGATCGCGATCGCCAGCCCGGTCGCCTTGAGCGCGGGATGGTTCTCCCAGAAGGCCTTGAACTGTTCTTTTCGACGGGCCGCGATGATCTCGGTATCGCCGGGGGCGACCTCGCCCTCGGTGATCGCTTTGGCCTTGATATTCGCGATATGGGTGTCAGTGACCTCGTACCACCGGGGCTGGAGCTTCTCGGGGAAGAAGTCAACGACCTCGACCACCGACCACTGGATGCCGCGGTTGATCGGCTTGCCGACCGCGTCATAGACAAAGGTGAAGGCCTGCCAGAGCAGCCAGAGCGTGACGATCGAGGGGAGCAAAATAGCCAGCCCACGCCCGAAAAACCGCCTGAAATCATTAGAGAAGGTGTGACTCATGCTGTGTGGTTGGGAACCGGTTCCTTTCTGTGCCGAACGCGGGCGAACCGGCCGACAGCGGGCATTGTACGATCCGCGGGGCCCGGGCATCGGCCCGCCCCCCAAACGATCCCCAGCGGTGACCCGATCACGGGCCCCCGATCCAAGCTCAGGGCGGTATTCATGCGAGTTCTAGTCACCGGCGGCGCCGGGTACATCGGGTCTCACGCCTGCCGAGCCCTGCTCGACGCGGGGCACCATGTCGTCGCGCTCGACAACCTCGTCCGCGGGCATCGGGCCCCGATCCAGAAGCTCGCGGAGCAGTTTCAGGGCCGAATCTCGCTGATCGAGGCCGACGCGGGCGACACCGCAGCGGTCTACGAGGCGATGCGGGCCCACCAGATCGACACCGTTCTCCACTTCGCCGCCCTGGCCTACGTCGGTGAGAGCGTGGACGACCCGATGCGCTACTACCGCCTCAACGTCGCCTCCATGATCGGGCTGCTCGAGGCCTGCCAGACCCAAGCGATCTCCCGGATCGTGTTCAGCTCCTCGTGCGCCACCTACGGCGACCCGCCGGCGGGCCTGATCCCCGTCCCCGAAAACTGCCCCCAGAACCCGACGAGCCCGTACGGGCGAACCAAGCTCATGGGCGAGCAGATGCTGCTCGACTTCGTGCACGCCTCGAAGCTGGCCGGCCGCCCGGTCTCGGTCGCCATGCTCCGGTACTTCAACGTCGCCGGCTCCGACCCGACCGGGCTGCTCGGCGAGGACCACAAGCCCGAGACGCACCTGATCCCGATCGCGGTGGACGCGGCGTTGGGCCGCCGCGACGGCATGGCGATCTTCGGGACCGACTACCCGACGCCGGACGGCACCAACATCCGCGACTACGTCCACGTGCAGGACCTGATCGACTCGCACCTGCGCGCGCTCGATTCGCTCGATCCGACCGCCAACACCTGCGAGGCCTACAACGTCGGCATCGGGCAGGGCTACTCGGTCCGCGAGATCCTCGAAGCCGTCAAACGGGTCAGTGGCACCGACTTCCCCGTCCGCGAAGAGGCCCGGCGAGCCGGCGACGCGATCCAGCTCTTCAACGACCCGACCAAGATCCGCCGCGAGCTGGGGTGGGAAGCCAAGATCACCGACCTCGACGAGATCGTCCGCACCTGCTACGAGTGGCGAAGGGACAACCCGGAGGGGTACGGGGACTGAGAATAATGACGTACGCAGAGGCGCAAAGAACCGCAGAGACGCAGAGGAAGACAAAGAGAACAGAATGACTGAAGACCAAGAGGCAGAGAGATAGATCTCTGATCTCTGAATTTTCTACTCTGCGCCTCTGCGGTTCTTCGCGCCTCTGCGTACTGGTCTTACTCTTCCCCCAGCAGCCTCCGCACGAGCCCGCGCGAGTAGGCCGACGCGATGGCGGCGAGCGATTGCCAGAAATCTTCGGGGGCGGTGTGATCGCTGGTGTCCGAGATGGTTCGAAACGACGTGAACCCGACGCCGAAGCCGTGGCAGACCTGCGCCACCGCGGCCCCCTCCATCTCCACGCACAGCGCCCCGGGCAGGTCGGCCCGCAGCTGCGCCGACTCTTTGGCGCACGAGACGAACCGGTCGCCGCTGAGGATCAGGCCCTCGACGGCTTTGGGGGCGCTGATCGAGAGCCGCTCGAGCGGGCCGCGCCCCACCGCGTCGTGCAGGTCGTGCTCGAGGAACGCCCGGGCCGCCGCTAGCGCCTCGGGCATCGCCGGCGGCCTGAACTCGCTCATCCCCAGCAGCGGGATCTCGAACCGCGGGAACAGCGGCCTGGCGTCCATGTCGTGCTGGACGTAGGACGAACCGACGACGATGTCGCCGATGCTCAGGGCGGGGTCGAGCCCGCCGGCGACCCCGGTAAAGACGATATGGCGGGCGTTGAAGTGCGAGATCAGATCGTGGGCCGTGGTCGCGCTGGCGACCTTGCCGCACCGCGAGTGGACCAGAACTACCGCCTTGCCGTTCAGCGTGCCCAGCGTGTACTCGCGGCCCGCACGGTGCTGGGTGGAGGCACCGTCGAGCAGCTGATCGAGTGCCTCGATCTCCTGGGGCATCGCGGCCATGATGGCGAGGGGCTGGTCGGGCGTGGTCATGGGGTGAGCGTATCGGGATTAGCTCACGCCCGGGGAAAGGTACGGGCGTGGTAGGCTGCGAGCGAAACGGAGACCGCCATGACCAGAGCCCTGTGTGCGTTATTCATGCTCATCGCCTGTGCCCCCGCGACCGCTCAGCCCCGGCTGCGTGTGATCGGGCTGGCCCAAGACGGCGGGCTGCCCCACGCCGGCTGCGTGTGCGAACGCTGCGACGCGGCGCGAGAGGACCCGGCCCAGGCGGCGTTCGTCGCGTCACTGGCCATCATCGTGCCAGAAGATGACGACGAGGGGAAGACTCGCGACAAGGTGTACCTGATCGACGCCACGCCGGACCTGCGCAGCCAGCTGGACCTGCTCGCCGATGTTCGCGACGCGCCAGAGGGCCGGGCCGACCGGGCGCCGGTGGACGGGGTCTTCCTCACCCATGCGCACATGGGGCACTACACCGGGCTCATGTTCTTCGGGTTTGAAGCGCTGCACACGCAGGGCTTGCCCGTGTGGTGCACGCCACGGATGGGCGAGTATTTGAGCGGCAACGGGCCGTGGAGCCAGCTGGTGGGCATGGGCAACATCGAGCTGCGGAAGATGCAGCCGTTCGTGATGCAGCCGCCCGCTCCAAACCAGCCCGCGTTCTGTGGTGTTGACGGCGAAGAGGGCGATCTGGTGACTTTGCTGGGCTCGGGCGTGACGGTGATGGCCCTCAAGGTCCCCCACCGCGACGAGCTGAGCGACACCGTTGGCTTTGTGATCGCCGGCCCGACGCAGCGGGTGCTGTATGTGCCCGACACCGAGCCGTGGCGGACGTGGGACGAGCCGCTGGGCTCGGTGATCGAACGACTGGACATCGACATCGCGATCCTCGACGGGTGCTTCTACTCCGCCGACGAGCTGCCGGGCCGGGCCGCGAGCGAGATCGGGCATCCGCTGATGGTGGACACCATGGACGAGCTGCAGCCGCTGGTGGGGGCGGGGCGTGTCAAGGTGCTCTTCACGCACCTGAACCACTCGAACCGAGCGCTCACGCCGGGGAGTCTCGAGGCGCAAGAGATTGTTCGGCGGGGGTTTGCGGTCGTGAGCATGGGGCTGGAAATCGACTTGTGATTCACCACGATTGCACCAAAAAAAGACTACTAGCTATTTTTCGAGCTTATTCTGCGCGACGCAATCTTCTATATTCAATTTATCCCCCGCTCGCCGACAGGGGTGTTCTTTGGTAGGCGAAGAGAGTCAGGCTTACCAAAAACAACCCGCATGCATGAGAATCGAACTTCGCTGCGGCGTTCGATAATACACAGACCGAGGAAGCGATAGCATCAGGGCAGATAAAGGGAGTTCAAATGAAGCCATCAGGATTAAACGTCGCCCTAATTCTTTCGCTAACTGCAGTCTCATCGACAGCCCTTGTTCAGCCAAACGAAGCGGAGCAAGCGAGCACTGCGGAACAGCCGCAGATGAGAGAAGAGGTACGAGACTCGTTGGAGGCAATGCGGCTGGAGAGACAAAGCTTTGTAGACGCAGCAGTAGCTTTGCGGCAGAAAAACGATGACCTAATGCTACAGCTAGCATTGTATGTGGGCGAATTTCCAAGCGCCAGCAGAGTTGGCTTGGCAATGGCGATAATCACAGAAACCCTTATGACCGATACCGATCGCTTGCAAGCAGGATTCGCTTTGTTACCGATGAGAGACGACGATCCACAAGTAAAAATAGCTGCGGACTGGGCCCTATACGAGATCATCCCCCGCGGTCGGGGGGGTGTTAGCTTTCAAGATTGGGCGGGGGTCTTGCGCGGGGCAGAAGAACACGAACAACATGCTGCTTTTCTCTATATGTTCGACATAAGCCCTATTGCTGCATATGAGGCTGCAATCACATTCGTTTACGGATGGGACAAAGAGAATGAGCAGCAGTACCGAGAAGGCCGCTTGCTCGCACACGATGTGTATGAGTCTGGCTTATTTGTATCACTTGGAGTCATAGGGCGCGGAGAGCTGACGGATGAAGCGGAACTGAGAATGGATCAGTTGGCTAGCTCACAAAATTGGTGGGACCTGGCACTCTTGGCGAATCTTCTGCAATACAGGCACCGAGTTACAGAGGAACGTATTGCGGCTGTGTGTGCGAGTGATCACCCCGTCGTTCAGGAGTTGGCATCGAGGCTGTGCAAGTAAATGCGGCGATGCCAGGAGATCCAATCGCATGTCGATGTGTTTGTACCCATACCTGTACCAGCCGTTAGGTGAGCCGGGTGCTGGAGGCAGGCCTCTAAAAACAGACCGATGAGCCGTTGAAAAAGGGATTACGACTTGCTCCAGGGGTTTAATCGGATAAGATGCTCCTCTATTCAGGATTACCCGATCTTTGGAGGAGATCGCTATGGCGCGTCAACGTTCCTGGGCCGAGCCGTACAAAATCAAGATGGTCGAGCACCTGAAGATGACCACGCCCGCCGAGCGGGCGTTGGCGATCGAGGAGGCCGGGCACAACACGTTCCTGCTTCGCAGCGAGGACGTGTACATCGACCTGCTGACCGACTCGGGGACCAGCGCGATGAGCGACCGGCAGTGGGCCGGGATGATGGTCGGCGACGAGGCCTACGCGGGCTCAGCCAACTTCTACCACCTCGAAGAGACCGTGCACGAGGTGTACGGCTACAAGCACCTGATCCCGACGCACCAGGGCCGCGGGGCCGAGCACATCCTCTCGAAGCTGTGCATCAAGCCGGGCGACGTGGTTCCGGGGAACATGTACTTCACGACGACCAAGCTGCACCAGGAGCTGGCCGGCGGGACGTTCGCCGACGTCATCATCGACGAGGCCCACGACCCGACCAGCGACTTCCCGTTCAAGGGCAACGTCGATCTGGCGAAGCTCGAGCGGGTGATCGACGAGGCGGGGCCGGACCGCGTGCCGTACGTGTCGCTCGAGACCAACGTGAACATGGCCGGCGGGCAGCCTTGCAGCCTGGAGAACATCCGGGCCGTCAAGGAGCTGTGCGAGAAGCACGGCGTGCTTGTGATGCTCGACGCCACGAGAGCGATCGAGAACGCGTACTTCATCATCGAGCGTGAGCCGGGGTACGAGCACCACACGATCGGGCAGGTGCTGCGTGAGATCTGCTCGCACACCGACGGGTGCACGATGTCGGCGAAGAAGGACTCGCTGGTCAACATGGGCGGGTTCCTGGCGCTCAACGACGACGCGCTGGCCGAGAAGGCCCGCAACATGGTCGTGATCTACGAGGGGCTGCACACCTACGGCGGGATGAGCGGGCGGGACATGGAAGCCTTGTCGATCGGCATCCGCGAGAGCATCAGCTTCGAGCACATCCGCGCCCGGATCGGGCAGGTGGAGTACCTGGGTCAAAGACTCATCGACGCGGGCGTGCCCGTGATCCGTCCCATCGGCGGGCACGGCGTCTTCATCGACGCGGCCCGATTCCTGCAACACATCCCGCGCGAGGAACTCCCGGCTCAAGCACTCGCCGCGGCTCTGTACGTCGAGTCCGGCGTGCGCGCGATGGAACGCGGGGCGGTCTCTGCGGGCCGCAACACCGAGACCGGCGAGAACATGTTCCCCAAGCTCGAGCTGATCCGGCTCACCCTGCCGCGACGGGTCTACACCCAGGCCCACATGGACGTCA
Source organism: Phycisphaerales bacterium (assembly GCA_047620485.1). Lineage (GTDB taxonomy): Bacteria > Planctomycetota > Phycisphaerae > Phycisphaerales > UBA1924 > JBLHKT01. The sequence continues at coordinate 10,864 of JBLHKT010000035.1, read as the reverse complement.
CCGCGGAATCCGTGATCGAACTCTTCGAGAGCCCAGAGCGGGTCAGCGGGCTCAAGTTCACCTACGAGCCCGAGTACCTGCGGTTCTTCCGGTCGCGGTTCGGCGTCGTTGGCGGCGGCCCGGTGCTGCGGCACAAGGGGGCGGCCTCCAAGGCGAACCCCGCAACCCCCGCGGCGATGGCCTAAGCGGGCTCCGGGACAGAAAAGGGGACAGAAAAAACCGGCACGGCTCACACATCGGGGCCTCGGCGGTGTCTTTCTGTGGTACACCAACCAAGGAGAACACCATGCCACGCACCAAGACCATCGTTCTGACCCCCCGCCGCGCTGCGGCCCCCCGTCGCTCAGCGGCCCTCCTCCTCGCGGCCCTGTCGGCCGCCTCGATCGCAACGCTCGCCACACCCGCAACGGCGCAGCCCGGGGCCGCCATGCCCTACGTCCAGGTGACCGACCACAACGCGGCGCTGCTCTACTACAACGCCTGGATGAGCCGGGCCCCGGACCTGGACGATGCGATGGAGAGCACCGACGACGGGTACGTGCTCGTCGAGGGCGGGCACGAGACTTTGACGAAGGCCGCCGACACGATCGATGCCCTTCTGCGGGCCAGCCGCCAGGACCACGCCGACTGGGAGATCGAGTATGAGCTGGGCCCCGAGGCGCTGCTGCCCTATCTCAGCAAGGTGCGTTACACCTCGAAGGTTTTCGCAGCCGACGCCTTGCGGTGCGCCCAGGACGGCGACGCGGCGGGCGCCGCCGAGCGGGTCGCGGCGATCTACCGAGTCGCCGACCACCTGTCGGGCGACCGGATCCTCATCAGCTCGCTCGTCGGCATGGCGATGAACAGTTTCGGGAACACCATCGGGGCTCAGCTGGCCCAGGCGGGGTCGCTGACCCCCGAGGCTGCTCGCTCGCTGCTGACCGCGATGCGGCACGTGAACGTGGAGAACCCGTGCGGGCTGCGGGGCGCGGTGATCGGCGAGCGCGACATCATGGGCAACTACTTCATCGAGAACTTTACCGGCCCGGACGCCGGGGCCTGGGTGATGAGCTTTGCCCCCGAGATGTTCGATGTGGAAACCGCCTCCTCGACGAGCCCCGTGGGCGAGATGAGCGGGGCCCAGCTGCGGCGAGACATCCAGGGCTTCCGCCGATTCTACGACGACACGCTCGCTGTCTGGGACCAGCCCAACGCGGCGGACCAGATCACCGAGCTCTCCAAGGGCATCGAGACGGGCGAGTACGGCGAGTTCGCCAAGCTGTTCGCCGCCTCACTCTCAAAGTCCCGGCAGAACATGGACAGGTTTCGCAAGGACCACGCCGAGGCGATCACCCAGATGCAGAAGACCGTCAACCCGTAAGGCGGCGAGCCGACGACCATGACCGACGAGCACCGACTACTCCTGGCGATGCACCGCGGGCACGAGCCCTCAGCCGAACGGCTGTGGGCTCTGCTCGCACCTCGGTTGTTGGCCTACGCCGCGACGGTGCTGCCACGAGACCAGCGAGACGCCGCGGACGACGTCGTGCAGCAGGCCCTGTGCTCGGTGCTCGACCGCCCGCGGCGAGAGCTCAAAAAGATCGAGGACGTCACGGCGTGGCTGTTCCGCATCACCCGGAACGCCGCGCTCAACCACGCCAGAACCGAGCAACGCGAACACGATCGGCGGGGCGCGCTGGGGGGCGCGTTGGACCCGCAGCACGCGGCGGACCGCATCGGCCGATCCGAGAACGCCGATCGGCTGCACGCGGCGACCGCGGCGCTCCCGGCCGAGCAGCGAGACGCCCTGCTGCTCCGGCTCGTCGGCGGGCTCACGCTCGAGCAGGCGGCGATCGCACTCTCGGTCAACCCGAACACGCTGGCGAGCCGGCACCGGGCCGCGGTGCTCGCGTTGCGGGCAACCCTCGAGCAAACGACACCGGGTGGAATGGAGGCCGAGCATGCGTGAGCACGAGCACGACAACCTGAGCGACTCACTCCCCGAGTTGCTGGCCGACTCCCTGACCGATCGCGTCGGCCCAGCGCCGCGGGCCGGACCGCTGCCGGCGGCGCTGCGCGGTCGGCTGCACGCCCGCCGGCGCGCACGGCGGGCCCGGGTCGCGGGGGGCGTCGCCGGGGTGATCGGGGCCGTGCTGCTCGCGGTCACGCTGCTGGCTCGCTTCGGGCCGCCCGCGGCGGGCCCCACGGGCCCCACGCCGCCCAATGACGTGATCGTGCACCATGACCCGCCGACGAATCCGGATCAGTCGCGGATGGCCGCCGACCCTGAGCCGTTGCGGTTCGACGACCCGATGTTCGCGGCGATGGACCGGGCCGCGAGGGCCCAGCCCGTCAGCCGTCGGTGGAGCATCGGCTCCTACCTCCGCGGCGACCTGCCCAGCGAGCTGTAAGCGTTCGCTCCGCCACTCAGTCGAGCCACGGATGCGGGCCGCTGATGCGGGCCCAGGCGACCGGATAGACTCGCGGTCAATGCATGATCAGATCGGACCATATCGGGTTGAGGGGGAAGTCGGACGGGGCGGCATGGGGGTCGTCTACCGCGCGATCGATACGCGATTAGATCGAGAGGTCGCGATCAAGGCGCTGCCCGAGGAGCTGGCGAGCGACGCGGGACGGCTGGAGCGGTTTGAACGCGAGGCCAAGGTCTTGGCGAGCCTGAACCATGCGAACGTGGCGGGGATCCACGGCATCGAAGAGCAGGAGCTGCCCAACGGCGACACCGCGAAGTATCTCGTGCTCGAGTTTGTCGAGGGCGAGACCTTGGCTGAGCGGCTCGACCGCGGGCCGATGGATGTGGACGACGCGATCGAGATGGCGGTGCAGATCGCTGCGGGCGTGGAGGCGGCCCACGAGGCGGGTGTGATTCACCGGGACCTGAAGCCGGCGAATATCAAGATCACGCCCGAGGGCGTGGCGAAGGTGCTGGACTTCGGGTTGGCCAAGGCGGACGAGGGAGGATCGTCGAGCGGGTCATCGATGAGCCAGCTGCCGACGATGACGAGCCCGGCGCACCAGGGAACCGTGGAGGGGATGATCCTAGGGACCGCGGCGTACATGAGCCCCGAGCAGGCGCGCGGCAGGCGGGTGGATAAGCGGACGGATATCTGGTCGTTCGGGGTGGTGCTGTATGAGATGCTCGTTGGTGCGAGCCCGTTTGTTGGTGAGACCGCGACGGACTCGATCGGGGCGGTGCTGCACAAGGACCTGGACTTCGCATTGCTGCCAAAGAACACGCCGGCGGGTGTGCGGCGGGTGCTGAGCCGGTGCGTGGAGCGGGACAAGAGCCAGCGGTACCGGGATATCGGTGATGTGCGGGTGGAGCTGCTGCGGGCGAAGAACGAATCGATCGATGAATCTGGCGGTTCGAGCAAGCCCACGCCGGTGCTGCTGGGGGTGTTGATCGCGTGCGTTTTGGTTGTCGGATTGATCGGCGTTGTGGTGGGGCGTGGGTCTTCGCCTGCGGCGGTGTCGGTGGTTCGGCATATAACGATCGAATCGCCGATGGGGGCACAGATTAAGTACAGCGGCGACAATGCCGGGCCGGCGGCGGTGTCGCCCGATGGGACGATGGTCGTGTTCGCGGCGTTGGAGGATGGCAAGGCGCGGCGGCTGTGGGTGCGGCGGCTGGGCGAGCGGGACTCGACCGAGCTTGTGGGCACGGACGACGCGATGTTCCCGTTCTGGTCACCGGATAGCAAGTCGGTGGGCTTCTTCACGGGCGATCTTCTCCGTAGGGTTGATCTGGCGAGCCTCACCACGATCACGGTGTGTGAGTCCGGCGTGTCTCGCGGCGGCACGTGGACCACCGACGGGCGAATCATCTTCTCGCCTCATTTTGGCGCGCCACTGATGATCGTGGACGCGGGCGGCGGGGATTCGGAGTGGTTGACCTCGTTTGAGAAGGACCCGGAGAACCCCGAGGAGAACCTGCACACGACGCACCGGTGGCCCGAGATGCTGCCCGATGGAGAGCGTTTTCTCTTTCTTGCGGCGAACGCGGTGACCTCGAAGCGTCAGAGTCAGTCGCTGTATCTCGGGAATCTCGACGGGTCGGCGCCCAAGCGGATCATGCCATGCGATTACGGGGCGGTGTACCGGGACGGGTGGCTGCTCTTCGTGCGCGAGGGGGTGCTGCTGGGTTCGAGGATTGATCTGGACAGCGCGAAGTTGACCGGAGAGCTGCGGGTGGTGGCCAAGGGTGTGGCGGGTGATCTGTCCACGTGGCACGGGCAGTTCTCGGTGGGCGGGGACGTGCTGGTGTACAACCGCCTCAGCTCTTCACGCAACGACACCGAGCGAACGCAGGCGGACCAGGCGGTGTTTGGGTACGAGGGCGACCAGGTGAGTATGTTTGGGCGGGACGGTAGGGTGTCAACGCGGTACGCCGAGGGTGTGCCGAGCCTCAGCATGTCGCTCTCACCGGACGCGGCGTCACTCGCTCTCTCGGTGCCCGACCGCGAGGGTTCGCAGGACCTGTGGATCTATCCGACCGGGCGTGTTTTGGGGATGGCTGCGGGGGGGGACATGACCGATGCTGAGACCACGGCTCTTGAGCAGGCGATCATTGACCCGGATCCGGTCCGGCTGACGTTCACGGAGGGGAACGAGCTTTATGCGGTATGGTCGCCGGACTCTCAAGAGATCGCGTTCGCGTGGTATGGCGAGGGGGTCGAGAAGCCAGGGATCTACCGCAAGCGACTCGGCGAGGGGGGGCATGAGCTGCTGGTCGAGTCTGGCGACGGTGAGATTTTTCCAACGCACTGGTCGCCCGATGGGAAGTATCTGATCTACACCAAGGGTCTGTTCAACACGGTTGAGGGCAACGACGTCTGGGCCGTGCCGATCAACGAGGATGGGGCGGGGGAGCCCTTCCCGTTGGTGCAGTCTTCAGATTTAGATGACGGCGCGAGCGTGTCACCCGACGGGCGATGGCTGGTGTACGAGTCGAGCGGGTCGGGCTCGAGCGAGGTTTACGTTATTCCGTTTGCGCCGGGGTGGGCTGATCAGGTCGATGATGCGGGCCAGGGCGGGCCGCCGAGTGGGACGTGGCAGGTGTCGCAGTCGGGTGGTTGGTACACCAAGTGGAGCGCCGACGGCAGTGAGCTCTTTTACGCCACACCTTCGGGCATGCTGATGAGCGTGGGGATCGATACGCAGAGCGACACGTTCCGCACGACGGGGGTGAGCGAGCTGTTCCAGACGCCGATCGACATCGGCTCGTCGTTCAGCGTGGGGAACGAAATTCCCACGAGCCGGTTTTTCTTCACGGACATGACGCAGGCCCCCAACGCATCGATCTCGGCGATTTTGAACTGGCAGCAGATTCTGGAAGAGAGCGAGGGGCGATGAGCATGGAACCTGGGACACAGATCGGGGCGTACAGAGTCGAAGGTGAGGTCGGGCGTGGCGGGATGGGTGTGGTGTATCGGGCGATCGATACGCGGCTGGAGCGTGAGGTGGCGATTAAGGCGTTGCCGGAGGAGCTGGCGGGTGACGCGGGGCGGCTGGAGCGGTTTGAGCGTGAGGCGAAGACGCTGGCGAGTTTGAACCATCCGAACGTGGGCGGGATTCTGGGGATCGAGGAGCAAGACGGGGCCGACGGGACGAAGAGCAAGTATTTGGTGCTTGAGTTTGTGGATGGCGAGACGCTGGCGGATCGGCTGGACCACGGGGCGTTGGATGTGGATGACGCGATCGAGCTTGCGGTGCAGATCGCTGCGGGTGTGGAGGCGGCGCACGAGGCGGGGGTTATTCATCGGGATTTGAAGCCTGCGAATATTAAGATCACGAGCGAGGGTGTTGCAAAGGTGCTCGACTTTGGGCTGGCCAAGGCCGACGAGGGGCAGACCAGCGGGAGCAGCCTGAGCCAGATGCCGACGATGACGACCCCGGCGCGGCCGGCGACGGTGGAGGGGGCGATTCTGGGGACGGCGGCGTATATGAGCCCCGAGCAGGCGCGCGGCAGGCGGGTGGATAAGCGGACGGATATCTGGTCGTTCGGGGTGGTGCTGTATGAGATGCTCGTTGGTGCGAGCCCGTTTGTTGGTGAGACGGCGACGGACTCGATCGGGGCGGTGCTGCACAAGGACCTGGACTTTGCGCTACTGCCAAAGAACGCGCCAGCGGGCGTGCGGCGAGTGCTGGCGCGATGCGTGGAGCGGGACAAGAGTTTGCGGTATCGGGATATTGGTGATGTGCGGGTGGAGCTGCTGCGGGCCAAGAACGAATCGATCGATGAGTCTGGTGGCTCCGACAAGCCGAAGGCTGCTCGTCTCGCCGTGCTGTCATTGGGCGTGATCGCCCTCGTCGTTCTAGGCGTGATGATCGGGCATGGGTCTTCGCCGAAGGCGGTGCCGGTGGTTCGGCAGATGACGGTCGATTCGCCGGCGGGGGCACAGATCAATTTCAGCGGCGATGACGCCGGGCCCGTCGCCGTCTCGCCCGACGGGACGATGGTGGTGTTTACGGCGGCGGTCGAGGGTCAGGAGCAGCGGTTGTGGCTGCGGCGGCTGGGCGAGCGGGACGCGACCGAGCTGATCGGCACGGACGGTGCAATGTTCCCGTTCTGGTCCCCCGACAGCAAGTCCGTCGGGTTCTTCACGCCGGACCTTGTGCGGCGAGTCGATCTGGCAAGCCGCACGACGATCACGGTGACCGAGACGGGCGCGGCTCGCGGCGGCACCTGGACGCACGACGGACGGATCATCTTCTCGCCCCGGTTCAGGACGCCGCTGGTGATCGTGGACGCGGGGGGAGGGGATTCGGAGTGGCTGACCGAATTCGAGATTGACCCGAACGACCCTGAAGAGACGCTGCACACGACCCATCGCTGGCCGCAGGCCTTGCCCGATGGTGAGCACTTCTTGTATCTCGCGGCCAACTCGGACCCCGAGAAGACCCAGTACGAGGCGTTGTACCTCGGGTCGCTCGACGGGTCGCCCCCAAAGAGGATCATGTCGTGCAAGTACGGCGCGGTCTACCACGACGGGTGGCTGCTGTTTGTGCGTGACGGCGTGCTGCTGGCTTCGAGGCTGAACCTGAACACCGCGGAGCTGACCGGGGAGCTGCGGGTGCTTGCTAAGGACATCGCGGGCGATCTTTCGACGTGGCACGGGCAGTTTTCGGTTGGTGGGGACGTGCTGGTGTACAACCGGCTCAATGCTTCACGCGCGGAAACCGGGCGCACCCAGGCGGACCGTGCGGGCTTCGGGTTCGAGGGCGATCAGGTGACGCTGTATATGCGAGACAGCCGGGTGGCGACGAACTATGCCGTGGGCGTGCCGCACTTAGAAATGTCGCTGTCGCCCGACGGGACCTCAATCGCGCTGTCGGTTCCCGACGAGGACGGGATGCATGATCTGTGGCTGTACCCGACGGGGTACGTCCCGGGCGACCCGACCCCCGAGGAGCAAGAGGCCCGTCAGATGGCGGTGCTCGATCCGGACCCGGTGCGGTTCACGTTCGATCGGGGGAACGAGTTTTACCCGGTGTGGTCGCCGGGCTCTGATGAGATCGGGTACGCCCGGGCCGGCGAGGGCGTGGGGCGCGAGGGCCTCTACCGCAAGCGACTCGGGGAGGGGAGCCAGCAGCTGCTGCTGGAGATGACCGACGAAAAGATCCACCCGACCCACTGGTCGCCGGACGGGAAGTATTTAATCTACGTCAAGGGTGAGTATCAGAGTATTGAGGGCAACGACATCTGGGCGCTGCCTCTCGATGGGGTTGGGGGCGACGGGACGGGGGGCGTTGTGGGGGGGGGCGGGGACCCGATCCCGCTGGTTGAGTCCGAATTCGTGGACGGTCAAGCAAGGGTGTCGCCGGACGGACGTTGGTTGAGCTTCGCCTCGAACCGATCGGGGAGCTATCAGATCTACGTGATCGCGTTCACGCCGGGGTGGACGGGCGAGGCCGACCCTCCCCGTGGCACGTGGCAGGTCTCGCAGGCCGGCGGATTGGTCCCGAGATGGAGCCCGGACGGGACCGAGCTGTTCTATCTCACACGCGCGGGGATGCTGATGGCGGTCGGGCTGGATCTGCAGGGCGATTCCTTCCGCACGACGGGCGTGTCCGAACTGTTCCATACGTCGTTCGATGTCGGCTCGTCGTTCAGCGTGGGGGCCGACATCCCCACGCACCGGTTCCTGATCACCGGGTTCACGCAGGACCCGAACGCCTCGATCTCGGCGATCCTGAACTGGCAGCAGATCCTGGAAGAGAGCGAGGGGCGATGAGCCTGAATCCTGGCACACAGATCGGGGCATGCCGGGTTGAGGGGGAGGCTCACGCGGTGGTCAGTGTGCGTCGAGCCTTATCGCCGCGACGGTGAGATCATCGGCGAGGTCGGCCGCGGCGTGCTTGCGGACCGCGTCGAGCAGGGCCGCGGCGATCGAGGCCGGGGTGTCGGCACCCGCGATAACGCCCATCGCCGCGTCGTAGCCGAACTGCTCGCCGGCGAGGTTGGGCTGCTCGACCACGCCGTCGGAGAAGACGACCAGCTGTGAGCCGGGGCCGAAGGGGAAGACCTGCGACTCGTAGTCGGCGTTCTCGATCACACCCAGCGGGAACCCGGTGGGCGGCTGCAGCTTGATCGGCCCGGCGTCGGGCGTGGCGTGGACCGCGAAGCCGTGCCCCGCGTCTACCAGCTCGATGGTGTGGTTTGCCGCGTCGATGATCGCCGCGATGAGGGTGACGAACTTGTTGACCTCCGAGTGCCGGTTGAGATCGTGGCTCACGGCCTCGATCGCCCTGGCGAACGGCTTGCCAGACAAGATCTGGGTGCGCAGCTGCGACTGCGTCGCCGCCATCAGCACCGCCGCGCCGACCCCCTTGCCCGTCACGTCGCCCAGCAGCACCGCGGTCCGCGTGTCGCTCAAGGGGAACACATCGAACAGATCGCCCGCGACCACCCGGCCCGGCAGCGACTCGTAGGCGTACTCGGTGGCCCCGACCGTGCCGCTCTTGGGCGGCATAAGCAACTCCTGGGCCCGACGGGCGGCGCCCAGGTCGTTCTCGAGCTGCGCGTGACGCTCGGCGAGCGCCGCGTTGCGGATGCGCTCGAGCGAGAACCCGGCGAGCTGGGCAACGGACTGACAGAACGCCGCGGCGTCCTTGGGCAGCGCCGTCTCGGTGTCACGCGTGTCCAGGTAGAGGAAGGCCTCGGGCGACTTGCCGACGATGATCGGGGCGCAGATCGCCGTTCGGATCTTGAGGTCTAGGATCGAGTGCGCCTGCTGGTCGGGCCCGCCGCCCGCCGCGCCCTCCGAGCCGCAGAGCTCGACGAGGCTCCGCTGCAAGCCCGCGGCCTCGATCAGCGATCGCGACAGCCGGGGCGGCTCGGTGGCGGTCGAGGCCAGCGTCTCGAACTCGTCCGTCGTGACCTGCTTGACGACCATCACGCGGCCGCACCCGGTCGCGGTGTGCACGGCCTGGACGGTGGCCTGGGCCACACCCGCCGAGTCGGGCACCGAGTTGAACTCGCGCGAGACGGTGAGCAGCGCGTCGAGCCGGAGCTGGGCCAGCCCGGCCAGCTCCGCGGCCTTCACCGTGGAGACCTGCGTGCCCCCGCGCGGCCGCTCCTCGAAGGCCGTCGTGTGCTGCCCGAGCCCCCGAGACGACTGGCACCGACAGGCCCACGCGCCGAACTGCACCAGATCGCCGGTCTCGAGCGGGAAGCGGTCGCCCGGCGCGATGGGCTTGCCGTTGACCATGGTGCCGTGGCGGGACTCGAGATCGCTGATGAACCATCGGTCCGCGTGCTGCGCGATCATCGCGTGCCGACGAGAAACCGCCTGATCCGGGATCACCCACTCGACCTCCGACGAACGACCGACGACGAACGGGCCCGGCGGGACCAGGTCCAGCCGCGGCTGGCGCTCGCCCGTGGTGAGCGAGGAGATCGGGTGCAGGATTAGAGTTGGCTCAAGATCGGGCATGGGCCGCGAGCATACCCGAAGCGGCGGGGCACGCGGGCGACCCCGGACGCGCGCTCTCGGCTCAGGGGGACAGGCCGGCGAGGGCGTGACCCCCCGGCACCGCCCCGCTCGGGCCGCGCCCGGGCCTGGGGAAGACGTGCCGGCTGGTGGGCGCGAAGCCGTGCTCCCGGTCGAAGTACAGGTAGTGCGTGATCTGCAGGCTCTCCGGTCGGACGTCGATCATGTTGAACGAGTTCTTCTCGTGTTCGCGGCCGCGGCGAGAGGTCGTGGTGCCGCACTGGGCGATGATGATGCCGTGCTCGCGGTCGGCGCCCGCGTAGACGTCGAGCGAGTTGCCGATGTAGGCCCGGTGGAGATGCCCGCCGAGGATCAGGTCCACGCCGAGTGACCTGCCCCCAATAGTTGTACCAGAGTCTATGTTACTCCAAGGATCGCTTGTGGGGCTGGGGATCTGTACCCCAGCGACGAGTGTGGCCTCGCCGTGTTGTAGTGCTCTCGCCACCGATTGATCAGTACCTTGGCCTCCCGCAGTGAGTAGAAGATCTCGCCGTTGAGCAGTTCGTCACGCAGCTTGCCGTTGAAGCTCTCGATGTACCCGTTCTCCCACGGCAACCCCGGCTCGATATACAGCGTCCTCGTGCCCACCCGCTTGAGCCAGCCCCGCACCGCCCTGGCTGTAAACTCCGCGCCGTTGTCGCTCCGGATGTGCTGCGGTACGCCCCGCGTCGCCATCAGCCACGCCAAGCGCTCGAGCACGTCGTCGCTGCGGAGAGTCCTCGCCACATCGATCGCCAGACACTCACGGGTGTGCTCGTCGATCATGGTGAGCATCCGAAACGACCGGCCGTCGTGCGTTCGGCCGTGCACGAAGTCGTAGCTCCAGACGTGGTCCTTGTGCTCAGCACGCAGCCGCACGCAGGACCCATCGTTAA
>JBLHKT010000034.1:0-22055 GCA_047620485.1 Phycisphaerales bacterium | reverse complement strand
GTGGGGGGAGTGGGGGGGAGTCGGGGTGCGTGGGGGGGGCGGGCTCAGTCCTTGGCGGCCTCGACGGCCACGATGATCTGTACGGTGTTACCGAGCGGGCCGTCCTCGCCGCCGTCGTCGGCGACGTAGGTGGTGCTGCCGTAGTCGGTCCGCTGGAACTCGAAGTGGGCCTCGAAGCCGACCTTGGGCGTGCCGGCCTGGACACCGGTGCCGATGTCCACGACGTCGGCGGAGATCTCCTTGGTCTCGCCCAGGAACGTGAGGTTTCCGGTCAGCGTGCCCGTGCCGTCGCCCGTGGCGGTGTAGCCGGTGGACTCGAAGCTGGCGGTGGGGTACTGCCCGACGTTGAAGAAGTCGCCGCTCTTGATGTGCCCGTCGCGGCGGGCGCTGTTGGAATCCACGCTCTCCATCGGGATCACAAGGTTTACGCTCACGAGCTCGCCCGCGTCCTCGTCGAAGCCGACGGTGCCGCTGAACTCGTTGAAGCGGCCGTAGAAGTTCGCCGCCCCGACGTGGCGGATCTTGAACAGCACGTTGGAGTGCACCGGCTCGATGGTGTACGGCGTGGCCTCACGGGCGGTGGTCGTGACCGTCTCGGCGGTGCTGCGGTCTGACGAGGTCGAGTCGGCGGTGCCTGCGGTGCCGGTCCAGCCGACGAGCAGGGCGGCCGAGCCGAGCAGGCCAGCGGTGGTGATCAGTGAGGCCTTGGAGAGGTTCTTCATGGTGGGCTCCTTGGGTTCGGGCGGGTTCGGGCGGGTTGGGCGGGTTGGGTGGGTTGGGTGGTTGGTGTACCGGGCCGAGGGTCGTGGGAGGCAGGATTGGGGAGGGCAGTTGGTTGTTGGAACAAATAATAAGCCCAGGGACAGCAGTATTCCAGCCGTATCGTGATTTTTTGATAGAAAGTCGCCCGGGGCCCTCGGGCTCGATGCGGGCCTATTCCCACTCGATCGTGGCCGGCGGCTTGGACGAGATGTCGTAGACCACCCGGTTCACGCCTCGGACCTCGTTGATCAGCCGGTTGGAGATCCGCCCGAGCACCTCGTAGGGGATCTTGCACCAGTCGGCGGACATGAAGTCCTCGGATTCCACCGCCCGGACCGCGACGACGTTCTCGTAGGTCCGCCCGTCGCCCATGACGCCGACACTTTTGACGGGCAGCAGCACCGCGAAGACCTGGCTGGTCTTGCGGTAGAGCCCGGCCGACGTGATCTCCTCGAGCAGGATCTCGTCGCAGTCGCGGAGGATCACGAGCCGATCTTCGGTGACTTCACCCAGCACCCGCACCGCCAGGCCCGGCCCGGGGAAGGGGTGCCGCCAGATCAGGTTCTCGGGCAGGCCGAGCACCGCGCCCAGCTTGCGGGCCTCGTCCTTGAACAGCTCGCGCAGCGGCTCGATGAGTTCGAATCCGAGCTCGGCCGGCAGCCCGCCGACGTTGTGGTGCAGCTTGATGTTCGCCGCGTGCCCCGAGTGCCCGTGCCCGCTCTCGATGACGTCCGGGTAGAGCGTGCCCTGGGCGAGGAAGTGCACGTCCTCGATCTCGTCGGCGGCCTCCTTGAAGACCTCGATAAACCGGTGCCCGATGCGGACGCGCTTGAGCTGGGGGTCTTCGACGCCGGCGAGGTCCGCCAGAAACGCAGCCGACGCGTCCGCGACGCGGAGGTTGATTTTGAAGTGGTCGCGGAAGGTGTGCTCCACGAGGTCCCGCTCGTTCTTGCGCAGCAGCCCGTTGTCCACGAACACGCAGTGCAGCCGATCACCGATCGCCTTGTGCAGCAGCGCCGCGACGACGGAGGAGTCCACGCCGCCCGAGAGCCCGCAGATGACGTTGCGGTCGCCAATGAGTTCGCGGACGCGTTTGATCTCCTCCTCGGCGTAGTTAACCATGGACCAGGTGCCTTGGCACTCGGCGATGCCGTAGAGGAAGTTGCGGAACAGGTCCGGGCCGTGGGTCGTGTGGGTGACCTCGGGGTGGAACTGCACGCCATAGAACCGTCGGCCGTGGGCGGTGGACCGCACCGCGGCGTAGGGGCAGGTCGCGGTCGAGCCGATCGCTTCGAGCCCGGCCTGGGCGAGGTCCGAGACCTGGTCGCCGTGGCTCATCCAGATCTGTGTCTGGTGGGGAATCGCCTCGAGCAGACCCGCGGGCGAGCCGTCGGTGGCTCCGACCTCGAGGGTTGCGCGGCCGAACTCGCGGTGCGTGTCCCGTCCGACCGTGGCCCCCATGATCCGGGCGGCGAGCTGCATGCCGTAGCAGATGCCCAGCACGGGCACGCCCAGGTCCAGCACGGTCGGGTCCATCGTGGGCGCGTTCTCGTCGTCCACACTCGCCGGCCCGCCCGAGAGCACGATCGCCTTGGGGTTCATCGCGGCCAGCTCTTGGGCGGAGATGTCGGGGCGCACCAGCACGCTGAAGACCCCGGCGTCTCGGATTCGGCGGCAGATGAGCTGCGCGGTCTGCCCGCCAAAGTCCAGAACCGGGACGATCTCGTCGTGGGTGGCCGTTGGGGGCGTCGCGTGGTCGGTCATCCGCGGCTCCTGTGGGGGGAATAGACAGCCTAGGGCAAGCCCCGCACGCCGTCGAACCCGAGACCGAAATCTTCACACGCCGCGAGCCCGAACCCCCCAATGCGAGGCGAGCCGCCCCGCGGCGCGGGGTTCCGCTAAACTCTGGCCGATGACCCCCGCCCCGCGACTACAGCTCTCGTTCTCGGTGCTCGTGCCGCTGATGCTGCTCTCTTCGTGCATCCCCGCCCCGGCCCCGTCCTTTGAGTCTGACTCGCCCAACGCGAGGCTCGAGGCGATCGCTGCAGCCTCCAACGCCACCGACGAGACCTCGCTGGGCCAGCTCGTCGGCCAGCTGGACGCCGACGACCCCGCGGCCCGGATGCTCGCGATCACCGCGCTGCACAAACGCACCGGCGAGACCCTGGGCTACCGGGCCGGCGACCCGGACTGGAAGCGACGCGAGGCGAAGGAGCGGTGGGACGAGTTCCTGCAGGGCCCGGCGACCCCAGAGAATCCGGAAGCAGCCGATCCCGAGGCTGGCGAGCCCGAGCCTGCCCAGCCCGAGTCGGGCGGGGAGGTCGCTGATGGCTGAGCCCGCGGCCCACATCAAGCTCGAACTCGTCTCCAACCCGGTCTACCTGTCCGGGGCTCGCGAGCTGATCAACGCGGTGGCCAAGCGTGTCGGGTTCGACGACATCGCCTGCTCGAAGATCGCGCTGGCGGTGGACGAGGCGCTGTGCAACATCATCCGCCACGGGTACGACCGCGCGACGGACAAGCCGATCTGGATCTCGATCTGGCCCCTCGCCCAGGGCGAGGACCACCGCCCGATGGGCGGGCTGCGGCTGGTGATCGAGGACGAGGCCAAGCAGGTCACGCCCGAGATGATGCGAGGCCGCGAGCTCGAGGACATCAAGCCCGGCGGGCTCGGCGTGCACATCATCAAAGAGGTCATGGACGAGGTGACCTACGAGCAGCGGCCCTCACGCGGCATGCGGCTGACGCTGATCAAGCGAACACCCGAGGGCAGCAACCCCGCGACCGTGGCCGGCTCGGCGCCACAGCGACCCAAGCCCCCCGCCCAGACCTGACTCGCAGACCTGACTCCCAGACCGACTCCCCCGCCCGACAGGACCCGACATGCCCGAGAACGACGCTGACTTCAAGTCCCACTCACCCGGCCAGGGGGTCTTGGTCGTGACGCCGGGGGTGGACATCGACATGAGCCGCTCGCCCGAGCTGCGGATGATCCTGCGCGGCGCGCTCGACGGCGGCACCAAGAAGCTCGTCGTCGATCTGGCCAAAGTAGAGTACATGGATTCGTCCGGGCTCGCGACGCTGGTCGAGGTCATGCGCCTCGCCAAGACGCACAACGCGAGCCTCGTGCTCGCGGCCCTGCACGAGAAGGTCCGCGCGATCTTCGATATCGCCCGCCTCGACCAGTTCTTCACGATCGTGGACTCGATCGACGAGGCCCTCTGATTCCAGTCCTGTTTCTGGCCACCTCCGTCCGACCCCAGCCATGGAAGGCGAGCGCTGAGACTTGAGCACCGAACTACGCAAGACTGAGCGCAAACCCACACCCAGGCTGCTGGTGCCGGTGGAGTACATCGGCGGGGCGTTCTTGGGCATTCTCGACCACGCCGGCTCCACGCTGCTGCTGGCCCGGGCCGCGGTCGGCTCGTGCACCCGAGCGGCGTTTAGCCCCAACGTCCGCATGGGCAAGGCCGCGATTGTCACGCAGATCGTCCGTGTCGGGGTCTCGTCGATTTTAATCGTGTCGCTGGTGTCCGGGGCGGTGGGTTTGATCCTCGCGCTGCAGCTGGCCCCGCCGCTCGATGACTTTGGTCAGCGGGACAAGGTCGCCAACGTCATCGGGGTCGCGGTGCTCCGCGAGCTGGGCCCGCTGATCGGGGCGATCGTGCTGACGGGGTTCGCGGGCGCGTCGATCGCCGCGGAGCTGGGCACGATGGTGGTGTCCGAGGAGATCGAGGCGCTCGAGGCCCACGCGTTGGACCCGGTGCGGTTCCTGGTGGTGCCCCGGGTCGTGGCGGCCACGATCTCGATGAGCGCGTTGGGGGTGATCTCGAGCACCGCCGCGATCGGCTCGGCCCTGCTCGTCTCGATGGTGGTGCTCGACATCCCGTACGACACGTACATGGACAACACGCTCTCGCAGGCCAAGTTCGTGGACTTTGGCACCGGCGTCATCAAGTCCGCCATCTTCGGGATGCTCATCGGCGCGATCGCCTGCGAGAACGGGCTCCGGGTCCGGGGCGGGGCCGCTGGCGTTGGCCGAGCGACCACCTACACCGTCGTCGAGTGCATCGTCGCGATCGTCATCGCGGACCTCATCTTCACCGCGATCTTCTTCGCGCTGGATCTGAACTAAAGCAGGGATCAGGGATCAGGGTTGCACGAGCGACGGGATTCTGGCCTTCTCGCGTGGCTCGGGCAGCGCAGATAGAGACCCCTCGCTCGCGCTCGGGGCTCGTTGATCGCAAACGCGTCTTACACCCGGTACCCGACCGGGTGCTCGGCCAAGCCGTACAGCTCTCGCAGCACCGTCATCCCGAGCAGCCCCGCGACCACGACCACGCCCATGATCGCGGTGCCCGTGGTGTCGCCCACCCCCCAGAGCCAGCCGCACGCGTAAATCGGCAGCCACAGCGCGCCGTACCGCTCGATCTTGGAGCCCAGCCGGGGCCCGGGCCCGAGCTGCAGCACCCGCCGCGTGACCAGGCCCGCGTAGAGCAGCACGAGCAGCCCCGGGAAGGCCAGCGCCATCGGCGTCACCCACTCGGGCAACACCCCGCCCCGTCGCATCGCGATTGCCCCGAGCACCGCCGAGGCCGCGACCCACCCGCAGATCGAGATGGTGACCGCTCGCCCGCTCAGCGGCGGGCTCTTGCGACCCAGCCGATGCGCCAGCCACGCGACCGCGAGCGCGTGCGTCATCACGAGCCAGACGGGCAGGACGAACCGGAGGCCGAGGTTTGGCGCGAGCATGTGCCCGCCGTAGACCACCGCGAGCAAGACCAGCCCGACCCCGGGCACGAACTTGCCCGCCGCGTGGTAGCCCAGGATGAGCCCGGCGAGCACCAGGGTCGCGACGACCGCCGCGGTCCCGAAGACCGTGGCCCCGAGCACGCTCAGGATCAGGGTCCCCGCGGCGGCGAAGATCGCGGTCTCGCCGCTTGCCTCGCCCTCGACGAGCGGCCTGGACCGCCGCAGGGCCCGGTCGCGGCTGGCGTCCACCACGTCGTTCACGGTCGAGCTGAAGGCGTACAGAGCCGCCGCGGCCAGGGCCCCGCCCGCCAGGAGCAGCCAGAGCGGCTCGTTCTGGATCGCGACCGACCAGGTCTCGTGCTCGCGCTGGTAGTGGCACCAGAGCACGACGAACCAGACGTTCCCGACCGCCGCGAAGGCCCCCGAGACGCGGGTCAGTCGGAGTACCGGGGCCAGTCTGAGGATCAGCTCTCGCATCGCCCACATGCTACCCGGTCCGACCCTACCATCCCGGCCCATGGCAGCACAGTCCACCAACCCATCGAGCCAAGCCCCCGCCCACGATCCCAGCAGCGGGGCTCTGCCCCCGGTCGCGGTGGTCGTGAGCCGATACAACCGGACCATCACCGAGGCTCTCAAGCTCGGCGCGGTCGAGGAGTATCTCCGCCGGGGCGGCTCTCGTGAGAGCCTGGCGGTGATCGACGTCCCGGGTGCGTTCGAGCTGCCCGCCATCGCGGACGCGGCCGCCGAGAGCGGGCTGTACCGGGGCGTCTGCTGCCTCGGGTGCGTGATCAAGGGCGAGACCAGTCACGACCAGCACATCAACAACGCGGTGGCCCAGGGGCTCATGGCGATCTCGCTTCGGCTGGGCGTGCCCGCGACGTTCGGCGTGCTCACCACCGACACGATCGAGCAGGCCCAGGCCCGGGCCGGTGGATCTGGCCCGGGGGCCAAGGGCAACAAGGGCGCCGAGGCGATGGGCGCGACTCTTGACGCCATCGCCGCGATCGAAGCGATCGAGGCCGCGACCGACGCCGAGAGGCCGGGCCTCACCTTCACGCTCGGCGGGCCCACCACCGACAAAGCAACCCAAACCACCTCGGGCCGAACCGCCTCAAGCCACACCGGCGGGGATTCATAACCATGGCTACGCCCCGCGACGTCCGCCGCCTCGCCCTCATGGCCCTCTTCCAGATCGACGCCACCGGCGGCGAGAACCTCGACGACATCCGAGACACCCTCGAGGACACCGAGTCGCTCGCTGAGGAGGGCCTGACGTTCATCGACAGCCCGACCTCGTTCAGGGACACCGACCGCGACGCGGCCGTCGCCTTGGCGATGGCGGCGTACGAGGGCCGGGCCGACGCGGACGCGGCGATGCTCGTGCTCGCCCCCGACTGGCCCGCGGGTCGGCAGGCCGCGATCGACCGCGCGATCCTGCGGCTGGCGTTCCACGAGATCACCGCGACCGACCACCCGCCCAAGGCGGTCGTCAACGAGGCCGTCGAGCTGGCCAAGGCGTTCAGCACCGAGAAATCGCCCGCGTTTGTGAACGGCTTGCTGGGCAAGTTCCTCAAGCAGCACCTGAGCGCGACCGAAGCCGTCACCGAAGCCGCGGCCGACACGGCTGACGAGGCCCCGACAGAGCCCGCGGCGGAAACCCCGACCGAGCCTGTGGAGTAGGCATGGCGTTGTTCAGGTCCGCCATCGGGGTGCTCAAGAAAGGCCTTGGTCGCACGCGCGACACGTTCGGCGGCGGGCTCCGCTCGCTGCTCAGCGGCCGCACCCTCGACGACGCGCTGATCCGAGACCTCGAGAAGCGGCTCATCGAGTCCGACGTCGGCGTCAAGGCCACGGGCCTGCTCATCGACGGCGTCAAGGCGGACTACAAGGCCGGCACGCTCACCAAGGGCGAGGACGTGCTCGAGTACCTCAAGCGCGAGCTCAAAGCACTCTGGCCCGAGGGCGACCGCTCGCTGATCGTCGCCGAGTCGGGCCCGACCGTCATCCTCGTCACCGGCGTCAACGGCGTGGGCAAGACGACCTCGATCGCCAAGCTCTGCAAGGTCCTCACCGACGACGGCAAGACCGTGCTGCTCGGCGCGTGCGACACCTTCCGGGCCGGCGCGGTCCGCCAGCTCGAGATCTGGGCTGAGCGGTTGGGCGTGGACGTCGTCAAAGGGCAGCAGGGGGGCGACCCGGCCTCCGTTGCGTTCGACGCGGCCAGCGCGGCTGTCGCCCGCGGCGTAGACGTCCTGATCCTCGACACCGCCGGTCGCCTGCACACGCAGGCCCCGCTGATGAGGCAGCTCGAGAAGATCCGGCGCGTCGTGGACAAGAACATCCCCGGTGCGCCCCACGAGACGCTGCTGGTGCTCGATTCGACGAGCGGGCAGAACGCGCTGCGGCAGGCCGAGGAGTTTAATGCCGCGGCCGGCGTGACGGGCATCTTCCTGTCCAAGCTCGACGGCACCGCTAAGGGCGGCATCGTCGTGGCGATCCGCCACGCGACGGACATCCCCGTCAAGCTGGTTGGGCTTGGCGAGACGCCCGAGGACGTGCAAGCGTTTGATCCCGAGAGCTTCGTCGAGGCGATGTTCGAGGCCTGAGGCTTTGGCCGGCCCACCCGGGCCTCACGCCAGCTTGGCCTTGAGCTCGTCGGCGTCCTTGATCACCTGCTCGTACACCTTGGGCAGCCCCTTGTTGATGTTGATCAGGTTGGTCAGGTGAGGCGTGATCAGCGCCTTGTCGGTCGCGTGGATATTGGCCGCCTTGATGTCGGTGGATCCCCGGATCGTCTTGCCGGGCGCAAACTCCTCGTTCGCCGGCGTGAACTGGGCCGACATCTTCTTGATCGCCACATCGATCATGCCCACGATCTTCGGCGCCGCCGGCGTGCCCGCGGCCGCGTCGGCCTTCGGGCCCAGCGTGTCCACAAACTTCTTCGTGTCGTCCACGGCCTTCTTGGCGGCCTTGAACTTCACGAGCAGGTCCACCCGCCGCTTGATCGCCTCGTCGAGCGACTTCTGGTAGTCGGCCTGCTTCTTGGTGTTGTCCTTCTTCATGCTCGCCAGGATCTTCTGGTTGTTGGTGAAGGTCACCGCCTTCTTCATCGTCTCGATGTTCTGTGAGGCCTCCTCGCGGACCTTCTCGGCCAGCGTTTCCAGCTTCGTCAGCGACGTATCGATCGCGGTGAAGTTGGCCAGGCTCTGGGGCGCGGCGCGGAGCTTGTCCGTCGCGAGGCGCAGCTTCTCGTAGTCCGCCTCGCTCTTGCTCGAGGCGTTGGCGACGTGAAACCGCTCCTCGAACTCGTCGCTGCACTCTTGGATATACGCCCGGGCCTTGGTCATCGGGGTCAATGTGATCCCCGTGCTGATCTCGCCGTAGAGCTTGTCGAACGCCTTCTTGTGCTTCTTGTCGTCCAGGTCCTTCATCGCCTTCTTGGCGACGGTCTCGACCTCGGTGAGCGTCTTGCGGACCTCGTCGAGCGCCTTGATCCCCTTCTTGGTCTCGGGGTCGGGCTTGGCCTTCTCGAAGGCAGCCAGCGCCTTCTCGTACTTTTCAAGAGCCTTCTTCAGCCCGGTATCAGGGACCTTCTTGTACTTCTTCTTGGCTGTAGACCACCACTTTGATTCGAGTGCCATCTGGGTCTCCTGGGATTGGACTGCCGACTATTCAGCGGGACCGCAAGGTAGCCGATCCGCCAGATCGGCACAAGCAAGGGGTTCGAGGTGCCCGGCCGACCCTGCGGCTGAGATCGATGCAAGGTGCCCGTCTCGCCAAAGTTAGGCTCACCGGCTCCAACCCGTTGCGCGGGGATCGCGTAGAGTCGTGTGGCTCTCGACCACCACTCAGGAGGCCCGGCCATGCTGCTCGCCCTGTTCGTGCTGCTGACCATCTTCGGACTCCTCGCGACGCTCTGGGGCGTTCGCGGCAGGCGTGGCGAGCGGCTGCTCGCGTGCGCCGGGTGTGGGTTCGACCTGCGCGGGCACAGCCACGCCGCGGTCGAGCTCGTGGGCGAGCAGTGCCCCGAGTGTGGCCGCGCCGTGCGCGACCCCGACGAGGTCGTGCGGTTTGTGCGCGTCCGTCGCCCCATGGTCACCAGGGCGGGCCTCGCGGTGGTCGCGGTCTCGCTGACCCTGGCAATCGGGCTCGGCGTGCGCACGGGCGGCAGCTTTGACGCGATGCAGCTCTACCCGCAGGGCTACCTCATCCGCCTTCTCGATTCGGGCAACCCCAAGGCCTTTGCCGAGGCGTCCCGACGCATCGCGGCCGACGAGCTGGACCAGCCCGCGTACGACACGATCGTTGTCCGCATGGAGGACGCCCTCGACCGCGGCACGTCGCGGCGGCCGATCGAGCGGCAGTGGTTCGAGCTGTTCAACGAGGCGTACCAGTGGGGGCACATCGACAAGGAGCACCTGGATCGGGTCGCCGAGCGACTCTTCACGCTCCAGCTGACCACCCGTGAGGAGCACTCGCCGGGCGGCCCGGTCCCCTTCGCCGTCGAGATGATCTACCACGGCCCGACGGACAGCGGGGGCCGGCGGGGCTTCTCGGCGGTCGAGCCCTCCGAGTTCCGGGCCGAGATTCTCGACGCCTCGATCGGCGGCGTGCCCGTCTCGTTTGAGCCGACGCCGAATTCCAACGCGAGCCTTGGCGATGCCGCCAGCACGCCCCGGCGCGGGCACACCTGGGTCTGGGAGGGCTCGGAGATGCTGCCCGGTGCCCCGGTGGAGAGCGGGAACCACGACATCAGCGCCACGGTCCGGGTCTTCTGGGACAACACCTCGGATCCCGGCCCGGGCTCGTTCGCGATGCTCGACGACCTGCTGTACGCGCCCGGCGGTGCCCCGGGCGTGGCCCAGCGCGTCGCCGGCACGCTGGGCGTGAACCCGGCGCACGTCAGCGAGACACTCGAGGTCGGCGTGGATCTGCAAGCCCTGCTCGAGGGTTCGGTGGTCGCCAAGCTCACCCGCGACTGCTCGTGCTCGGGCATCCCCGGCATCGAGTTCGAGTTCACCGGGTGGCCCGAGGGCACGCCGCCGCTGATCCTGGACATGACGCTGGTGCTCGGCGAGGGCGAGGTGCTGCTGCACCCGGTGAAGCTGGGCGACTCGCGCCCGTCGATCAGCGATTTCTATCTCACCGACGAGCAGTTCGAGACGGTCAAGGAGAGCGGCGCGGTGATCCGGTGGATGACCCGCCCGGACCTTGCCGCGACGTACCTCGACCCGCCCGAGTCGATCGGCGTCGGGCCCGAGGCGGTGCTCGTCGTGCACGCCGCCGATTGAGCGGGGCGGGCCCTCAGCCGCCCGCGTCCTGCGCCCCGACCTCGGCGATCAGATCCACCAGCTCGCCGCGCAGCCTCGTCTCGATCCGCTCATACTCCGCGGTCCCCGCGACGTTGTGCATCTCGTCGGGGTCCTCCTGCAGGTCGTACAGCTCCCATCGCCCGTCGCCTTCGGCCCGCTCATAGAACTCGATCAGCTTGTACCGATCGGTCCGGATGCCGCGGTGCTTAGCGACCATGTGGACCGCCGGGTACTCGAAGTACTGGTAGTACAGGCTCGTCCGCCAGTCGTCGGGGGTCGCGCCGCCCATCACGGGCCGCAGGCTCCGCCCCTGCATGTCTTCGGGGATTTCGACGCCCGCCGCGTCGAGGAACGTGGGCGCGTAGTCCAGGTTCTGCACCATCGTCGTGCTGACAGTCCCCGCCCCCCCCACAGAGCCTGTCTGCCCCGGCCAACGCACCAGCAGCGGCGTGCGGAAGCTCTCCTCATACATCCAGCGCTTGTCGTACCACCCGTGGTCGCCCAAGAACCACCCCTGGTCGGAGGTGTAGATCACGATCGTGTTCTCAGCCAGCCCCAGCTCGTCGAGCGTGTCGAGGATCGTGCCCACGCCCTCGTCCACCGCAGCGATGCACCGCAGGTAGTCCTTGGCGTACCGTTGATACTGCCACCGGACCAGGTCGTCGCCCTCGAGGTTGGCCGCCTCAAACGCGGCGTTCTTCGGGTCGTACGCCGCTTTCCACGCCGCGAGCTGGTCGGGGGTCAGGTCCTTGGGCTCGTCGAGCTTCAGGTCAAACCGGCTGAGGTGGTTGGCGACGGTCATCTCTTGCTCGCGCGCCGGTGGCCCCTTGCCGCTCCAGTCGTCGAAGAGCGTCGCCGGCTCGGGGATGTCCGCCCCGTCGTAGAGCTGCAAGAACCGCGGGGCCGGCTGCCAGTTGCGGTGCGGGGCCTTGTGATGGATCATCACGAAGAACGGCTTGGCCCCATCCGAATCATCGCGTCCCTCGCGCAGCCAGTCGTCGGCGAGCTGGGTGATGATGTCCGTGGTGTACCCCTCGCGTTTGATCCGCTCGCCGTTGCGGATCATCGCCGGGTTGTAGTAGGGGCCCTGCCCGATCAGCCGGTCGTAGTAGTCAAACCCGGTCGGGTCGCTCTTGAGGTGCCACTTGCCGATCAGTGCGGTCTGGTAGCCCGCGGCCCGGAGCATCTTGGGCGCGGTCCGCTGCTCGGGGTCGAAGATGTTGCCGTTTCGCATGAACCCGTTGAGGTGCGAGTGCAGCCCCGTCAGGATCACCGCTCGGCTGGGCCCGCACAGCGAGTTGGTGACGAACGCCCGGTCGAACCGGGTGCCGGTCTCGCCGATGCGGTCGATGTTGGGCGTCTCGTTGAGCCCGTGGCCGTAGGCGCTGATGGCCTGGTACCCGTGGTCGTCGGCCATGATGAAGACGATGTTGGGGCGCGGGTCGGGCGATGCCGCGGGCGGGGTCTCGCGGGAGGGGGCGGGCTGGCCTTGCCCGATCGAGGTGAGTGCGAGGGCGATCATCGCCGCCAGTGCCGTCGGGTGGTTGTTTCGCATTGCCCAAGCCTACCGCGCCGGGCCACCACGCACCCGGCACGGCCACGAGGTGGCGGTCCTCGCTCGCGGCAACCTTCAGACTCTCGACGTCGCGGCCCGCCGGACCCGCCCCCGGAAGCTCGCACCGCTCAGTCGAGCTTCACAAACTCAATACCCCGTGTCCGCCAGCTGCTCGCGGTCAGCCCGGTGACTTGGCCGGCCTCATCAAACACAAACTCGAGTGTGAGCTGCTCGCCCTTGAACTCGTGCTCGCCGGTGGTCTCGAGCTCGACCTCGAATCGGCGGTGGAGCATCATGAGATCGCCCTCTACGACCGCGATGTTGTAGAAGGTTTCCAGCTCCTCGCTGAAGTACCGCCCGGTGTACTTGGCCAGGTCCTCGGCGGTGGGGGCCCAGGGGTTCTCGCTTACTCGGTTTGCTTTGTGCTCGCCGTTCTGGTGGAGCATGATCGACGGGCACGAGCCGTCGTCCTCGATGAGGAACGAGATGTGGATCGGGGCGCCGTTGATCTTGAACTTGTTGCCCACGCCCGCTTCAAACTTGAACTTCGGCTGCCCGGTTCCCTGCCCGTACAGCGTGTCCCCGTCGCGGGTGATGCTGAGGATCATCTCGGGCTGCTCCTCAAGCGAGTAGTCGCCGACGAGCGCGTCGAAGCCGTCGGGGCCGATGGAATCCACGCCGGACTCGGACTGCGAATCGCCCTCGGATTTCGTTTCGCTCTCAGGTTCGGCGGCGTCCTCGGGCGTCATGTCATCGGCGAAGAAGGCCTTCGCGATCCGCGAGGCGGTGCTAATCGGGAACGCCTGGTTGTTGCTCAGCGTGACCACGCCGGCGTTGATCTCGGGAAAGAACATGAGCATGGTGCGGTGGGCGGTGTCGGCCCCGCCGTGGTGGAACTGGGTGAGCCCGCCGAGCTCAGCGACAAACATGCCGAACCCGTACCCGGTCTCCTCGCCGTTGTTGAGCACATAGGAGGTGGTCATCTGGTCGATAAAGTCCTTGCCGCCCAGCGCGCCGGTGTGCAGGTTGTCGATCCAGAGTGTCAGGTCTTCCACGGTGGAGTACATCCCGCCGGCACCCATCGAGGCTGCAAAGTCCGACACTTTCCCAAACTCACCCGTGTCGGTGGTGGCATACCCCGTGGCGCGGCCCGGGATGATCATCGACCGCTCGGTCTGCACCAGCGTGTGCTCCATGCCCAGCGGCGTGAACACGTTCTCGTCCATCCACTCGGCGAACGGCTGCCCGGTGATGTTCTCAACCACGACCGTGAGCAGCGAGAAGCTGGTGTTGTTGTAGTTGAATTCTTCGCCGGGGATGTTCTGCAACTCGGGCTGCCGCGTGATCATGTCCACAACCTCGCTGCGTTCGATGTAATCGCCCGAGGTGAGCTGCCGTCCGCCCATCGCGAGCTGGTTCAAGAACTCGCGGTACCCGGTGGTGTGGGTGAGCATGTTGCGGATTGTGACAACGTGCCCCAGGTCGGGCAGCTCGGGGATGTGCACGCGGACGTCGTCGTCGAACGAGAGCTTGCCCTGCTGCTCGAGCAGCCCGATCGCGAAGGCGGTGAACTGCTTGGAGGTGGACCCGATGTTCGAGGGAGTGTCGGTTCCGAACGGGATGCTGTGGGTGAGGTTGGCCATGCCGTAGCCCTTGGCGAAGATCAGCTTCCCGTCCCGGATCACCCCGACCGCAACGCCCGGTGTGCCCGCGCCGTCGTACCGCCACATGATCTGATCGACCTCGCTGTCGGGGTCCGCCGCGACGGGCTCAGCCCGGACGATCTCGAGGGTGTAGTCGCCGGTTGCGCCCTCGAAGGGTGCGATCTCGAATCGGTACTCGCCGTCGGCTTTGGTCTTGAACGCGAACTGCTCGGGGCCCATCGCGGGCCCGTCGATCTCGCCGATGGTCTCGCCGTCCGGCCCGGTGATCTTGACGACCACATCAACAGAGACCTGGTTGGCCACGCCCGCGATAAACGAGCCCGCGGGCATCTCAATCGTGTAGTAATCCGAGACCCCGCCATCCAGGCTATCAGCGACCGCACGCCCGACCCGGATCTCCGAGGCACCCGGGGCCGCGTTGTCCTGAGCCGATGCGAAGTTTGCGAACGCCGCGATGGGCAGGATGGACGCCGCGACGGCGAGGCGGTTCAAACGGTGAGAAGGTGTGACCAACATCGGGACGGAACTCCTTGCCAGCAAGGGGCTTGGCTTTGGGCAATGGGGTTGAATTGTGGAGGAAGAGGGCGGGCGGACAGCCTGCGACTCCCCCGAGTGTGTGTACTACGTAGTTGGGAGAGCGGCGTTACGGGTTTCACCCAAAGAATCGGCGTGCGTTACCCCAACGCTATCGCGGCGATCGGCCCTTCGATCATTCCCCGCCGCTGCCCCGGATCTCGTGCTCGTCCTCGCCGGACCCGGCCTTGCCGCGGTTGATCTGGTACCGCACGGGCCCGGGGCTCGTGGTCTTCCAGGGCTGGTTGGCCGTCAGCTCGCGGGCGATCTTCATGCCCTCCGAGAGCGAGTCGGCCTGGGCCGTTTCGCCCGGGATCGCGCCGGGGGTGTGGATCAGGTTGGGGTCGAGCTGCTTGAGCTCGAGCGTCTGCGTGGGGAAGGCGAAGCCGACGCCCATGCGGTCAGCCAGGCGGATGATGTCGAGCATCAGCCGCTGCTTCTCACGCAGCTCGATCGCCCAGTCCGTGCAGTCGAAGAAGACGTAGAGCATCACGTCGAGCGAGTGCGCGCCGAACGAGTTGAGATAGACGTGGAACCCGTCCTTGCGCATGTAGGGGTGCAGCCGCACCAGCTCGCGGACGCCCTCGCAGAAGGCCTCGATGGTGTCGGGCGGGGTGTCGTAGGTCAGGTTGAGCATGGTGGACCACCGGCGGTACTGCCGCTTGCCGTAGTTGTCCACCGTCGCACGGACCAGCATCGCGTTGGGCACCGTCACGAGCGAGTTGTAGAACGTGCGGACGCGGGTGGACCGGAACCCGAGCACCTCGACGGTGCCCTCGACGCCCTCGACATTGATCCAGTCGCCGACCTCGAAGGGCTGGTCGATGATGACAGCGACGGAGCCGAAGAAGTTCTCGATGGTGTCCTTGGCGGCGAACGCCACGGCCAAACCACCGATGCCCAGCCCGGTCAGCAGCGGGAGCACGTCGATGTGCAACGCCTTGGCGATGTAGATGATGCCCATCGCGATGATGAAGATCTTGACGGTGCGGGCAAAGAGCGGGATCAGCAGGTCGTCGTACTTGTTCTCGGTGCCCTCAGCCTTGCGCATGAGGAAGTCGGTCACCAGGTCGGTCATCCGCCAGGCCGCCCAGACGCCGCCGACGCTGAGGATCAGGCGGATCGCGAGCAGGAGGACCATGAGCGGCGTGCCGGTGATGCCGCCGACGTTGATCATCGCGAGCCAGAACGCCGCCGCGGCAACCAGCCCAAACGGGCGGACGGCCTTCTTGAGAATGTCCTTCTCCGCGGTCGGCCCGTCGCGCTTCTTGTCGATCCGGTGCCAGACCGAGCTGAGGATGCCGCGGACGAGGTGGTCGATGATGACGCCGATGAAGATGACGATGAAGATGGCGATCCACATCCAGTACTCAACGGTGAGGAAGCTCTGCCGCAGCGTCGGGGGCATCGCGTCGCGGATCTGCTGGCCCAGCGAGCCGGCCTCGTCGGACTGGCCCGTCACGTTGGGGAACGGCTTGAAGGCCTTGTACATCTCGCCGGCGCTGGCGACGGTCTCCTTCGAGATCTTCCACTCGCCGTCCGCGTCCTTGGTCAGCTCGATCGAGAAGCCCGGCTCCTCGGTGTTCAGATAGTCGTGGTACTCGTCGTCCGGGCGCGGGAAGAAGACGTAGGTGTCCGCGTCATCCCGGGCCTGGCTATCGCCAGCCATGATGATCTCGATGCGGTTCATGATGCGGAACAGGTCGCTCACGGTGTCGAGCTGGGCCTGGTCGAGATCCAGCTGCGAGAAATCACAGCTGAGCTTGGCCTCGGCCAGCATGTCCAGCCGCCGCTTGTCCGACCGGTACGCCTCGAACGCCTTGTCGAACGTCTCGAGCGTGTTGCCGGGTGTGGAGAACCGCGGGTCCGCCGACGTGGTTGGGGGGGTGGTTGGCGGGGTGTCCGCAGCCGCGGCGTCCTGCGCCAGCGCGGTGGTGTCCTGAGCGACCGCGATGGGCCACGGCATCGCGAGCAGGGAGACGATCGAGAGGAGTATGAGCGAGAGTCGTCGGGCGGGCTTGGTGATCATGCCCGCATCGTACTACGTTGGCGTCTCCTGGGTCAGCGCGACCGCCAGATCGACCCGCATGAATGGCCGAGGCAGCAGAACACCGCCTGAGCCGAGCCGCAGCCCCTGCCAACGCCCCGGCTCATCGGTCACGACCGCGACACTCGTCGAACCGGTTGAATCCAGCAATTGCTGCAGCCCCTCCTCGGGGGTGCCCTGCTCGGCGAGGCACGCGGTGGCCGGGTCGATCAGCATTCCCGAAGCCTCCCCGCGGCTCAGCTGCTCGCTGGCGTCACTCAGGGATTCGCAGATGACGACCCGGTACCCGAGCTCTTCGAGCATCGTCTTGACCACCCGATGCACCAGCCCCGGCGGGTGCAGCATCAGCACCGTCTCGCCCGCACTGACCGGGCCCGCCTCCGGATCAGGCGCCATCACACCGGCCGCGAGCACGGGCAGCGTGATCTCAAGGCGGGTGCCCTCGCCCGGTACCGAATGGAGCTCGATCGTCCCGCTGTGGTCCACGATGATGCCCCGCGAGATGCTCAGCCCAAGCCCCGTCCCGTCGTCGGGGGCCTTGGTCGTGAAGAACGGCTCGAACGCCTGGGCCTGCGTCGGTCCGTCCATCCCGTGCCCGGTGTCCTCGATAATCAGCACCGCGTGCCCGTCGCCGCTTGAGAGGTTGATCGACAACTCCCCGCCGTCGGGCATCGCGTCGCGGGCGTTGAGCGAGGTGTTGAGCACGACCTGATCGATCTGTGACGCGTCGCCGAGCACCCACACCCCGGGTTCGATGCCGGGGACCACGACGACGCTCGTGGGCAGCGTCCGCCGCAGCAGCCGGATGGCCCCCTCCAGGCTTGACGAGAGATCCATCGGGCTCCGGTGTGCCGGCTGCCGGTGCGAGAGCGTCAGCAGCGAGCGGGTGAGCCCGCGGGCCTGCTCCGAGGTCTCCTCGATCTTGGACAACGCCTCGATCGCGGGGTGGTTGGGCTCGAGCGTCCGCTGGGCCAGCCCGATGTACCCCTGAATCGCCAGCAGGAGGTTGGAGAAGTTGTGCGCCACGCCCGCCGCCAGATGCCCCACAATCTCGAGCTTCTGGGCTTGCACCTGCATCGCGTCGCGGCCCTGCTGCTCCTGCTCGGCAAGCACCACCTCGGTGATGTCCTCGGCGAGCCCGATCAGACGCCGCGGGTTGCCGTCAACCCCACGCTCGACCACCCCGCGGTCGCTCACCCACACCGTCCGCCCGTCCGGGTGGTTCACGCGGTACCGGAGCCGCCAGCGGTCGGGCCCCCGGCCCGCGAAGGTCAGCCCCACCTCGCGAGAGATCTCCTCGGCGTCCTCCGGGTGAAGATGACGCATGAACGCGGTCGCGTCCCGCATCACCTCCTCGCGCGGCACCCCGAACACGCGCTCGAAGGTCGGGCCCAGGTAGACTGCCTTCACGCCCTCGGGGGTGAAATCAGCGAAGTAGTTCGTCACCTCCGCCAACCCCTGGAGGTGCTCGAATTTGCTCTCGATGATCGCCTTCTGGGTTACGTCTACAGCCAGCGCCACGAGGAACCGCTCGCAGTTGGGGCTCAAGTCCCAGCGCTCGAACACCTCGTGGGTTCGAAGCGACCCGTCGCGGTGACGCAAATCAATCAGGTACGACGGAATCGGCTGCCCCGCTGGGTGATCGCCGTACGCCTCCCAGTGCTTCAGTGCGTCGCGCGACCGTGGGCTGTTCCAGTCGGGGATGTCGCGGAAGTGGATCAAGTACTCCTCGGGCGTGTACCCCAGCAGTTTCTCGACCGGCGGGCTGGCGTACACCATCGAGCGCGAGGAGTCCAGGATGTAGAGATACTCGGTGGAGCTCTGGGCGATCAGCCTGAGCAGGTCCGAGCGTGCCCAGCTCGGGATCTCCTGCATCGGTTCGGTGCGTTCGCTCATGACGGCAGCCTACCTTGCCAAATGCCCGGCGTGCGGCGTGCAGGGGGTGGGGGGTGGGAGTCTCAGGCGTGTGCCGAGCCCTGGGACCCGACCTCGCCCGCCCGGGGCGCCGCGGTGGACTGGCGCAGCACCAGTTCCTGGGTGAGCACCACGTGCCTCGTCTCGGGCTGCTCGTCGGGCCCGAGCGTCAGCCGCTCGAGCAGCAGCTCCCCGGCCCGCCGCCCCGCCTCGGCCGCCGGCAGCCGAACCGTCGTCAGCGGGGGGGTCGCCGCTTTGGCCGGCATCTCGTCGTTGAACGTCACGATCGACAGGTCCTCGGGGATCGAGAGTCCCATCGCCGTCGCCGCCTGGATCAGGTAGAGCGACATCACGTCGTCGTACACGATCAACGCCGTCGCCCCCAGACCGATCACCACCTCGCGCACGTAATCGCGGAAGTGCACGTCGAACCGGTCCCACCCCTCGACCGGCTCAAGACCCATCCGCTCCATCCCGTCCGCGTACGCCTCGCGCCGCGCCCGCACCGAGCCGTGCGGGATGCCCCGCGGGTTCACGCGGCTCTGCTCCAGGTAGAGGTACGCGATCTTCGTGTGCCCCAGCTCGTGCAGGTGGTCGAGCGCCATGTTCATGCCGTCGGCCTCGTTGAACGTCACCGAGTCCCCGCCCTCGCCCGTCGGCCCGTTGATCGAGACATAGGGCAGCCCCGAGGCCTCGAGCTCCGCCAGATCCTCCTCGATCCGCACCTGCAGCACGATCGCCCCGTCCACGCGCCAGCTGGGCAACTCGTGCCCCGCGTTGTCCTGGCGAAGGAACGTCGTGCACACGTGCTTGCCGCCCTCCGAGCAGACGCGGACGGTCTCGGAGAGCGCGGTCCGGTTCACCCCGTCCGACGCCCACCCGACGACCGCGACGAGGTTCGTTCGCTTCGCCGAGATCGATCGGACCATCGGGTTGGGTCGGTAGTTGAGCTGCGAGGCCGCGTCGAGCACCTTCTGCCGCACCTCGGGGCGAACGCGGAAGTTCTGCGTGTACCCGTTGAGAACTCGGGATGCCGTGGACTCCGCCACGCCGGCCATGCGGGCCACGGTGGCGAGAGTCACCCGGTCGGATCGTCGTCGTGTCATATCTTTGGGGCCTCGAAGGGGGGGAAAGATAACTTTCGTGGTCTCAGCCTAGCCATGATCCACCCACGAAAGTACGAGGCAAGTCGTAATTCAGAGCAGGATCCGGCTCGGCCACGAAGAAATAAATCAACATGTTGATACGCATCCTTGTCAACGCCTATCGTTTCAACCTGTTGATCTGGACACGATCTAAGCGGACACAAGAGAAGGCTACCGAAATGAAGCCGAACACCACGACCTGCGACTGTGAGACCGATGCGCCGCTCGTGCACGCGCTGTTCACGATCCACCATCTCATGATGCGGGTGGGCGATCGGCTCACCGCGCCGCACGGCCTGACCGCGAGCCGGTGGATGCTGCTTTGCGCGTTGGACCGCCGGGGCGACTCAGCGACCGTGTCCGACCTGGCCGAGGAGCAGATGATGAGCGTGCAGGCGATCAGCCGCATGCTCGTGACCATGGTGGACGAGGGGCTGGTGGTCAAGGAGACGCGTGCCGGGAGTGGCCGCACCGCGTTCGTCAGCCTGACCCCGCGAGGCCGCGAGTCGGTCTCCGTCCTGCGCCGTCTGGGTGAGGGGTTCACCGAGCGGTTCCTCGAGGGCTTTGCCGAGCCTGATGTCACCCGGATGCAGGCCGACCTGGGCCGCGTCATCGACAACCTGCAACGATTCGAGAACGACCTGACCACGAGCCGCGAGAGCGAAGCGATCGCCCGCGACGAGGAGTGTGCCTGATGCGACCGACGATGAAACAACTGGTGGGGCTGATGGCGCTGGCGGTCATGCCATCGCTGACGATGGCCCAGGGCGGCCCGCCCCCGGCCAACGTGCGGCTGGGCGAGGTTCGGCTCGAGCAGCTGGCCCAGCGACGCGCCGTGACCGGCGAGATCGTCGCGAGGCGCCGCGCCACCCTCGCGGGGCAGCAGCCCGGGCTCGTCGTGGAGCTGAAGGTCGAAGCCGGCGACCGCGTCAAAGCCGGCGACGTCATCGCCCGTCTCGACGACGAGATCGCAGCCCGCCAGGTGGACCGGGCCCAGGCGGTGGTGGCCAGCGCCGAGGCGGTGGTCCGCCGCCGCGAGGCCGAGGTCACCGAAGCCGAATCCGACCTGGCCCGCGTGATGGAGCTCGACCGCGAGGGCACCTCGAACCAGGGCGAGATTGATGGGGCTCAGACCCGCGTTGCGGTGGTCAAGGCCCAGCTGCTCGAGGCCCGCGCCGAGGTGCTCAGCGAGCAGGCCGAGCTGCAAGCCGAACGCAAGCGGCTCGACGACATGCACATCGACGCCCCGTTCTCGGGCAGCGTTGTCGCCAAGCGGACCGAGGTCGGCGAGTGGCTCGGGCTGGGCGACCCGGTGATCGAGCTGGTCGCCGACGATCGGCTCGAGGCGCACATCGACGTGCCCGAGAGCATGATCGGCCGCCTGCAAAGCGCCACCGACGTCGAGATCACGATCCGCGCCGTCGGGGCCACCGTCCGAGGCAAGGTCTTGGGCGTGGTCCCGGTGGCCGACGCGATCAGCCGCATGTTCCGTGTGCGGATCGAGGTCCCCGCCCGGATCGCGCAGCCCAAGGGGCCCGGCGGGACTCAGGATCTTGAGGATCTCGTCATCCGCCCCGGCATGAGCGTCACCGCGATGGTCCCCACAAGCGAGGTCCGCGACACCCTGACCATCCCCAAGGACGCGATCAAACGCGGCGTCACCGGCGAGTTCGTCTACTACGACGCGGGCGGCGTCTCGGGCGTCGCACCCATCGTGCAGCTCTTCGCGATCGGCGACCGGGTCGCCGTGCGGTCTGAGGTGCTGGCCAACGGCGTGCGGGTCGTGGTGCAGGGCAACGAGCGGATGTCTCCGGGTCAGCCGCTCAACGAGCTGCCGGATCACCAGGGCGCGGCCCCGATCGCCGAGAGCGACGACGAGATCACGCCGGGCGAGATCACGCCGGACCAGGGAGGCTGACCGATGGACCTGATCAAGCTCTCGATCTCCAAGCCGGTCACCGTCGCGGTGGGGGTCATCCTCATCGTGATGTTCGGGCTCATCGGGCTGACCAAAATCCCGATCCAGCTCACGCCGACCGTGGACCGCCCGGTGGTGACGGTCAACACGTCCTGGAGCGGGCGCAGCCCGCAAGAGATCGTTGACGAGATCACGCGCCGCCAGGAGGAGATGCTCAAGAGCGTCGGCGGGCTGGAAAAGATGACCTCAAACTCGAGCCGAGGCGGCTCGTCGATCACGCTCGAGTTCGTCGTCGGGCACGACATCGCGCTGGCCCGCCTTGAAGTCGCTGATGCCCTGCGGCAGGTCTCCGGGTACCCCGACGAGGTGGACGAGCCGGTTGTGCAGACCGCCGACGGCGATTCCTCGGG
>JBLHKT010000033.1:0-24941 GCA_047620485.1 Phycisphaerales bacterium | reverse complement strand
GAAGACCATGTCCTCGGTGCCGAAGTTGAGCACCTGGATGCGGCTGTGGTCCTGCGAGTCCATGCCGACGCTCGAGGTGTTCTCGATGGCGAAGTCGCCGCCGATCCAGATCGTCAGCGTCGCCCCCGGCTCGAGCACGATCTGTGAGCTGTTGCGAACGGCAAAGCTCATGTCGGACCGGATAACCACGTCGCCCGAGATCTTCAGCGTGTGGGTGTTGCCCACCCAGAAGGTGTCGCAATAGTGCTCGCCGGTGAGGGTTGACTCTTTGCCCGCGGACAGCGCACCGAACTTGATGTCCTTCACCCAGGCGACCGACATGGTCGGGGCCGTGAGCGAGGGGATCGAGGTGACCTCGTCGATCTCGTTGAGCGGCGTGGCGGTGGACGCGTCGTACGGACCCGCCTCGGGGTCGTACAGGTCCACGACGGCGGTGTGCACGATGTCCATGCCGCCCTCGACACGGAAGACCGCGGTGTCCTCGGGGCCCGCGGCGAACAGGTGCGGGGCGATCGCCTGGCTCGCGCCATCAAGTGCGTCCTGCGTCAGCTCCGTGCCGTTGCCCATGAAGACCGGGTTGCCCGCGGCGGTGCGGTAGTCCACCAGCCCGGTGACCGCGGAGCCGACGGCACTGGACAGCCCGAAGTCCGGGTGGTTGCTCTTGAAGTCGCGGATCTTGCCTGCGAGAAGGACGGAGTCCGGCTGGGCCGCGGCGAGCCCACTGCACAAGGCCAGGGCGGCGATGGTCTGCACGAGGCTCTTGCTGATATGGCGTGCGTTGTTCATTGTCGATCCCTTCGAGTTCTTCCGTTGTGGTGCTCTGAGAAGGGATCTGCCCGGCTAGGCCATTCCCGAACTCTCTGTCTAGAGAGAGCATGCCCCGACTTCGGTATTCCCGCCAGCGTTCGGCCCACTCCGCGAGCGCCCGCTCCCGCGCACTCCCCCCCGCTTGCCGAGCTTCACACTCGCGATCGCTCGCGCGCCCGCACAACCCGAACCTCGCCCCGTTATCACCCGGCGACGCTCGGCCGGGCTCTGCCAGGGGGCGTTGTGAGCGCGCATAAAAAAAGCCCACAGCGGGTGCTGTGGGCTTGGTGGAAGCCGGGGATGAAGCCGCCCCGATCAGTCGTGCCGTGTTTCCATGCGGTAGGCGATGGAGCGGGGCGGGGTCAGCGGGAGCGAGGTGCTGATGGAAAGGTCCTGCGGGCCGTCGAGCCGCTGGGCGATGAAGAACCGGACGCGGTGCCAGGTCTCGTCCTCGAGGCCCAGGCGGTCCAGGTCGATCCGCTGGCGGGCGTTGCCGGTGGCGCCGCCCAGGTCGATCACCATCACGTCGTCGATGAAGACCCAGCAGTCCATGCTGGTCTCGACCTCGATGTACATGCTCTCGCAGTCGCGGTTGAAGAAGATGCTGCTGACGTCCACGGTGAAGTTTCGGTTGACCGGGCCGCCCTCGTTGCCGAGCAGGGCGTCGTTGATCGGCTCCCAACTGCCGGTAGACATCTGGTAGTTGCCCGAGCCGTCGTTGGTCAGCAGCAGCTGGATCTCGTCCACCGCGCTCACGTCCGGGGTCTCGCTGAACCAGGCCGCGAAGGACTGGCCCGAGGTGATCTGCCCGGTCGAGCCGGTGCCGGCGGCGTCCTGCGTGTCGTCGGCGAGGAAGCACTCGCTGAGCCAGGCAAACTCGCCGGCGATGTGGATGCCCGAGTTGTTGTCCTGGGTCACGGACTTGGCCGTGATCGCCCCGTGGAACTCGACCGAGTTGGAGATCTCCACGCCCGCGTTGGGCGAGACGATCGTGCCAACGATCTGGGCACTGTTGTCGAAGATGAGCGGGTCGGTGCCGAAGTTCATGAATGCCAACCGGGAGTGGTCCCAGTTGGCGGTGTTGCCCAGGCTCGAGTTACGGAACTCGAACGTGCCACCGATCCAGAAGGTCAACGAGGACCCGTCGGGGATCGTGAGCTTACTGCTCTGGGTCACGGTGAAGGCTGAATCCACTCGGATCACAACATCACCATCGATCACCAGCTCGAACCCGTTGGTAACGATGAAGTTGTCGGTGTGGTAGTCGCCCGCCAGCAGTGTTTCGGTGACGTACCCGCCGGTCTTCTTGTACGTCATGTTGGTGGTCTTCACCACCGACATGTCAAACGGCGGCGGCGAGATGTTCGGGATCGAGCCCACCGTGTCGATCGGCGGCAAGGGCTTGGCCGTGTCCGGGTCGTACCCCACCTCCGGGTCGTAGTGGTCCTGCGTCGAGTTGCCCGAGAAGTCAAACACATCCTTGAGCACAAACACGCCGGTGTTCTCCGGGCCGTTGGCGAACATGTGCGGCGCGATCGGATTGCCCGCCGCGTCCAGCGCGTTCTGCGTCAGCTCGATCCCGTTGCCCCAGGCCTGCATCTGCGGGCGGCCCGCGGTGCCGTAAAACTCCATGAGCCCGGTCACGGCGTCGCCGACCGCGGAAGCAAGCCCGAAGTCCGGGTGCGTTGACGAAAAGTCTCGCACCTGCCCAGAGAGCAGGATCTCCTCGGGCTGGGCCGTTGCAAGCCCCCCGCTCATCGCCAAGGCCGCCGCGGAGATCGCCAATCCCTTGGCCCTCGTTCGGCTCGTTCGTTTCATCATCACGGTTCCCTTCCTGCATGCTCGGGGCCCATCGGCCCCCCACCTCTCGCCACAGCCCAATGCCCCGGCCTGACAACCGTCCAAACTTCCCCACCTTCAGGCCAGCGTTCCGGTGACACAATCCCGGAACCCACTGTCACAACCCGCGCCACCCGCACAGCCCCACCGCCCCCACCGGGGCCACCGGGGCCATCGGGGCCACCGGGGCCATCGGGGCATCCGGCTCAGTCGTGGTGGGCCGACATCTGGTACACCGCGCCACGCGGCTGGGTCAGCCCCAGCGTCGTGGTGATCCGAAGCCCCTCAGACCCGCCCTGCCGCTGCGCGATGAAGACTCGCAGCTTGTGCACGCCCGGCGTCAGGCTCAGCCGATCCGTCTGGATCCGCTGCGACGACATCCCGGTGTTGCCGCCCAGATCGATCACCAGCCCGTCGTCGATAAACACCCAGCAGTCCATCGCCGTCTCGACCTCGAAGAACAGGTCGGCGCAGTCGGCGTTCTCAAACTGTGACTCTCCGGCGAACGTGAACCCGCGGTTGCCGCTGTCCCCCTCGTTGCCATAGAGCTCCCCGTTGATCGGGTCCCACTCGCTGGTGGACATCTCGTAGGTGCCCGCGCCGGTGTCGCTCATGAACAGCTGCAACTGGCCGAAGTCGTTCACACCAGGCACCGAGCCGAACCACTGGTTGAACGAACTGGGCCCGGCGATCTGCCCGGCCGAGGAAGATCCGCTCGCGTTCTGTGTGTCCCCCTGGGCGTAGCAGGCGCTGGGCGCCGCCATCTCGCCCGCCAGGTGAACACCGCAGGAGTTGCTCAGGTCGAGCCCGGCGGCCGAAATGGCGCCGTAGAAATTGCTCGAGTTCTCACACCGCACCGTCGCGTTCGGGGCGTTGATGGTGGCCATTGTGTCCGAGTTGTTCTCGATGTACATGTCGGTGGTGCCGAAGTTATTGAACACCAGCCGGGTGTGGTCGCCGCTGGACACGTTGATATCGGTGCAGTGGTTGCGGATCTCAAAGCTGCCGCCGATCCAGAAGGTCAGCGAGGCGCCCGCCGGGATATTGATGCCCGAGCTGGTCAGTATCTCGAACGAGTTGTCCACGCGGATCACCACGTCACCGACCACGTTCATGATCGAATTCTTCATCGAGAAGTTGTCGCAGTGGTGCGTGCCCGAGATCGAGAAGCCGGTCTTCTCGTTCTTGTAGATCATGTTCGTGACCTTGACGACGGACCCATCGAACGGCGGGGGCGTGATGTTGTCGATCCCACCACTGGGAGGCACCGGCTCGGTGATCTCCACCGCGGTGGAGGGGTCATACCCCGCGTTCGGGTCGTAGGTATCGAGTGTCGAGTTCCCGCTCTGGGTCTGGGAGTTCTCAAGCACCAGAGGCCCGCCCCCGGCGAACGCCGAGTACAGGTGCGGCGCGATCGGCATGCCGTCGCCGTCGAGCGCCTGCGCATTGAGCCCCGTCCCGCTGCTCATGAACGTCGGCTTGCCATCCACGCCGAGCACCGTGTCCACCAGCCCCGAGACCTCGAACCCCGAGCCCACCCCGAGCCCAAAGTCCGGGTGATCGCCATGAAAGTCGTACACCGTGCCGTGGATGAGCACCTGGTCAGCCTGGGCGTTCGCGGTTCCCGCGCCCGCCATCAGCCCACCGATCGCCGCCGCCTTGACCCAAGAAGCCCGTTTCGAATTCCCTGTCCGCATCCTCACACCTCCCAAGCGTGCCGCCGGGTGCGTGAAGAGCCCACGCCTCGGCCCAAGGAACGTAGGAAGAAACAGACAGACCGACCACCCGAATGGCCGAGTCAATTCAGAACAGAGCCCCGGTTCGCCTTGCCCAGCCGGCACAGCCCGCACGGCTTCACACGCCCGAGAAAGCCCCGCTCAAAGTCGGAGCGATGTCGCTCGCGATCACACCCCGCGGTCAGCCGAGCCGAGCCCGCCCAGCTCGTCCGCGTACCGCTCGCGCAACGGCTCAACAACCTCGCGCACAAACCGCTCGGTCTGCTCCACCGACCGGCCCACGTACTGCATCGGGTCGAGCAGCTTCTCGGGCGTCAGCAGGTCGTGCACGCTCGCGAACGCAGCGTCGCCCCGCAACCTCTCTATAAGGTCGTTCTCGAGGCCCTCCTGCTTCACCCGAGCCCCCGCGGCCTGGGCATGCACGCGGATGCGCTCATGCAGCTCCTGGCGGTCGCCGCCGAGCTTGACCGCCTCCATCATGATGTTCTCGGTCGCCAGGAAGGGCAGCTCCGCCATCAGGTTCTTGCGGACCATCGCCTCGTTCACCACCAGCCCGTCCGCGACCGTGTACATCAGGTCGAGCGCGCCGTCGAGCGCGAGGAACGACTCAGGCAGGCTCAGCCTGCGGTTTGAAGAGTCGTCCAGCGTGCGCTCAAGCCACTGCGTCGCGGCCGTGTCGTAGGCGTTGCCGACAAGGTTCATCACGAACCGGGTGAGCCCACAGATCCGCTCGCACTTCATCGGGTTGCGCTTGTAGGGCATGGCCGACGAGCCGATCTGGTTCTTGCCAAACGGCTCGTCGAGCTCCTTGCGGTTGGAGAGCAGCCGGATGTCCGTCGCGATCTTGTGGAGGACCGATGCGGCGGAAGCCAGACCAGAGAGAATCTCCGCATCCACTACACGTGGATATGTCTGGCCAGTGAGATAAAATGCGCCGGTTCCAAGGTGCTTGTGGCTCTCCCAGCGACCCTTAAGTTTCTGGTAGCCATCTTCCCCAAAACGAAGCAGACACATCGCAACCTGCTCGAAGTGATCGACACGCTGGGAATCGTTGTCGAAAAGTGCAAGAAAGGAAGCCTGAGTTCCGGTGGCCCCTCGGAAGCCTCGCAGGAAGTACCCCTCATCACCAGTCTCAATGCCGTTAGCAATACGCCAAAGTTCGTAAGCCCAGTTCGCAGCCCGTCGGCCCACCGTCGTCGGCTGCGCCGGTTGGTAGTGCGTGAATCCTAGCGTGGGAAGCTTGGCATGCTTGGTTGCAATGTCAGCCCACATGCCGATTGCCCGCCGAAGCTTGGCGTCGATCAGCCGCCCAGCATCGCTCAAAATCAACAGGTCCGCGTTGCACACCACGTCCTGACTCGTACACCCCAAGTGAATGATCGGCATCGCCTTGGGGCACTGCTCGCCCAGGCAGTGCACGTGCGCCATCACGTCGTGCCGAAGCTCAGCCTCCAGCTCACCGGCCCGCACCAGCTCCGCGTCCGTGATACCGCCCTCGCGCTCCACCACCGCCCGCAGCTCCTCGACCTGCTCTTTGGTGACCAGCTCCCCCCCGCTGACCTCGCACTGGGCCTGGGCGACCGCGAGCCAGACCCGCCGCCACGTGTTGAACTTGTGGCGGGGGCTCCAGATGTGGCACATCTCCGGGCTCGCATTACGGGCGCTCAGCGGGCTCGTGTACGTGTCGTTGGGATTGGTTGCAGGGGTGCTCATGCACCACGATAGGGTTCGAGGACGCCGAACCTGAGCCCCGCCAAGGTTCGGATTTCCCGCCAGAGCCCGTCCGAGCCTTCGCTCCGCTCAGACTCGGCGTCATCCCGTATCCTCCCTGACAAGGAGCCCCACCATGCCCGTGGTCCAGATCGACGCCCTGCCCCAGCCGGCCGCTGTCAGCATCACCGAGGTCATGCAGAAGGTCCGCGACGCGGTCGCCTCCGGGCTCGACTGCGAGCCCGGCTCGGTCTGGGTCACCTGGCGGACACTCGACGCCTACCTCTGCCACGACACCACGCCCGACACCCAGCCCCACCAGCAGAGCCCCACAGCCGACGAGCCCAGCACGCACGACCCGATTCTCCGCGTCATGGCGGCCTCGGGCCGCGAGCCTCAGATGATCGCCGGCACGCTGACCGGGGCCTCCATTGTGCTCGCCGGGGCGCTGGGGCTCTCGCCGGGGCACGTCTTCGCGGTGTATGAGGAGCTCAAGCCGGGGCGGGCCTACACCGGCGGCGCTGTGCTGGGCTGAGGGCTCCGCCGCCCACTCGCGGCCCACGCGGGGCGAATCGCGGCTTCAAGCGAGCACATCGAGATCTGCGGGGTGAAATCTGAACCCCGGAGTCCCAACAATTCCAAAAATCCCGATAAGCATGGAGCGGGCCACCGGTACCATCAGAATCAACCCGCCCTCGGGCGGCCACCGGGATCACACACAGGAGTCTCAGAATGCTTCGAATCGCACGAATGATCGGCCTGGCAGCGGTTGTTTCCGCCTCGACCGGGATCGCAACCGCCCAGACCGACCACGACCACGCGCACGCCGAGCCGGCCGACAAGACGGTCGCCACGAGCGAGCTGCCCGGCGGGTGGGACGTGCTCGACCGAGCCGTCGAAGCCGGCGGCGGCGTGGACGCGTACATGAAGATCAAGAACTTCGTCGCCAAGGGCGGCTTCTCGATGCCCGCGATGGGGGTCGAGGGCTCGATCGAGCGCACGCAGTCCGCCCCCGGCAACCTGTTCATGCACATCGACCTGGGCCCCATGGGCGAGGTCATCCAGGCGACCGACGGCGAGACCGTCTGGGGGCTTCAGCCGGGCATGACCGAGCCCGTCATCATGAAGGGCGAGCAGGCCGAGGAGATGATCGCCAACGCCCGGTTCTACGACCGGGTTCACCCGCGCGACGAGTACGAGTCCGCCGAGGTCGTGGGCGTGGAGGACGTGGACGGCACCTCGTGCTACCGCGTCAACCTCGAGGACAAGACCGGCAAGAACGCGGTCTCGTTCTACAGCGTCGAGTCGGGGCACCAGATCCGCACGATGTCGCGATCCAACCCCGAGGCCGAGGCGTTCGACGTGATCATCGAGCTGTCCGACTTCCGCGAGGTGGACGGGCTCGTGCACGCGTTCGTGATGAAGCAGACGATCCAGGGCAACGAGTTCACGATCACGTTCGACTCGTTCGAGCACGACGTGACGATCGACGACTCGATCTTTGCTCCGCCGGCTGAGGAGACCCCCGAGATCCCCGAGGGCGAGATCTAAACCGGCCCAACCCGATCTGATCCTTCCCCGCCGCCCCGGAACCCCCGGGGCGGTTTTTCGTTGGGCTTCTCGTACAGCCCCCCGCGACGGCTGTGCGGGACGTGCGAGTCGCGGCCCCCGTTCTCGGACCGCCCGGGCCACGCGCGCCCACACCCGCCCAAGTGCCCACCGGATCAAGCCGATCCAGGGTCGGTGCCACGGGAACGCCCGCGGCACCGGGAGATTGCGCCATGAACGATGCCACGACCGATTCCAAGAGCCTCTCCGACCAGGGGATGTCCACGGCCGACGCGGCGATCCAGGGCCTCGAGGCCCTCTCGGCCGCCGTCGCCAGCGCCCGCGACCGCGCCCAGACCCAGCAGGGCGAGATCGAGCGGCTGCGAAGCGAGGTGGCGGGGTGCCGCGGCGAGCTCGAGACCGCCCGCGCCCGGGCTGAGGAATCGGGCAAGCTCGAGGCCGAGATCGAGAACCTCAACCGCCAGCTCGGCGAGTCCAAGAAAAAGATCGGCCAGATGGACACCGAGGCCAACGAACGCTCCAAGGCCCTGCGAGATCAGCGGACCCAGCTCAAGAAGCTGAACGAGTCCTGCCAGCTCATGCAGTCGGAGAACAAGAAGATGCGCAACGAGTTCACCCGCATCATGCAGCAGAAGGGCGTGGGCGGATCGCTCCGCTCCATCTTCGGCGGGTAAACCGGCTTGGGCGGCTAAACCCGGCCTAACTCAGAATGACTCAGAACGGCTCAGAACGGCTCAGGACTTCGGCTCGGCCCGGTCCAGGTAGACCTCGCCGTGCGGCAGCTCGCAGAACGCCGCGAAGTCGGGCACGTGCACCATCTCGGGCGGCTTGGAGTACGGGTTCCTCGTCGGCGGCGTGATGTGGAACACCCGGAACCCCTCCTGGTTCACCAGGAACTCCCACATCTCCTCGATCGGCTTCTTCAGGTGCGGCCGCTCGTAGTACTGCCCGAACCACTCCATGATGATCCGCAGGTCCGGCGAGCGCGCGATCATCCGCTTGGCCCCGAGGATCGCCATCGGCTCGGCCCCCTCGATGTCCATCTGCAGCACGTCCACCGTCTCGACCCGCCCCTCCAGCGCGGTGTCCATCGTGATCGTCGTCGTCTCAAACTCGATCGGCAGCCCGCGCCCGTGCTCCCAACGCCCGTTCTTGTCGAGCAGCCCCGGGATGGTCTTCTCGTTCCAGACCGAGTCCTCCGGCTCGCGCCGGGTCATCGCGTCGGCTGGCATCGTGTAGTCGATCGCGCCCCCGCCGGTGTATTGCAGGTCGAACCGGAAGACGAGCTTGTCGCCGTCCGTGTTCGAGACCGCGCGGTTGTAGAGGTCGGTCCGGGTGATCGTGCCCGAGTAGAACAGCGACCGCATCAGGTGCTTGAAGATCGAGGGGTTGGCCTCGAAGGAGACCGCCTTGCCGGTGTTGCCGACGAGCAGCCCGCCGAGGACCGTGAAGTAGCCGTAGTTGGCGCCCGCGTTGACATAAACCGAGCCCTCTTTGAGCAGGGCCCGCAGCAGGATGTCGTTCCAGGGCTCGGCCCACCCCTCGCGGACGGGGCCGGGCATGGTGTCGATGTTTCTCGTGTCGAAGACGAGGAAGCCGCCGTAGTGCATCTCGACCATCGCCGTGGTCGGCTCGAGGTTGTAGAAGCGGCGGGGCTTGGCGCTGTCGTCGGCAAGGTGGACCCGGCCGAAATCGACCCGGGGCTTGACGGCGTTGGTGGTCATGGTGCTCATAAGGCGAGTGTAGCGGGAAGGTGAGAGCCTAAACCAGGGATCGGCTCCTGAGAATCCGTCTCGATTCGTCCCGGGCTGTGGGCACGAGCGACCGCCGGGTTTATGCTTGCCGTGTGAGCAAGAAACTAATTTTTATCCACGTTCAGAAGACCGCGGGAACATCGGTCCGAATCGCCCTCGAGAGCCGGTTCGAGCCCGACAAGGTTCGCCCGATCGGGCTGCCCCACGACCCCACCGAGGGCGTGCGGGCCCTGCGGAAGTACGATTTCATCTCTTACCACCTGAGCGCGGACCTGTGGAATTTCATGGGCGCCGGCTACCTCTCGCTCACCATTCTCCGCGAG
The DNA here is from genome assembly GCA_047620485.1 of Phycisphaerales bacterium. Taxonomy (GTDB): domain Bacteria; phylum Planctomycetota; class Phycisphaerae; order Phycisphaerales; family UBA1924; genus JBLHKT01. Next base: position 15,203 of record JBLHKT010000033.1, on the reverse strand, counting down.
CCCCGCGCTCGGCTCGTCTCCCTCTACAACATGCACCGCGCGATGAACCCCGAGTCCATGAAGACCCTGCCACCCGAGAAACAAGTGCTGTGGGAGACCGCGATGAATTCGAGCCTGCTCGAATTTCTTCGGACCGACGACCCCTCCATCCGCGCCCTGATCCAGGACGGCATGGTCCGCCAGCTCGCCTCCGGGCTCCACGACCAGTCCGAACGCTCCAGAGACGTGGCCCTTGCGATCGAGAACCTCAACCGGATGGACGTCGTGGGCACCACCGAGATGCTCCACGCCACGCTCGCGCTGCTCTGCCGCAAAATGGACTGGCACAAGCCACTCGAACTCCAGCACCACGCCCGCGTGGAACGCACCGTCGAGCTAGAGACCCTCGACGACGAGACCCGGGCCGAACTCGACAAGCAGACACGGCTCGACCAGCGGCTCTACGGGGCAGCGCTAGCCAAGCTAGACCGAGACCTCGCCGCGGTGAGCCTGGCAGAACCAACGCACGACAGGGTGCACGGCTCGGGCAAGAACGATGCGGGAACAACCGCCGAGCCCGTCGTGATCGCGATGGACGGCCCGACCCCAGGCGAGGGCTGGCACGTGCGCGAAGGCCCGCCGGATCAACCCACACGCTGGACCGGGCCCGACACCACGTCCACCGTCTCCGTCCGGCTCTCGCCCGACAACGATTACCTGATCGACCTGCGGCTCCGCGGGCACATGTCGCAGGAAATCTTCAATGGGATCCAGCTCAAGTCCGGCACCCGAGTTTTCCCCTGGTTCGCCCGCAACGAGAACCAGGGCGAGAACATCATCGAGGCCAAGTTGCCGCGTGAGGCCGTCAACCCCGACGGCCCGACGAAGCTGACCATCGAGGTGCCCCACACGCTCTCCCACCGAGATCTGTTCCCAGAGAACCCGGATCTCCGCCAAAAAGGCATCGCCGTGACGCGGATCTCGCTGATCCCGGTCTGAGCGGCCCCACGTGACGCTAAGAAGATCGGGCCCGCATCAACCTCTTCGTTATGCACATCCCGAAGACGGCCGGCACCTCGCTGCGAGCCTGGCTCGCCGAGCAGTACCACGCCCGCGACGTCATGCCGCTCCGCTGGCCCATCACGCCTGCGCACCCCCCGACAGAGCTCCCACGCCCGATCGCCGAGTACGCGGAGATCGGCCGGTTCAGCCTCATCTCCGAGCACCTTGGGGCCAACGTGTGGGGGCTGGTCCGCCAGACGCATCTGGGCATAGTGATCCTCCGCGAGCCGCGTGACCGGCTGCTCTCGTACTACTGGAACATCCGCACCAAGGACGAGAGCCTGCTGGCTGGGGCCCCGCCGGTGTGGAAGGAACTCTGGACGCGGGCGCGGGCGATGGGGGTCGCGGAGTTTCTCACCGACCCGCCGCCGAGTGTGCGCAAGCGGTTCATCAACGCGCAGGTCCGTCAGATGGCGACCAACCTCGCCGACCTGTCGCCGGCGAGCGAGGACCTGGACCTCGCGCTTGAGACGATGGGGCAGATGGGGGTTGTGGGCACGACCGAGTTGCTCGCGTCCACGGTCCGGGTGCTGTGCGACCGGGCCGGGTGGGCCCCGCCCGAGTCGCTCCCTCGGTTTGCGCCGACCGAGGGCCGCCCGCGGCTCGAGGATCTCGATGAGCCGGACCTGGCGGCGCTCGACCACGCGACGCGGCTGGATCAGCGGCTGTACCGGGCCGCGATGCTGCGACTCGACACCGATCTGGCGGCGCTGCTGGCGCGAGAACCAGACCCCACCCAGACGACCAGTTCTGCCCCCGGTGAGAACCCCGCGCCGCCCCCCGCCCAATCCGGGGGATGAACCCCCAACGCCGGGGTGTATACTGCCCACGAGCCGCGCCATCCGCACCCGCGGCAACCAATGTCAACCACCCATATCCACCGGAGGGATCGGGATGTCCAACGAGCCTCGCCGCCCCAAGCTGGCGATCATTTCCAGTTACACGAAGTTCTGCGGCATCGCCGCCTACACCCGCCGCCTGGAGCGGTATCTCGCCGACTCGTTCGACATCGAGGTGCTCGAGCTGGACCAGGAGCTGCTGCGCAAGGACACGCCGCGCCGGATGAAGCTGGCCGACAAGCACATCGACGAGATGTGCGCACGCCTCGCGGAGTTTGACGAGGTGAACATCCAGTGGGAGCCGGGCACGCTGGGGCCCAACGCGAAGGTCTCATTCAGGCGGCTCAAGAAGCTGGTCAGAGCCTCGCCCAACGTCAGCCACACCTTCCACACCTTCGAGCCCGACGAGAGCCTGCCGCTTGGCGCGATGCTCCGCGATGCGCTGATCCTCAAGCCCAAGCGGGCGGTGGGCCGGGCCCGCCACTGGTACCGCGTGCGGTGGATCGGCTCCAAGCCCTTTGCGCTGCTCAAGAGCGAGTCTCGCCGCAAGCGGGTCTCGCTGATCGTGCACACCAAACGCGAGGCCCGGACGCTCGAGCTGGACTACGGCTTCACCAACGTCTTCCACCACCCGCTCTCGTTCCTCCGCGACGAGGACGTGGCCGAGGCGATCGCGAGCGCGTCTCGGGCAAGCTTCCCGCAGATCGCGGGGATTGACCCCGAGACCAAACTGATCGGCATCTTCGGGTTCATCGCCCCCTACAAGGGCACCATCACCGCGGTGCGGGCGCTGCGGAGCCTCCCCCGCGACTACCACCTGCTCGTGTTCGGCGGCATCCACCCCGCCTCCATCCAGCAGCACCAAGAGATCGACGGCTACCTCGAACGGGTCATCGGCGAGGTCTCGCAGATGGACCCCCGCCTCGGGGTTCGTAACCCGCAGCACCTGGACGAAGAGGGTCACATCATTGCCGGCACCGAGTACGCCGACCCCGCGTCGGTCACGACCGATTCAGCCGAGGCCCCCCTGTCACAGGTCATCGCCCAGGCTCTGACGATGCTGCGGCCAACGCCCGAGGACCAGATCCCGGCGGACCTGGCCGACCGCGTCCACTTCATGGGCTCGCTCGATGACGACGGGTTCGTGCGGGGCATGAGCCTGTGCGAGGCCGTGGTCCTGCCCTACCTGGAGGTCGGGCAGACCAGCTCGGGCCCGGTCTCGCTCGCCGTCGAGCTGCAGCGGCGGGTGCTGGTGAGCCGCAACCACGCGTTCGCGGAGTACGCCAAGTACCACGGCGACCGGGTGGAGTTCTTCGACATCGGCAACCACGCCGAGCTGGCCGAGCGGATCCGTCGCCCGAGCCCGGCGCCCGAGGGCCGCCCGGCCGTCAACTACCGAACCAACGAGAAGACCTACCGTCAGGCGCACGGCTTGCCCGCCGAGCGTGAGGCCCCGGCTGCTCTGGTGCCGAGCGAGATCCAACCCAAGGGCGCGCCCGCGCGCGTCTGATTGAGCCGAGCCAACCCGTGAGCGTGGTCCCGACCTCCAACCCGACGATCCTGCACGACGTGCTCGCCTCGGCCCGTCAGCGGCGGCTGTGGGCCTACCTGGCGCAGCGCGAGATCCGTCAGCAGTACGACCGCACCGTGATCGGCGTGCTCTGGGTGCCGCTCAACGTGCTGATCCACGTCGGCGTGCTCGGGCTGCTCTTCAGCCTCATCAACGACCAGCAAGACTTCGTCCCCTACTTCGCGTGCAGCTACGCGATCTGGACCGTGTTCGCCCGGGCGCTGGGCGAGGCTTCGACCCTCTGGCAGGTCTCGGGGCGGTACATCCTGCACTTCCCCGCGCCGCTGAGCCTGTTTGTGATCAAGAGCGTCTGGAAGATGGCGCTGGTGTTCGCGCTCTCCGGGCCGGCCGGGCTGCTCGTCGCGGTCGTCGCGGGCGACAACCCGTGGCCGACCATCCTGCTGCTCCCGCTGACGATGCTGCTCTTCCTGGCCAACCTCGCGTGGATCATCACGCTGCTGAGCATCGTGTGCGCCCGTTTCCACGACATCGGCAAGTTCGTGCCCAACCTCGTCTTCCTGCTCTACCTGACCACGCCGATCCTGTGGAAGCGTGAGCAGGTCGCGGGGCACCCGTGGATCGCGGACCTGAACCCGATCTACCACATGATCGAGATCGTGCGTCGGCCGATGCTGGGCGAGATGCCGAGCGTCGAGGCGTTGCTCATCACGGGCACGATGGCCGTCGTGGGGCTCGCCGCGGCGCTGGTCTCGCTCTCGGTGTTCCGCCGGAGGATCCCGCTGTGGCTGTGACCCAGACCACACCCCTGGCCTCGGCGATGGTGGAGCCCTCGCCCACGGCCACCCACGGCGCGCCCGTTGGCACGCCACCCGCGGTGGCCCTGCGCGACGTTTCGTTCGAGTACCCGCTGCTGGGCATGAAACTCTCGGGGCTGATCGGCGCGCTGGCGCGGCGGAGTAAGGCCGGGCCCGACCCGAAGGCCCCGCCGCCCTCGCCCGTGGGCGGGACCGTCCGCGTCCGCGGCCGGCGAGCCTCGGTCGAGGCGCTGCACGACATCTCGCTGCGCATCGACACCGGGCAGCGGCTGGGCATCGTCGGTGCCAACGGCGCCGGCAAGAGCACCCTGCTGCGACTCATCGCGGGCATCTACGCCCCCACCGCGGGAACCGTGCGCACGACGGGGCGGGTCGCGGCGATCTTCGGCTCAGCGCACGGCATGGACCAGGAGCTCTCCGGGTACGAGAACATCCGCGTCCGCGGGCTCTTCCTGGGACGGACCGACGCCGAGATCCGGGACCGGGCCCGCGAGATCGCGGAGTTCTGCGAGCTCGAAGACTTCCTGCACCTCCCGCTGCGGATCTACTCGCCCGGCATGGCCGCCCGGCTGGGCTTCTCCATCTCGACCGCCTTCCGCCCCGACCTCCTGCTGCTCGACGAGTGGCTCGGCGTCGGCGATCACCGGTTCACCGAGCGGGCCCGCGACCGGATGAAGGGGTTCTACAAGGACGCGGGGACCGTGGTCCTGGCGAGCCACAACGAGAAGCTGATCGAGCAGAACTGCGACTCGATCGTGGTGATGGAGAAGGGCCGCATCATCGAGCGGCAGGGCTGCTGAGCCCGTGGCGCGGGCCGTGGGTCGCGGACCCCTACGCACCGAGCAGATCCGCGTGATCGCGAGCGACGTCGTGCCACGAACGTTCCGCGGCTCGCACCAGGCCTCGCTCGATGAGGCTCCGCGTGCGCGGCTCATCCTCGATCGTGCGCCCGATCTCGCGGGCCCAACCCTGAGCGTCCGCGGGGTCAACGCTCGGCGCGATCCCGCCCGTGGCCTGGGTTAGTGCTGGGTCCGTCGAGACGATCACGGGCGTGCCCGCCCCCATCGCCTCAAGCGCGGGCAGCCCGAACCCCTCGAGCCAGGACGGGCAGAGCACGACGTCCGCCGCGACCAGCAGGGCGAGCGCCGTCTCGTCGGGCACGTACCCGGTGCAGGACGCACGGCCCGCCTCGGGGTGGCCCGCGAGCGAACCCCAGAACGCGTCGCTGCCCCACCCGGGCCCGCCGATGAGCAGCAGGTCTGGCGTGCGTTCGTCGCTGTGCGTTTGGCGAATAATCCGCTGCGCCTCGAGCAGCACGCTCAGGTTCTTGCGCGGCTCGATCGTGCCCAGGTGCACCGCCAGCGGGCGGTCCGGATCCAGCCCGAGCGCAAGCCGACACGCGCAGCGGGTCCAGCCGGTCGGCGGCTCGCCAAACCGACCGGCAAGCGGGATCGTGCGCACACGCTCCGGAGCGACTCCGAGCTCCCGCTCGATCGCCCGAGCCGTCGCCTGGCTCACCGCGATGAAGGTGCTCGTCCGCTCGAGCGTTCGTGGCAGCGACTTCGCCCACGCGCGGACACGGTCTGGCGGGTGAAGCCCGGGCCGCTGCACGACGCTCAGGTCGTGGATGGTCGTGAAGACGGGTGAGCCCTCGCGCGCGTTCATCAGCGGGTGGTGGTTGGGCTCCCAGATCCGGTCGCCCTTGCGGCGCATCGCGCGCAGGGCGGTGGTCGCCGCGGCGGCGTACGCACGACGCTGCACCGCGCGGCCGCGCCCGACACTTGAATCCGTGCGAGGCCTGAGCTCACTCAGCGGCGTGCGCACAACACGACGGACCCCGCTCAACGGGCCGGGCTGACCCGACTCGGGCTTGGTGGGCACGGGCTCGATGGGGGCCGACCGCCCCAGGGTCAGCCGATCCACGACCCCGATCGGTCGTTGCAGCTCTTGAGGCCAGGCCCCGAGCACGCTTGCGAGGTAGTGCCCCACGCCGGTGCGCGGGCCCAGCCTCGGGCGGTCGTTGACCAGCACCCGATTCTTGTGGGGGGGCGTCTGTGGTGGTTGGCCGCGCTCGGGCATGCGGCTCCGATCAGTTGGCCACGATGTTGACGAGGCGGCCCGAGACGACGATGACCTTGCGGACCGTCTTGCCCACGAGCAGCTGCTTGATCTTCTCGTCGTCGAGCGCGGCGGCCTCGATCATCTCGTCGCTCACGCCCGCGGGCAGCGTGATGCGGCTGCGGAGCTTGCCGAGCACCTGCACCGGGATCTCGATCTCGTCGTCCACCAGCATCGCGGGATCGACCTCGGGCCAGGGCTGATCGGCGATCGAGCCGTGGGTGTCCTGCCTGCCGATGCGGTGCCACATCTCCTCGGCGAGGTGCGGGGCGAACGGGCCCAGGATGCGGCAGAACCGGTCGGCCTGGTCGAGGGTGAGCCGCGGGCTCTGCCCCCCACCACCACCACCGCCGCCACTGGCGGTGTTGACAACGCCAAAGAGTGCGGCGATCGCGGTGTTGAACGCGAGGCTCTCGATGTCGGTGCCGACCTTGTCGGTCGCGCGGTGCAGGGCCTTCTCGATCTCGGGGCTCGGCTCGCCCGCCAGCAGCGTCTCGCCGGTCGCCTCGTTGACGAGCAGCCGCCACGCCTTCTGGCAGAACCGGAAGAGGCCGATCGTGTCCTTGGTGTTCCAGGGCTTGCTCGCCTCAAGCGGTCCCATGTACATCTCATACAACCGGAACGTGTCGGCGCCGTACTCGGCGATCACGTCGTCCGGGTTCACCACGTTCTTAAGACTCTTGGACATCTTGGCGGTGGTCTGCGCGACCTTCTCGCCCGTCGCGATCTCGACGAAATCGCCGTCGCGTTCCTCGACCTCGTCCACCGGCACGAGCGACTTGTCGGGCCGCTGATACGCGAAGCTGGTGATGAGCCCCTGGTGGAAGAGCTTCTGGAAGGGCTCGGGGGTGCTCACCTCGCCCAGGTCGAACAGGAGCTTGTGCCAGAACCGGGCGTAGAGCAGGTGCAGCACGGCGTGCTCGGAGCCGCCGATGTAGAGGTCCACCCCGCCCTCGGCGTGCATGGTCGGCGAGAACGTGCCCATCGTCTGCGCCTCGGCGGCGTCCACCCCGGGCCTGGGCGTGAGCATCCAGTACCGCTCGGCCTGCCGCCCCGCGAGCCTTTTGGTGCACTTGGAGTCGGTGTATCGCAGGAAGTACCAGCACGACCCGGCCCACCCGGGCATCGTGTTGGACTCACGCGTCACGGGCGACGACGCGTCGAGCTCGCTGGCCCCGGCCTCGCCCGCGGTGGTGTTGATCCAGTCGGTCGCCTTGCCCAAGAGCGGCTGGGGGTCGTCGCTCTCGACGGGCGCGTAGTCGGCCAGCGGCGGGAGCACGACCGGGAGCGATTCCTCGCTGACCGCGTGGTGGTGGCCGTCCTCGTCGAAGACGATGGGGAAGGGCTCGCCCCAGTAGCGTTGGCGGGAGAAGAGCCAGTCTCGCAGGCGGAAGTTGATGTGGCGGGTGCCGTGGTTGTTGGCCTCGAGCCAGTCGATGATGCGGGCCTTGGCGTCGTCGACCGCGAGGGCGTCGAGCGAGACCTGCTCGTTGGCGCTGTTGACGAGGGTGCCCACGCCGCTGAACGCGGCGCCGTCGCGTTCGAAGAAGGCCCCCGCGGTGAGGCAGGCCCAGAGGTCGTTGAGGGTCGCAAAGCCCATCCGGTCGATGGACTCGAGCCACTCGGTGGTGATCACGCCGCGGCGCTCGCCCACGGCGCCGGGGAGATCGGTGCTCACGCCGCTGGCGGCCTCGGCCCGGTCCTTGGGGACGTTGCTCACGCCGCGCCGATTGCGTCGGATGTGCTCCATCGCGTCGGCGTAGCCCTCGGGGCCGGTGTCGTTGGAGATGACGTACCCGATCAGGTTCGCCAGCACGTGCTTCCAGTCGCCGTCTGCTTTCTCCGGCTCGATCGAGTGCTGCGCGTAGTAGGCGGTGACGGCGAGGTGCGTGGGATAGATGACATCAAGGATCGGGAGACCGAAGACCTTGGCAAACTCGTAGTCGCGTTGATCGTGCGCCGGGACCGCCATGATCGCGCCGGTGCCGTACCCCATGAGCACGTAGTCAGCAGCCCACACCGGGATCAGCTCGCCCGTCGCGGGGTTGATCGCGCGGACGCCGGTGTCCACGCCCGTCTTCTCCTTGGACTCCTGGCGATCGACGTCGGGCCGGTTGCGGGCCTCGGCGACGTACTCAGCCAGCTTCGGGTGCTGCCCGTTGGACAGCACGGCGTCCACCAGCGGGTGCTCGGGCGCGACGACCATGTACGTCGCGCCGAAGACGGTGTCGGGGCGGGTCGTGAAGACCCGCAGCGGCTCGGAATAGGCCGCAGGAGCGCCGGCGAGCACGAAGTCGATCTGGGCGCCCTCGCTCCGTCCGATCCACTCGGCCTGCTGACGCTTGGTGCTGTTGGGCCAGTCGAGCGTGGGCAGGTCGGCGAGCAGGCGGTCGGCGTACGCGGTGATCCGGAGCATCCACTGGCGCAGCGGCTTGCGGAGCACCGGGAACCCGCCCCGCTCAGAGCGCCCGTCGATGACCTCCTCGTTGGCCAGCGCGGTGCCGAGCTTGGGGCACCAGTTCACGGTCTGGTGGGCCAGGTAGGCCAGGCGGTACGAGTCGAGCACGAGGTGCTTGTCTGCGGTGCTCATCGAGGCCCAGGCTTCCCAGGTCCTCGCTTTGTCGTCACGCGAGTGCTCCGCGGCGGCTGGGTTCACGCGGATCGGGCGCGCGCCCGACTCGAAGTCGCCCACGAGCTCGTCGATCATCGCGGCCCGGCGAGACTCGGGGTCAAACCAGCTCTTGTACAGCTGCAGGAAGATCCACTGCGTCCACGCGTAGTAGTCCGGGTCGATGGTGCCAAACTCGCGGTCCCAGTCGTAGCAGAACCCGAAGCGTTGCAGCTGACGGCGGAAGTTGTCAACCGCGGCCTTGGTCGTGACCTCGGGGTGGACGCCGGTCTGGATGGCGTACTGCTCGGCGGGCAAGCCGAACGCGTCCCACCCCATGGGGTGCAGGACGTTGAAGCCACACATCTTCTTGTAGCGGCAGATGATGTCCGTCGCGGTGTAGCCCTCGGGGTGGCCCACGTGCAGCCCCGCGCCGCTGGGGTAGGGGAACATGTCCAGGCAGTAGTACTTGGGCTTGGACGCGTCGAAGCCGGGCTCGCCGGGGTTGGGCTGGGCGAAGGTGCCGCGGTCGGCCCACCACTGCTGCCAGCGGGGCTCGATGGTGCACGCGAGCTGCGCGGTGTAGCGGTGGGCGGTCTGCTCGTCGGCAGCGGTCTGGGGCTGTGCGGGTGGGTTGCTCATGAGAGGCAGAGTCTAAGCGGTCTGCGCGGGTCGGGGTTGGCCGGGCGGGCCCGGGCGGGCCCGGGCCGCGGGTCGCCCCCCCTGAACGGGCCCCGTGTTCTGGTCGGCGTCTCAGGTGAGCCCGCGGCGGGCCTTCATCTCGTCGATCAGCCCCATCGCCTCGCCGGCGAGGTGGAACGACCCGGTGACGCAGATCAGGTCGTCGCGCTGCACGCCCTTGGCTGCGGTGTTGATCGCGTCCTTGAGCGTGGGCTCGGTCTGGATCATCTTCTCGGAGAGCTCGCGGTAGCGGCGGGCCAGGTCCTCGGGCTCGGCGGCCCGCGGGTTGTTCGCGCACTGGGTGAAGATAACCTTGTCGGCACCGCGGTCGATCTGCTCGAGCATCTCGACGACGCGTTTGTCGATGGCGCACCCGAAGATCATGATCAGCGAGTCGAACACGAGGGTCGAGCCGAGCGTTTTGATCAGGGCGGCGAGGCTCTCGGGGGTGTGGGCCCCGTCGATGATGATCCGCGGCTGATCGAGCAGCACCTGCACGCGGCCGTTGGACTGGGTCCGGGCCAGCCCCTTGGCGACCTCACGCTCGGGGGTCTCGAAGCCGCGCTGGCGGAGCTGATCCACAATCGCCAGGGCGAGCCCGCAGTTGGGGGCCTGGTGCTCGCCGGGCAGCGGGCTGGGCAGGTGGTCGAACGCGGACCGCTCGGTGCAGATGCTCACGCGGGCGTGCGGGCCCATCTGGTGGGCCGCCTCAAACCGCCAGGTGAACTCGACGTCCTGCCCGAGCACGAGCAGCTCGCACCCGACCTGCTCGGCCTTGTCGCGGAAGACCTCGATCACGCTCTCGGGCTGAGGGACAGTGATCGCGACGGCACCCTTCTTGAAGATCCCGGCCTTCTCGCCGGCGATCGCCTCGATCGTGCGCCCGAGCAGCTCGACGTGCTCGAGCTGGATCTCGGTGATCGCGGTGACCTCGGGCTGGATGACGTTGGTCGAATCGAGGCGGCCGCCGAGCCCGGTCTCGATGACGGCGACGTCCACGGCCTTGTCGGCAAAGTGGACCATCGCGGCGGCGGTGAGCAGCTCGAAGAAGGTCGGCTCGCCGTGCTTCTTGGGCACCTTGCCCGACGCGGCCCGGCACCGGGACATCACCGAGGCGAAGTCGTCCTGCGAGATGTGGTCGTTGCCGATCCGGATTCGTTCACAGACCGAGACCAGGTGTGGGCTGGTGAAGACGCCCACGCCGTAGCCGCACCCGCCCAGGACCGCGGCGACCATCTCGCAGACGCTGCCCTTGCCCTTGCTCCCGGCGATGTGCACCATGCGGACGCGCTTGTGGGGGTCGCCCAGCGCTCCGAGCAGAGACTCCATGCGGCTGAGCTTGAAGGTTGCCGGGTCGATCCGGCTTGGCCGCATGCGCTCGACGTTGACGCGGTCATCGAGCCAGTCCTGCGCGTCGGCAAAGGACATGACCTTTGGCGCGGTGGCGGGTTTGGAGGGAGCCCGGGACGGCTTGGATTTCGGCTTGGGCTTGCCGGTGGGTTTCGCCGCGGGTTTGCTGTCGGGTTTGCTATCGGCGCTGGGCCCCGCGGGGGTCAGATTTTTCGGTGTAGCGCGGGGCATAGCGGATACTAGCCGACTCTTCGCAAATCACAAAGAGCTTCTTTGGGGAATGGGCTCGGGAAACTGAATGGACACAGAATCGAGGCTTCAGGCGCGGTCGGTGCCCGCGTACTCGACCATCAGCCGCTTCATCTCGGCGACCGCGGCTCGGAGCCCCACGTAGACGGCGCGGCTGACGATGGCGTGCCCGATGTGCAGCTCCTCGATGCCGCGTAACCCCGCGATGGGACCGATGTTGTGATAGTTCAGCGCGTGACCCGCGTTAAACCGCATCCCCAAGGCCTGAATCTCGTGGCCCGCGTCGGCGACCAACGCGAGGGCCTGCTGCAACTCCGGGCGACGAAGATCGCCGCCTGTTTGCTCGTAAATCTCGGCGTACGGGCCGGTATGAATTTCGCACACATCAAACCCGGCCTCGGCCGCCGCCTGCACCTGTTCGGGTGAGGCATCGATGAACGCGCTCACGATCAGCCCAGCGTCCTTGAGGCTCGCCACGACGGTCTTCATCCGCGCAGGCTGCCCGGCGACATCCAGCCCGCCCTCGGTCGTGACCTCCTCGCGCCCTTCGGGCACGAGCATCGCCGTGTGCGGGCCCAGCGCGCGGGCGATGCCGACCATCTCATCCGTCGCAGCCATCTCGAGGTTCAGCTTCACCTTGACCAAACGACGGAGCAGCTCGACATCGCGGTCCTGGATGTGGCGTCGGTCTTCGCGGAGATGGACGGTGATGCCGTCGGCCCCGCCGAGCTCGGCCTCGTGGGCGGCGCGGACGGGGTCGGGCTCACCCCAGTCGGGGCCCTGGACCCCCCCCATCAACGCGGCGCGGTAGCGGGCCTGGCGGAGGGTCGCGACGTGATCGATGTTGACGCCGAGCTGGATCGATTGGGGCATGGGGGATTGTAGTTCGGTGGTTTAATCGGTCGCGAGGGGTGCGGCGAAAGTGAGATCTCTCTCGGTTTTGCCGCAGCCAAGGATTTTCAAGTAGCGGTGAATCAAACCACTGCCATCGGATTTCTCGAAGCCGTGTACCGCTGTGGAATACAGCCGAAAAGCCTCGGAAGGGTCGTCGCTGTCGGCTGCTATGACCTCGTAGACCAGCGGCTCACCCGAGTACGGGTCTAATGGCAGCTCGGCGATGTGCTTCTCTGTCAATGCCCCAAGCGTGTCCGGCCAGCTGCCATGCTCGGCGTGGTATCGCCGCAACGCAACCAAGGTAAACAGCCCAGCCCTCCGGGTCGAGAGCGCGTGCTTCCCTTGGTAGAAGTGAAATTCACTGCTAAGGTATTCGACCCGGGTCGGGTGCATCACCTCTTCGGCTTCCGCCATCTCTTGCGAAGCTTTGTACGTTTTGATCGCGTCGTATGGAGACATAGACACAGCGTCGATCCGCATCTGGTACAGCTCATCGATGCCGTTGGCCTGGTGTGCATGCTTGAGCTGCCCATCTGACACATAGGCATCCAGTCCCGCCCGCGAGGGCTCCTTTGCGACCGCATAGAAAAACCTACTGTCCAATTCGGCCCGAGTGACCAATCGTTCGTACTCAAACACAAGACGCAGATCGGCCATCGGCCACGCCCGCAGCAGCTGTTCCAACTCTTCCACCATGTCTTGATCTGTAGCGGGGTCCAGAAGGAGCCCGTGGACTACCCGCTGAACCGATGATCGGCACTCCTGTCCGATGAGATACGACGACGAGTCGGGCATGGTGCACAAGGCTCGATCGAGCACAAGCATCGCATTTAATGCGCGGAGCAGCTTCTCGTGCTCACCTTGCGCCACAGCACGCTCCGAGAGACACGTCAGCACGAGATTCGCGTACCTGAAACTCCAGAAGCCCTTGAATAGTTTCATCCCGAACTCGCTGTTTTCCGGTCCGCGCATATACTCGGCCCAATCAAGATCGTAGTCGACATCCCTATCGAGCAACACCCACAGCCGCTGGGCTACTTCTCGTTCAAGCTCCGTCAACTCGGCTGGGTTCTCCAACGATGCCCGCAGCAGGTCGATCCCTACGTCGCGTGCTTCGTACCAATCCTCTGTGATCTCCGATCCATCGGCACTAAGCCCGATCTCGGCGCCCGCGCGAACGAGCGTTGACACGGATTCTGCGAACGCGTAGACCTCGGGCCACCGGTTGTCCTGCCCAGAGCCATACTCAGCCCGATCGAGCAATTCGTGATAGTCCTGGGCCCACTCGGCTCTTGTGCGCAGCTCCAACCCGAGGCGTTCAGCATTGGCCACTGTTTCCTGAGCCTTCACCGGGTCGTAATGCTTGAACTGCCCTGAGGCGCTCGCTGTCAGCAGACCCAAGGCCAAACCTGCAATGTGCCAACTGAACCATCCCAATCGAGATCTCATATTAATCATGCCAGGATTCTAACACACTTGATGTCCATCATCGCGTGCGAGCCGGCTCTTGGTCCCAAGTAAATCTGGATGCGGCGTGGCGGCTCGCTCAGTCCCAGATCTGGGTCCGCTCGAAGAAGGGTGGCTCGGCGGGCTCGGGGCCCGCGAGCGGCGGCGGCGCGGCGGCGGCCGCGTGGTGCGGGGCCTCGCCCTGCAGCACCCGCCACACGTCTCGCACCACCCAGCTCATGTTCCGCTTGGCATCCGCGGTCGCGGCGCCGATGTGCGGGAGCAGCCTGACGTTCGGGATATCCAGCAGGGGGTACTGCTCGCCGAAGGGCTCGGGCTCGTGCACGTCGAGGATCGAGTGTGAGGCGTGGTTGTTGATCGCGAAGTCGGCCAGGGCGACGGGGTCGATGACGAAGCCGCGTGCCATGTTGACGAGGACGACGTCGGCCCGGAGACGGGCGAGCTCGCGCGGGCCCAGCAGGTGGCGGTTTGCGGGGCGGCCGTCCACGTGGAGCGTGAGGACATCGGACCGGTCGAGCAGCTCGTCAAACGAGACGGGGTGGGCCCCCGACGCGGGGTTCGCCCCGGCACGCGCCGATTCGTCGATCTCTTTCACATCGTGATAGAGCACCCGCATGCCCAGGGCGGTGCCGACGGCGGCGACGCGCGAGCCGACGCGCCCGAGCCCGAGCACGCCGAGCGTGTGGCCGGCGAGGCTGCGCGGGGCGATGAGCTCGGCGCGGGTCTGCTCCCACCGCGGACGCGAGAGCGGCTTGTCGAGATAGAGCCTCGGGCGGATGACGTCGAAGACGGTGGCCCAGAAGAGCTCGCAGACGGCGTCGGCGTTGGCCTCGGGGGTGTGGACGACGGCGATGCCGCGGTCGTTGCAGGCGGGCAGGTCGATGTTGTCGAGCCCGACGCCGGCCCGGGCGACGACGCGGAGGTGTGGGGCGCCCGAGAGCAGGGCGGCGTCCACGCGGGTGTAGCTGCGGACGATGAGAGCCTGGGCGCGGGCGAGCAGGGCCTCGAACTTCTCGGCGTCGTCCTGCGGGCAGCGGACCAGCTCGCAGCGGTCGCAGAGCCAGGCCCGAGGTTCGGGAGAGATGGGCTCTGCCTCGATCACCAACGCCATGTCGCCTGAGTCGTTGTCCATACGTATCGCATCCCCTGTGGTGTTAGAACTTTAGGCGCATCGTATCGAAGGGTCGTCGGATTTTTGCAGGCGAAAGGGGCGGTTGGCCGACGGTGGAGGGAAGAACAACCAAGCCCGCGGCGCCGCTCTGGTGTCCGGGCTGCCAAGCCACCGGCCCCTCTCGTCGCGGGAGGGGCCCTCGGGGCCCCAGGCCCCCCTGAACAGAGCGGAGCTCGCATGAACAAGTCTGACCTAGTCGAAGCCGTCGCCAGCCAGCTCGAGTCCAGCCGGGCCGACGCGCAGCGGTCGTTGGAGGCGGTGCTCGCCGCGATCACGAGCGGTGTGCAGAAGGACGAGAAGGTTCAGATCACAGGGTTCGGGACGTTTGCGAAGAAGACTCGCGCGGCCCGCGACGGGATCAACCCGGCGACGAAAGAGAAGATCCGGATCAAGGAATCGACCACGTGCGGGTTCAAGCCGGCTGCGGCGCTCAAAGAGG
>JBLHKT010000032.1:0-25517 GCA_047620485.1 Phycisphaerales bacterium | reverse complement strand
TTCTGTTTCGAGAGGTCAAAGTGTGCCCAATCCGCCTGACGAGCAAATGCAGATTCTTGCCGGTGCCACGCAGCACGCGAGCATCCAGATCCGCACCGGCTTCGAGTCTGCGGCGAACGTCGTGCAGGTCGTGGAGGAGATCCTCGGCGATGAGGGTTATGAGGGTGATGTCGCTGCGACCTCGCGGAGCCTCGTGCAGGAGGAGATGGACCGACTCGGGTCTGAGCAGGGCGGGTGGGAACACCCGACCGATTGCGAGCGGTTCGACGAAGCCTTTGACGAGTTGAACGCCAACGGCATCCTCGCCCGCCATCACTACTCGTGCTGTCAGAACTGCGGAAACACCGAGATTGAGATCGAGCATCACCACCTCGTGCGGCAGGGCCTCCGGCCGCGCGGGAGCACCTACTACCACGTACAGGACACCGAGAGCGCTGTGGAAGGTGGGGGCCTGTACCTGGCGTACGGCGCCCCAGACGGCGGCGAGGCAACCCGCCTCATCGGTGAGGAGGTCCGCGAGACCTTTGAGCGACACGGGCTGACGGTGCGGTGGGACGGAACAAGCGAGAAACGGATCGCGGTGCTGATGGACTGGAAGCGTCCGTGGCCGCCGCGAACGCCCGACGCGGTCCCACCCGAGGCGCTTGAGGCGTATCAGGCCCGCCTCAAGCGCGAGGGGACGTGGCATGGGCACGGGGCACCATCGGGTTCGGGTCCGCCCAGCGCGAGCCCGCCCCCGAGGGTGGAGCGAGTGACGCTCGGTGGGCGGCTGCGCAGGTTGTTCTGGCGTTCCTGAGTAGCAGTGCAAGTTGCCCCGATGACGGGCAGTGTCCCTGACGCTGCGGCCCGCCCCCCCGCACCCCCGCCGGGTACCCAAAGCCTGTTACTCTCTTGAGACCGAGCCGATTGGCAAGCCGTAGTGGAAGGGCCTCAAAGAATGTCTGATGTTGTCGCGCTGGTGAGCTGTTCATTCTCGAAGGGGCCCAAGGCCTGCCCGGCCCAGGACCTGTTCATCTCGCCGCTGTTCCTCAAGATGCGGCAGTACGCCCAGGCGAACTCGAAGCGGTGGTTCATCCTCTCGGCGTTGCACGGGCTGGTGGATCCGACCACCGAGATTGAGCCGTACAAGAAGACGCTCAACAGTGCGTCGCGGGACGAGCAGCGTGAATGGGCGAGGCGTGTGTACTTCCAGTTGCAGGGGAAGGGGCTGGTGAACACCGGGCAGCGGCTCATGTGGCTGGCGGGGCCGAAGTACCTCGTTGACCTGCAGCCGATGCTACCGGCATGCAAGCACAGAGACCCGCTCAAAGAGATGGGGACCGATGAGCGGTTGATCTGGTTGACCAAGCAGTGCCCCGATCCGTGACGCGGGGGTCGCTTCCCCCGCACCGCCGTCAGCCCCGCCAGCCACATGAACCGCTGCCCGCCTTCGGTGCACAGCGCGAAGGCTGTCTTGCTCCATCTCCCCTTTGGGGGAGAGGGCTGGGGTGAGGGGGTGCGAATGCCATTGGATGAAGAACCCCCTCATCCGACCGCTGCGTGGCCACCTTCTCCCCCAAGTGGGACAAGGAGCAGAACACCGATCGTCGGGCGTTGAGGGTGAGGCTCGGTCACGACCTTCGCTACGCGAAGATCGTGGCAACTCGGCAACCTGGTTCTGAACTGCGGGTAGGAATAAAACCACCCCCTCACCTCCCCCCCCTTGTCGAAGGGCCGAGTGCATGACCAATCGCTGCGACTATCTCCAAACGATGTCCATTTTAATCTGCATCGCCACCCTCGGCTCATGCGCAGCCGCTTCCCAGCCGGACGCTGAGGTACCCCCTGCAGCCGACGGTGCCTCAAAGACTCAATCACTCATCGACAGCTCCGAGTGGCTGAATTTTCCCACAGGCGTTCGGGGCATCTTCGAGGACCGCAAGGGCAACCTGTGGTTCGCTTCGCGCGACGGGCTGTGCCGATACACCCCCTCGGCTACCGATTCGGGCGACGACGAGCTCGTCTACTTCAAGGGAGACTTCGAGAGCATCGTGGTCGGCGGGATCCAGGAAGATTCAAAGGGCCAGATCTGGCTGCAAAGTGATAGGGGGATCCACAGGCTCGATGGCGAGACGTTCACGCGGATCACCGACCGAGATTACAGCAACAAGGATCAGTGGGCCATGGCGGACGGCGACCTCTGGTTCGGAGTAGATGCGGGGGTCAACTTCAGCCAAGCAGAGGGACAGTGGGGCGCGTACCGACTTCGCGATGGCGTTGGCACCTTCTTTGCCTTTCCTGAACCGCCGAGCGGGGAGCGGCATCGCTTTTACCCCCTGACCTCTGGCGCGATGCACGGGAAGGACGGCCTGCTGTGGTTTGGGACCTTCAACGCGGCCTTCGGCTTCGACGGCGAGTCGTTCGACATCATCGGCCGCGAACGCATGGGACGCGCCGACGATCCGCGCGATATCGGCTTGCGCGGCTACCACCTGGACCGCAACGGGAACCTGTGGATGGCTGACAACGGTGCGGGTGTCTATGTCTACAACGGAACATCGGTCGATCACTTCACCGCGACGCACAAGCTCCGGGATGAGGACACGGACGGGAACTCGCTGCACCGCTCGTTTTCAATCGCTGAAGATGATGAGGGCAACATCTGGTTCGGGACGATCTATTCCGGAGTCTGGCGGTACGAGCCGTCAGAGAGCGACCCCTTAGGACAAGGCGTGTTCACCAATTACGCCCAAGAGCAGGGGCTGCCCTGCGAGGGCATCTGGACGATCTACAAGACACGCAGCGGCGAGCTGTTGTTTGCCGGTACCGATCCTGACGGGGTCTATCGATTCAATGAAGGGGTCTTTGAGCGCGTCTTCTAAGACCGACAGACTTCTCCATTGTCGGGCGTGACGCCCGGTGCCCGCCTTCGACGCCCAGCGCAAGGGCGGTTCACCCGACAGCCTGGCTCGTTCATCCAAGCACCCGCTTCGCCCTCCGGGTCGACGCAGGGCACCGTCTCGGTGGCGATCGGAGACCCGGGACGGGATCTGCTATCCTGCCTCATCGGAGCCCGCCGACCCGCACCCGACCCGCACCCGAGCCGAGGAACCCGCGATCATGACGACCACCACCCCCAGCCATCTCGCTCGTGCCCTCCTGCTCGCGTGCGTGCTGCCGCTGCTCAGCACGCTCGGCGGGTGCACCACCCTGGCCGACGTCCGCGAGGCCCGCGGCCAGGGGACGGTCCGGTTCTACCAGCAGCCCGCCGAGAGGGTCTGGGGGGTCGTGCCCAACGCGCTCAACGACGTGGACCTGGCGGTCGCCGGGTCGGACGCCCAGCGGGGCTACTACCTGGCCCAGCGCGGCGCCACCCTGATGAGCCGTGGCGAGAACGTCGCGGTCTTCGTCGACGACCACGCCGAGAACATGACGCGGGTCGAGGTCGTCTCCAAGGCCCGAGACAAGGGCAACCTCACCGCGACCAACTTCGAGACCATCGTGCTCGACGCGATCGGTGTGCGGCTCGACGAGGCGGACCGGCAAGGGCCGTGAGGAAGGGGCGTGAGGGGGGGTGCC
This sequence comes from Phycisphaerales bacterium, assembly GCA_047620485.1. Classification (GTDB taxonomy): domain Bacteria; phylum Planctomycetota; class Phycisphaerae; order Phycisphaerales; family UBA1924; genus JBLHKT01. The sequence goes on along the minus strand of JBLHKT010000032.1, from coordinate 21,959 downwards.
CCCTCGCCTAAACTCCGCTCATGGAAGACCGGCCCCAACCAGCCGAACACCACGGCACCGTCAGGCTCGGCCTCACGCAGTTCGCCTGCGGCGAGTCGCCCGAGGCCAACCGCGCCAAGCAGATGGCCCTGATCGAGCAGGCCGCGTCCCAGGGTGCCAACATCGTCTGCACGCAGGAGCTCTTCACGAGCCTCTACTTCTGCCAGGGCGAGGACCACCGCTTCTTTGACTACGCCGAGACGATCCCCGGGCCCTCGACCGAGGCCATGCAAGCCATCGCCAAAAAGCACGGCGTCGTCATCGTGGGCAGCCTGTTTGAGCGACGAGCCCAGGGGCTCTACCACAACACCGCGGTCGTGATCGACGCCGACGGCTCGCTGCTGGGGATCTACCGCAAGATGCACATCCCCGACGACCCGCACTACTACGAGAAGTTCTACTTCACGCCCGGCGACACCGGCTCCGGTGATACCGGCTTTCGCGTCTTCGACACCGCCTTCGGCAGACTCGGCGTCCTCGTCTGTTGGGACCAGTGGTTCCCCGAGGCCGCCCGCCTCACCGCGCTGCAGGGCGCACAGATCCTCGTCTACCCGACCGCGATCGGCTGGCACCCGGCCGAGAAGGCCGAGTACGGCGAGACCCAGCACGACGCGTGGGAGGTCATGCAGCGGTCGCACGCGATCGCCAACGGGTGCTTCGTCGCGGCGGCCAACCGCGTCGGGCTCGAGCACGTGAACGACGAGAGCGGCAAGCCGTTCAGCGCCGAAGGCATCGAGTTCTGGGGGCAGTCGTTCGTCGCCGCCCCGGACGGGCGGGTGCTGCAGCGGGCCTCGGACCAGGCCGAAGAGGTGATCATCGTGGACTGCGACCTGAGCCGCGTCGAGTTCAGCCGCACGCACTGGCCCTTCCTGCGTGACCGCCGCATCGACGCCTACAGCGAAATCACCAAACGTTTTATCGACTGATCCGCGACTGAACCGCGACCGACACGCAACCCGCAGTGGGGGAGTTCCCAGACCGATGGCCAAGCCTCGCGTGATCCAGGGCAAGACCCCCGCCGAGATGGGCTACCGCTTCCCCGCCGAGTGGGAGAGGCAGTCGGGCACGTGGTTCAGCTGGCCGCGCCCCGAGGGCATCTCGTTCCCCGATCGGTACCACAAGATCCCGGCCCAGTTCGCCGAGATCTTCAGGGCCATCACGCCGCGTCAGCTGGTGCACCTCAACGTGCCCAACGCGAACTACGAGCGGATCGTCCGCGACACCCTGCGTGCCCAGGGCGTGAACCTGCGCCGCGTGCGGTTCCACCACACCAAGACCAACGAGCCCTGGTGCCGCGACCACGGCCCGGCCTTCGTCGTCCGCGAGCATCGCGGCGAGAAGCAGATGGCGGTTGTGGACTGGGGCTTCAACGCCTGGGGCGGCAAGTACCCGCCGTTCGACGATGACGACGCGGTGCCGATGCGGATCGCCGAGGAGCTGGGGCTGCCCGTCTTCAGCCCCGGAATCGTGATGGAGGGCGGCGCGATCGACGTCAACGGCGAGGGCTGCCTCCTCACCACCGAGTCCTGTCTGCTGCACCCCAACCGCAACGCCGGCCTGTCCAAGAAGAAGATCGAGCGGTACCTCCGCGATTACTACGGGCAGACCCACGTCCTCTGGCTCGGCGACGGCATCGAGGGCGACGACACCGACGGGCACGTAGACGACCTCGCCCGGTTCATCAGCCCGACCACAATCGCGGTGGCTGTGGAGTTTGACAAGGCCGACAAGAACAGCCGCATCCTGCGCCAGAACATCAAGCGGTGCGAAAAACTCCGCGATCAGAACGGTCAGCCGTTCGACCTGTGCGTCCTGCCGATGCCCAAGCGGATGGAACGCGACGGCCTGCGACTCCCCGCGACCTACCTGAACTTCCTGTTCATCAACGGGGCCCTGCTGGTGCCGACCTTCCGCGACCGCAAGAACGACCCGCTCGCCCTGGGCCTGCTGGCCGAGGCCCTGCCCAAGCACGAGATCATCGGTCTCGACTGCACCGAACTGATCTGGGGCCTCGGCGCGATCCACTGCGCCAGCCAGCAGATGCCCAAGATTTAGGAGCGAAGTACAAAGCGATCCGTTGTAGCGAGCTTCTGGTACGCTCTGTTTATGTCAACCGAATCCGATCGCGATCGGCTCCATGGATTGCTCAACACACTTGCGGAGCGAACTGGCGGGCCGTTCCGACTCGCGGAATGCCATGGCAAGCTGAACTGGCCGATGCGTGGGGTGTACTTCTTCTACGAGCACGGCGAGGTTCGACCAGACGGGACGCCCCGGCTCACCCGTATCGGCACCCACGCCCTCAAGTCCGGGGGCAAGGCCACGCTCTGGAACCGGCTCGGCACGCATCGCGGCACCATCGCCGGCGGCGGGAACCACCGGGGTTCCATCTTCCGACTCCACGTTGGCACCGGCTTGCTCCGCCGAGATGATACTCTCGCTCCATGTAACACTTGGTCGGTCGGCAACTCCGCAAAGAAGCCGATCACGTCCCGTGAGATGCACGTCGAGCAGGCTGTCTCGGCGCACATCGGGGCCATGCCTTTCCTCGTGGTAAACGTGGACGACGAGCCGGGGCCGACATCCGATCGGGCGATGATCGAAACCGGGTGCATCCGTTTGCTGAGTTGTATCGGCTCCGAGCCGCCGACCTCGGACGCCCCGTCGCCCAATTGGTTGGGGCATCACGCCGCCAGCGAAAAAGTGCGGAGCTCCGGTCTCTGGAACGTCAAAGAGACCAAGGGCCCTCATGACCCCCAGGCCCTCGACACGCTGGAGCATTGGGTCAACGAGACCGAACCAATCAGCCCGAAATAGACAGGAGGAACATCATGCCCGATACGGTCGCGCTGGTGAGCTGCGTGAAGTCCAAGGCGCCGGGTGCACGCCCGGCCCAAGACCTCTACGTTTCGGCGCTCTTTCGCAAGATGCGAAAATACGCCGAGGCCAACGCGGACCGCTGGTTTGTGCTCTCGGCGCTGCACGGGCTGGTTGAGCCGATCACGCCGCTGGAGCCATACGAGGTCACGCTCAACGGCGCATCACGGGCGGTGAGACGAGAGTGGTCAAGGAAAGTCTTTCTCCAAATGCAGGATCGTGATTTGGTGGTGCCCGGGCAGCGGATGATCTGGCTCGCGGGTCAGAACTACATTGCGGATCTCCGCCCCCTGCTGAATTCCTGTGAGCATGTCGAGCCGATGAAGGGCATGCCCATCGGGCGCAGGCTGCAGTGGCTTACCGAGCAGGCCGCGGTGTGACAGCCGGCCTCAGCACCCCGCGAGGAACAGCGTCACGAACGCCCCGATGTCCCCGTTGTCCAGGACCCCGTCGCCGGTGAAGTCCGCCGAGGGGTCCCCGCTGAGGAACGCGGTCACAAACGCCCCGATGTCGCCGTTGTCAACCACCCCGTCGCCGTTCAGGTCGATTGGGCAAGCAGACGAGCACGAGGTCGTCGTCTCGGGGGTCAGCTCGAAATCCGCGATCAGCGCGAAGTGGTCCGAGGCGTTCGAGTCGCCGCTCTGCAAGCCGTAGGCCGAGAGCGTCGCGGGTGCCAGCGAGTTGGTGTCGAGCACGAACCCCGAGCGGCGCGACAGCCCGGTGGTGTCGAACACCACCAGATCCAGCAGCCCGGGCATGAACCCAAACCCGTCCATGTCGCGCCAGGTCACCGCGTCGTCGGCCCCCGTCCGGGGCAGTGTCCACCTCGCCATGCCGGGCACCGCCGGGTCCGTCACGAGCTGCGCCGGCGTGTCCGAGCCGACGAGGTTCCAGTCGCCGATGATCACGACCGGGGCCCCGGCGTAGGGCGCGAGCGCCCCGCTGAGCGTGCCGTTGCGGAAGTCGTCGATGAACCCCGCCAGCTTCTGCATCGAGGCGATCCGCCGGTCGTCGTTGGAGTCGCCCGCGTACCCGCAGCACTTGGGGTGCACGCTGACCACGAACACCGCCTCGCCGCCGCCCAGGTCCACGACCGCGGTGGTGAAGCTGTCATTGGCCGCGTACCCGATCACCGGGAACTGCGAGGCGACCGCGGTGTCGTAGTCCTTGACCACGTTCCACGGCTGCCCGTTATTGTTGGGGTCGATCGCCTCGAGCCGAGCCTTGATCTGGCTCTCCGAGTTGTTGTACTCCTCCTGCAAGCAGATGATCGTCGGGTTCAACGCGTCGAACATCCGGGCGAACTGGTCCCGCTGCGACGGGTCCGTCAGCCCCGACTGGAGCGTGTTGAGGCTCATCACCCGTACGTCGGCGCACGGGGCCGGGTCCAGGTCGCCCGCACCGGGGCTCGGCGGGCTCTGCGCCGCCTGGTCGAGCGCCACCACGATCGGGCCCGAGTCGAGCGTGTCCGACCCGCTGAACTGGATCGAGACCGTCTCGCCCGGCGACGCGTACCCCGAGACGTCGAACCGGGTCTCGTACCGCGGCAGGGCCGCCGTTGGCAGCGTCGCGTACCCGATGCTGAACCAGCTGACCGTGTCGCCCGTGTTTCCGTTCTCATACGCGATCCGCGAGCGGGTATCGAGCGTCAGCGACTGCCCGCTCGCAAAGCTCAGCGTGATCCGGACGGTGCCGTCCGAGCCCGAGCCGGCTTGCAGGTTCACGGTCGCGTTTGTGTCCCAGTCCAGGCAGATCACGGTGCCCGCGGTCACGGCTCGGACCCGGGTGATATCGAACGCCCCGGAGGCATCGCCCGAGGGATCGGTAGCCGCGATCGGCACACCGCCCCAGTCGTCGAACTGGGCATCGATGAAGATCGGCTGGGCGAGGGCCGAGGAGACCCCTAGGCAGACCGCTCCGGCGAACACAAGGCTGGCAACACATCGCATCGGGTTTCTCCGTGGGCTTGGGGCACCGACGGGCGCCTCGTGGGTGCAGCATACACGCCGGGTCGGGGGGCTCCAACCCCGCCGCCGCGTTCGCGAGCAAAAACCGCAGCCGTAGCCCAATCTGTGCGGCCGGCGGGTCCGATCACCCGGACCCGCGGACGAGCCCGCCGAAGAAAAAAGACCCAACCCGTGTGGCGCAGGCTGAGCCCTATGTGGCGACAAACAATGCCGCCTGACCGCTGATCGGCGAACCGGTCAGCGGGGTTTCGCAGGATAGAAAAGGCAAACTTCGCGGCCCGTGAACCGGACAGCGACACCGAGCATTTCCGTGCTCTCATTCGAGTTGTCGAGAAAACGATCAAACAACAGTGGCCAGAACAGCCACGGTCTCATTCGCATGTCAAGCTGGGAGGGTTCCACGACACCGGAGATTTTTTATCGAACCACAATCTGCTCTCGTGCCCCGAACCGACCGGCGGCCGCCCGGAGCACTCTCGCGTGTATCATCAATCGAGAACCCCGCGGCGTGGCTGATCAGAGAAATCCCTCGGAATCGCCTCGGCAATCCAGTACACTCGCCGCTGTCTCGCTGAAAGGGCCCGGATGTTCAATCGAAGTGTTCTGATCGGAGCGGGCGTGCTCTGCGCCCTCTCTCACGCGGCCCTCGGGCAGGTCAACCAGTGGGACTCGGGCGGGGTCGGGGGGCTCTGGTCCGATGTCGCCCCGTGGACGCTCGGGCATGCCCCGCTGGCCGGCGAGACCGCCTACATCGGCGACGGCTCCGTCGTCGAACTCAACGGCATCGTCACCCCTCAGCTGAGCGGTGTCCACACCGGGCCCGGCTTCGGCACCGTCGGCGGGCTCAAGATCATGTCAGGGACCCTCAACACCGGAAACTGCCTCATCGCCGCTATCAACGAGGGCTCCCTCCAGCTCGGCGGCACCGGGGCCATCAACTGCACCTCTGCCTTCGGCATCGCGGTCAATAACGGCACCGCGGTCGGCACCGCGATCATGAGCGGCGGCAGCATCACCGCTCCGGTCTTCTATATCGCCAACTCCGGCATCGGCTCACTCGAGATGACCGACGGCCTCATCGATGCTTCCACCACGCTCATCATGGCCAACAACCCGAACACGGACGCGACGTTCGCCATGAGCGGCGGGCTCATCAACTCCGGGAACTTTAACTACGCCAACAGCGGAACGGGCTCCTTCACCCTGTCCGGCGGAGAGATCAACACCGGCATCTTCTACGGCGGCAACAACGCCACCGGCACCGCCACCGTCCTCATCCAGGGCGGGGCCCTCAACGCCTCCACCTTCCGAAACAGCGGGCTGGGCAAGGTCAGCACCCGCCAGACCGACGGCGTCGTCACCGTCGGCACCCTCAGCCTCGCGCTGGGCAACGGCATCGGCTACTACTCCCTGCTCGGCGGCGAGCTCGAGGCCTACACCATCAACCGGGGCACCACCGCGACCTACGCCTTCAACATGTCAGGCGGACGCCTCAACAACACTTTCTTCGGCGAGTGGAGCAAGAACATGGACCTCAAGCCCACCGGCGGGACCATCGTCCCCGGCGGAGACTTCAACTCCAGCATGTTCCTCCGGGGAGACCTCGCGCTCGGCACCGCCGCAACCATCGAGTTCACCCTCCCGGGCGACAAGATCGTCATGCAGGACACCGGCACCGTCGAGCTCAACGGCCTGCTCAGCGTCATCCTCACCAGCGCCCCGCCGATCAGCCTCGAGTACCTGCTCATCGACAACGACGACGCCGACCCCGTGATCGGCAGCTTCGCCGGCCTGCCCGAGGGCGCGACCCTCCCCCTCGCGTTCGGCGGCTCGCCCTACCCGATGACCCTCTCCTACGTCGGCGGCGACGGCAACGACGTCGTGCTCATCTACAACGACTGCCCGATCGATTTCACCAACGACGGCGTCCTCGATAACGGCGACATCGGGGCGTTTGTCACGCTCTTCCTGTCCGGGGATATGAGCGCGGACGTGAACAACGACGGCGTCCTCGACAACGGCGACATCAACGCCTTCGTCGCCGCCTTCCTTGCCGGCTGCTAAACAAAGCACTCAGCCAAGATTCCGTTTCGGCCTGCTTACTCGAAAGTTTCCAGGTGCTCAGCAAGGTGTGAGGCTGTGGGAAACCGCTCGGTAATCAGCCCGCGGCGTAAACCCGCGCAGATGTGCTTCGCCGTACCCGAAAAGCTGGCGTACCGCTTGGATCCTCCCAGAGCGTCATAAAACAACCGAACCAGATCGATGACATCCGTGGCGATCATCTGTTTGGTCGGGCGCCCCAGATTCTGAAAATCGATGAGCTTGCACTCGAACGTGATGCCAACGGGGCGAATCAGAACGTTGCCGGAATGAAGATCTCCGTGATACTCTCCCTGATCGTGAATCTCACCCAGACCACTGGCCAGGCTGTGCAGCAGCACCATCGCCTCGAACTCGGGGATTCGCTTGCCCGGTCGGGAATCCACGAGCCGTGAAAGCAGCACGCCCTCTACCAATTCGGAGATCAGCAGGGTGATTCGTTCTCCACGGTACCGAATGGTCTCGGAGTGATGATACTGGGTGAGGATCGAGCATCGTCTCAGTCGCTCCAGCTTCCTTGCGTAGAATCTCACTGCGGCATCATTCACGTTCCGCTCGGAGAAAAAGAGCTTCGCCGCTCGCAGCGACCCGGTCCGATCCTCGACCACCCGATAGACCTCGCCCTCATACCCCGAGCCGAGGAACTGCTGGACCGTGTACTTCCCCGCGAGGACACAGCCCGACTGAAGGTGACTCGGTTTGGATGAGGTGTGTTTCATGGGCGAGGCTCTCGGGCGATCCTTGGCGGCTCGGCGTGGAGAAGATAAAACAATCACCCCACAACGTCAAAGTGCTCCCTCAGATTCCCCGGGTGACGTCCCCTCCGATCCAAGTTCTTCGCGGCCGAATTCTCGCCATCTCCCTTTTACCTTGCGATCGTTGCCCCCACGGATCCTCGCTCCCTCAAGGCGTCCAGCGGTTCACTTGCTCGCCTGACCCGTTCTCGCCCCAGCGTCTGCTATCCTGCTCCCATGAACCTCATCGAAAAACTCCGCGCCATGGTGAGCGAGCTTGAGCAGCTCGCCGAAAAGTCTGAGGACGGCCTCAAGGCCCACGACCACTGGCAGCTCGCCCAACGCCTCATGGGCCGCATGCCCGTGGACCAGGCCGAGCTCAAGCGGGTCTGCACCGAGCGGGACCTGCCCGGCTTCGACGCCCTCGTCAACCAGCTCGAGAACCCCGGCGAGCCCGCCGAGCCCAAGGCCGAGGTCAAGGTCTCCGAGCGGGACATGGCCGACGCGATCAAGGCCTTCCGCAAACGCCTCAAGGTCATGCGGCTCAACGACGAATCAAAGCTCGGCGGGCACTACACCACCGGCGGACGAAAGAGCAACATCGATGCGATCGAGCCGCCCCGCGAGTTCAAGCCCGCCGTCTGGAAGGCTCTGGCCAAGGCGGGCAAGCTCCGCGACACCGGCCGCGGGTTCTACGCGCTACCGTATGAAATGCCCACCGACGACTGATCCGAGCACCGCCGCCCGGGCCGGGGTCGCCCGGTCGCGGGCCAAGGAGATCGCAATGCTGAACGCTTGGAAATCATCTCGAGTCCTGATTCTCGCCGCCGTGCTCTCGGTGATCGGGGCCGGGCTCACCGGCTGCACCACCGCCAAGGGCAACACGCCCGCCGAGAAGCGGGATTACGTGGACCTGATGGCCCGCTCCTCGCTCAAGGCGTTCTACGAGGCCGACCCCCAGCTCCAGAGCAAGGTCGAGGGGGCCGCGGGGTACGGGCTGTTCAGCAAAATCGGCACCAACCTCATCTTCCTCAGCACCGAGGGCGGGCACGGCAAGGTCCACAACAACAAGACCGGCGACGACACCTACATGAAAGTCGCCGGCGGCGGCATCGGCATCGGGCTCGGCGTCAAAGACTACAAGCTGCTCATGATCTTCCGCAACGAGTACGTCATGGGCGATTTCATCGCCAACGGCTGGAGCGCCAACGCCGAGGCCGACGCCGCGGCCAAGGCCGGCGACGCGGGCGGCGAGGCCTCCGCCGGGAGCAACCTCGAGGGCGATATCGAGACCCACGTGATGACCGAGAGCGGGCTCGCCCTCTCAGCCACCATCAGCGGCACCAAGTTCTGGCGAGACAAGCAGCTCAACTAGCCGCCGCGGGGCCTACTGCGGCGCGTCGATCTGATCGCCCAGCAGCCGGGCCGCCTCCTCGACGTCCTTGTCCCCACGGCCCGAGCAGTTGATCACCAGCGTCTGGTCCGAGCCCATCTGCGACGCCAGCTCCACGCCCTTGGCGATCGCGTGCGCCGTCTCCAGCGCCGGCACGATCCCCTCCTCACGCGAGCACAGCAGGAACGCGTCGAGCGCCCGCTGATCGCCCACCGAGGTGTACTCCACGCGTCCCTTGTCCTTCCAGTACGCGTGCTCGGGCCCGACGCCCGGGTAGTCCAGACCCGCCGAGCACGAGTGCACGTCCGCGGTCTGCCCGTGCTCGTCCTGGAGCACATAGGAGAGCGAGCCGTGCAGCACGCCCGGCTTGCCGTGGCACAAGGGGGCCGCGTGATCCCCGTCGTTCTTGGACCGCCCGCCCGCTTCCACGCCCACCAGCCTCACGCCCTCGTCCTCGATGAACGGGTAGAAGATCCCCGCCGCGTTGGAGCCCCCGCCCACGCACGCGACCACGCACTCGGGCAGCTTGCTCATCATCCGCAGGCACTGGGCCTTGGTCTCGCGTCCGATGATCGACTGGAAATCGCGCACGATCATCGGGAAGGGGTGGGGGCCCACCACCGAGCCGAGGATGTAGTGCGTCGTCTCCACCGAGCCCATCCAGTCCCGCATCGCCTCGTTGGTCGCGTCCTTGAGCGTCCGCGAGCCCGAGTCCACCGGGATCACCCTCGCGCCAAGCATCTTCATCCGCACCACGTTGAGGTGCTGGCGTCGGACGTCCTCGGACCCCATGTAGACCTCGCACCTGAGCCCAAGCAGCGCCGCCGCCGTCGCGGTCGCCACGCCGTGCTGCCCCGCCCCGGTCTCGGCGATCACCCGACCCTTGCCCATCTTTTTGGCCAGCAGCGCCTGCCCCAGCGTGTTGTTGATCTTGTGCGCGCCCGTGTGGGCCAGGTCCTCACGTTTGAGCCAGATCGTCGCGCCCCGGTCCTTGTGGTCCGCGAGCCGTCGCGCCACCTTCGACAGCCCGTTGGCCTGGAACAGCGGCGTCGGCCGCCCAACATACTGCCGGTTCAGGTCGGTCAGCCGCTCCCAGAACTGCCGGTCCTGGCAGACCTTGTTGTACAGCTCCTCGAGCTGCTTGAGGGCCGCGATGAGGGTCTCGGGGACGTACACCCCGCCGTACTCGCCGTACCGCCCGTCCTCGGTGGGGACTTGAGAGATCCGGGCCTGGGCTTCTTCTGGGGTCGCGGGGTTGCTCATATCCAGAGGATAGGGGGTGACACGCGAACCGGCTTGCCGGGCGATCAAGCGGAGTTCATGGCGTGGTCCCGCTCGGTCCGCTTCGCCGCTCGCACGCCCCGCGTCTCGTTGACCGGGATCATGAGCAACAGGCCCACGAAGAAGAACGATCCGAGGAGGATCAGCGACGCGAGATCACCGAGGTACCTCGCCACCGCTCCAAACGAGAGCACCCCGACCGCCGCCGCGAGCTTGTAGGTCATCCCCCAGAGCCCGAAGAACTCCGCGGTACGGTGGGCCGGGGTGAACCGGGCGACCATGGATCGGCTCGCGGTCCCGATGCCACCGAGCCCGAACCCGAGCAGGTTGCCCACGATCCAGAGCGGCCACTGCGGGCCCGCGGTCGGCCAGGCCAGCTTGGTGAGAATCAGCCCTAGGCAGGCCGCCAGCCACACCCCGAGATACAGCATCACGGTGGTCCGGGCACCGATCCGGTCCTGGAACACCGCGGTCGCCGCAGCTGCGATGCCGGCGGTCACCGTGATCTGGGCCACGAAAATAATGAGCTGTTCCTGCCCGAACCCAAACGAGCCCGCGATGATCGACGCGAAGCCGATGATCACCTGAACCCCAAACCCGAACACAAAGAACGCGAGCAGGAATCGCATCAGATGCTTGTAGCGCGAGGCGTGCCGAATCGTCTCGATCACCCGCCCGATCGACTCGGTCGCGAGCCCGTGATCCTTGGCCCCCGCCAGCGGCGTGTCGTTCTTCAGGATCAGCGACGGAGCGGCCATGCCCAGCAGGAACCACACCGCGGCAAAGATAAAGAACGGGGACCAGCTGCTCGGCTCTCTCCACCCGAACACGAGCATTCCCACAAGGCTGAAGATCAACAGCCCGAGCGCCCCGATGTACCCCATGGTCCACCCCATCGCCGAGACCTTGCCGATGGTGCGTGGTGTGCTCACCCCAGGCAAAAAACTCGCCAGGAAGTTCTCGCCGATCTGATAACACACGTTTGCGGGGATGTACAGCAACGCCGCCAGCGCCAGCATGCCCGGCCGAACCCCCGCCAGCGACGCGGTGAGAGCACAGCAGAGAAGCCCGGACCCAACGAGGAACTGCTTCCGCCACCCCCGGATGTCCGCCAGCGCGCCGACGAACGGGCTGAGCAGCACCACAATCAGGTACGAAGAGCCGTGCATCAGCGACCAGTTCCACTTGCCCAGCTGCAGCGCCTCGTCACGCGCTTCAAGCTCAGCCAGGACCTTGGGGGTCGCGCTGGGAGCCTGAGACGACGACGAGGACACCATCTCCTTCGCCGATTCGAGATACGCGATCGTCTCGGCAGACAGCTCGGGCTGCACCGTGACCACCGTCTGCACGTACATCGAGAACAGCAGCGTGATGATCAGCAGCGTGAACGACTGGTTCGCAAAGTCGTACATCCCCCACGCCCAGACCTCCTTGGGGTTGGGCAATCCCGCGAACGGGTTGAGCCCGCGTCGCTTGCCCGAAGGCGGTGGCGGAGAATCGGGAGTGGGGGTGGTGGGGGGCGTGGTGGGGGAGTCGATCACAAGCGAGAGTATGCCAGCATCGCGTCCAGTCTGCGCTGTGCGTGTGACCGGGCTTCCTGCTCCTTCTCCCCCTCGAGGGGGAGAAGGTGGCCCGACGCAGTCGGGACGGATGAGGGGGTGAGCCTGAACGCTCGGGTTGCCTCATCCCAACGGCGTTGCCCCGAGCACTCGTACGAGAAACTCGGTCTGCCGGTCCTTGGCCTGCGCCGCGAACCGCCCGAACCCCGCGTGCTCAGCCGGTGCCCCGGTCTCCTCATACGTCTGCACCTCGATCAGCCCCGGATCCGCCCCCACGCTCTCGTAGCGCTCGCCGAGCCGGTCCAGGAATTCCCGCTGCCCCGCCCAAGGCACCACCTCGTCGCCCTCGCTGTGGATTGCCAGCACCGGGATCGGGACGAACCCGGCGAGCCTCTGCATCGGGTCCAGCCCCGCCACATCCTCTCGGCTGTGGTTGACGGGCCACGGCCGGGCGGTGGGCAACTCGGGGTCACCAAAGTACAGCGCGTCCAGATTCCCCGTGGTGGATTCCACCGCCGCCGCGATGAACGGGTGCGGCGAGCAGAGCCGGATCAGCGTCGCCATCCCCCCGGCCGACATCCCCCCGATCGCCAACCGATTCAGATCAAACGGCCCGAGTTCCGCGAGGCTCTGCACCACGCCGTCGATCTCGGAGACCATCTGTGAGAAGGTGTCCAGCGTCTTGTGCGGCGACTGGGACGCCTCGTTAAACCGCTCGCCGTGCCCCGGCAGATCGACCGCGACCGCCGCGATCCCGGCGCGCAGCCACCGCTGGTACCGACCCGGGTCCAGCTCCTTGTTCACCGTCCGCCCGTGCATCCAGAGCACCGTGGGCACCGGGGTCTGCCAGTCCGGGTGCGCGACCAGCGCCGGCACGTCGGCCCCCAGCCGCACCGTCTTGGCCTTGGCCTGCAGCGACTTGGGCAGCGTCGTTCGGGGAAACGGCGTGGGCATCGGGCTCAGAGCTCCACCGTCGAGCCCGGCTCGAACGACTCGGGCAGATTGGGCGTGCCCTTCAGGTGCTCGGCGCACGTCGCGGTCAGCGGGCTGATCTCGATCACCGCGTCCACAATTCCGTCCGGCTTGCGGGGCACCTTCACACCCGCGGCCTCGAGCCACCGGGCCGCCCGATCGGTCTGGAGTTGCTTGCTGCTGACGATGCTGTCTGCGCCGTCCACGTTCTTGACCGGGGCGAACTCCTCGACGCGGTCGGTCTCGTACACGATCGAGGCCTGGGCCAGCGGGATCGCGTCAAACACAAACCGCTCGAGCTTCACCCCGTTGGGCGACTCGGGCTCGACCGCACGCCCCGTCTCCAGGTCCATATGCGGGATCTTCTTCACCGCCCGGTGGTAGGGCAGCGCAAAGTCCGGGTTGGATTGCAGCTTCTCGATGAACGCGACGCCGATGAGGTGGATCGCTGGCGAGCCCGCGATAAACCGGGGCGCGCCGTCCGGGGTCGTCTGCCGCGCCAGCTCGTCGGGCAGGTCGGAGTACTCGATCACGCAGGTCCGCCCGCCAGCCTTGCAGAACACGCCGACCTTCTCGTCCCACCGGACCTTGGGGATCATCTTGCTCGAGAACTCGCCCGAGGAGTCCGGGGCCGAGGTGTGCAGCCCCAAAAACGTCGGGTCCACGCACCGCACGTGCGGGTTGTCCACCTGGATGTAGGCGATGTGCTCCACGCCACGGGCCTTCATGTCGTCGGTCGCGCCGCTCGTGACCAGCGCCTTGAGCGAGCCGCCGTGCCCGTCCGGGTTGGTCGCGATGGTGTGCCGGTCCGCGAGCAGCACCCGCCCGGTCGCCGCGTCGAAGCTCGACATCACGCCCTGCCTGAAGAGCATCACGTTGTCAGCCCCGAGCCCGAACCACCCGTGCTCCTTGAAGAACGCCTCGGTCGCGCCGTGGTTCTGCGGGCTGGTCATGATGTACCACGGGATCGTGGTGCCGTACCGCTCTCCCTCGGCTCTGATCTGCTCAGCGAACAGCTGAAACAGGCTCTTGCCGCTCACGCAACCCGTCGGGTAGCACCCCTTGGGCCCGTCGTACCCGAGCCGCGTGCCCTGCCCTCCCGCGACGGTGAACAGACCCAGCTTCCCCTCGCCGATGAGCGTTTCACCGAGGGCGTGGTACTTCGCCGCGTCCCAGATCGCCTTTCCCGGCCCATGCGTAGGCGCGGGGTAGTAGGTCGCTGGCTCCAGGTCCGCGGGCGGCTCGAAGGGCACATCGCCGAGCACGTATTCCTGCACGAGCCCCGGCAGAGCCCGCAGATCAAGTTCCTCAATCTGCCCGAGCAGCGAGCCCCGTTCGTCCGAGGTCAGATCCCCCTCGAATGTGAGCAGGTGCTCTTGCCCCGCCTTGGCGAGTCTCGAGAGTGTGTCGGTGTCGGTCGCCATGTGGTCTCTCCGTGCTGGCACCAGCGTGATTCGGGAATCGGCTCTGTCGATCCTCCGCGCCCCATGCTAGCGGGCTGGTCCGTTGGCTACCCTGTGGGCATGAAGGACTTGTTCACCACGAAGCCCGACCGCGTCCTCATCGCCCCCTCGGTGCTCGCTGCGGACTTTGGCGACCTGGGCACCGAGTGCCGACAGGTGCTCGGGGTCGGGGCCGACCTGCTGCACGTGGACATCATGGACGGGCACTTCGTGCCCAACCTCTCGATGGGGCCCGCGGTGTGCGCCGGAATCCGCAAGGCCTGCCCCGCCGCGTTCCTCGATGTGCACCTGATGGTGACCAACCCGGGCGACTACATCGAGCCGTTCAAGAAGGCCGGGGCCGATCACCTGAGCGTCCACGCCGAGGTGCTCTCTCCCGACGAGGCCCGGGCGATGGCCGACCAGATCCGCACCCAAGGCATGACCGCCGGGATCACCATCAACCCCGGCACCGACCCGGCCAACCTTCTCGCGTGCATGGACGCGTTCGATCTGATCCTCGTCATGGGGGTCATGCCGGGCTTCGGCGGGCAATCGTTCATGCCCGAGTGCCTGGACCCGGTCCCCGAGATCCGGGCGCGGCTGCGCGACAGCCAGCGCCTCGAAGTGGATGGCGGGGTCGGTCCCGCCAACGCCGAGCGACTCGTCGAGGCCGGTTTCGACGTTCTCATCGCGGGGAGTTCAGTCTTCGGGTTAGCCCCCGCGGATCGGGCCGATCGGATCGAATCCCTCCGCTGCACCCGATAACGGGGGGTGTTTGGGGCGAGGTACCAAACAGAACGGTGAAATCATGGGGTAGAAAGTCGTTGTTCCGGTGATGTGGCATCGAAGACCCGGGGTTGCCGATGCTAAACTTATCCCTCTCGATCTCCGGTGATCGAGATCCGACGGGTGGACTCGTGGCCGCCCGACCCTGAGCGACTTTCCTGAATCAGCGTGCGAACCGTCGCGCGACTGACCCAAGTCTGCGTCGAACCTTCAGGTCTCGGATCACTGACACAACGTCAGGCATCGACCGCCGGATCAGGCCCCAATCCTTATGAGCAAAGCCAAACGATTCAACCTGCTGCTCGTGCAGACCGGCTCCACCGAGTGGGACCGGCAGAACCGCATCGTCGGCGGCGTCGATCTGCCCCTCGCCGAGAACGCCGCGACGGTCTCCACCGCGACAGCCGTCAAGCCGGCGATCGTGATCTGTGGCCCCGATGAGTGCAGCCAGACCTCAGCCCAGAACGCCGCCGCGGCGAGCGGGACCAAGGTCCGCTGCCTCGACGGCCTGGCCAACGTCGGCATGGGTCTCTGGGAGGGCATGACGCTCGAGGAACTCGAGGAGCGGTTCCCCTCGGCCTACCGGCAGTGGCGGGAGCGTCCCGACTCGATCTCCGCCCCTCAGGGCGAGTCGCTCGGCGAGGCCGAGAACCGCCTGACGGGCCAGATCCACCAGGCCGCGATGAAACTCAAGGGGGACAACCCCGTAATGATGGTGGTGCTGCGACCCATGGCGTACGCCCTGGTCCGCACCCGACTGCTCGGGCGGAGCCCGGCAGAGCTGTGGGACGTGCTCGGCAGCGCGCCCGAAGGGGCTGAGTCGTTCGAGGTCGAAGCGGGGGCCCTCGCCCCGAGGCCCAACC
The DNA here is from genome assembly GCA_047620485.1 of Phycisphaerales bacterium. GTDB lineage: Bacteria > Planctomycetota > Phycisphaerae > Phycisphaerales > UBA1924 > JBLHKT01. The sequence goes on along the minus strand of JBLHKT010000032.1, from coordinate 5,943 downwards.
GGATCAGTGCCTGATCGAGAGCCCCACGACGGGGAAGCAGGAGACGCAGGATGGCGACTCAGATCGTGACACGCAAATGGACCGACGTGAAGCCCGGCGGGCGACGCAACACCATCCCCGAGGGGTTGTGGCTGCGCTGCCCCGGGTGCTCGCAGATGATCTACCGCCGCCAGATGGAGGCCAACCTCCACTGCTGCCCCGAGTGTGACCAGCACTTCCGGATCTCCGCGACCGAGCGGATCAGCCAGCTGGCCGACCCCGACACCTTCGTCGAGATGTTTGCCAACCTTCGATCCAAGGACCCGCTCGAGTTCAGGGACCTCAAGTCCTACCCCGAGCGGCTCGCTGCCGAGCAGGTCCGCACCGGGCAGGCCGACGCGTGCCGGGCCGGCGAGGTCTTTATCAAGGGCCGTCCCGCGGTCGTGGCCTGCATGGACCTCACCTTCATGATGGGCTCGATGGGTTCGGTCGTGGGCGAGAAGCTCACCCGCGCGATCGAGCACGCCACCCAGACCGGCAAGCCGCTCGTGATCGTCAGCTGCTCGGGCGGCGCCCGGATGCAAGAGGCGGGCCTGAGCCTGATGCAGATGGCCAAGACCTCGGCGGCGCTGGCCAGGCTCGACGACGCCGGCGGGCTCTTCATCAGCGTCCTCACCGACCCGACTACGGGCGGCGTGACCGCGAGCTTTGCGATGCTCGGCGACTTCATCATCGGCGAGCCCAAGGCCCTCATCGGCTTCGCCGGGCCCCGCGTCATCCGCCAGACCATCCGCCAGGACCTGCCCGAGGGTTTTCAGCGGTCCGAGTTCCTCCGCGAACGCGGCATGGTGGATCGGGTCGTGCCGCGCCGCGAGCTCCGCAACGAGATCGCCCGCCTCATCGACTACACGTCTCGGTAGACTGACCCGAGACCATGCCTAAGAGCCAAAGCCCAGACAAGCCGACGAAGGACTCGGGCCGCGACACCGCAGCCGGTGATGCCGCCAGTATCGATCGCCGTGGCCCAATGAAGCCGTGGCTGCGTGCGTTCCTGCTCGGGCTGGCGTCCGCCGCCCTGCTTGCGATGTGCAACGCCCCGGTGAATCTCTGGTGGGTCGGGTTCGTCGCGCCACTGCCACTGATCTGCCTGGCGGTCCGCCCCGGCATGGCCCCGAGCCGCGCCGGCTTCTGGGCCGCGATCGGGGCCTCGCCCTGGTGGGCGTTCTCGCACTTCTGGGCCGCGAGCGTCTCGACGGCGGGCGTCGTGCCGCTCGTGATCTACCTCGCGATGTGGACGATGCTGTTCGTCTGGATCGGCGGCCGCGTCGCCAAGCGGTGGCCCACGCTGACCGTGCTCACCCTGCCGATCATCTGGGTCGGGCTCGAGTTCCTCCGCGGCTCGCTCCTCTTCTCCGGGTACGCCTGGTTCCTCGCCGGCCACCCCATGATCGACTCGCCCGGCAGCGGGCTGGCCTACCCGGCCTCGTTCGGCGGGGCCTACTTCGTGAGCTGGCTCGTGCTGCTCGGCGCGTGTGGCGGGGCCGGGCTCCGAGCCCCGGCCACCACGATTCTCTCGCGTAACCTCGCGACCGCAGCCCTGGCCATCTGGGTGGTCTGGCTCGGGCTGGGGTTGACCGTTCTGGCACGAAGCGCGATCGGGTCCGGCCCGACATTGACGGTCTCGGTGGTGCAGAGCAACGTGCCGCAGAGCAACAAGATGGGGTGGACACCGACACAGCGATACATCGATTGGCTGGACCTTCGCGAGCTGACTCTGCAAGCGGCGAGTGCTCAGCCGGACGTGATCGTCTGGCCGGAAACCATGTTTCCGGGGTACACCCTCGGGGCCGACTCGCTTGAGGCGGAGTATCAGGCTGGACTGGGTTGGGCCATTGATCGCGAAGCGGACCCAAGGCTCGATTCGCTCGGCGACATGATCGGCACCACGGATATCGCCTTTGAGTTCCTCGGCATGCAGCGGGAGCTAGGAATCCCGATGCTCGTTGGTGCGACCGGGTTTAACGGTCTCGAGATCGTTGAACGCCCCAGCGGCGGGTTTGGATACGACTGGGCCGGGCAGTTCAACTCGGTCTTCCTGCTCAAGGGCGGGCGGGTCACGGAGCCGCGGTACGACAAGATCCGGCTGATGGCGTTCGGCGAGACCATGCCGTACGTCTGGCGGTGGCCCTGGCTGCAGCAAAAGCTGCTGGACCTTGGGGCCGAGGGGATGAGCTTCACGCTCTCGCGTGGGCGCGCCCGGACGGTGTTCGACGTGCCCCTAGGGAAATACGCACGCGGTCGGTCCGCGGCCCGCGTCGTGACGCCGATCTGCTTCGAGGCGACGATGCCGGACCTGTGCCGCTCGCTGGTCTACCAGAACGGGAAACGCCGGGCCGACGTGATGGTCAACCCGAGCAACGACGGGTGGTTTGGCTCCTCGGTCGGGATGCGCGAGCACTACCTCCGAACCGCCCGGTGGAGGTGCGTCGAGCTGGCCACGCCGATGATCCGGGCGTGCAACACGGGGATCTCCGCGGTCATCGATGCCGACGGCACGATCATCGCCGACTCGCTCACCACACCGCCCGGCGGGCGGGCTCTCGAGGCGGGTATCCTCACCTCTTTCGTGTTCCTGCCGCAGCGGGAGACGCTGTACGGCCGCACCGGTGACGTCTTTGGCGGATCAACCGCGATCCTGACGGCGATGATCGTGGGCTGGGGAGTGATCGGCCGAAGGAAGAAGACCGGGGCCACCCAGGTGCCCGGCCCTGGCTCGCCCACGGACTCGGAGGACTAACGAATGCTTCGCAAGCCACAGCTGATTCTCACTTTCTCGCTTCTCGCGGTCGGCTCGATCCCCGTTGGTTGCTCCTCCACGGCACCCCGCCAGATCGCCACCCCCGAGGAGCGGAGCCAGGCCCAGATCGATCGGGCCCGCGAGATGGCGGTCCAGACGCTTCTGGGTCTCGCCGACCACGTGCAGCCGGTGGTGCGGGCGAACACGATCGAGGCGTTCGCCGCCGCCCCCGAGGCGGGCACCGACGCGATCGAGGCCGGGCTGCGCGATTCCAACGAGGGTGTTCGCTCCGTCGCGGCGGTCGTGGTGGGGCGGCTGGGTCTCGAGTCCGCCGCGGGCTGGCTCCGCCCGCTGGTCATGGACGAGTCCGAGTTCGTCCGGGTCTCCGCGGTCTTCGCGCTGCGCAAGCTGGGCGAGGACATCGACCTGACCCCGTTGGCCAACACGCTGTTCACCTCCCACGACACCCGGGCCCGGGCCCACACCGCGTTCCTGCTCGGGGAGCTCGGCTCACCCACCGCGATCGACATGCTCCGCCAGGCGAGCCTTGAGGGGGTCTCCCGGGCCTCGGCCTCCGAGGTCGCGCTGCTGAGGCTGCAGATCGCTGAGGCGATGATCAAACTGGGCGACGATGGGCCGCTGCCGGGGGTCAAGGCCGCCCTGTTCCCGGCTCGGCCCGAGGAATTCGAGCTCGCAGCCCTGGCGATCCAGATTATCGGAGAGGTGGGGGACCGCAACGCGGTGGATCAGCTGATCTACCTGGCCGACGCGGAGGGCACCGAGGCGATGCCGCCCGAGATCCGGCTGGCCGCGGCGGACGCCCTGTCCAAGCTCGGGCACCCCCAGGGGGCGTTTATCGCCGACGAGTACCGATCCGACGAGGCTGAATCGGTCCGGGCGTACGCGGCGGTGGTCTACGGGCGAACGGACGCGGCGGGTAATCTGGGCAAGGTGCTGGGGATGCTCTCGGACCGATCGCCGATTGTTCGGGCCGCCGCGGCCCGGGCGGTGCTGGACCTGACGGGCACGAATGATTGAAAAAAATGGGATACGGAGGCCCAACGGGTGCGTAAAGTAGGGGCTGTCCGGTCGAGTGATCGGCCGGAATCGAGCCAGCGGCGCGCTCAATCGGGATTGAGTCGCTATGCTAGCCGTCCCGCTCACAGGCCTGATGGCGTGTGAGACGTTCCCCGGTGAAACCCGGGGATCCGGATGCGACAACGAGCGGGATCAACCTGGTTTGGATGCCGGGCCGTCCCTGAGAACACAGAAGTCGAGGCAGGAGCTACGCCGTGCATATCTTGACCAAGGTCTTTGTCCTGATCGCGTCGATTCTCAGTGTGGTGATGGCCTCACTGGCCGTGTCATACGCGGCGAACGCCAACGCGATCAAGGCCGACTACGCCAGCGCGGTGTCCGCCCAGCAGGCCGCTGAGGGGTCGTTGGCCATTCACAATGACGCCATGATGCGAGCCTCGATGCAGGCCGAGAAGAATATCGCTCGCCTGCAGCAGGAGAAGGCCGATCTCGAGGCCTCGATCCGCGAGAACGACGCCTCCATCAGCGGGCTCACCATTGAGCTGCGCCAGGCCAAGGCCGCCCGCGACTCGCTGGACGGAAAGATCGCCCAGCTCGGCGTGACCACCCAGACCCAGGCCGAGCTGATCCGCGAGTACAAGGGCGAGGTCAGCCGTCTGCGAGACGGCGAGCTGAGCTGGCGCAACCAGAAGCTCGACCTTGAGGCCTCCCTTTCCGACAGCCAGAGCCAGCTGGGCGTCTACGAGCAGGTCAACCGCTCGCTGCAAGAGCAGCTCCGCATCGCTCGGGATGAGGCCAACAACGGCACCACCACGGGCGGCATCGCCGCCGGCCCCATCGAGATCCCCGGCGAGCAGATCCGCGGCGAGGTCCAGGAGGTCCGCGTTGAGGCGACCACCGGGAACCTGATCATCCGCATCAGCCTGGGCACCAACGACCGCGTCAGCGAGAACGCCAAGCTCTACCTGAACCGCGACGGCCAGACCTACCTGGGCGACGTGGTCATCTTTGAGACCGACCTGGACTTCGCGATCGGTCGCGTTCGCAACCTGCAGCCTGGTCAGGAGATCCGCGTGGGTGACCAGGTCTGGAGTTCGCTGGGCAGCTAACCCTCTCGACGGCCGACCCCTTGGCCGGAAGGATCGATACGATGAGTCAGTTTGGAATGCAGATGCCCGGCGGTCGTGGTCGCAGCGGACCCACCCCCGACGTGTTCACCGCCCTGATGTTCCTGGCCAGCATCGCGATGCTCGTCGCGTGCGGCGTCCTTTATTGGGCCAACACCAAGGTCGCCCCCACGGGCAACCCGTTCAGTGTTCAGCAGGCAGGCGAAATCAAGTTCAAGGACTAGCGGTCAGGCCGCGTCTGGGAGGGTTTCCCTCGCCGCGAGGCTTGACAACGCCAAGACGGAGCCTACATTTCTCGGCACTCGCTTCGGCGGGCGCACCAACCTGGGGCGGTAGCTCAATTGGTTAGAGCACCGGACTGTCGATCCGGAGGTTGCGAGTTCGATTCTCGTCCGCCTCGTTCCCCAAAGGCCCTTGGCATATCGCCAGGGGCTTTTTCTGTTTTGCTCCATCGCACCACGTCTCGCCCAGGTTCCCTATTTCCCGCCTGCGTTGCGTAGTCTACTGCGTAGTTGCCTTCTGGCACCGGCTGGGGCGCGTCTGCGGTCCCCGTGAGCCTCAGCGGGAGTGCCTCGACCGTAGGCATCCGGCCGACCGTCTCGGCCGCCTCGTCGGGCAACAGGTGCCCGTAGGTGTCCAGCGTGAGCGTGATCGCCGAGTGCCTCATGAGGGTCTGGATCGCCTTGGGGCTCGCCCCACCGATCGCGGCCCACGACCCGCAGGTATGCCGCAGGGAGTGGAAGTCCATCACCCGCCCGTCGTGATCTACCGGGCACAGGAAGTCCGACTGCTCGCGTGCGACCCGCTCGGCCGCATCTGATCCCGCCGCGTCTACCCATGCTGTTCTCGCGGCTTCCAGGTCCGCCCTGAGCATCTTGGCGATGTTCTCACGCCTCGGCATGGCGAACACCGGCGAGCCGGGCATGAGCCGGGCGACGTGCCGCGCGAGATCGGCGGCCAGCTCGGAACGAACATACTGCCGCGCCGCCTTGCGGTTCTTGG
>JBLHKT010000031.1:0-26584 GCA_047620485.1 Phycisphaerales bacterium | reverse complement strand
GCGGCGGGCGTGCCGAGCCTTGAAACAACCCCGAGCCTCACAGCGGTACTTACCGATCGTGCGGGATGACGAGACGCCGCTGACGCAACGGATCATCGAGCTGGCCTGCATGTACGGGCGGTACGGCTATCGAAGAATCGCAGCCATGCTGCGGCTCGAGGGCTGGCGTGTGAATCACAAGCGGGTCGAGCGGATCTGGAAACGAGAGGGCCTCAAAGTGCCCAAGAAACAGCCAAAGCGCGGACGACTGTGGTTTAACGACGGGAGCTGTGTGCGGCTGCGTGCTGAGCACAAGGACCATGTCTGGAGCTACGACTTCGTGCACGGCCGAACGCACGACGGGCGGTCGTTTCGGATGCTCACCATGATCGACGAGCACACCCGTGAGTGTCTGGCGATCGATGTGGCGAGGACTCTCCGCAGCGACGACGTGCTCGAGCGATTGGCGTGGCTGATGGCGACGCGGGGCGTACCGCAGCACATCCGGAGCGACAACGGCGCGGAGTTTACAGCCAGGGCGGTGCGGGGCTGGCTCAAGCGGGTGGGCACGAGGACGCTGTATATCGAGCCGGGGTTGCCGTGGGAGAACGGGTACATCGAGAGCTTCAACGGCAAGCTGCGTGACGAGCTGCTCAACGGCGAGATCTTCTACTCACTGCGGGAGGCCAAGGTGCTGATCAATCGTTGGCGGGAGCACTACAACACGGCGAGGCCACACTCGTCGCTGGGGTACAGATCCCCAGCCCCACAAGCGATCCTGGCCTCTGAGGCCTGCTCCGCTACGCTCCGCAGCCCTCAGAGGAGCAATGGGGAGCCCCTAGCAGTAACATAGACTCTGGTATAACTCTTGGGGGCAGGTCATCAGACCGGGCCCGTTTACGCGGTGTCCCGAGGCCTGTCCCGACCGATTCAAGAGAGCATCTCGGGCAACGCGTACGGCCGGAACACCTGGATCCGCCCGGTCACCTCGGAATACAGCAGCGCCCGGTTGAGCCCCAGCGAGTTGGCCCGCGGGGAATCGATCAGCCCCGCTGAATCGGTCACGCTCATCTGCAAGAGCACCCGCTGCTCGAACTCTCGCATCACCCGCCGATCCACCACGCGCCCGAGAGACGCCGCGGAGTCGCTCCACATCAGCGTGTGGATCCCGGCCGCGGGCCCCTCGCTGATCAGCCGCTCAAAGATCTGATCCGGCCTTGAGGCCTTCTCCGAGTCGCGTGCGCCGAACGCGAACTCGTCCTCGCGTCGCCGCAGGGCCCGGACCCGGTGCACGCCGTGGATCAGCAGGAAGACGGGGGTGTCCCGGTCGCCCAAGTCCAGCCGAGTTTCCATCGTGGTCATCAGCTCATCGACCGCGGTCAGGTCGAGCCATCGGGCCCCGGTCTGCTCACACACGGACCGCAGGTACGACGACCCCACCGACTCTTCAGCCGAGGTATCCAGCAGGCACACCGGGCTCTCGCCCTCCGGGAACTGCCTCGAAAGCGAGAGCGCCGCCGCATACATAAGCCCCAGCGCCACGTGCTCGTTCTGCCCCACCAGCACCGCGTTGGCCCCCGCCTGCCGGGGGAACGACAGCGCCAGCGACGGCTTGATCGCCACGGGCTCGCCCAGCCAAGCCACCGGGACCTGCGGCGCCGATTCAACCTCAGCCCGCTCGCGCAGCCGCGGGTTGTCCGAGAGCGACGCGGGCACGTTGCCCTCAAACACCACGCAGTGCCGCTCGGTCTCTTCCAGATCTGCGACCCGCGCAAGGCTCGCGTCTCGCTCCTCGGCGTCCAGCCACGCGACCTGGAACGGGCTGTTCCCGCTCACCTGCCCGCCGTCGTCGTTGTAGACCGCCTGGCCCGGCCGCCCGAGCGTCTTGGCCACCGGGTTGTCCTCGCCCAAGATCAGATAGCTGTCGGCCTCGCTCGTCTGCATCGCGATCCGCACACCGATCTGCCCCAGCGTGCTCCGCGCGACCGCGTGCGCCCCCGCCAGCGACTGGGTGCCCAAGACCGCGTGGATCCCGAACGCGCGCCCCTGCCGCACAAGACGGTCGAGCAGCGACGCCGCCTCCTGCGCCACGTGGTCGTCGTCGCTGAACAGCTCCTGGAACTCGTCGATCACCAGCAGGACCCGCGGCACCGCCTCGCCGGTCTGCCGTCGGTGCGAGGGCAGGTCCTGGGTCCCCGACTCTCGGAATCGCTCGCCCCGCTCGCGCAGCTCCTCGTCGAGCTTCCGCAGCACGCTGAGCCCGAACTCGCGGTCGGTCTCGACGCCGACCACCCGCGCGTGCGGCACCGCCGACCTGGCGTACGCCTGAAACTCCACGCCCTTCTTAAAGTCCACCAGGTACAGCTCCAGCTCGTCGGGGCTGTACATCAACGCCGCGTTGGCGATCAGCACGTGGAAGAGCGTGCTCTTGCCCGAGCCCGTCTTGCCCGCCACAAGCGCGTGCTGCCGCGTTCCCTGCCCCAGCCGCAGCTCCTGCGGCCGCCCCGCGCCGCGCCGACCGATCGGGATCACCAATTCGTCAGCCGAGCTCGTTGCCCAGACCTCGTCCGGCTCCGTCGGCGAGATCTCCGCGAAGGGCACACGCACATCCAAAGCCTCCTCGGCTCGGGACGCGATTGAGGCCAGGGTCTGGGCCAACCTTTGCTCCGAGGGCGGCGCCTCGACTTGGATCGGCCAGGGCACCAGCGGGCCTCGCGTGGCCACGCACGCCCCGTCCTCACCCAGCTCAAGCCCGAGGCCCGTGTGCAGCAACTCCGGGAGCGGCACCCCGCGGTCCGGTGCCGAAGAGGCATCCCCGAACGCCAGCACGTGGATCCCACACCGCGCCCCGCCCTCGACCAGGCTGCGCAATCGGCCCGCGGCTCGCTCGTTGAGCCCGGTCGGATAGTCGGCCAGCACCAGGAACCGGTGGGGCTCGGCGGTCGGACCCGCCGCGCGGTTGTACGCCACCAGATCCGTGTACTCGTCACGCAGGCAGAACTGGATGATCCGCTCCATGTGCTCAGCCAGCAGCGCAATCTCCTCCTCGATCTGCTGGGGCGTGGTCCAGATCTTCTTCGTGATCGGGTTCCGCACCGTGTCCGCCAGCCGCATGAACCCCGCGAACGTCTCGCCCAGCCCGACCGGATCGGCGATGGTCAGCCGGAGACGGTTGGGCGGCAGCACGCTCAGCACGCGGCTCAGCGCCCCCTGCATCAACCGCACCGCACCGCGCCGCCCGTCCGGCGGTATCACGCACGCCATCGACCAGCCGTTGCCACCATCCAGAACCACCGGCAGCTCGAACGACTCTTGCCCGACGGGCTCGAAGCTCTCGTCCGCCTCGTCGATCCCCTCCAACTGCCCGACCACCAGCGTCGTCGTGCCGACGATCGCGAGACCCTCGCGTTCAGCGAGGCCCCGCTGGATCCCGGCAGCCGCCTCTCGCACCGTGCCGAGCCGCTCAGACCACGCCGCCCGCGCTTCGTTCAATCGTGACTCGCGCCGCTCGACCGCCCCGGCCATCGCGGCCTCGTGCCCGCCGCGGATCTCGTGCTCGCGGAACTCCCGCCGAGCGTTCAGCCCGGTAATCAGGCTCCGGTACGCCCGATCCACCCGGTCTCGGAACAGCTCTCGCCTCGCCCGGACCCGCTGAATCTCGATCTCCGCGGTGGTCTCGGTGTCATAAAACCGCTTGACGTACGCCGACTCAAGGTCCTCGCAGGCCCGCTCGAATCGGACGCCGATCTGCGCCTCCTCCTCCTGGTGCTTGCGCTCCGCAGCGATCAACCGCCCCCGCACCCCGTCCTCCACCAAGACCCTGGCCCGCTCGATCCTGGCCGAAGTGGCATGCAAGGCCCGCAGGGCCTCCGCGATCGGTTTGCTCGCCGCCCCCCTCGTCTTCACCCGGATCAACGCTGTGCCGCCGATCGCCAACGCCAGCCCAACCCCCATGCACAGCAACTGCATCGCCCTTGAGTCGATCAGCGTAAACGACAGGGCCGCGACCCCGCACACCACCGCGAACACCAGCACCACCAGCACCGTGTACGTCCGGACCAGCAGCAGACTGCCCCGGAACAGGGACCTGATCTGCGACTCGAGCCCCTCGACCAGCCCGCGGGTCTCTTCGATCGCCCCCTTCGCTGTCATGGGCTCGGGCATGGGCGAATCACCCTCCGAGGCCGCCGGGCCTGACTCGGGCTCGAGCTCAGGCATCGTGATCTCAATCGAGTTGGCCCGCTTCTGCAGTGCCTCCGCCGCGTTCTCCATCCGATCCGCGAGGAGTTTGAACTCTCGCGATACGCTGGCCCGCTCTTTCGCAGCAAGGTTCTGCGCCGTCTCCAGCATCGCCCCCGCCAGCCAGCTCGACTCGGTTCGCTTCGCCACCCGCGACTGGGTCTCTCCCTGTTTCCAATCACGCTCCGCCTTCAGCAGGACCAGCTTCCTCTTCTCCGCCGCGGCAAGCTGCCCCCCGTACCGCTGATCAACCTTGGCGCGGGCCTTCTGGGCCCGCTCGGTCATCGCGGTGTGCTCCGCCTTGAGCGAGGTCGAGTCCGCCCCCACGCGCCTCGTCTTGGTGCGAGCGGCCTCGCCCGACGCCGCCGCCCACTCTTTCTCGATCTGAGTCCACGCCTCGGCTCGATCACGAACGCCATCGATCAGGTTCTCCACGAGGCGATCAACGTCCCGTGAGACCCCGTGGTCGGTCCCGCTGTCGCCCGCCGGACCGCTCAAGCCAGATCCCCCTCGGCTTGCGAGAGAACCTCATCAAACCTCGCGCACGCCTGCTTGAAACGCTGCACCCGCGAGGTCAACGGCTCCACGTACTCCCGCTCGAACCGGTCGGCGACCTCGTCGTCCCAGTCCTGCCGGACCGCCTGCCAGTGCGCGCGAAACGCCCGGAGCGATGCCTCCGCGTGAGATTGGGCTGCTGAGAGACTCAAGACCGATCCTCCTCCGAACCGAGCACCCCACGGATCGGCATGTTGAACCGATCCACAATCTCCTCGGCTCGCCCGTTCCGAACCAACACGATACAACCAATCGGCAGCCCGAGCACCGGCCCGAGTCGGCCCGGGTCGCTGACTTCCTGAAGATCACCCGCGTGCCCCGAGATCGATCCGATCACCCACCCCGACCGGGTCCGGGCCAAGTAGCAGCTCTCACCCAGATCTATCCCGGGCTCGCACAGCACCCGGGGCACCCCGCCCTGGGTCGCTCCCGGCGCCTGCGCCGCTTCAGACGGCTGAGCCGCTCCGGGTGCCTCCGTGATCCCGAGCTGAATGTTCGGGCAATCGACCCGCTCGACCTGGGCATCCCTCTCCGGCCAGGCCAGCGCCTTCACTCGCGCCCGCACCAGGCCGATCTCGCCGATTTTTCTGGACGCGGTGGTGTCCGTTTCCTCTTGCCCATCCCCTGCGCTGTCGGGCCCGCCAGGGCTGGGCGCCGAGACACGCATGTACTCGAACAGCAGGTCCAGCGTCTTCTCAAGATCCGTCCCCGCCTTATCAAGGCGGCTAATCGCGAACGAACGGAGCGGGGCCACGCTCGACTGGAACTCGTCGGACGCCTTCTGCAGCTTGGCGGACCACGACGCGACCCGCTGGAGCTTGTCCTCAGCCCGTCGGTACCGCTGCTTGGCGCTCACCAACGCCCGCTGCTCCTCCACGACCGACGGCTTGCCGATGTCCTTCTGCAGCTCCGCCCGGCTCAGGGCCGACTTGGCCTCCTTGAGCCCCTTGGTCGCCAGCTCGAGCTCTCGCGTCCAGCGGGCCCGCTCCTCCACACGAATCCGGTGGAGCCCCCGGTTGGCGCTCGACCGAGCCGCAGCGGTGATCCCGGCCAGATCATCACTGACCACAACGAGGCGCGCGAGCAGAAACTCGAGCGAGTCGGTCGATCTGACCCGGGCTTTCTTGCTCATCGCTGTCGCAGGTAATCGTCGAGCCGGTCGGCCTTGCGGATCAGGTACGGGATCTGCTCATCCGCCGCGCCCGCGAACCGACCCAAGACACGCATCGTGTTCTCAAACTCCTCGGCGAACTGCTGGTGCTCCTGGTCTTGCCAGGTATCGCCGAGCCCGCGGAACCGGTTGGAGAGCGCCGAAGAGCTCTCCTCCACCGCGTCCAGAAACCTCTTGAGGTCCTTGGCGAAACGGCGAATCTCGTCAGGGTCTGCCATTGCTCGTGCCATGAACCATCATTGGCACTTCCCCACATCAAAGGCCGCGTCGATCCGCCGATTTCGCCCAATTCAACCCGAGCCCGAGCCGACACCACACCCGCTCGCGAACTCAGCACGTTGAATAGGGTACGGGCCCGCGGCGTGGCCCCTGGACGAGACCGGGCAAACGCTCGCCATGATCCCGAGCACGTTCTCGCTCTTCCCGCTCGCGGCCGACGAGATGATCAAGGCCCTTGGTCCGGCGTTCTTTGCCTCCCTCGATCACCCCTCAGACGAGACCGGGCCCGGCGGGCCTCTCCCCGCCGTCGCCCCCACGCAGTCCGAACTGCTTCTTGGATTGGACAGCGTCCCCGATGACGCGGACCGCGGTGCGGCCGGGATCCGCTTCCATCACGGGCGGCTGACCGCCCACCTCCCCGCGCGACCGTCGCACCCCACAGCGATCTAGCCGTCCGTGTAACCCGTGCGCATCGATTCGCATTGAGAGCATCACGCCCGCTTGCCTCATCCCCCGTGGGAAACAGCTCCCCGATCGGGCCGCCCACGCATCACCCCGGCGGAGCCAACGCGTCCCGCATCGCCGAAAACGTCAGCACCTCACCCGTCTCCGCGTGCTCTGCCGCTCGCAGCGCCGCCTGGGCGTCCGATTCGGTGGCGAACGCCGCGACGCCCGACCCCATCGGCGCGCGCAGCCCGGGCGACCGCAGGAAGAACGCCCCCTCGGTGGGCATCCAGCTCGCCGTCCCGTAGTCGTGTGACCACCTTGCGACGATCACGTCCGCCGCGTGCGCACGCTCGTAGTTGATCTGGCAGTTGAAGTCGTCAAACATCCGCGGCTCGGGGCCGCGTGGCCCCTCCACCACCGTCGCCGTCGCGAACCGCTCGTCGCTGACGATCATGCCGCACTCGTCGCAGACCGCGTCGCCCAGCAACAGCTTCGGCGGACCGTCGGCGGCTGTCCCCCCGCACCCCGGCACCCACAGCAGGGCCGACACAACCAGCACGCTCTGAATCAGGCCTTGCTTCATACCGAGCCCCTCCGCGCGAACAGCACCGCCGCCAGCACCAGCGGCACCACCGCCCACGCCGCAAGCACGCCCACGAGCAGCCACCCGAGCGAGTCACCGAACGTCTGTGATGCGTACACCCCCGCCGGCCCGAGCACGTCCAGTGACGCGTTCATGTTCACGATCACGCCCATCTTGAACGCCTGCAGCGGGTTCACCACCGCCAGCCCGAAGACTTCCTGCACCCGCAGCTTGAACAGCACCGTCCCCGCCATGAGGCCCAGATCACTCAGGAAGACCAGCGCCAGCCAAGAGAACAGCCCGATCCCCGTCGCCACCGACGACCGCCGAGAGATCACCGAGATCAGCATCCCCACCGACAGCATCGCCAACGCCAGCACGCACGTGAACCCCACCAGCATCGCGTACGACCCGAGCCCCACGCCGCCCGCTCGCCACGCCAGCGCCCCCGCGCTCACCCCGAAGCCAACGCACAGCGAGCACACCAGCGCCGCGGCCAACCCCACGTACTTGCCCAGTACGATCTGTGTCCGCGACACCGGCTGCGCCAGCAAGTAGAGCAGCGTCCCACGCTCACGCTCGCCCGCGATCGTCCCCGCCCCCGCGGTCACCGCCATCAGCGGCACCACCAGCATCACCAGATTGAGCAGCCCGGCCGTGGTCCGCCCGAACCCCGCGAACCCCTGCGAGCCCGACCCGCTGAGCGAGAGGAACGACACCGCAACCGCCAGCACGCCAAACGCGATCGTGTAGAGCAGGAACCATCGGCTCGACACCGCGTCGCGGAACTCCCGCTGCGCGAACGACACCACCCCGCCCGGCCCGGACCGGTACTGCCCCAACTCGCCCGCTTCGTGGCTCAAACTCAGGCTCGTCATGACGGGCTCCCCTCATCGGCTGACGCGTCACGCGGCCCGGGCTCCGGGATCGTCACGTCGTCAAGAAACTCCAGGTCTCGAACCTCGATCTGCCGCGACTCGAGCGTGTGGATCGGCCCCGCCTTCCGATCACGCGGCACCGCGACGCACAACCCGTGCCCGTTCAGGTGCACCGCGTGCCCGGCCTCGCGCAGCACCGCCGCCGCCCGCTGCTCGCCGCCTCCCCCCGCGTCCTCTCGCAGGTACAGCCGCACCACACGCACCCCCGCCTCGCCGGGCCAGAGCTCCGCCGGCGTGGTCTCGCGCTGCACACGCCCGCTTTCCATCACCAGCACGCGATCAGCGAGCGCAATCACCTCGTCGGGGCGGTGCGACGCGAAGACCAGCGTCTTGCCCGCCGCCCGGAGCCGCCCCAGCGACTCCACGACCTCGCCCCGCCCGGCCGCGTCCAGATTCGACGTCGGCTCATCGAGCACGATAATCGGCGGGTCGGCCAGTGTCGCGACCGCCAGCGCCAGCCGCTGCTTCATCCCGCCTGAGAGATCGCGAACCCGCTTGCGCTCCTGCCCGACAAGCCCGACCGAGGCCAGCGACCGGGCAACGCTCTCGGGATTGGCCCTCCGCAGCCCCGCGAAGAAGAGCATCGCCGAGCCCACGCGAACGTCGTCGTGGAACGCCAGCTCCTGGGGCACATACCCGACGAGAGAGCGTGCTCGCCGCCCGTCTCGCCGCACGCTGACGCCCCCGATGGTCGCCTCGCCGCTGAACCGCATGACGCCGAGCAGGCACCGGATCAGCGTCGTCTTGCCGGCGCCGTTGCTCCCCCACAGCGCCAGCGACTCGCCCGCCGCAAGCTCGAACGACACGCCGTTCACCGCGGCCACCCGCCCAAAGCGTTTGATGATGTTCCTTGCCTCGATCATGCCGCCACCCTCCTCGTCACTCGTCCCGGCCCGGGCTCGCGCCCAAGCCCCACCCAACAGACCGCCGAGAACGCGATCAACCCGAACCCCAACGCCGCCATCGGTCCGCCCGTGGTCTCCACCGCCGCCGGGGCTGTCCCCGTCTGTGGCCGCCTCGTCAGCGGGGCCGGGTCCACCAGCGTCGGGCGAGGCCGCAGCTCGGGCAGCGCCCGGGCCGTGAACTCGACCGCCTGCTGGGCCGGGCTGTGCGCAAAGAGCCGCAGGTTCGGCTCGCGGCTGAGCAACGCGCTGAACAGACTCCGGGGCTCATAGGCCAGGTCGCCGATGCCGTCCCCGTCCCCGTCGAAGCCCGCGTAGTCGGACCAGAAGTTCCCGACACCCTCTTTGGCGAACGTGTTTCGCGACAGCTCGCCCCGCCCGTGCGTCGCGGCCTGCTCCTCGTTCTCCACAAACGCGTTCCCGGTGATCACGTTGTCGTGGGTGTTCGGCGTCGCGAGCAGCCCGATCTCGTTGTACGCGATGCTGTTGCCCGCGACCAACCCGACCGAGTCCACCGACGACGGGCTGTTGTCCAGATAGATCCCCACGCGGTTGGCCAGCAGCGTGTTGCCCTCGACCACGATCCCGTCGCAGTCCTTGAGCCCGATGCCGTACCCGCTCGCCCCGCGGTTGTTGAGCATCCGGTTGTTCACCAGGTGGATCTCGTTGCTGTACATCAGGTAGATGCCCACCGAGTTGCCTGTCAGCTCGTTCGCCTCAAGCGTCGTGCGGTGCGAGTACATGAAGTGCAGCCCGTACCGGCAGCCCTCGACGCTGTTGCGGGCGATGCGCAGGTCCTCGGAGTACCAGAACACCATGTCCCTCGACTGGCGAACCGTGTTGTCCTCGACGGTGCTCCCGTGGCACCACCACAGCCGGATCCCGTCGCCGCGCCGCGCCTGCTCCAGGTCCTTGCCCGTGATCGTGTTGTGCCGAATGATCGAACGGGGGGCTTCCTTGAGATCGATCCCGAAGTAGACGTCCTCGAGGGTGTTGTGCTCGATCACCGCGTCGGGCGCCGTGACGTGGATGCCCGAATACTCACGCCCCACGGTCTTCCCGCTCCCCCGGACCGTCAGCCCGCGGACCGTCACCCCCGGTGCGATGACCTCGATGACGGTGCCCTTGCCGCCGCCGTCGATCACCGCGCCCGCCTCGCCCACCAGAACGATCGACCGATCGATCACCAGATTCCCGACGTAGACCCCGGCCTCAACCGAGACCGTGCCGCCGGGCTCCGCCGAGGCGATCCTCGCGCTGATCTCCTCGGTCGAACGCTGCGGCGGCGCCCCGAGCCCCACGCCCGAAGCGAGCATCAGCACCAGGATAGAGAGCATCCGAATCACGCCGCCTCCGTCTCCGTACGCCTCGTCTCCGCGGCCTTGCGCTGAGCGATCACCAGCGGGCGGTACGCGCGGCGGTGGAAGAACATCGCCGCGATCATCACCACCGACGCCACCGCCGTGAGGTACAGCCCGATCCCCGGCCTCGCGATCGTCTTGAACTGCCCGATCACCCCCGTCCCCAGCACCGGCGGCGAGAACGGCTCGATCGAGTTTGACAACGGCGCGTGCGGGTCCAGGTTCATCCCAAAGTGACTCATCCACAGGTGCAGGTCCACCAGGAAGACCACCGGGAACAGCACCGCGGGCAGCACCAAGAGCGCCGCCCACCGCGTGTGCACGAACGCCGCAAACTCGAGCATCACCGCGAGCAGGATCAACGCGTACACCCCAAACCGACGCTCGACCTGGGCGGCCTCGCCAAGGGGCCGCATCCCGATGTAGTGGTTCAGCCCGTCGATCTCCGCGACGTCGCCCCCCAGCGTGTTCACGTGCGCCGTCAGCACCAGGTTCTGCGGGTACTGCGGGGCCACCAGTTCCATGTGCCAGTACGGCAAGAACAGCGAGACCAGAATCAGCACCCGCGCGACCAGGAGCAGAAAGCCGGGGGCCCCAAACCGCAGCTCAGAGCCGCGGCGATCGCCGACATCGACTCGTGGACCAAGCAGTGAAGTGATCAGATCGCGTCCCATGGGTGACTCCGATGTAAAGCGGGTGTGCCCGCATTTGCCGGGCCGTGGTGCCAAGCCTCTCCCACCCCTCTCAGAGTGGGAGAACGCAATGGAGGATCAGTCGTCCGCGGGCTCGACCATCAGGTAGCCCATCATCTCAAGGTGCAACGCCGAGCAGAACTCCGAGCAGTAGAATGGGAAGGTCCCAGCCACGTCGGCGACAAACTCGATCGTCGCCGTCTCGCCCGGCTCCAGGCTCGCGTTGATGTTGTACACCGGGATCGAGAACCCGTGGGTCGCGTCCATCGTGCGCTCGATGTTGGTGATGCGCCAGATCACGCGGTCGCCCTGCTTGACGGTGACGTGCTCCGGGTTGAAGTGGCTGCGCACCGCGGTCATGTAGACCTCGGTCTGCCCCTCCGAGTTCACCACCCGCTCCATCTTGGCCTTGGGCGCCATCGGATCGAGCGTCTGCGTCGCCGGGTCCCACCCGATCTCCGGGTAGACCGTCCAGGTCTTGAGCTTGTCGGCCTTGATGATCTGCGCGTAGTGCGGCTCGCCGAACCCGACGGGCATGTCGTAGATCACCGGCATCTCCGTGCCCTGCTCCGAGATATCCAGAAGCTGGAAGTTCTGCGGCAGCAGCGGCCCGGTCGGCAAGAACCGATCCACCGACCACTTGTTGAACGAGACCAGGTACTTCCCGTCCGGGCTGACCGTGTCACCCTCAGCGACGCCGATATGCCCCACGTTGTAGTGCACCGGGGTCTTGGTGACCAGCGTCCAGTCCGGCTCGGGCGTGCCCGCGCCGTAGTCGCCACCCATGGTCCAGCGGGCGACCGCCGAATCAAGGAACAGCGAGGTGTACGCGTACCCATCAGGCCCGAACTGCGTGTGCAGCGGGCCCAGGCCGACCTCGACCTGCGCCTCGACAACCGCGTCGAAGTCCAGGATCGGCAGCCCGAAGTCATCGGTGCCCGAGAAGGTCTTGTTCTCGATCGCCGCCATCATTTTTTCGAACGAGTAGATGGTGGTGTGCGGGTCGAGCTTGCCCGAGACGACGATGAAATCGCCCTTGGGCGCGACGTCCACACCGTGCGGGCTGCGCGGCTCGGGCGTCAGATAGAGCAGGCCCTCTTCGATCGATGTCTCCAGCGTGATCACCGGGAAGCCCTCGATGACCTCGAACTTGCCGGCCTGGAAGACCTTCTCGGCCTTGTGCCAGTCGATGATGTGCAGGAAGTCCGTCGAGTTGCGGCTCGCCCCGGCCTCGAACGGCGGGTTGCCGTCTTGGATCCCGCCCGTCGCCATCTCCGTGTTGATCGAGTTGAGGAAGATGAACCCGTCAGAAACACCCTTGCCCGCGTCGGCAATGTCCTGCCAGTACGGCGGCAGCTCGAGCGCGAACGACCGGTCCTCGTTGATCCGTCCCTTGTTGCGGTCAAACTTCCAGAGCGTGATTGAGCCCTTGTACTTCTCTTTGTACTCGCTGATCGGGGCGTAGTTCGCACCCCACGGCTGGGCGTACTGCCCGCCCTCGATCACGTACTCGGTGTTCGGCGTCACCATGGTCCCGCCGTGGTCAGAAACCGTCAGCGGGTTCTTGATGATCTGCTTGGTCTCCCAGTCACGCAGATCGATGACCGCGACCCGCGCGTTGATCTTGTCGTTGATGAACAGCCACTCGCCGTCGTAGTCCCCGTCGGTCTCCGAGATCGCCGGGTGGTGCGTGTCCCCCCAGGAGTTCTCTTTGCCCTTGACCAAGCCCTCAGCGAGGATCTCGTTGCCCACGCCATACCCCCAGCCCTGCCAGGGCTCGGGGGTGAACACCGCGATCGTCCGCAGCAGCCGCATCGAAGGCACCCCGATCGCGAAGACCTGCCCGCTGTGCCCGCCCGACGAGAAGATGACGTACTCGTCCATCATCCCGCTGGGGGTGAAGGTCTTGGCCGCCGAAAGCAGATCCGCCGTCGAGAGCCCACGCTCCGCCGCCGCCTTCTGCACATCGCCCATCGACTGCGCCGAAGCCGACGTCCCGCACATCGCGAGAGCCAGCGCCGCGCCGATCGTGAGACCGCATCGTTCCAAACGAGAGTTCATGATTCGAGTCCTCCTGCTTGTATGGTGGCGCCCCGCTCAGACGGGACACCGGGTCGTGTGTCCTACCTCAGCCCGCGCTGTCGTGAATCGCGCGGATGTAATCAATGATCTGCTTCAGGTCCTCGTCCCCGAGCGCGGGGTTCCCGCCCTTGGCCGGCATGTCCACCCCGGTCGTGTTGTCCGGGTCCCACATCGCCCGCCCCGTCTTCACGAAATTCATCAGCTCCTTGTCCGTCTTGGACCCGATGAACTCGCTCGTCGTGAACGGCTTGCCCAGCCCCTCCATCCCCTCGCCATTCGCCCCGTGGCACGACGAGCAGCTGTTCACAAACGGCGCGCGACCCGGGTGATCCAGATCCAGCCCGCTCGCGACAGCAACCGCCTCAGACTCGGCCTGCTTCGCCGCACGCTCTTCAAGCGTCACCACCCAAGGCGACATGTCCGCTGGCGCCGCGCCCGGCTCCTGCATCGTCCGCAAGAACCGCACCAACGCCGGGATCCGTTCGTCGGTCACCACCACGCTCGCGCCACGCGGAGGCATCAGCGTCCCCGACGAGCTCGCCGGGTCGTCCGCATCCCGGCCGTTCGTGATCAGTGCGATCAGCTCCCCGTCGCTCGACTCTTGCACGAACGGGTTGTTGCGCAGCGGCTTGCCCAGCCCCGTCAGACCGTGCCCCCGCGGCCCGTGGCACACCACGCACGCCGCCAGAAACGTCTCTCGACCGCTCGTGAACTCGTCCACGCCGAGCCCGAAGTGCTCCGCCGCCCGCACCATCGGGTCCGGCCCAGGCCCGGGCAGCCCCACCGCCACCAGCACGAACAGCATCGGCATCGTCACCACGCACAGCACCGCCCACCCGATCGCGTGCCACTTGTACGGGTCTGGATTGCCTGCCCGTGCCCCGCCGACGGCTCCCGCGCTTTGATCCCGTGTGCTCATGCTCTGGCTCCTAGCCGGGCGATCTGCTAATTCGGCCCATTCTCTATACTGGTCTTGTGCATCATTTTAGACACTTTCAAACTACAATACCCCGTTTCGACATTATGGTCAACTTTATCCCCTTTTGTTTTTGAGCTTCTTCACCTTGGCATCCACCGTCAGCCCCACATTCGCCGAAAGCGACCCCTTCACCCTGCACAACGCCCGAATCCCGCCCTCATCGCTGAGCAGATCCGCAACCGAAGTGGACGCGAAAACTCGCTCTGTTTTGGCAATCTCCGTGTCAAGCAGCTGGTGCAGGGCGCACAGCCGCGTGTGCCCCGGGATCCCCAGCGGGCACCGCTCAATCCTCGTAATCGGAGTATCTGATGCCCTCAGAACGTCCAAAACACTGATCGCGGTCGCCACCTTGGCCAGCGCAAACCCCCCGCCGCTCCCGCGTTGGGCCGTCAGGATCCCGTGCCGGGCAAGTTGCCGGAGCACCTTCTGCAGATACCCCACCGAGACCTGTGTCGCCTCGGCGATCTCCTGCGCCGCTGCGGGACCCTCCTCGGCTCGAGTGGCCAGGTAGACCACCGCCCGCAACGCGTACTCTGACGTCTGAGAAACCATGCCGCCGCCCTTTCCCTCCGTGCCCCGGACTCTCCGAGCCTTTGTGGATATGTGCATACACTACAACGGCCCGGGTTGATTGTCAACCCGGGCCGTGCACGGAAACAGTGTTTCCTGATGTCTCAGTCGTTGCGTTCTTAGCGGACCTGATTAGGCCGCCTTCGAGCTCTGGCCCCCAGCGGAGCGACCCAGCACGGCGTCGCGCGTCGGCCCCACGATCGCGACAACCTCGCCGATCATGTCCTGGGGAACCCCGAGCTCCTCGAGCGTCGCCACAAAGTTCTCCGCCACCGCGTCAAAGTGCATGTCGGTCAGGTCTCGGCCGGTGAAGTTCACCGGCCCGCCCAGCGCCATCGCCAAGAACATCTTCTGCTTGCCACGCTGGCCGGGCATGTCCACGCCACCGAAGAACTCGTTGACCCGATCGTCGGCCAGCAGCTTGGTGTAGAAAATATCGACCGCAGCGTCCAACGCCGCCTTGCCGCCGATCCGCTCGTACAAACTCTCGGTTTCCATTCTGTATACCTCCAAGAGGCCGGCAATGGTTTCGGGTTCCCCATCGGGACTTTGCCCCCTGATATCCGGTGGAATCCGAGACCCCCCCGCCCCTTGAACCACCCTGCTCGGGTGGGTCGCCCGCACGTCCCGCCTCCAAGCCGATCCGCTCGCAAACCGGGCCTGACCAAAGCCTCCACAAACTAATTAATACCCGGCGATCCGGACAACTCTCGCTCACCGCTTCTCGTCGGGTTCACACCCCCCATCGCTGGACACCGCCACCCATCGGGGCAATCCTCCCCCGCCATTCGTGCGCACCCGCCGCTTGTCTCGAGCCCCAGCCTGACCGACCCGAACGAGGACCCACCGCATGTCCATCCCCGCCCCCGAAGCCCTCCAGCGACTCAAAGACGGCAACGCCCGCTACGTCGCCGACGCCCTGGACACCTCCAATCCGCCAGACAAGGCCCGCCGCGGCTCGCTCGCCGACGGCGCCAGCCCCATCGCGATCATCCTCAGCTGCGCCGACTCACGTGTTCCCCCCGAGCTGGTCCTGGATCAGCCGCTGGGCGATCTGTTCACCATCCGCGTCGCGGGCAACGTCGCCGCCCCGACCCAGATCGCCAGCGTCGAGTTCGCCGCCCTCCAGTTCCACACCCGCCTGGTCGTGGTCATGGGCCACTGCCGGTGCGTCGCGATCCTGACCGCGCTGCGCCAGCTCACCCACCCCCACGAGAAGGTCACCTCCAACCAGGAGGTGCTGATGGACTACATCCGACCCGCGGTCGAGCCCCTGCTCACCCCCGACGCCAACTCGGACGACCCGGACCTCGTCGAGACCGCGGTGCGCCTCAACGTCGCGCACTCCATCGGCCTGCTCCGCGGCTCCACCGGCCTGCACCGCCTGATGGACTCGGGCGATCTCATGGTCGTCGGGGCCGAGTACTCCATGGACACCGGCCTCGTCGAGTTCTTCGAGAACACCCCCCCAGCCTGACCCCCCTCAGCCTGGCCCCCCCCCAACCTGACCCTCCCGCCCGATCGGGCTGGATGCCCACACGAACCGGGGCAATGATCTCTCGATCCCCGCGAACCATCCCATGAGAGACACCGACCCCGTGGACCACCCCGCCGACTCGATGCGTATCTCCGAGGACCTCAACCGGGCGGCGTTGCGCCTCACCCGCCGTCTCCGGATCACCGACGCTGAATCGGGCATGAGCGCCGCCCGGCTCTCCGTGCTTTCCGTCCTGGTCTACGGCGGGCCCAAGTCCATCACCGCGCTCGCCCGCGTCGAGCAGGTCGCCCAGCCCACCATGTCCAAGATCGTCGGCGGGCTCGCCAAGGCGGGCCTGGCCAAGGTCTCAGCGGACTCCAACGACGCCCGTGTCCGCATCGTCACGGTCACCAAGAAGGGCTCGACCCTGCTCGAGAACGCCAAGCAACGCCGCCTCCTCGCCCTGGACGCCATGCTCCGCACCCTCCCGGCCGACCAGATCCAGAACCTCGACAAGGCCGCCCGGTCCATCGAGCACATGCTCAAGGCAGCCAAGGCCGCCACGCCCCCACCAGCATCCCCGGAGCGAGACTGAGCAGCCCCGGGCCCGGGAGTGGTATTTCCGTCGGGCCCCGGTACAGCCCCGCCCCGAACCCGGGCCTATCCTTTCGGCCCGCCGGATCCCCCCCGGCGGCACACGGAGCTTGCCATGAAAAACGACATCCACCCCACCTACTACCCCAACTGCAAGGTCATCCACAACGGCGAGGTCGTCATGACCGTCGGTGCGACCGTCCCGGAGATGAAGGTCGAGGTCTGGTCCGGCTCCCACCCCTTCTTCACCGGCAAGCAGGCCTTTGTTGACGCGGCCGGCCGCGTCGAGAAGTTCCAGCGCAAGTTCGCCGGCGACTACTTCTCCAAGAGCAAGAAGAAGTAACCCTTCTTCAACCCGATCACCACACGGCGGGGCCCCACGGGCCCCGCTGTTTGTTTTTGGGCCCCTCACCCCCTCACCCCCTCACCAACCATTTTTCTCCAAACTCCCCATCTTGGCGCGTGAGTGACGACGCTTCCCACCGCTCTATACCTGTCCGGACCACTCGGCCCGGTAAGAACCAAACCCCACAAGTCCCCACCGCGAGAGACGCACTCCTCTCGCGACGGACGCCGCACACCCACAGGAGCCTCGCCATGACCCGCACTGCCAACAACCGTTCCTTCGCCCGCCACGCCCTGACCATCGCCTCCGTCGCGGCCGTCGCAGGCCTCGCCGCCCCGGCAAACGCGCAGCACTTCCAACGACTCGACGGCACCCAGAGCAACGAACGCTCCTACGACATCGAGCAGACCCGCGACGCCGGCACCGTCACCGTCGGCTCCGTCGAGTCCGTCAACGCCGACGGCACCGTCAGCGAAGACATCTACGTCATCAAGCACTTCAAGGACGGCACCATCGAATGGCGTACCCGCTTCGGGGGCCAAGGCAGAGACCGAGGAACCTCGGTCCAGCAGACCGCAGACGGCGGCTACATCGTCGCCGGGCACACCGAATCCGCCGGCGGCGGCCTGGGCCTCGCCCTCCTCCGCCTCGATCCCTTGGGCAACTGGGTCTGGGCCCACGCCTACGAAGCAGGCTCGTTCGAAAGCCTCGTCAACCCCGTCGAAGCCGACTACTACCTCCAGCCCGCGGTCCGCGAAGACCCGACCACCGGCGACTTCGTTGTCGTCACCAACACCCGCGACGCCGCGGGCGGCCAGCACCCCGTCTTCGTCCGCACCGACCCGGGCGGGTTCCCCCTCATCAATCTCTCCTACTTCGATCCCGCAAACCCCAACTCCACCGCAGGCTTCACTGACCTCAAGGTCCTCCATGACGGCACCATCGGCATCACCGGCTTCTGGGGCGTCGCCGACCCCATCAACGACACCCCCTTCCTCATTGACATCGACATCCTCGCCCTGCGGGCAGACCCCAGCGGGTTCCCCATCTGGGTCTCGCACTACGACGAGTGGGATCCCAACCAGCAGCGAACCGACGAGGCAGGCCACGGCATCGACGTCTCAGACCAGAACGATTTCTTCACCATCGGTGCCATCACGACCAGGCAGTCCTTCGTCGGCGGCCCCCCCGCCACCATCGGCACCGACCACCTCATGCTCGACCCCTTCACCGGCGGCGTCCTCGCCACTCACTACACCAATGAGATGACCCCGGCCTACGCCGCCACCCTCATCACCAAAGACCGCTCGACGGTCACTTCGGGCATCGACCTCTCGGGCCTTGGCCTCGCCGCCGGCGTCGGCCCGGGCTCGGCGGTCCACCTCAAGCCAGGACTCGCCGGCATCGCCAACTACAACATCTATGGCCCAAGCTCGAACCTCCGCGAGAAGCTCGAGGGAATCACGATCACCAATCTCACCTGTGGCTTCGCCATGACCGGCCCCAAGACCGACTTTATTGGGCTCGGGCTCGGCGGCTCCGACCAGCTCTTGGTCAAGGTCACCGACGCCTGGGACTCGGGCTGCTACCAGGTCCGGACCGAGCCGTTCGAGCGTCAGATGGAGATCGTGCAGATCCAGACCGAGCTCGTCCCCCAGCAGCGCGACATGTGGGAGAAATGGGGCCAGCAGATTCAGTGGGGCACCAACGAGAACGTCCTCTGCTTCAGCGACCGATGCCTCCCCTGCCCCGCGGACATCAACGGCGACGGCGTCGTGGACAACGGAGATATCGGAGCTTTCGTAGCCGCATTCCTCGGCGGGACCCCGCTGGCCGACTTCAACGGTGACGGCGTCATCGACAACGGCGACATCAGCGCCTTCGTCGCTGCCTTCCTCGCCGGTTGCTGATTTCAAACCAGCCCATAACCCAGCACCCCCCGCGGAAGCCTTCCGCGGGGGGTGCTTTGTGATCCACCATTGCCAAGTTTGCGAGCCAAGAGCCATTCTTTGCTTGCATTTTCGGGCCCAATCGGCGAGTATGGAGCCTCCTGGGGATCACGCAGACCATTTATGCACCATTGGAGATAGAGCACATGCTGAAGTACCTCACCGCCAGTGCGCTGGCCACCTCGATTGTTGTCGCCTCGCCGATCCCTGCCGACCGCGCCCCCGAGACCTTCGACGAGAACATCCCGGTCGCGCTCGTCAGCCAAAAGGCGCTGGAGCACCACGCGCTAGCGCGGACACTCTTCCAGGCCCTCCCCGCAAACCAGCAGGCCACACTCACCCGGGCCGGCGCGATCGGGCCCGACGCACAGCTCCCCATAGGCGCCGGTGTTCTGACCAACCGGGTCGTCGAGGCGGGCTCGCTCACCATCGAGAAAGTCGAGACCCAGTTCGGGCTCACCTTCTCCCCCGAGCACCGCAACCTGCTCACCCGCTTCCAGACCATGGCCGACGCAGGTGAAGCCGTTCCTTCGCTTTGCCTCTCCCCGGACACCGATCCCAAGCTCGCCGAGGCCCTGCTGCTCATGATCGACAGCATCACCGGCGCCGGCCCCGAGCGCTATCAGATCGGTTCCCGCTGGTCGAGCACCGCCACCGACGGCTCCACCGGCTCCACCGGCGACCCCATCAACCTCACCTGGTCCTATGTCCCGGACGGCACCCCCGCCGACGGCGACACCTCCGACCTGTTCGCCTGGCTCGACAGCGTCTACGCGGCCGACGGCGGCCGCGCCGAGTGGCAGTTGCGGATCTCGCAGACCTTCACCCGCTGGGGCTTCCTGAGCGGGATCAACTACATCTACGAGCCCAACGATGACGGTGCCCCTGTGAGCTCGTCCCGACCGGGCATCGTTGGGGTCCGTGGCGACGTCCGCATCTGCGGCATCTTCATCGACGGAAACAGCAACGTCCTCGCCTACAACTACTACCCCAGCCACGGCGACATGTTCCTCGACTCCGCCGACAACTTCTACAACGAACTGTCCCAGAACTCCAGGCGGATCAAGAACGTCGTCTCCCACGAGCACGGGCACGGCATGGGTCTCGCCCACGTCGAACCCGTGAGCCAGACCAAGCTCATGGAGCCCTTCGTCTCCACCGCCTACCTCGGCCCCAAGACCGATGACACCCTCGGCGCTCAACGCAACTACGGCGACGTCTTCGAGGACAACAACACCGCCGGGACCGCCACCGACCTGGGCACCTTCAATGACGGCGACTCCTACGTCAGAAAAGACCTCTCCACCGACGACAACTCCGACGTTGACTACTTCAAGATCAACGTCTCCGCCGCGGGCGACCTCACCGTCAACTGCGTCCTCGCCGGCGGCGAGTACCTCATGGGCCCACAGGGCGGGAGCTCCGTGCTGACCGACTACGACTCCATCCACGACCTCGAGATCCAGATCCGGGACGGCGCAGACACGCTCGTCCAGACCATCGACAACACCGGGCTCGGCTTCGACGAAGGCGGCACCGCCTCGCTCAGCGCCGCCGGCACCTACTACATCCGCGTCGCCCCGCTCAACTCCACCAACAACATCCAGCTCTACGACTTCGACTTCAACTTCACAGCCACCGCCATCCCCTGCCCCGTTGACCTCTCCGGCGACGGTGTCGTGGACAACGGAGACATCGGGTTCTTCGTCACCCTCTTCCTCGCCGGAGACCCCTCCGTGGACTTCTCCGGAGACGGCGTCATCGACAACGGCGACATCGGCCTCTTCGTCACCCTCTTCCTCGCCGGCTGCCCCTAACCCACGCCCCTCGACAGCTCACGAACACCCAAACCCGGCCACGCGGCCGGTGTTTTTCTATCCCGCCCAGATTTCATCCGTCCATCCGGATATATTGATAGACCATGCCCGACCTCCAAAACACCCTCGGCTCACGCGTCCTCCTCTTTGACGGCGCCATGGGCACCCAGATTCATGACCGCGAGCTCGACCTCGAGGCCGACTACCACGGCTGCGAGAACTGCACCGACATCCTCACCGCCACCCGCCCCGACGTGATCCAGGAGATCCATGAGGCCTACTTCGCCGCCGGGGCCGACATCGTCGAGACCGACACCTTCGGCTCCATGCCCCACGTCCTCGTCGAGTTCGACCTGCAAGACCGCGCCTACGAGCTCTCCAAGGCCGGCGCCCAGATCGCCCGCCGCGCCGCCGACGCCTGTTCCACCGCAGACCGCCCCCGCTTCGTCGCCGGCTCCATGGGCCCGGGCACCAAGCTCATCACGCTCGGGCACATCGCCTACGACGAGCTGCTCGCCTCCTACCGCGTCGCCGCCGAGGGCCTGATCGACGGCGGAGCCGACCTGCTCCTCCTCGAGACCTGCCAGGACATCCTCCAGGTCAAGGTCGCGCTGCAGGCCATCCTCGACGCGCTGCAATCACGCGGCCGCTCGCCCGACGAGCTCCCCATCTTCATCAACGTGACGATCGAGACAACGGGCACCATGCTCGCCGGCACCGCGATCGAGGCCGTCACCGCGACCCTCAAGAACTACCCCATCGCCTCGCTCGGGCTCAACTGCGCCACGGGCCCCACCGAGATGCACCCGCACCTCTCGCACCTCTCCAAGCACTGGCCCGGGCACGTCGCCTGCCTGCCAAATGCCGGCCTCCCCGTCCTCGTGGACGGCCGCACCGAGTACCCCCTCCGCCCCGAGCCCTTCGCCAAGGCCATGGTCGACTTCGCCCGCGAGTTCGGGCTCGCCGCCGTCGGCGGCTGCTGCGGCACCACCCCCGCCCACATCGCCGCGCTCGCCAAGGCACTCGGCCAGACCGCCCCCACCGCGCGCACGATCGACCTGATCCCCCCCGCCTGCACCTCGCTCTACTCCGCCACCGAGTTCAAGCAGGACCTCTCCATCCTCACCGTCGGCGAGCGCTGCAACTCCTCCGGTTCACGCAAGTTCAAACGCCTCCTCGAAGAGGAGGACTGGGACGGCGTCGTCGCCCTCGCCCGCGAGCAGGTCCGCGAGTCCTCCCACGTGCTCGACATCAACGTGGACTACGCCGGCCGCGACAACGCCAGCGACATGCACGAGGTCGTCACCCGCCTGGTCCGCCAGGCCGACGCCCCCTTGATGCTCGACTCCACGCAGATCGCCACCATCGAGGCCGGCCTCCGCGCCGCCCCGGGCAAGTGCATCATCAACTCCGCCAACTTCGAGGAGGGCGAGGACAAGTTCGACGAGTTCTGCCGCCTCGCCAAACGCTTCAACGCGGCCCTCGTCATCGGCACCATCGACGAGGACCCCGAGCACGCCATGGCACGCACCGCGGACCGCAAGCTCGAAATCGCGACCCGCGCCATCGAGCGCGCGACCACGCACCACAGCCTGCCCATCGGCGACCTCTTCATCGACCCCCTCGTCCTGCCCGTTTCCACAGGCATGGACACCGACCGCCGCTCCGCCCTCGAGCTCATCGAGGGCACCCGCCGCATCGCCGAGGCCTTCCCCGAGGTCCAGATCACCTGCGGCCTGTCCAACGCCTCCTTCGGGCTCAACCCCGCCGCCCGACAGGTCATCAACTCCGTCCTCCTCTACGAGCTCACCCAGGCCGGCATGACCTCCGCCATCGTCCACGCCTCCAAGATCCTCCCCCTCAACAAGATCTCCGACGAGCATCGCGACGCCGCCCTCCACCTCATCTACGACCGACGCGACCAGTCGATCGGCGGCACGGGCCTACCCGAGGGCGTCACGGACCCCGACTTCGACCCCCTCCAGCACCTCATCGAACTCTTCGCCGACGTCACCGCCGCCGCGGACACCGGCCCCAAGCTCGAGGACCTCCCGCTCGAAGAAAAGCTCCGCCGCCACATCGTGGACGGCCAGAAAGAGCACCTCGCCGACACCCTCGACGAGGCCATGACCCAGTACCCACCACTCGCCATCATCAACGACCACCTCCTCGACGGCATGAAGACCGTCGGCGAGCTCTTCGGCTCCGGCCAGATGCAGCTCCCCTTCGTCCTCCAGTCCGCCGAGACCATGAAGGCCGCCGTCGCACACCTCGAACCGCACATGGAAAAATCCGACGGCGCCTCGACCAAGGGCTCCATCGTCCTCGCAACCGTCCGCGGCGACGTCCACGACATCGGCAAAAACCTCGTCGACATCATCCTCACCAACAACGGCTACACCGTCCACAACATCGGCATCAAGCAGCCCATCGCCAACATCCTCAAGGCCTTCGACGAGACCAAGGCCGACGCCATCGGCTTGTCGGGCCTCCTCGTCAAGTCCGTCAACGTCATGGAAGAAAACCTCCACGAGTTCAACAAGCTCGGCCTGCGAGTCCCCGTCATCCTCGGCGGCGCCGCCCTCACCCGCACCTACGCTGAGGGATACCTCCGAGGCGTCTACGACGGCCCCCTCCTCTACGGCAAGGACGCCTTCGAGGGCCTCCGACTCATGGACCACATCTCCACCGGCACCCTCGCACCCGTCCTCGAAGCGATCTCTACCCGCCAGGCCAAGCACGAAGAATCCCGCAAGGCCCACGACAAGCTCAAGGCCGAAAAGGCCGCCGCCGCCGAGCTCGCCACGGACCCCTCCGTCGCCACCCTCCCCGCCCGCTCCCTCGTCGCCCGCGACAACATCCTCCCCGAAATCCCCTTCCTCGGCTCCCGCGTCGTCGAGAATATCCCCCTCGCAGACGTCTTCGCCTACATCAACCCCACCGCCCTCTTCGCCGTCCAGTGGCAGATGAAGCGCGGCACCAAATCCAAGGCCGACTACCAGGCAGAGCTCGAAGACAAGGCCCACCCCGTCTTCGAACGCCTCAAGGCCCAGGCCGTCGAGCAGAACCTCCTGCACCCCAAGCTCGTCTACGGCTACTTCCCCGTCTCCTCAAGCGGCGAAGACCTCATCGTCTTCGACCCCGACGACCACGACCGTGAGATCGAACGCTTCACCTTCCCACGCCAGCCCGAGCCCAACGCCGGCTCGCTCGCCTCCAAGAAGGGCCGCCTGTGCATCTCGGACTTCTTCCGCGACCTCGACGAGTGCCAATCACTGGGCCGCCGCGACATCCTCGGCTTGTCCTGCGTCACCGTCGGTGCCGCCGTCAGCGTCGAGACCACACGCCTCTTCGAGTCCGACCAGTACCAGGAATACCTCTACCTCCACGGCCTGGGCGTCGAGTCCGCCGAAGCACTCGCCGAGCTCTGGCACAAACGCATGCGCCAGGAACTCGGCTTCGGCCACGACGACGCCCCCACCCCCGCCGACCTCTTCAAGCAGAAGTACCGCGGCTCACGCTACAGCTTCGGCTACGCCGCCTGCCCCGACATGGCCGACCAGGACAAGCTCTGGCGACTCATCGACCCCAGCCGCATCGGCTGCGCCCTCACCGAGAACCACCAGATCGACCCCGAGCAATCCACCAGCGCCCTCGTCGTCCACCACCCCCAGGCCAAGTACTTCAACGCCTGAGCGGCCGGGCACGCACGGTCCACTTCTGATTATCGCCTCACCCCACCCTCGATCCCGCCGATCAGAGTCGCGTGACCTCTCTTGCCCCCATCTCGTCCGCCACCCCGCGTGACCAAACCCTGGCCCCCGCGGCACCATCACAAAGCCAGCAACACGGGATCTCGCAAGACCCAACCTCCCACTTCCAACCCATCTCCCAGACCGAGCAGCCCTCGACCGGCGAGCAGCACGCCGACACCGCACACGCCAACAAGCCCGACCCGAACCACACCCAGGACACCGACGCCAACACCAACGCCGACGGCGACTCGGCGTCCTTCTCCTCAGCCCCCTCCTCCGCCCCAGGCAAGCTCACGCCCGAGGAACAAGAGAAGATCCAGAAGCTCCAGAGCCGCGATGCCGAGGTCCGCACCCACGAGGCCGCCCACATGGCCGGCGCCGGCGCACACGCCCGAGGCGGCCCGAGCTACTCCTATCAGACCGGCCCGGACGGCAAACGCTACGCCGTCGGGGGCCACGTCTCAATCGACACCTCACCCGCGAACTCCCCCGAGGCCACCATCGCCAAGGCCGCCCAGATCCGAGCCGCCGCGCTCGCGCCGGCCGATCCCTCCTCCGCGGATCGATCCGTCGCCGCGATTGCCGTCAAGATGGAGTCCAAGGCCCGGGCCGAGCTGGCCAAGGAGTCTCAGACCGAGCGGTCCGAGACAGGGCGGCCTGAGACCGAACGGTCCGAAGCTGAACAACCCGAGACTGAGCAATCCGAAAGCGCCGAGCAATCAACAGTCAGCCCGGCCGCCGCACCAGTCGCTTATGACACCGTCTCTCACAACGCAGCCGCAACCCCGGAAACACCGCCCGATGTTGCCCCCGCCGAGCCCCGCCGGGCCCCGCTGGACGTTCTGGGCTAGACCGCCCCTCGTCCCCGCCCCTTCATCAGCAACACCAGAAACACCGGCCCCCCGATTACGCTCGTCACCACGCCCAGCGGCAGCCGCCCCACGTCCATCGGCATCGCCTTGATCGCCGCGTCCGCCCCCACCACCACGACAACCCCAGCCAGCGCGCTCCCGAGCACGACCACCCGGTGCCCCGGCCCAGCCAAGAGCCGCACCGCGTGCGGGCAGACAAGCCCCACAAACCCGATCGGCCCCGCCAGCACCACGGAGAGCGCCGTCAGCACACCCGCACCAACAAACTCGAACGCGCGCAGCCGCCCCAGCTCCACGCCCAGGCTCCGTGCCTCGTCCGGGCTCACGCTCGCGGTGTCCATCGCCCGCCCGAGCCACGCCGCCCACGCGAGCACGACCGCGCTGATCCCGCCAGCCACCGCCAGCTCGCCCCACCCGTAGTCATCGCCCAGCCGACCCATGAACCACCGCGCACTGCTCATCCCGCGGTCGGGCAGCAGGTTCTGCACCAGCACGGTCGCGCTGCCGCACACGATCGAGATCACCACGCCCACAAGCACCATCGCGACCGGGTCGATGAGCCCGCGCCGCTGGCTCAGCCCATACACCAGCCCGAGCACCGCAAACGCCCCGACCAGCGCCGGCCCCGCCGTCGCCACCATCGGCGAGAGCTCCCCGCTCACCTTGTACGCCAGGTACGTGCTCACCATCACCGCAAGCCCCGCGCCGCTGCTCAGCCCCATCAGGTCCGGGCTCGCCAAGGGGTTCCGCAGCAGCGCCTGCAGCAGCACCCCCGCCACGCCCAGCGTCGCACCGACCAGCACACCCCCCGCAGCCCGGGTGGACCGAAGCTCCCAGACCGTGCCCGAATTCTCACCGCTCCCCGGGAAGCCAAGCCCCTCGCCGCCCACCATCAGACGCACGAGCACCGCCAGCCCCGCAAGCACCAGAAGCCCGATCAGCACCGCCCAGGTTCTCGCTCGACCGCTCGCCATGCCCCGAGCCTAGCGGCACCCCCCCAGTCCGGTCGGCCACGCGTCCCGAATCGCCCAGAAGTCGGCACCCAGGTCTCTCGCTC
>JBLHKT010000030.1:0-26613 GCA_047620485.1 Phycisphaerales bacterium | reverse complement strand
GCCACACCGCAACGCCCCGCACCGATGCGATGCGATGCGATGTGAAGCGATGTGATGAGAGGCGAGGCCGATGGGTTGTTGGTTGGTGGCCCTACATCCGCTCGACGGTCGGCAGCCCCAGCGTGTCGAGCCCGTCGGCCAAGGCCCGAGCCGTCAGCCCCGCAAGCCGAAGCCGCGAGTCGCGGGTCGCGGCGTCGGGCGCCCGCAGCACGGGGCACCGGTCAAAGAAGGTGCTAAACGCCGAGGCCAGCTCGTACAGCTCGTTGCACAGCCGATGCGGCTCGAGGTTCTCGCCCGACGCCCGAACCACCCGCGGGTACCGCAGCAGCTTGAGCGCCAGCGCCTTCTCCTCGGGCTCGTTGAGGAGCAGCTCAGCCGCTGGGTTAAACTCGATCCCCGCCTCGGCGGCCTTGCGGAAGATCGACTTCACCCGCACCAGCGCGTACATCAGAT
Source organism: Phycisphaerales bacterium (assembly GCA_047620485.1). Lineage (GTDB taxonomy): Bacteria > Planctomycetota > Phycisphaerae > Phycisphaerales > UBA1924 > JBLHKT01. Next base: position 26,160 of record JBLHKT010000030.1, on the reverse strand, counting down.
ACGGCCCCGTGTCGCCCTCGAACGCGAGCATCCGGTCGAAGCTGAACACGTAGTCCTTGATCCGCTCGGTCGAGAGGTCCGCGTACTTGATCGCGGTGATCGCGACGGCCTCGGCGATCGTCGCGTGCTCTTGTGGCGTGTGGTCCGGGTTCTTCTCGGCCACGGTCTTCGTCGCCCGCTCGACGGCCTCGTCGAGCAGGTCGGCCAGCTTCACGTTCTCGCCCGAGCGGGTCTTGAGCGGGCGGTTGTCCTCGCCCATGACGTTGCCGAACGCGGCGTGCTGCAGCTGCGAGACCTCGCCGGTCGGCGTGGTCGAGTAGCCCGCCTTGTGCGCCGCCCCGAAGACCTGCTTGAAGTGCAGGCTCTGGCGTGCGTCAACGCAGTACACGACCCTCGACGCGCCGAACTGCTGGCACCGCCGCTTGAGCGCCGCCAGGTCGGTCGTGGCGTACAGGAACCCGCCGTCCCGCTTGCGGATCAGGCAGGGCTCGGCGATCCCCTCGACCCGGACAACCAGCGCCTCGTCGGATTCCTCCGCGATGCCACGGGCTTCCAGGTCCGCCACCACGGGCGCCAGCTCGGCCCGATAGGTGCTCTCGCCCGCCGAGTGTTCGGCTTTGATGTTCGCGTGCAGCTTGCCGGTGGTTCGCAGGCACTCGGCCATCGTGATGTCGTAGACCCGTTTCCATGTCGCGACCGAGCGGTCATCGCCCGACTGCAACGCCACGAGCCGGGCCTTGGCTCGGCTGACCGCTTCGCGGGCCGTCTCGACCCGCAGCTCACACTCGGCCAGCGCCTTGGGGTGGCCGCCGAACTTGGTGATCGTCTCCAGCGCCCGCTGCTCGGGCGTGCACTCGGCCTGCGCCGCCCGGTAGAGCGTGTTGAGGTGGTCGAGCCCGAGCGTCGCCGGGTCGATCTCGCCCGCGTCTTCCATCTCGATGATCCGCTGCACGACCATCGCGATGGGCAGCCCCCAGTCGCCCACGTGGCTCTGGCGGATCACGGTGTGCCCGAGCCGCTCGAACAGGCGGGCGACCGCGTCGCCGATCACGGTCGAGCGGAGGTGCCCGACGTGCATCTGCTTTGCAAGGTTCACGCCACACAGGTCAACGACGACGGTCTGCGGCGTGGTCGGCGGGGCGATGCCCAGCTCGGGCGTGTCGAGCCGACCCAAGAAATCAGCCAGCGCCGCCGGCTTGAGGCGGATGTTGATGAACCCGGGCCCCGCGATCGACTCCTCGGTCAGGGGTTCGGCCAGGTCGTCGATCTTGAGGTGCTCGATGATCTTCGCGGCCGCCTCGCGCGGGTTGATCCCGGCCCGCTTGCCCAGCGGCATCGCGGCGTTGGACTGGAAATCGCCGAGCTTCGGGTTGCGGCTGCCCGAGATCAAGGGGTCGGCCTGCACGCCGGGGAACGCGGCTGCGATCGCGTCCGTGAACCGGGCCTCGAGGATTTCGACAGGGTCAATAGAAGTTGTGGTGGGGTCGCTCATGGGGCTGAGTCTAGGGGTCCACTCTTGCTCCCTCTCCCCCCGAGGGGGGAGAGGGATGGGGTGAGGGGGCTTGGGATCTGCGGGGTGTCCGCACCCCCTCATCCGACCCGGCTTCGCCGGCCCACCTTCTCCCCCAAGGGGGAGAAGTGGCAGAAGAGGCTCAGTCATTGTGTTCTGGCACCCGCCACGCCGCCCCGCACTCGGGGAAGACGACGCAGCCGCCCGGTTCGATGGGCGATTCGGCTAGGTCGTACCAGCACGCCGGGCAGCGCTGATCTCGCAATGCCAACGAGCGGCGGTCACCTAATCGGTGCACGGCCCGCCTCCGAACTTCGAGCACGCTGACGATACCGATCACGCCGCCGACGACCACGACGTACATGAGATCCGACATCGGGATCAGAGCCACCGCGAGAACGAGCGTGAGACCGCCCGCGAGACCCAGCACGACCTGACGCCGTATCTCGCGCCATGTGTACCCGCGGACACCCGCGCGGTCCGCGCCAGCCAGCCGGACCGATTCACGCTTCGTTCGCTTGTCCAGATCGCGCAGGGTCACCGGCTGTCCACGATCGTCGAGCGGCCGCTTCATTCTCATTCCGCCCACTCGATCAACTGCTCCGCCATCACCTCCGCCACCTCCCCCAGCGACGGCGACGGCAGCAGGCACAGCGGATGATCAACCAGAAGCACCCGCTGGTTCTCGATCGCCGGGATCGGCAGGTCGGCAAACGCCCCGAGCCGCTTAGCCAGGTCATCCCACTCGGGCCCCTGGGTCGTGGGCCACCGCTGCTCGTCGTCGGTCCGTTCTCGTGGGGCGAAGATCACGATCGCGTCCGGGGCCAGCCGCAGCACGTCCTCGGCGTCCAGGTTCATCCAGGGTTGGCCCGATTCGATCGCGGGCGTGCCGCCGAGGCTCACGAGGATCTCGTGGTGGACCGAGCCGGGCCCGAGGGCCGCGGGCGTCTCGCCCTGGGCCAGCAGCAGCACCCGCCCGGCCCCGCGGACACTCGGCCCGCGATCGCCCCAGGCCTGCGCGAGCCGATCCGAGGGCATGGAGTCTGCGAACTCGGGGATGGTGCCGCCGACCGAAATGCCGTTGACCCGCAGCTCGCGGTCGGTCTGGATCTGCCCGCCCAGGTCGAGGTAGAGGTCGTCGAGCGTTTGTGCGATCTGCTCGAGCGTGTTGATGCGGTAGTCCTCGAGGTGCCAGCCGTGCTGCTCGGCCAGCTCGCGCAGCCGATCCGGCACGCCGGCCGACTCGTACTGCGTGTAGACGTGCGTGGGGTTGATCGCGAGCAGCGCCTCGTAGTCGAGCTCGAACTGGTCGCCGATCGCGGGGACCGAGTCGCTGAGCACCAGGTCCCAGGTGTGCCGAGCGACGACCCGGTCCTCGAAGCCGAGGTCTTTCAGCATGACCGCGATCGCGGGCGAGAGCACCGCGATTCGTCGGGCGGTGGCTTGGGCCGGGCCCTTGGTTTGTGGCGAGGCCGAGGGGCTCTTGCCGCACGAGACGAGCAGCACGCCGAGCAGCGCGGTCAGCAGACCGAGCCAGAGCATCCGAACCGGGTTGAGAGTGCGAGTAGGCATGAGCCCGATGGTAGGTGGGGGGTCAGCCCACGAACTCCGCCCGGATCGACGCGGCCAGCTCGTGCAGCGTCTGGTCCGGGTACGCCGGGAACGGCCAGGTGCGGTCGGCCGCGATCTCGTGCTCCGCGGCCCGGGCCCTGGCTGACGTGGCCTCATGATCCAACGCCCGGATCGCATCGGCGTGCGCACGCCGGGCTTCGTCGAGCAACGCGGTCAACTCGGCAAACCGGGCGGCACGCTCGGGCGAGCGTCGGGGGGCTGCCTCGATCACCCTGAGCAGCTCGGCCTTGTGCGTCGCCCGCTGCGGGTCGTCGAGCATCGTGGGCGTGTGCCGCGCGTGGTGGGCCGCCCAGACCGCGTGGTCCGCCTGGGCCCTCGTCGTCAGCGGCTCGCCCGTGTCGATCGTGCGCGACGCGGTCGCGGTCACCGCGGGGGCCAGCGCGCCGCACCCGTCCACCGGGGCCCACGCGGCGAACCAGGCGTCGGTGGCCTGGGCGTACTTGGTGCCCCCGGTGCCGTGGATGAACAGGTCCGACCCGGCGAGCCGAACGAGCCCGTCGAGCAGCGTGGCCCGCGGCGCGAGCCGCTCGCGCGGGGTCTGGGCGAGCTGCGACGCGAACACGGGCACACGCGGCTGCCCCGGCTCGATCCGCCAGAGCGGGAGCTCGAGATCCTCCCCCTCTGGGCTTCGTCCTTGGGGGGTCTGCCGTGCGCCCAGGGCCCGCAGGTGCGCCCCGGGGAACGCGCTCGCAGCCTCGTTGTAGGTCCGCACGCACCGGGCCGGGTCTCTTCCGATCGCGTCCACGATCTCGTTGAACAGGTCCGTCTCGTGCAGGCGTGAGGCGAAGAAGAGCGGCGGGGGGCCAGATCGATCAGCGGGCCCATCACCCCGCAGATCGCTCAGCAGATCACGCACCGCCATCGCGGCCTGGGCGGCGAGGTTGGGGGCGCCAGCGTGCGCCGCGAACGCCTCACTCACCCGGTCAAACGGCGGGGCGAGTCTCGCCGGGGCCGCGATCGGCTTCTGCGACGCGACGGCGACGGAGGTGAAGACGGGCTCTTCGCTGAGCTTGTGGTGCTGGGTCTGGAGCTCGCCGGTGTCGGCGCGGGCCGGGCGGCGGAGCGTGAACACATCGGGCGTGTCCTGGTCGGCGACCAGCCACGCGGTCGAGCCGCCGGTTGCGTTGGCCAAGGCGTCCGCGGCGAGGTACTTCGCCAGGATCCCCGGGTGGAAGACGATCGGCTGATGCCCGGTCACGATCAGCGGCGTCGTGCTCGGCAGCCCGAGCTGCTCGCGGAACCGCTCGGCTCTAGCGTTGGGAGAGGCGTTGCGGATCAACCCGGCCCAGTCGGCGGCGGGCGGATCGAGCAAGGCCGGGCCGCGGCCAACGGTTGAGTGAACCGGTTGGGCGGCGTGGGCGCTCAATCCTGGGGCACCTCGTCGGGGCGGGCGCACGCGTCGAGCAGCGCGCCCGTGGGCAGGCAGTCGAGCCACGCCTTGATCTCTTTGTAGAGCACGCAGCGGTAGTGATTCAGGCGGGCCTCGGCCTGGTCGAGCCCGTGGCCGAAGGTCCGGTTCAGGTCGTTGTAGATGAGGCTGACGGGGATCTCGCCGATCCGGTGGCCCTGCGCGACGGACTGCACCCAGAGCTGCATCGGGAAGGCGTACCCGCGGTCGGTGAGGTTCAGGTCGCGGGTCGCCTCGACGCGGTGGGCCTTGAACCCGCAGAACGCGTCGGTGAGTTCGAGCCCGAGCCGCTGGTTGATCTCCGCGGTGATCAACGCGTTGATTCGGCGGCGGTCCTCGGGCGGGCAGTCGCCCTTGGGGACCTCGCCGGCGTATCGCGAGCCGGAGACCATGTCCAGATCGTCCGCGGTGGCCCGCTCGATAAACCGGTGGATCGAGGCCGGCTCGTGCTGCTCGTCGCAGTCCATGGTGACGACCCAGTCGTACCCGTGGTGCTGGGCGTGGTTGAAGGCCTCGCGGAGGCTGCGGCCGTACCCCGCGTTGTCCGGGTGACGGATCACGTGCAGGTCGAGCGGTCGCTGCAGCTCGGCGACGATGTCCGGCGTGGCGTCGGTCGAGCCGTCGTCGATGATGAGGATGTGGTCGGCCCGCTCGCGGACCGCCGTCAGCACCCGGCGGACATACTTCTGCTCGTTGTAGACGGGGATCGCGATGAGTGTGCGCATGGGGTCTCCAGCCGGGTTGGGGTGTGGGCTATGCCCAAGCACACCGGGGCGGGATTCTATTCGCGCCGAGGGGGCCGAATCGGGTTCGGAGTTCGCTCGTGCTTGGGGGGGTGTAGGTGGGCTTGCTGGGGGCTTGGGGGGCTCAGATCGCCGGGCCGAGGGGGTCGGATTCGGCCTCAGAGGCCGAGAGCGAGGTGTAGGCGGCGAACCCGAACGGGAGCCCCTCCTCGTCCTCCTCCTCCATCGCGGCGGCCTGGGCCTCCGCGGCGTTCTCGAGCTGCTGGATCAGATCGTCGGACAGCGAGTGGATCATCGAGATCTGGGAGATCGGGAGGGTGAAGGTCTCGCCCAGCGGCGAGGTGATGCGGAAGACGGTGCACTGGATGTCCGCCGACCGGAGGCGATCGACCGGAGAGCCGCTGATCGAGCACGAGAAGACGGGGTAGATATCAGCGACCGGGATCCGCTGACCGAGCTGGGTGATGATGGCGATGCGGCCGTCGAACAGGTCACCCACCGGCTTGGGCGAGTGGGCGGCCCCCGAGGGCGTTGGTGAGGTTCGGCCGCCCGACTGGGCCGCGGCGGCTAGCGCCATCAGCGACTCACGCACCACGTTCTGCCAGAACAGGTCTCGGCGGCGCTCCACTACACCGGGGATCGCCAGCGGGGCCGGGTGAGCGGCGTGCTTGGTGGTCGTGGGTGTGGTCGAAAGCGGGTGTGTGGGATCGGAGGGCTTGGGCGCGGTCATCCCGGGCCGCCGGCTTGGGTGAGCAGGTTGGGGCCAAACTCGCCCGCTGCGAAAACGTTAACCCGGTCGGTGTCGATCGCGAGCTGGGCCTTGGTGCCCGCGGTGAGGCCCTGGTGGGCGCGGACACGGGCGGTGAACCGGAGCCCGCCGGGCGTCTTGCCGTGCAGGTCCATCTGGTCGCCCAGGGGCTCGATGGTGTCCACGGGGAGGCGGAAGAGGCGGCCCTCGTCCTCGGCGGCGTCGGACTGGGCCCCGGAGACCTCTTCGATCGCCTGGGGGCGGATGCCCATGACCACGCCCTTGTTGACGTGCTTGATGAGCTTGGGCTTGTGCTTGTTGGCGATGTTGATGGTGAACCCGTCGCCGCCCTCGATGAACCGGAGATCGTCGCCGGCTTTGTCGAGCCGCCCGCCGATGAAGTTCATGGGGGGGGTGCCGATGAACCCTGCCACGAAGCGGTTGACCGGGTTGGTGTAGACCTCAAACGGGGTGTCGGCCTGCTGGATGAGGCCCTGGCTCATGACGACGACGCGGTCGCCGAGCGTCATGGCTTCTTCCTGGTCGTGGGTGACGTAGACGGTGGTGGTCTTGAGCCGCTGGTGGAGGGCCTTGAGCTCGCCGCGGGTCGAGACGCGGAGCTTGGCGTCGAGGTTGGACAGGGGCTCATCGAAGAGGAAGGCCTTGGGCTCGCGGACGATGGCGCGGCCCAGCGCGACGCGCTGGCGCTGCCCGCCCGACAAGGCCTTGGGCTTGCGCTCGAGGAACTCGGTGATGCCCAGAATGTCGGCTGCGTGCATGACGCGTTCGTCGATCTGTGCCTTGGGGACCTTGCGGAGCTTGAGGGCGAAGGCCATGTTCTTGTAGACGCTCATGTGGGGGTAGAGCGCGTAGTTCTGGAAGACCATCGCGATGTCGCGGTTCTTGGGGTGGACGGTGTTGACGATCTTCTCACCGATGCGGATGTTGCCCGAGGAGATGTCCTCGAGCCCGGCGATCATGCGCAGAGTGGTGGACTTTCCGCAGCCCGAGGGGCCCACGAGGACGACGAACTCGCCGTCCTTGATGGTCATGGAGACGTCACGGACGGCTTCGATGTTGCCGGGGTAGACCTTCCAGACGTTCTCGAGGCTGACTTGGGCCATGGCTTCTCCGTCGCGTAAGGGGCCCCGGGCTCGGGGCGAACGCCCTTGCCGCGTCCCTGTGGGGTGGTGCAAGGGCGGTATGGACTGTAGCGTGGGTAGAGCAGGGGTGCCAGACGGTACAGGCGGTGCTTGTTACCACCTTTGGGGTCCTGATTCGGGTGTTGGCTGGCAAGTCGTTCGCCGCGTGGGCCGATAGGCCCTTTGAGGAGAACACGATGGGATCATCCGGCAAGGCATTCGACGAAGTGAAGGCGATCCTCGGCAAGCTTGATCGTTCAATCGATCAGGCCCGCCATAAGAGGCTTGGCCCCGACGAGCTCGAGACGTCCGAGAACCACTCCGACGCCGATTCAGGGCTCATCGGACGGGGTGAGCCCTCGCCTGACACCGTGGTCGGCCGGGCTGATGCCCCCAAGGCGCCCTCGGCCCCGGTTCCCAACCAGGCCCCGGCCCGGGCCCGCTCGGCTTCGGAGTATGGCCGAGCCCGCCCGCTGCGTCGCGATAACGACGCCAACCCGACCGGGCAGTGGGACAAGAAAGCTGCGAAGATCGAGATCGACGACGACACCTCCATCGGATGAGTCACCCACTGGGTAATCCACCCATCAAACGAGAACGACCCAAGCCCCCGCCACGGCAGGGTTTTTTTGTGCGCGCTAGTCGCCCTGCTCAGCGATCCACCGATCGATCTGGGCCTCGAGCACGGGCAGCGGGATGGCCCCGTTCTCGAGCACGGTGTCGTGGAAGGCTCGCAGATCGAAGGCGTCGCCCAGCGCGGTCTCGGCTTTGGCGCGGAGCTCGGAGATCTTGAGCTGCCCGATCTTGTACGCCGTGGCCTGGCCGGGCCAGCCGATGTAGCGGTCCACCTCGTTGTTGGCGTTGACCTGGGTGAGCGCGGAGTTGGCGAGCATGTAGTCGATCGCCTGGGTGCGGGTCCAGCCCTTGGTGTGGATGCCGGTGTCTACAACCAAGCGGAGGGCGCGCCACATCTCGAAGTTGAGGCGGCCAAAGTCGTCGTAGGGGTTGGCGTAGAGCCCTCGGTCGACGCCGTCGTCGACGTTGTCTTGGCCGACCTCGAGCCCGAGCCGCTCGGCGTACAGCGCCCAGCCCTCGCTAAAGGCGGTGAAGCCGGCGAGCTTGCGCATCGTGTGCCGGCCCTCCATCTCCTGCGACAACGCGATCTGGTGGTGGTGCCCCGGCACCGCCTCGTGGAGGGTTAGCGCGATCATGTCGTACTTGGGGCGGCTGGGCAGGTCGTAGACGTTGGCCATGAAGTACCCAGGCACGCCGCCCGCGGCCGAGCCCGGGTAGTAGAACGCGGTGGGGGCGCTCTTGGCGGCGAAGGTCGGGAGCGGGCGCACGCCGTAGGGCAGCCTGGGCAGCACGCCAAAGAGCCTGGGCATCTCCGCGTCGATCAGCTTGCAGATGTTGCGGTAGCCCGTTAGCAGTTCGCCCGCCGATTCGTAGTAGAACCGCGGGTCCGTGCGCAGATAGTGGATGAACGCCGCGAACAGCGCGTCGTCGTCGGTCCACTCGCGCTTGTTGCTGTCCCAGTCGGTGCGGGCGATGACCTCCATCATCTCGCTCTTGATCCGGGCGACCTCGCTCAGCCCGGTCTCGTGCACCTGGTCGGCGGTGAGGTCGAGCGTGGTGTGCTGGCGCAGGGCGATGCTGTAGGCCTCGACGCCGTCGATCCCCTGGGCGATGCCGACGCTCTCGCGGGCCTCGGGGATGTACTCGTTCTGCAGGAACAACGCCAGCTCGAGGTAGGCCGGGACGATCTTCAGCTCGATGATCGCGGCGGCCTCGTCTCGTCGGGGGTCGCCCTCGGGCAAGCCGTTGAGCGGGCTAAAGAAGGGGCTGGTCGTCGGGTCCTCCCGGATCGAGGGCGTGGCCTGGGCCATCGCCTGCTCGACGGTCGGGGTGAGCGTCACGCGGGGCGGGACGCGGCCTTGCTCGATGCCAAGGCGCATGTTTGTCATCGCGTCGGTGAGCCGGGTCTCGACCTGCCCGAGCTTGGCGACGTAGTCGGTGTAGTGCCGGTCCTTGGTCAGCGGCGTGGACCGGCCCATCTGCGGGAGCCAGACCTGCGGGCCGTTCATCGAGGAGACGGGCATCTGCCACCGCATGAGAGGGATCGCGTTGATCCACTGGTCGAGCTGATAGAGCAGCAGGTCCGCGTCGAGGTGGTCGGCGGGGGAGAAGCCCGAGCGGTCGATCGAGGCGAGGGTCGCCCGCTGCTGCTTGGCCCAATCGTCTGAGGCCTCGCTGGCGGCTGCGGAGGAATCGCCCAGGCGATGGTTGAGTGAGTCGTCGCCGAGCGTGTCGCCGATGCCGGGGCTCAGGCGGTGGAGCCCGGTGACGTATTGGTCCATGAAGGCCCAGAGCACCGCGTCTCGTCCCTCGGGGCAGAAGACCTGCCAGGCGGGCGGGGCGGTCTGGCTGATTGCTTGGGTGGGGAAGGCCCCTGCGGGGAAGGCCTCTGTGGGGTAGGCCCCATGGGCGGCTGCGAGGGTGGCGTTCGGGAGGCTCACGAGCCCGGCCAACGCGAACCCGAGGGCGGCTGGGGCGTAGGAACGGGCGACAGAGGGTTTGGTAGGCATGACCCAAGGATACGGGCGAAACTGGAGCCGGTGGCACGGTTTGCCGAAGGGAGTGGGAGGGCTAGGATTGCGACCGGGTCAGGGGACGCTGGCCCGGGGCCTTTGAGAGAGACAACTGAGGGAATGGTGTAATTGGTAGCACGAGGGATTCTGATTCCCTTAGTCCGAGTTCAAGTCTCGGTTCCCTTACTTTGAGAACGCCCCTGTGAGAGATCGCGGGGGTTTTTTCGTGGGTCGAAGACTGGAAGACTTGAACGCAGAGGCGCGGAGGGATGACGCGGAGGCGCAGAGAAGAGGAATCCAGTTCACCACAGAGACACAGAGGACACACGGAGAGAGAACAAGAGAAGAAAACTGGAAGGAGGATGGCTGAAAGTCGGACGCAAAGACGCCATACGTACTCGGCCTACTCAGGTTTACTTTCTTCCACCGAGGATGTCTTTCTCCGCGCCTCTGCGTCATCCCTCCGCGCCTCAGCGTTCAGGCCTTCTGGATTTTAAGAGACCGTTTCGGGCAGGCTGGAAGTGCCGTCGCCCTCGAGCTGCATCTCGAGCACGTCGGAGTATCGCCCGCCCAGAGCCAGGAGCTCGTCGTGCGTGCCCTGCTCGACGATCGCGCCGTCCTCGACGACCACGATCCGGTCGGCGTGGCGGATGGTGCTGAGCCGGTGGGCGATGACGAAGCTGGTACGGTCTCGCATGAGCCCGGCGAGTGACCGCTGAATGAGGCGTTCGGACTCGGTGTCCAGGTTGCTTGTCGCCTCGTCGAGGATCAGGATCTTGGGGTCGGCGAGGATGGCGCGGGCGATGGCGATGCGTTGCTTCTGTCCGCCCGAGAGACGGACGCCGCGTTCGCCGACGAGGGTGTCGTATCCGTTCTCGAGTTCGGTGATGAAGCCGTGCGCATTGGCGGCCTCGGCGGCGGCGATGATCTCGTGCTCGGTGGCATCGCGGCGGGCGTACCCGATGTTCTCGGTGACCGAGCCGTCGAACAGGAAGACGTCCTGCTCGACGATGCCCAGCAGGCGGCGGAAGTCGTCCACGTCGAGGGTGGTCAGGTCCACGCCGTCGAGCAGCACGCGCCCGCCCGTGGGGTCGTAGAACCGGGCGATGAGGTTGCACAGGGTGGTCTTGCCCGCGCCCGAGGGGCCGACGAAGGCGATGGTCTCGCCCGGCTCCACGTCGAGGGTGAACTCGGTGATCACGGGCTTGCCGGTGTCCGTGGTCGCGTGCTCGCCGAGGTCTTTCTTCGCTGACCGCGAGGGGTAGGCGAAGGTGACGCTGTCCAGCGTCACGCGGCCTTGCATGCGGGGGCGGTCGATGCGGTCGCGTTGGGCCTGGTCGGCGAACTCGCGGTTCTCGTCGAGCAGGTCCTGCACGCGGTCGAGGGCGGCCAGGTTGTTCTGGACGTTGGTGGCGCTGGCGACCAGGGCTTCTAAGGGGCCCAGCAGCATGAGGAGGTAGGCACTGAAGGCCATGAGGTCGCCGAGGGTGAGCTCGCCCTTGAGGACGCGGCTGCCGCCGTAGAGAAGGACGATGACCGAGGCGAGCGGGATGAGGACCTGCCAGACGACCTCGAGCACGCGGCTCCACCACCAGGTGCGGAGCTCCTGGCGGGCCATGAAGTGCCCCTCGCGGGTGAAGCGGGCGGCCTCGGCTTGTCGTCGGTTGAAGCCCCGGACGACGCGCATGCCGCCGAAGGTCTCGGCGCTCTGGGCGTCGATGGTCTGGCGGGTGTGGCGGATGTCGCGGTACATCGGGCGGATGCGGGCGATCCAGGTCCGGTGGGTGATCCAGATGACGGGGAGCACCGCGAGCGCCCCGACAACGAGGATCCAGTCGATCATGGCGATGATGATGAGGGTGCCGGTGAGCTGGGTGATGGCTCGCCAGGGGTTGTAGATGAGGGTGAAGACGAGCTCGCCCACGCCGCCCGCGTCCTCGCGAAGGATCGAGGAGACGCCGCCGGCCTTGATGGCCTGGATGCGGTGCAGGGGCAGGTTGGAGGCGTGATCGAAGACTCGCTTGCGCAGCGCGACCTGGACCCGCTTGGTGATGCGGGTGCACTGCCAGCGGCCCCAGATGGAGAACGCCGCCCCGCCGATCGCGGCGGTGAGCATGACGGCGCCGACGAGCCAGAGCAGCTGAACCGGGGTGAGATCGGCGAACTGGTCTGGGAGGCCCGATGGGCCCGGGCTGTCGGTGAGCACGTAGTCGATCGCGACCTTGGTCGTCATGGGCATGACGAGCGAGAAGACGACGGAGACGGAGAGGGTCGCCAACGACATGGCGATGGTGGTTCGGTGCCCGGCGAGCAGGCGCCAGAACGCCGCGACGAGCCCCTTGACCGACCGGCGCGGACCGCGGGCCTTCTTCTTTTCTTTGGCGGGGTCGAGGTGCGAGTGGACGCTCTCGACATGGGTGGCCTTGCTCCGGTCGGCGATGTACTTGCCAAAGCGGAGACGAGAGGAGCGGAACTTCTGGGGGGTGGGGGGCATCGGGGATGGTAGGGGGGAGGCTCGGTGCTTGCGGCTGCGTTCGTGTGACTGGCGGTCTTGGACACCATGCCTTAGGGTGGGCGGACTCAGGAGGTTCTCATGGCTGAAACAACAGCACCCAAGCGGTCCAAGCTCGCGATGCACTGGAAGATTCTCATCGGGCTGGTGCTCGGCGTAGTGGTGGGCGTGGTGATCAACATCCTGCGCGAGCGGGGAGCGCTGCCGACGGAGGGGGCGGTCGCGGGCGTGCTGGCGTTTATTGGCAAGCTCAATGGGTTCATCGGGGACCTGTTCATCCGGATGCTCCGGTTCATCGCCGCCCCGATCGTGCTGTTCAGCTTGATCGTCGGCGCGGCGAGCCTGAACGACCTGAAGAAGCTCTCCCGCATCGGCGGCAAGACCATCGCGATCTACCTGTGCACGACCGCCGTCGCGATCACGGTCGGGCTGCTGGTCGCCAACGCGGTGAAGCCGGGGTCGAGTCGGTTCGTGCCGACCGAGATCCGCGACCAGCTCGCGACCGCCAAGGCCGCGGAGGCCGGGGTGAAGATCGACGCGGCGATCAAGCCCGATGCCTGGGAGACGTTCTTGAACGTCGTGCCGACCAACCCATTCGGCGCGCTGGCCGAGGGGCAGATGTTGCAGATCGTGTTCTTGGCGCTGGCGATCGGGATCGCGCTGACGCTGATCCCGCAGACCAAGTCGCGGCCCGTGATCGCGATCTGCGACGCGATGACCGACGTGATCATCAAGATCGTGCACGTGGTGATGTTGTGCGCTCCGGTCGCGGTCTTCGCGCTCATCGTGCGCGTCGTGGCGGACCTCGGTCTCGGCGTGCTGCAAGCATTGGCGGTCTACGCGCTCGTGGTCGTGTTCGGGCTCGCGGTGATGATGTTCGCGGTCTACCCGCTGGTGCTCAAGCTCTTCACGCCGGTGGGTTTCAAGCGGTTCTTTGGCGCGATCGCGCCGGCCCAGCTGCTGGCGTTCTCCAGCTCATCGTCCTCGGCAACCCTCCCCGTAACGATGGATTGTGTGGAGAACCGACTAGGCGTTTCGGAGGACGTGACATCGTTCGTGGTGCCGCTGGGCGCGACAATCAACATGGACGGGACCGCTCTCTACCAGGGTGTCGCGGCGGTCTTCATCGCCCAGCTCTACGGCATGGATCTCACGATCGGGCAACAGTTCACGATCGTATTGACCGCGACGCTTGCGTCGATCGGGACGGCCGGCGTGCCCGGCGTGGGCATGATCATGCTGGTAATCGTGCTGCAGTCGATCAACATGTCTGCGGAGGCAATGGCCGGGGGCATCGCGATCATCTTCGGCGTGGACCGGATCCTGGACATGTGCCGGACCTCGTGCAACGTGACCGGCGACGCCATGGTTGCGGCGGTGGTGGCGGGTAGCGAGAACGAGTTGGCGACGCCGGAACAGCTGGCCGAGCGGGCGGCAGCCCTTGACGAGTTTACGAAGACCGAGGAAGAGCGAGAGCAGGCGTACGAGTAGTCGGGCGTTGCTCTTTGGCGATGCCTGTGTGAGCTCAGCCGATCAGGAAGGCGGTGATGAAGGCGCCGATGTCGCCGTTGTCCACGACGCCGTCTCCGTTGAAGTCCACGGCGAGGTTGCCGGCGAGGAAGAACGCGATGAAGGCGCCGATGTCGCCGTTGTCTACGACGCCGTCGCCGTTGACGTCCGCTGGCGAGGTCTCGAAAGCGTAGAGGACCTCGACGCCGTCCACGGCGGACTCGATGGTGGAGTCGGACGAGATGTCCATGGCCGAGAACCGCACGCGGAACGAGTTGAGCGGGGTAATGAAGTCGTTGACGCGGAGGGTTTGGCGGTGCCAGTTGGCATCGGTGGGCCAGAAGACGAGGGCGGTGGTCCAGTCTTCGGTGCCGTCGGGCGCGAGCTCGACGAGCATGGGCTCGGTGGTGCTGATGCGCCGCCACAGGTCGGCTGCGAGCAGGGTGTCGCCGGCGAGCGTGGGGAGCGCGATCTCGGGGGAGACGAGCCGGGTGTACCCGGAGTCCACGTCGTCGCCGATCGCCAGTCCGGTGACGTAGCACAGGGTGCCGTTGGGCGTGGTGTCGGTCACGGGGTTGTTGGGGGCGGTGGCGGGGTTGCCGCGGGCCCACAGGCCGGCGGTCGCGTCGTCGTCGGCCGAGCCCACGGTCCACCCGGTGTCGGTCTCGAAGTCGTCGGCAAAGAGCGTCGCGAAGCCCGGGCGGAGGGTGGTGATGCCGTACGACCCCGTGGCGGGCAGGCTCGTGAGCGTGCCCCCGGTCGAGGCCGCGGTGACGCGGACGGTCGTGCGGCCGCGGTCGCTGGTCGGGATGAACTGGGCCGCGTAGGTCGAGGGGCCCGTGGAGACCATCGGGATCGAGGTCTCGCTCGCGGCCCCGGCGTAGCGCACGTGCAGCGTCGGCGACGCGGTGTCCACCGTGCCCATCGCGTCGAGGATCCGGGCCTCGATCGTCACGGGCAGGCCCGCGGTCGCGGCGGCGGGGATCGGGGCGGTGGGCTCGATCCGCACGGGCTGGGTCACGCCCTCGGCGAAGAGGAGGGCGGCGGCGAGGTTCTCGATCGCGCACGCCATGATCTCGTCACGCGGGGGGTCGAAGGCGTTGGTGGTTCGCAGCTCGATGGTCAGGCCAAAGCCGGGCGTCGCGCCCTGGTACCAGTCGTCGGCGGTGCCGTCGGCGGGGTAGAGGTCGGTCGCCTTCTGGGGCGAGTAGGCCACCCCGCCGTGGTCGAGAATGGCCCCGGCCATGTCGATGGAGATGCCGGTGATGATGGAGCGATCGGGCTCGGGGAGGACGGCGGCGAAGGCGTAGCCCCAGGGCCAGAGGATGAGCTGGCCGTGGGAGTGGTAGTCGATGCCGCCGGCGAAGCGGGCGCCGAACGAGAGCGCGAGATCCGAGACCGCGGTGGTCTCGGGCTCGCTGAAGGGCGCGGGGCCTCGGTAGGTGTCCGAGTTGGTGTTGCCGCTCGAGCCGGTGCCGCCCCATTGATACGACCAGTTTCGGTTGAGGTCGACGCCGAAGCGCCCGCCGCCGTTGTCGCTCCGGTTCTTGCGCCACAAGCGGTAGTTTGTCCAAGAGTAGACGTACCCGTCCGGGTTGGAGATCGGCACGATCGCGAACTCGGTCGTCTGCAGCAGCCCCGCGATACGCGGGTCGGAGGTTGACTGCGCCAGCAGTTGGTCGGCCAGGTAGAGCACGGTCATCGGGCTGATCCACTCGCGGGCGTGCTGCGTGCCGTTCCACTGGACCACCTTGCGCTGGGCGCGGGGGTTCTGGGCGGTGTCGGGCGCGGAGATCAGGATCGCGTAGATCTCGCGGCCCTCGACGCTCGTGCCGATCTGCTGCACGGTCGCCAGGCTCGGGTAGGCCGCGGCGAGGTCGAACAGGTGCTGGTCCACGTTTACGCGCGAGCGATAGCTGTCCCACAAGCGGATGTCGTGGGGCGAGACGGCGGCCCGAACGGCTTGAGGGCTGTTGAGCCGGGCGGCTCGCCTCGCGTTCTCATCGGCGAGGTCGGCCATCTGCGCGTCCACCCGCGCCTGCAAGTCCTCGACGAGCACCTCGGGATTCAGGCCGAGCGACCTCAGGTCCACCAGTCGGTCGCGGTGCAGGTAGACCTCGATGGGGCCCAGCCCGATGCGATCGGAGATGACGCCCGCCGCGATCGCTTGCACCCCGGCGAGCTGCTCGGGTGTGGTCGGCGCGACGCGCACTACCACATGCCCGGCGTAGGGCGAGGCCGCGGGGCGTGCGACGGGCTCGTCGGCAACGGATTCGTTGGCGCGGGCGTGGGGGGTGAGCGGGGCCAAGAGGGCCGCGGTCAGGGCGATACAGCACACGTGAATTCGCACGGAAGAGACCCTTTCGGCGAGTCAGATTCAGAAGAACGGCGTTGTCAGCTCCGGGGGCTGTTCTCGGGAGCAAACCGGGTACAGAGACCTCCCCCGAAACCGGCTCGGCGGGTCAAGAATACCCTACCTCGACGCGAATGCGAATGCCAGCGATTTCTTTCAATCCGGGGCCCGCCTACAACGCTTCCGTGAGTACCGCCCCCGAGACCAACCAAATCGGACCTTCCTCGGGCGTTTCGGCCCGCCCGCCGCGGTCCCCGGGCCGAATGGTGACGGTGCTGGGCAGCCACGCCGTGGTGGACTTCTTCAGCTTTGTGCCCATCGCGATGCTCCCGCTGCTGGTCACCGAGATCGGGCTGAGCAACCGGCAAAAGGCGTTGCTGCTGGGGCTGGGCTCGATGACCTCCGGGCTCATTCAGCCGCTCGTCGCGTGGGTGTCCGACCGGTTCAACACGCGGGCGCTGTCCACGATCGGGTTCGGGCTCGCGGTGGTGTGCGTGTCGAACCTGGGGCGGGTGGAGACGTTCTGGCAGCTGATGGTGCTGCACGGGCTCGGGGCCGCGGGCATCGGGGCGTTCCACCCGCCGGCCGCCGCGGCGACGGGGCAGATGGCGGGCCGCAAGCGGGCGCTGGGCATGGGCTTCTTCTTTGTGCTGGGCATGAGCGGCGGGTTCCTGGGCAACGTGCTCACGCCCTCGATCGTGGGGTGGTTCGCGGGGCGAGCACCGGACGGGGCGGACGCCGAGCGGTTTGGGCTGCTCGGGCTGAGCTGGCTGATGATCCCCGGGCTGCTCGCGGTGGTGCTGCTCGGGCTGGCGATCACGCGGGCCCCGCACCGTCGGCACGACGCGCACGAGCACCACACGAGTTTGGGGGTGGCTGAGCGCCGCCGCCGGTGGTTCGCGGTGGGGGTGCTGTACGTGGGCAACCTCATCCGTTTTAGTGTGAACGTGGCGCTGATCTATCTGTTCAGCGAGTGGGCGGAGGAGCTGGTGCTTGGTCGTCATGGGCTGGGGGCGCTGCCCGAGGTGGTGGCTGGGATGCCATCCGAACAGGCGGCTGGGGTTCTTGACCTTCGCGGGCAGATCGGGCGAGAGGCCTCGTCGATCAACGGCCCGCTGCAGGGGGCGATGCAGGTCGGCATGGGGGGCATGGGGCTGCTGCTTGGAGCGGTTCTTGGCGCGCGGTTCGAGAGACTCGCGTTTGTGGGCTTCCCGATGCTCGGGGCTGTGGTCATCGCGGTCTTCCCGTGGTTGAGCCATCTGTCCGATGGATCGGCGGTGCCGATGGCGCTGGGGTTGGCGGTGCTCGCGGGGGTCGGGTTTGGGAGCGTGATCCCCGTCAGCCTGACCGCGGCCCAGCGGCTGCTGCCCCACCGAACGAGCCTGGCCAGCGGCATGATGCTCGGCGGCGCGTGGGCCTTTGCGTTCGTCGGGCCGCTCTGGGCTGAGGGTGTGCAGAAGGTGTTCGGGCTCTCGGCTGCGTTTTATGTCACCGCTGCAATTCTTTTTCTCGCCGGTCTGCTCTCGCTGGCGATCCCGTCTCGTGTGCTGATCGAGACCGATCACCACGAGAAACAGGCGTCCTAACGCCTCCCCCGCCCCCTCACGCCCCTCCACAGCGGGGTCCGGGTTCGATTGCGTGTGTTCGCATGATGTGACACCCATGTGACATTCGATTCACGGGGGGTTCTGTGACGAACTCGTGACGACCGAACCGCTTAGGGCAAGGTATCTCTATAGGTGCGTGGGGCGAGCCCCGCGACGAACGAGACCTGCCCCAGAGCGGGCTAATGGGAGGCACACGATGAACGCACGACGATTCAAAGCCATCACACTCGCGGCACTGATCGCGGGGAGCACCATCTCGATCGGCGCGGCACACGCCCAGGTCGAGATCGACCGACCACCCGTTCAGGTGATTGTGCCCCAGCGAGGCTGGAACCAGTCTCAGGCGGTCTCGGTTTCGTCTATCGCGGCGACGATCAAGATCAAGGACCGTGTCGCGACAACGGAGCTGGCGATCACGCTGAGCAACGCGGCCCGCCGCCCGCTCGAGGCCCAGCTCATGCTGCCGGTGCCGTCGGGCTCCGCGATCAAGAAGTTCGGGCTCGACGGTCTCAACGAGGGGACCGCCGAGCTCATGACCGCGGAGCAGGCCAAAATGATCTACCGCGACATCGTGCGCAAGATGATTGATCCGGGGCTGCTCGAGTTCGTGGGCACGGCGTTGGTGAAATCCAGCGTCTTCCCGGTGCCGGCCGGCGGGTCGCAGGTTTTTCGGGTGACGTACGAGGAGGTCCTGCCGTTCTACAACGGGCGGCTGGATTACGCGTTGCCCAAGAGCGAGGCGCTCGGGGCGGCGGGTGCGGCGTGGTCGATCGACATGACGATTGAGTCGGGCCAGGGGCTGGGTCCGGTTTTTAGCCCCACCCACGGCGTCACCAGCGAACTCGACTCGGACGGCCGACTCTCGGTCCGCGTGGCCAACGCGGGCGCCCCGGGTGCCTTCCGGCTCAGCGCGATGATGGACCAGGGCGACGGCATGGCTTGCTTGCTCTACCCGGACGCTCGCGTGGCCGACGGCAAGGGGGGCTACTTCATGCTCGTGGTCGATGCACCAAAGCCCGCCAAGGGGGCTGTGGCGATCAAACGCGAGCTGACGCTCGTGATCGATCGCTCGGGCTCGATGGCCAACGGGAAGCTGGAGCAGGCCGTCGCGGCGGCCAAGCAGGTCATCGGGGGCTTGGCGATGGGGGAATCGTTCAACATCATCGACTACGCCGACGAGGTCGAGCAGTTCCGCGCCGAGCCGATCGCCAAGGACGCCCAGACAGCCAAGGCCGCGATCGCGTACCTGGACTCACTCGTCGCCCGCGGCGGGACCAACCTGCACGACGCGCTGCTGGCCTCGCTCCGGCAGCCCGCGACCGAGGGCACGCTCCCGATGGTGCTCTTCATGACCGACGGGCTCGCCACGGTCGGCGTGACCGATGAGGCGACCATCCGCCAGAGCACCAACACCCTGAACGCTTCGGAGCGTCGCGTCTTCACGTTTGGCGTGGGCAACGACGTCAACGCACCCTTGCTCAGCGGGATCGCGGAGGAGAGCCGAGCCGCGGCGACCTACATCCTGCCCGGCGAGGACGTGGAGGTGAAGGTCGGGCAGGTTTTCGCCAGGCTCGACGGTCCGGTTATCACCGATGTCCAGTTCAGCCCCTACCCAAGGATCACGGGACGTCTGCCCGTCCAGGCCAGGCTCGTCATGCCATCCTCTCTTCCCGATCTCTTCGACGGTGACCAGATCGTAATCTTCGGACAGTACATGACTAATGCTGAGATGACGTTTCGGTTGAACGGCACGGGCGCCGACGGCAAGCCCTGGGAGACCTCGATCAAGGTCGATCCGGACAACGCCCGCGTGAGCAACTCGACCGTGCCGAGGCTCTGGGCGCAGAAGCGGATCGCGAGCCTGCTGTCTGAGATCCGCAAGAGCGCTGCGGGCGGCAGCGAGACCAATCCTGAACTCGAGGACGAGATCGTGCGGCTGAGCCTCGAGCACGGCATCCTGAGCGAGTACACCTCGTTCATCGCGGCGGCTGAGGAGGACCTGGGCCGATACCGCAAGAAGGATGAAGGCGGAAGGTACTCCTACGACCTCGGGGCGATGAACCGCAGGGATCTCAACGATGACCGCTCAGGTGAGCGTGCGGTTCAGAAGCAGCTCGCGCTGGACTCTGTGAACTCGCCGCAAGCAGCACCCGCTTCGGTTGACCCGCGCGGAGGCATCTTCAATGCTGAGCGGCGATCACAAACCTCATTCAGTTCGATCGGCGGCAACATCGAGGCGGAGTCCTTCGAGCGGGTCAAACAGGTCGCGGATCGGACGCTCATCCGCCGTGGCGAGCAGTGGGTCGATTCCCGGATTCTCGAGGACGACGAGGCCAACCCCGAGGGGCTGATCAAGCCGGTCCGCGAGATCGCGTTCGACTCGGACGAGTACTGGGAGCTGCTCGAGACGCTGGTCAAGAGCCATCGGCAGGGGCTGCTGGCGACGGCTGGCGAGCTGGTGCTGCTGATCGACGGCGAGCAGGTGCTGGTGCACAATTCGGCACCGGAGTCTGAAGATGGGGCCGAGGCCGAGGCGGACCCCGACGACTGATCGGTCGGCCGATCGGCCGGTCTGAACGAACACTCCTCCCGGGGCGCGACGGAAACGCCTTGCCCCGGATTGATCGGAACCACCGATCTCGGACGATACGTAGTTCACGCCCCGCGCTGGTACGCTGCGGGCTCAGGAGGATGACCCATGGCTCACACGAAGCAGATCTCGCGTCTCGGTCGGTTCACGACGCTCTCCGCGGTCGCCGCGGTGATGGCGGCGGCCGGGTGCGCCCTCGCCCAGCCCGCCGACGGACAGAAGGTGGAGGATGGCGTCTCGCTCACGATCTATTCCTCAGCCCAGCCCGGAGCCATCAGCCCGGACATGTACCGCCCCGTGCCCGGGCAGAACATCGGCTACTACCGGGGTAACCAGATCCCGGGGTACGCCGTGATCAAGCAGGTGCGGACGATCGACCTGGCCCAGGGGCGCGGCGAGGCCCGGTTTGACGACGTCGCGGCCTACATCGACCCGACCACCGTGCAGTTCGTCTCATTGACCGACCCGGGCGGCACCCGCGTGCTCGAGCAAGACTTCCGGTTCGATCTGGTAGACCCCTCCAAGCTCCTCCGCAAACGCCTCGGCGAGAAGATCACCCTCAACGGGCAGAGCGTCAAGCTGCTCGGGCTCCAGTCGGGCGGCATGGTCGTGCAGGACGATGAGGGCAGCATCTTTTATCACCAGGGCATGCAGGGCGTGAAGTTCGACGCGAGCATCGCGGACGACATGGTGATCAAGCCGACGCTGAGCTGGGACCTGGTCGCGGCTCAGGGCGGCGAGCACCAGACGCGTGTGAGCTACCAGGCTGCGGGCATCACGTGGTGGGCGGACTACAACCTGGTCTTCACGCCCGGCGAGGACGCGAACCACGGGACGCTCGATGTCGGCTCGTGGGTGAGCATCCTGAACCAGTCGGGCGCGACCTTTGATGACGCGCAGCTCAAGCTGATCGCGGGCGACGTAAACCGGGCCCCGCAGAGCGGACGCAACGAGTATCAAGCACGTGGCATGGTGGGAGATAGGGCGGTGGGCGCGATGGCGGCCCCGGGGTTTGCTGAGAAGTCGTTCTTCGAGTATCACCTCTACACGCTGGGTCGCCCGACCACGATCGTGGACGCCTCGACCAAGCAGGTCGAGCTGTTCGAGACGGCCCGCGGCGTGCCCGCCGACAAGGTCATGGTCTTCGACGGGCTCGGCGGGCAGTGGAACTACTGGGGCTTTGGCCGCCATACCAACCGGTCGCTGGGGCAGGGCATCGAGCCCAAGGTCGAGGTGTATCTGCGGTTTGATAATTCTGAGGACGACGGGCTGGGCGTGCCGCTGCCGGCGGGCCGGATCCGGGTGAGCCAGATGGACACCGCCGACGGCTCGCTCGAGTTCATCGGCGAGGACGTGATCGACCACACGCCCCGCGAGGAAGAGATCCTCATCAAGCTGGGCAACGCCTTCGACATCGTCGGCGAGCGCACGCAGACGGACTTCCAGAGCGGCAACTACTGGATGAGCGAGACCATCGAGATCAAGCTGCGAAACCGCAAGAAGGACGACTCGGTGGACGTGCTCGTGCAGGAGCGGCTGTTCCGCTGGAACGAGTGGGACGTGACGCAGACGACCGACGGGTTCACCAAGGCCGACGCGCGCACGATCCGGTGGAATGTCACGCTTGCGCCCGACGAAGAGAAGATCATCACGTTCACCGTGCGGTACAACTGGGAGTAAGCCTTGGCGTTAGGAACCGTACTGATTGTTGAGGACGACCCCTCGATCCGTCGAGGGGTCGTCGACATGCTGCGCTTCAGCGGGTACCACGTCCGCGAGGCGGCGGACGGCGAGGCCGGGCTCGACGCGGCGTTGGCTGAGGGGATCGACCTGGTGCTGCTGGACATCATGATGCCCAAGATGGACGGGCTCGAGGTGCTCGCCGAGCTGCGGCAGGCGAGGCCGACGCTCCCGGTGATCTTCCTCACGGCGCGCGGCGAGCAGGAGGACCGGGTCCGCGGGCTGCGGCTCGGGGCCGACGACTACGTCGTCAAGCCGTTCGGCGTGGACGAACTGATCGCACGGGTCGAGGCGGTGCTGCGGCGCAGCGCCGAGCGCCCCATGGACACGCCGCGGCTCGAGATCGCGGGGCGGGTCATCGACTTTGAACGCCGAGAAGCGAGGGTGCCCTCGGGGGCGGTGCGGACGCTGACGGAGCGGGAGGCCGAGGTGTTGCGGTTCTTGAGTGTCAACCGGGGGCGTGCGGTCTCGCGCGATGAGCTCTTGCAGAAGGTGTGGGGGCTCGACCCGCGCGGCACGCACACGCGGACGGTGGACATGGCTGTCGCTCGGCTGCGTGAGAACCTCGACGACGACCCGGCTGAGCCCTCGGTGATCAAGACCGTGCGGGGCAAGGGGTACATGCTCGCCGACGTGACGGAGATCACCCAAGACTCAGCCAAGGGCAAGCCCGACGGTCTGGGGGGCTCGTGAATCCCCGCCGCCGCTGGGTATGGGTCGGCTACTGGGCCGGCGTGGCGCTGCTGGCACTGGTGCTGCTTGGCGTGTCCGGGCAGGTGCTGACGCTCGAGCGGGCTGAGGCGCGCGGGCGAGCCGAGACGGCGAGGCAGGAGGCGAGCCGCCTGGCGCTGTGGCGGATGGACTCGTGGCTGGCCCCGGTTCTTGCGCGCGAGGCCCGCCGACCGTACTTCGAGTACCGGGCGGTGCTGCCCGCGGGGCGGGCGTACGAGAACATGTGGGCCCCGATCGGCGAGGGCGAGCCCGTGGTGGCCTCGGCGCTGATCGCGGGGGTGCCCGAGGACGAGCGGGCCACGGGGCCCAGCGGCGAGCGGTTGATCCGGCTGCACCTGCAGATCGAGCCCGACGGCGTCGTGACCTCGCCCCAGCACCCGAGCGACTCGGACCTGGTGGACCTGGTGCAGGCGGATCCTTTGGTGGCGGCGAACACCGCCGGCCGAGACCGGGCCGGCGCGATGCTCGCGGTGCTCTCGCCCATGATTGAGCCCACGGTCGCGATGGACCGGGCGTACTGGGACGAGATCGACAGCCCGGATTTGGGGTCAACCACGGGCGGGGTCGCGGTCTCATCGTTGGCGGACTTGCCGAATGGGCTCGACGAGCGGAACCGGGCCATGGAGCCGGGCGAAGGGAAGGCCGAGTCGTTCGAGGTTGGCGAGTACGCGGCCCGGTCGCAGGTGGCGCAGCTCGCCCAGCAGGCTGAGGCCCCGTCGCAGCAGGTCTACACGAGCAACGCGGCGAACCGCCTCGAGGAGGGCTCACGCCTCGGCCGAGGTGCGGCCCAGGCTCAGGCTCGGACGAAGATCGCGTCGGCTCTTGAGAAGGACACCGAGCCGGTGGTGGGGGGTGCAATCGCGCCGGCGTCCGCGGCTATCGACGGGCTTGTGAGCGAGGCTGAGAACCAGACCGAGGCCGAGAACAAGAACAAGGCACGCGAGATGCTGGCGGCTGACGAGAGCCGAGCCGACGGCGTGGCTCTTTTCTACGACACGGATCAGGCCGACGACGCGGGGCGGTTCGCGGACGAGGCACCGCAAGGGGCTGATGCCACCGGGACCGATTCACTCGGCAATCTCGCGCAATCTGGCGCGCCAATCGACCCGGCTTCGGAGCCCGCGGACGGCCCGTCAGCTGAAGAACTCAAGCGATTAAACGCGTACTCCTACGCGACCCTGGGTGACTCGACGGAGTTCGTTGGCGGGGCGCCGGGGCTGTCGATCCGGGTCGGGGCGTTGCGGCCTCGGTGGCTGCGGTCGGCGAGCGGCAATCCGGAACTGATCTATCTCCGTGAGGTGAACGTCGAGGGCGAGACCTATCAGCAGGGCGTCTGGTTCGACTGGACGGCGCTGCGGGCGGCGCTGCTGGCGGTGAGCCCGGGGCTGCCCGCGGGTTCCACGATCGACGCGGTTTCTTCGGACTTTGAATCAGCAGGGTTCACCCCGGCGTGGCCGATCCCGCAGCGGCGGTTGGCGACGGTCCCTGCGGTGCTGAGCCTGCCGCCCATGGTGGGCACGCCGCTTGGCATGACCCCCGCGCGGTGGAGCCTGGTGCTGACCTGGTTCGCGGTGCTCGCCTCGGTCGGCGCGATCGGCGTGGTGCTGCGGACGGCGATGCGGCTGAGCGATCGGCGGGTCCGGTTTGTGGGCGCGGTCACGCACGAGCTCCGCACGCCGCTGACCACGTTCCGGCTGTACTCGCAGATGCTCGCCGACGGGATGGTGACCGAGGAGTCCGCCCGCCGCGAGTACCTGGTCACGCTCAAGCAAGAATCGGCGCGGCTCGCGGGGATTGTCGAGAACGTCCTGGCGTATGCGCGGCTGAACCGGGCCGGGCGAGACCAGCACCGTGTGCGCACCGAGGCCATCACCCCCGAGGCGTTGCTGGTTCGGCTGCGCCCCGGGCTGAGCCGTCGCGCTGAGCAGAGCTCGATGGACCTGATCGTTTCCAATGAGGCGGGGGACCAGGACGCCGGTGGGGGGCGCGAGCTGATGGTCGATCCGCAGTCCGTCGAGCGGGTGCTGACAAACCTCGTGGACAACGCGTGCAAGTACGCGGCGCCTTCGGGCGAGGACGACCCGGACGCCGAGACCCGGATCCACCTGGACCTGCGGGTGATGGGGGAGAACCTGGAGATCCTCGTCGCCGACTACGGGCCGGGCATCGACTCGGCGGACCGGGGCAAGGTCTTCGGGGAGTTCCAGCGCGGCCGAGCCGGGCAGCGGGCCGACCGATCGGGCCTCGGGCTCGGGCTGGCGCTGTCGCGGGGGCTGGCGCGGGAGTCCGGGGGCGATCTGCGGCTGGTGCGGCGTCGGGGGCACGGGGCTGAGTTCCTGCTGACGCTGCCGATGCAGCCCGCCGCTGAGCAGGCCGGCTGAGCAGGTCGGGTGGGTGTGCCGGTGGGGGTGATCGTGGGGGTTGGGGGCCGAAAAACCGGGTCATGGTGGTGGAGAGACCGGGGCGGATGGGCGCTATACTCGCTGCTCGGTCTGGCCGATGGTCAGGGCGAGAAGCAATGCGGGCCTGTAGCTCAGTTGGTTAGAGCGCACCCCTGATAAGGGTGAGGTCGAAGATTCGAGTTCTTCCAGGCCCATTGATTCCCCCCGCGTGGTTCCGCACTCGCTCGCACGAGATCGCGTAGACCCGCACCCCTCAAAGACTTGTGGCCTTGTTTGCGACTCGGTGCGAATCGACGCGGTCGGGTGCTGCGCCGCATTCTGCGCCACAAGTGCGCTGGATTCTGCGCCACTCTTGGTGGGCATGCTCAAAGTCCGAGTCCCGAACCATGTGGTAGTGCGATTCTGCGACCGCCTGAGTATGCCCCAGCCATGAGGTACAGACCGCTGCTGGATATTCAGCGATTAGCTCGGTCGCCCGGCTTGCCCGCATCGCGTTGAAAAGTCTGGGCCACGGCTTGAGACCGGCCCGCTCGATAATGGTCATCAGACTGACCTGCCCCCCAAATCCTGGTCCATTTCTTGTGCGATAAACTCGCTGAATGGGCCTTATTTGGAAAGGCGGGCAAGGCATGGCCGGGAAGCGACATTCTGCGGACCGATCAGGCTCGAAAGCTCAAGGATCTCGAGAAAGAGAACGCTCGGCTCAAGAGACTCGTCGCTGACTTAGCGCTCGACAAGGCGATGCTGCAGGAGGTCGCGTCGGGAAACTTCTGAGCCCGCACCGGAAGCGTGAAGCGGTCACAGCGATCCTGGATCGCTTCGATGTTTCCGAGCGGCGGGCGTGCCGAGCCTTAAAACAGCCCCGGGCCTCGCAGCGGTATTTGCCGATCGTGCGGGATGACGAGACGCCGCTGACACAGCGGGTCATCGAGCTGGCCTGCATG
>JBLHKT010000029.1:0-28746 GCA_047620485.1 Phycisphaerales bacterium | reverse complement strand
CAGCAGCATCACCCTCGACCCCGCGCTCATCGCCGCGGGGGCCGACACGACCGACCTGCTCACCAACGGCACGATCTTCATCGCCGCGCCGTGCTCGGTCGACCTCAACGGCGACGGCATCGCGGACTTCGGCGACATCCAGACCTTCATCGCACTCTTCCTCGTGCAGGACGTCGCGGTGGACTTCAACGGCGACGGCATCATCGACTTCGGCGACATTCAAACCTTCGTCGCGGTCTTCCTCGCCGGGTGCTGAGAACGCCGGCGGACCCCCCCGTTCTGTGCGCCCAGAGATGTTCCACATGGAACAAGAGTCCCTACACTCCCCCCGATGCGTTTACCCAAGGACATCGTTGATCGCCTCCGCCCAGCCTTCGACGGCACCAGCGTCTGCGTCACCGGCGGGTGCGGCTTCATCGGCGGACACCTCGTGGACACCCTGCTCTCGCTGGGCGCTTCCATCACCGTCATCGACGACTGCTCCAGCTCGACCACCGAGCACCTGGCGAGCCTGATCGACCTGGAGCCGACACGGGTGCAGTTTGTGCGCGCGTCCATCCTCGATCCGCGGGGGCTCGCCGAGGCGATGGAGGACGGCGGGGGTGATGGGGGGGGGGCTCGGTACGTGTTCCATCTCGCCGCGATCGGGAGCGTGCCGCGTTCGATCGAGGACCCGGACCGGTCCTGGGCGGTGAACGCGACGGGCACGCAGCGGGTGCTTCAGGCCGCCCGGGCAGCCGGGGCGAAGCGGGTGGTCTACTCAGCCTCGAGCAGCGCCTACGGCAACGCGCCCGAGCTGCCCGCGAGCACGCCCAAGCTTGAGTCGATGCCGACGAGCCCCGAGTCGCCTTATGCCGCGAGCAAGCTCGCGGGCGAAGCGCTCTGCCGTGCGTGGTCCGTCAGCTACGGGCTGAGCACCGCGTGCCTTCGATACTTCAACATCTTCGGCCCGCGTCAGCCCGCCGACAGTGCTTACGCCGCGGTGATCCCCGCCGTTGCGGATCGGCTGATGAAGGGCGAGGCCCCGGTCGTCTACGGCGACGGCGAGCAGTCGCGAGACTTCACCCCCGTCGCCAACGCGGTCTTGGCCAACCTGCTCGCGGCGTCCGCTGAGCGAGAGCTCGCCGGCGAGGTCATGAACATCGGCGTCGGCACACGCGCCACCGTCAACGAGCTGGTCTCCAAGCTCACGGCGAAGCTCGAAGCCCGCAGCCAGCACACGCGCCACGAGCCCGAGCGGGCCGGCGACGTCCGCCACTCGCAGGCCGACATCGCCCGCGCCCATGAGCTCATCGGCTACACCCCGGTCGTCGGTTTCGACGAGGGGCTCGACGAGGCCGCGGCGTGGTATCGCCAGACAGCAATCGGCGAGGGGGCCTCGTGATGTGGCGGGCCCGAGCGGTGCTGGCCCTGCTGCGGCTCGCGGTGATCACCCGGGCCTGGCGCCCCGGGCGATACCTGCACTGGCGGTACGAGACCGTGTTCGGTCGGGGCGTGCCCGAGGCCCGCGGCTCGGTTCGGCGGGCGGGCCTTGAGTTTGGCCGCTGGGCCTCGATGATGCGTCGCCTGCGGTAAATGCCCGCTGAACCCGGGTGCGGGGCCAACTGCGGGCCCCGGTTCGCTACACTGAGGCGGGCCGTTGCGTGGAGACGGCCGACTTACTAGCGCACAGCGAGGGCACCATGGCAGACAACGCGAACACCGAATCAAGCTCCTTCAGCCGAGCCTTCTTGCCGGGGCTTATCCTCGGGCTTGTGGTCGGCGGCCTCTGCGGCGCGGTGCTTCCCGATCTGCTCGGCGGACGCTCTCCCGCGGGCATCGGCTCGCACACGGGGACCACGACGCCAGCCGACGCATCCCGCGAGCGCGCTGAGGACCCTGTGTACGACGACGCTGCCGATGACGCGGCCGTTACGGATGCCGTGGACGACGCTGTCGAGCCCGTCCAGGACGCTGCGGAAGACGCCGCCGAGACCATCACGCCCGCTGACGACGGCTGATCCGTCGTGCCCGCCACCCTTGACGAGCGAGCAATCCGCCTGATCCGCCAGCACGCCGCGACCTCGCGGCTGCTCGGTGTGGGCTTCGTGCCCGTCTCACCCATCGCCCCCGCCATCTCTGCGGCGATCGCCCCGGCCGCGCCCGCGGCTTCGGATGTGTCTTGGGCTATGGCACCCCCCGTCTCGCGACAGGTCGAGCCCAAGCCCAAGAGCAGGCCCACCCCTGCCAGTCCAGCCCCGGCGGGTTCTTCCGCCCCGGCTGTGGTCTATTCGCCGATCGAGATCCCGTCGGGCGAGCTGGCGCCGAAGAAGGCGCAGGCTCTGCTTGATGAGGTCTGCGGCCGGTATGAAGCCGACGCCCCGCACCAGTACTTCGCGACCGATCACCACAACATCGTGTTCGGCGAGGGCGACCCGCGGGCCCGCCTCATGTTTGTTGGCGAGGCGCCCGGCGAGCAGGAAGACCTCCAGGGCCGCCCGTTTGTGGGGCGGTCCGGGCAGCTGCTCGAGAAGATGATCATCGCGATG
Organism: Phycisphaerales bacterium; assembly: GCA_047620485.1. Classification (GTDB taxonomy): domain Bacteria; phylum Planctomycetota; class Phycisphaerae; order Phycisphaerales; family UBA1924; genus JBLHKT01. The sequence goes on along the minus strand of JBLHKT010000029.1, from coordinate 26,218 downwards.
GGGCTCAGCCGCGAGACGGTCTACATCGCCAACGTGCTTAAGACGAGGCCGCCCAACAACCAGACGCCCACGGTCGAGGAGGCCCAGCTCTGCGCGGGGTACCTGTTCGACCAGATCCGGATCATTCGCCCCGAGGTGATTGTCACGCTCGGGCTCCCCGCGAGCCGTCTGCTGCTGGGCACCAAGGAGCCGATGCGGGCGATACGGGGCTCGTTCCGCCAATTCCCGTCCGGGTCTGGCGAGGACATCTTCGCGAGGCTGGGCCAGGCGTGGGAGGGCGAGCCCGTCCCGGTCATGCCGACCTATCACCCGGCGTACCTGCTGCGGTCCTACACCGCCGAGAACCGCAAGAAGGTCTGGGGCGACCTGAAGCAGGTCATGGACCGGCTCGGATTGATCGCCAAAGCCTGATTTTTAGCGGTCGTACCCGTTTGCTCGGGCCCCTCGATTGAATCGGGGTCGGGCCCGGGGATTCAAAAAAACTGCGACGCACCGGAACCATCGCTCGTCTGAGCCGGATGGTTCTGTGTCCACACGCGGCTGTTCAGCCCGCGGCTTTGAGAATCAACCACGACCCCCACGAGACTCGGTACGCGACTACGTGTTGCGTGCCGGGTTTTTTTTGTTCAGGGGTTACGGCCCGTCGTCGCTGCCGGTGGCCCCGGTTTCGTCGCCTGAATCGTCGGCGGGGTCGCCGGGGATCTCAACGGACGGCTTGTCGGCAAAGTCCAGCTCGGTCCCCTCGGGCAGCATGCCAAACCGGGTGAGGTTGAACCCGAGCCCGCGTTCTGAGTCTTTGCCCCAGACGGCGAGATCGAACTCGATCATGTCGCCGACCTTGAGCGTCGAGACGTCCACGCCCGCCGCGGGCTCGAAGGGCATGGTCATGGCGCGCATGCCGGTGGCGCCGTTCTTGTTGATGTTGAGCTCGCCGGACATGGGCGCGACGAAGTCGGGGATGTGCTCGTGGTGGATCATGAGATCGCCGAACGCGTCGGGGAGTTTCTCGACTCTGCCGCGCACGCCGGTGTAGACCCAGTCGGGTGCGACCTCCGTCGCGGGCGTCCCGGCGTTGTGTGTCGCGACGGGCTCGCTCGTCGCTTTCTCCTTGCACGAGGGAACGGCGAGCAGCGACGCGACAAGCAATAGGGTGATCGTCTTCATGCGGACAGCGTAGGCCGTGCGCACAAAAAACCCCTCGGTTTCGAGGGGTTCGTGGGGGGCTTTGGAGTTGAGTTTCGGGTCGAGGCGACTAGGCCTTTTCCCTCTTAGGCCTTTTCCATCGTCAGGTAGGTCGAGACCGAAGCCAGGTCGGGCTTGATCTGGAAGGTGAAGGGCATGGTCCAGGTGTTGCCGGTCTCGCAGCGGACGACGCGGGCCGCCTTCTCGCGCGAGGTCCACCAGCGGTTGCCTCGGACATACACGTTCTTGCGTTGGTGTCGGAGGTGCTGGGCGTGGTCCAGGGCCTTCTTGTTCGCCGGGTCCATCCGCATGAGCCGCTCGATGGTCTTGGCCGAGGCGGCCTTCATCGGGACCTTGTTGATGGTGCAGCGAACCGAATCGCCCGCGGTCAGATTTTCGAGTGTGTCGGCCATGGCGTGCTTTCCGGTGCGAGCAGCCCGTTGTGCTCAACGGGCTCGGTGGGAAGGTATTGTCCCAAGTGATGATCCTGAACTCGGTTCCGACTCAGACCCCGATCTTCGGGGCTCATCGGCTCGCCGATCCCTGGCGAGTCGAGAAGTGTAGGCCCCGCCGGTCTCCGGTCCAGTCCCCGGGCCCGTCGGCGCGCTCATCGGGGTTCGGCCCCGGCTGCACGGGCCACCTACAGTCTCAACCAACTACCGATAAACGCGATCAGGAGCGATCATGAGTGACCAAGGCGAGAGCGGATCGGCCCCGGCCTTCACCGGCGAGGCCCACCAGAATCACCCCAAGCTCCGCCCGGTCCGGGTCGTGGGCATGCCCATGCAGACCCCGGACGGGGAGAAATCCGTGATGCTGGGCATCTCGGATGCTCGCCAGATCTCGCCCAAGATGGTCGGGGCCCATCCCGCGTTTCAGGGCGTGCTGGGGCTTATGGACGGCGAGCACACCCTCGACGCCATCGTCGCCGAGATCGGGCGAGGGCTCGAATCGGGCATGCTCGAGCAGTTTGTCGCCCAGCTCGACGACGCGGGGCTCATCGAGGGCCCCGTCTTCGACGCGATGCTCGAGGAGGTCCGTGAGGCCTTCGACAAGTCGGGCACCCTGCCCCCCGGGTCCACCGCCCAGATGGCGGACATGCTGGTGATGCAGGAGTTCGGCGAGGAGACCACCGAGGACCAGAAAAAGGAGCACGGCGGGGCCAAGCTCGCGGAGGCGCTCTCCAAATGGATCGAAGAGATCAAGGCTCAAGAGGGATTCCGCCCGCTCGAGAACCTCCCCGCGGGCATCGTTGGCCCGCATCTGGACTACGCCCGCGGATGGATCAACTACGCCTCGGTCTACGCGGCGCTGGAGGGTCTTGAGGCCCCGGATCGCGTTATCCTCTTGGGTACCAACCACTTCGGCGTCTCGACCGGCGTCTGCGGGTGCGACAAGGGGTACGAGACCCCGTTGGGATTCGTGAAGCTCGACACCGAGTTCATGGCGGCCCTGACCGAGTCGCTGGGCACTGAGGGCACCGAGAGGCTGTTCGCGGAGCGGTATGACCACGAGAACGAGCACTCGATCGAGCTGCACCTGCCCTGGATTCAGCATTTGTTTGGGACTGATGTGCCGGTCTTTGGGGCGTTGATCCACGACCCCGCAGCGAACAACGGCGAGAGCCTCGACGGGAACGGGCTGGCGATGGACCCCTTCATCGACGCGGTCAAGGCGGCGATCTCGAGGCTCGGCGGGCGGACGCTCGTCGTCAGCAGCGCCGACCTGAGCCACATGGGCCCGAGCTTTGGAGACCAGGTGAACCTGGTGGAAGAAGAGGGGCAGGGGGCTGAGACCCGCAACAACACGGTGAACCATGACCGCGAGATGATCAAGCACCTCGAGGAGGGGCGGCCCGAGGACCTGATCGGGGCGATGGCGTGGCAGCAGAACCCGACGCGGTGGTGCTCGGTGGGGAATCTGGTCGCGGGGATGCGGATCTGCGAGGCCGACCGGCTCAGCGTGCTGCGGTACAACGCGGCGCTCGATTCGCAGGGGCAGGCGATGGTGTCGAGCGTGGCTGCGGTCTGGGAGAAGGACGCCTGATCGGGCAAGGCCCGGGCGAGGCCCGGTGAGGCCTGGCGAGGCGTCGAGCCGGTTCGTCACGGGTGTGTCACACGCCGGTGGCGGGTGAGGCCGGGCTTGAATTGATTCCGTATGGTGGGTGTGTCGGCCCGTGGGAACGGGGATGGCCGGCGATGATTGACTGGTATAGAGGCTTGCTCTGAGGAGGATGCAACATGGCTGGGAACGCGTGCTGGGGCATCGAGGTTGGCGGGGGCGCGATCAAGGCGCTCAAACTCGAGATGGACGGCGAGGGGTACAAGGTCGCTGACTTTGCGGTGATCAATCACGTCAAGGTGTTGTCAACGCCGGAGTTAGACCAGGAGGCCGCGACCCGGCTCGCTCTGGGCACGCTGGCGAGCCAGCACGACCTCTCCGGGGCGCACATCGCGATCAGCTTCCAGGGGCACCAGAGCTTCGCTCGGTTTGCCAAGCTGCCCCCGGTGGAGCCCAAGAAGGTCCCGGACATCGTGAAGTTCGAGGCGGTGCAGCAGATCCCGTTCCCGCTCGACGAGGTCGAGTGGGACTATCAGACGTTTGTGAGCCCGGACTCGCCGGATGTCGAGGTCGGGATCTTCGCGGTGACGCGTCAGCGGATCGGGGAGCGGCTGCGGGTGCTCGAGGACCTGGGGCTGACGCCGGACGTGGCGACGATCTCGCCGGTCGCGGCGTACAACGCGCTGGCGGTCGATCTGGAGTTCACGGAGAAGACGCCGGGCACGATCATTGTTGACGTGGGCACGATGGCGACGGACCTGGTGATCGCTGAGGCGGGCCGGGTCTGGGTGCGGACGTTCCCGATCGGGGGGCACCAGTTCACCGAGGCGGTCGCGGCTCAGTTCAAGCTGACGTACTCGAAGGCTGAGAAGCTCAAGCGTGAGGCCGAGCAGACCAAGCACACGCGGCACGTGTTCCAGGCGATGCGGCCGGTGTTCTCCGATCTGGCCCAGGAGATCCAGCGGTCGATCGGGTTCTACGAGAGCGTGCACACCGACGCGGACCTGAAGCGGCTGATCGGTCTTGGCTCGACGTTCAAGCTCCCGGGGCTGCGGAAGTATCTGAAGCAGCAGCTGGGGCTTGATGTCTACCGGCTTGAGCAGTTCAAGAAGGTCAGCGTGGAGGGGCCTCGGGCGGGCGAGTTCCAGAGCGCGAGCCTGAACCTGGCGACGGCGTACGGCTTGGCGCTGCAGGGGCTCGGGCAGGCGTCGCTCAAGGCGAACCTGATGCCGGTGCCTGTGCTCAAGCACGCGATGTGGAAGAAGAAGGTCCCGGTGTTCGGGGCGGCGGCGGGGCTCGCGGCGTGCGCCGCGGGTGCGATGTTCATCCGCCCGGTGCTCGACAAGACCGCGTTCGACACGGCCGATCGCCCCACGGAGATCCGCGCGGTGGTGGACCTGTCACGCGATCTCAAGAAGGACGCCGCCGACGCGATGGTGACCAGCGGGGCGACCGACGACCTGCGGGCGAGCCAGATCGTGAGCCTGCTCGAGGACCGCCAGCTGTATGCGCAGCTGATGGTGGACGCGGGCCAGGCGTTGGCCTCGGCGCAGAGCGCCGCTGAGCTGGACGTGGGGCTGGACCGGGCCAAGCTCGCGCCGGTCGTGTTCGAGGTGGCGTATCTGGACGCGGTGTGGCAGACCACGCTGGACGACTCGGGCACCGACGACCTGGCGACGGACACCGGGATGGACCCCGGGCTCAGCCAGCCGTTCAACTCGGGGATTGATCCCCGGTCGGGCCGCGGCGGGGGGTTCGCAGATCCATACCAAGACCCGAGCGATGACGAGGGCGACGAGTCTGGTGGTAGCCGAGACGACGGGCTCGAGGGTCTGGTGGGCAAGCCGCACGTCCGCGTGCGGATGGTGCTCAAGACCGCGCTGGACGATCGATCGACCGACCTGCTGATCGAGCGGAGCATCGAGGCCTGGCTGCGGGCCAACGCGAAGCGGACGGGCGTGGACTACGAGCTGGTCGTGGCGACGGGCGTCGGGAACCTCTACCAGCTCACCGCGGGCCAGGCCGCGGGGCAGAGCTTTGCCAACGCCGACCCCGGCTTCCAGGTCGATCCGCGCGGCGGGGGGTACCCGGCGAGCTCGGGCTACCCGGTCGATCCGCGTGGCGGCGGGCGAGGGTTCGCCGGTGGAAATCAGCCGACGACGCAGCGGGCGTACACGGCGAGTGATCTGGAGCAGCTGGCACCGCTGCCGACCCCGGTGAGCGATCGCCCGGCGACGCAGACGACGGTGACACTGACGTTCTACGCGGTTCCGGGCGGGCTTGATTCGACGACTGAAAACGAGATGGAGGGCTGATCAATGGTCGGCAAGATTTTAGGATGGGTCAAGGCCAACCTGCTCGTGGTGATCTTCACCGTGGTGACGGTGGTGATGCTCCCCGGGGCGTTTATCGCGAGCCAGCAGTGGAACACGAAGATCCAGAGCACGGCGAAGGCTGAGTTCGACAAGCTCGACCGCGAGCTCGACGGGGCGTCGAGAGAGACGTACTCGCTGCCCGCGGTGTTCGGGGGCGAGCAGACGATCTCGCAGACCCGGGCGCCCAACGCCGCGGTGACGTCGTTCTTCAAGACCAAGCGGGAGGACCGGACGCGGCAGGTGTCGGCGGTGGTCGAGTCGGCGGTGGACCGCAACGAGGGCGAGCACGAGGTGCTGATGCCCGAGCTGCTGCCCAACCAGGCGGACCCGCGCCGACGTGAGCGGCTGAGCGACGACTTTGCCAAGATGATTCTGGGCGAGGGCAACCAGGCGAGCGTGTACAAGCGGATGCTCGACCGGATCAACGCGGGCGAGCCGGTGGACCCCGGCGAGATCGCGGCGGTGGTGGGGGATTACAGCCAGCAAGAGACCGAGCGGATGCTCAACCCCGGTGCCTCGACCTCCGGAACGGCGCCGGCGATGACGGCGGAGCAGAGCGAGGCGTTGTCCGAGCGATTGGTGCAGCGTCGCCTGTGGGTGCTCAACCAGCGGGCGAGCGATGTCTCGGTGTTCGCCGGTCCCGAGGCGATCCTGGCCCCGGCGGGGGACCCGTCGGTGAGCCAGGCCCCGCTGACGGGCATCGCGAAGGTGCCCGCCGAAGACCTCTACCGGTGGCAGTGGGACCTGTGGGTTGTCGAGGACATCCTCGGCGCCGTGGCGCGGGCCAACACCGACGCGACCGGGCCCACCGGCGTGCCCGATTCGGTGGTGAAGCGGATCGACCGGATCCTCGTGCAGAGGCCGAATTTCAAGGTTGCGGGCGACGTGAGCGAGGACGAGGACAGCGGCGGGTATAGCTCGCCGTCGGGGACACCGGGCGGCGGCCTCTGGTCGGGCTCGCACACGGGCCGGCTCGAGGCCTCGCCCGACGGGATGGACGTCCGCATGGTTCGGCTTGAGCTGGTCGTCTCGACCGAGCGTCTGCCGCGGCTCTTCCAGGCGCTGGGCGAGCAGAACTTCATGACCGTGACCTCGGTGAAGCTGCAGGACTACGACGCGTGGGAGGACCTCAAGCAGGGGTACTACTACGGGCCCGAGCACGTCTCCAAGGCGGTGATCGATGTCGAGACGGTCTGGCTGCGCGAGTGGACCAAGCACGCGATGCCCGACGAGCTCCGAGAGAAGCTGGGCATTGCGCGGGTGGACGAGGCGGCCAACGGGGAGGACGAGGGATGAACCAGTTCTTCAGCACAACGAACCGGATGAACGTTGAGACGGCAACGCCCGCGATGGGCAACGAGGTGCGGCGATGAAGATCAAGGGAACCAACGCGTTTGAGCAGCATGTCGAGAAGCTGCTGCTGCTTGTGGTCACGGTCGCGCTCCTGGGCGTGCTGGCGATGCAGTTCATGACCCAGCCCAACGCGGTGGATGTTGGCGGCGGCGACTCGGTCGCGCCCAAGGACATCTTCCAGAACCTGGCGACCAAGGCCCGCGGGATCGACGGGCAGCTCGTGGACGTGAACCCGGCGTTCCCCGAGGTCTCCTCGGTGGACCTGCAGGCGGCGTACGAGGCCCAGCTCGTCGAGCCGATCACCCCGGCCGACCGGCTGGCGATCGCGTTCGGCGTCCCGAGCCAGGCCGGCGGGGTGCTGGGTGATCTGGCGGGCAGCGCCGAGCTGATCGGCCCCTCGGGCCCGATCGTGGGGCTGAAGATGCCCGAGCTGGGCGGGGTGTATGCGACTTCGAACTGGAACACGGTTGATCCGTACGCGGTGGCGCAGTCTTCGGTGCTGGCGCGGTACGTGACGAACCGTCAGCCGCACGACCTGGCGACGGTGAGTGTGCAGACGATCCTGGACGGGACGATGCTGCGTGAGGCGTTGACGACGGCCCCCGAGGGCAGCCGCCAGATCCCGCGCAAGTTCTGGAGCCAGACGGGGATGGCCGTCATGAGCGTGGAGGTGCAGCGAGAGCGGCTCGACGCGGACGGGGCGTGGGCGGCGGACGGCCGGGCGGTGCCGATGCCGGGCACGATCCAGCCCTCGTGGTACGTCAAGGGCGACGAGACGCTCGCCGACTACACGGAGATGATCAGCAACGCGACCACGGTCGCCGACCGGGTGATGCGGCCCGAGTTCCCGGCGACGATCTCGGGGCCGACCTGGCTCCCGCCGATCCAGGCCGCCAAGCGTGAGGCCAGCTACGCCAACATCGGGGACATCAACCGGCTCGAGGCCCGGATCGCGAGTCTCGGGCAGGAGATCGAGCGGCTGAAGAACCCCGGGGCCGGGCGGCAGACCACGACCCCGAACCGAGCGCCGGGCGGCCGGCGCCCGGGCGGGCCCGCCACGACCACCAGCGACCCGTCGCAGAACACGACGGTCCGGGATCGTTCGATCGAGGCCAAGCAAGAGCAGATCGTGAGACTTCAGAATCAGATCGAAGAGCTGCGGTTCACGGGTGAAGAGGACGCGGGCGATCCGGGCCGGGGCTCGGACCCGTCGGCGTTTGTCCCGCGTGGCGGTCAACCGGGGGCGGGGTTCAGCTCCCCGAGCCGTGGCGGCTCGCTGCTCGACTCGGACCGGGTCCCGGTGTGGACACACGACCTCGCGGTCGAGCCCGGGGCGACGTACCGGTACCGGATCCGGGTGGGCGTGAACAACCCGCTGTTCGGCCGTGGCGCGCAGCTCGAGGAGAACAACGCTGAGCACCAGCAGCTGGCGACCGAGCCGATCTCGTACACGCCCTGGACCGGGTGGAGCGAGCCGGTGCTCGTCGGGGCTCGGGAGTACTTCTTTGTGACCAACGCGAGCCCCAGCGGCGCGATGGTCGGCTCGGGCTCACCCCGGGCCACGGGCGAGCTGTACACCATGCACTACGGGTACTACCGCAAGGACGGCGTGCAGCTGGCACCGGGCGATCCCGTCCGCGGCGACGCGAAGGCCCCCGAGGGGCTCGTCTCGATCGACACGACCAAGATGGACCGGGCGGCTGCGATCGCGGCGCTGGCGGCGTACCAGCAGAGCCTGGGGCGTGAGGACGTGATCTCGACGGGTGGGTACCCGGATCCGGGTCGGAACTCCGACCCGCGCACCGGATTCCCGGTCGGCAACCCGAGGGACCCGGGCCTGGCGGACCCGACCACGACGCCGCTGAAGTTCGAGCTGCCCGACGGCATGGCGGCGATGGCCGGGCGGCTGTCGATGGGGCTTCAGGTCACGCTGCTGGACGTTTCGGACCGCCCGCTGGCGGCCGAGAGCCGGGTGTACCTGCGTGAGCCGGACGGCTCGGTGCGGGTCGTGACGCCGGGCGAGGAGTCCATGGCGTATTCGCTGGTCTCGCAGTCGGACGCGCTGGCTGAGGGCAGCTGGCTGAACTTCAGCGGGACCGAGCAGGGCGGCGGCGGGGCGGCGACCGAGCCCAACCCGTTCGGGCCGGTGCCCGACGGCATCTGGGACGGGCCCTGAGCCCGATCTGATCCCGACCTGAGTGCTTCAGGGCCCGTGTGGGCCCAGGATTGACTGAGATAGCTGAGCCCGGTTCCAGCGATGGAGCCGGGCTTTTTCGTTGGTGTTGGTCGGCCTGGACTGACGGCGATGGGAGGGGCTGGCGAGGGGTTCGAGCGGGCTGGGGCGGGGTTTGGGGGAGTTGAGGGGCGATCGATGTGGGCGGGGTGTGGAGAGGGTGTTGTTGGTGGCGCAGGAATGGCGTGTGGAGGGTGAGCGCGGGGTGAAAATCTCAAGGAAGAGGGATTGATTTGCGGGGAGAGACTTGACCGTGGAATGGTTGTGCCTAGCATCCCCTCGCCGCTATACCCAGTGGCAAAAAGGTTGAGTTGGGTTGATCCCAACGAGGCTGAGCTTCCTTGACAAGTGGATGACGACAAGCGACGTTGGCCCGGCATTGTCTTGCCCGGGCCGACAAGTAAGACACAATAATCTCGTAGCGTTTTGGTAGGCACCCACTGACGATGAAGCATCCCTAGCCGGGTTGTGGAGTGGTGGGTGGTCCGTTTCCAGCCGGCTTTACTCATTAGCCGGGGGTGCGGACATTTGAGCATTTCTGAGATGTGTCGGCGTGATGGCGTGAGCGTGAGCTTGCGGCGGATCGTCGGCGTGTGGCAGGAGTGATTGAACCACAAAGGGCATATGGTGGATGACTTGGCGTCAAGAGGCGATGAAGGACGTGGATACCTGCGAAAAGCCCAAGGGAGCTGGAATCGAGCTTTGATCTTGGGATGTCCGAATGGGGAAACCCGGCCCGCGAGGGTCACTGGCAGCTGAATGCATAGGCTGTCAGAGCAAACCTGGGGAACTGAAACATCTAAGTACCCGGAGGAAAGGAAAGCAACAGCGACTCCGTCAGTAGCGGCGAGCGAAAGCGGATTGATGATAGTGTTGTGAACACGTTGGAATGCGTGGCCGAAGAAGGTGAAAGCCCTGTAGTTTCATGATTCATCTCAGCCATAGAGTAGGTTCGGGCTCGTGAAACCCGGATTGAACATGGGGGGTCCACCCTCCAAGGCTAAGTACTCCTTGACGACCGATAGCGAATCAGTAAGGCGACTGAAAGTTTAAAAGCACCCCTATGAGGGGAGTGAAAGAGTTCCTGAAACCATGTGCCTACAAGCGGTCGGAGCCCTGCGGGGTGACGGCGTGCTTTTTGCATAATGAGCCCGCGAGTTAGTCTCAGTGGCGAGCCTAAGGCCTATCGGGCCGGAGGCGGAGCGAAAGCGAGTCTGAACAGGGCGTTCAGTCTCTGGGACTAGACACGAAACCCGTGTGATCTACCCATGGCCAGAGTGAAGGTGGGGTAAAACCCGCTGGAGGCTCGAACCGGTTAACGTTGAAAAGTTATCGGATGAGCTGTGGGGAGGAGTTAAAGTCTAATCAAACCGGGAGATAGCTTGTTCTCTTCGAAATAACTTTAGGGTTAGCCTCAAGCTGCAAGCAACGGGGGTAGAGCTACTGGATCGATGGTGGGCCCTTTCCGGGGTACCTCATCGAACCAAACTCCGAATACCGTTGCCCTAGACTTGGGAGATAGTCCGCGAGTGATAATATCCGCGGACAAAAGGAGAAGAATCCAGACCACCAGCTAAGGTCCCCAAGCAATGCTCAGTTCATAAGGAAGTCAGACTGCCGTGACAACCAGGATGTTGGCTTAGAAGCAGCCACCATTTAAAGAGTGCGTAATAGCTCACTGGTCGAGGAGTTTGGCGCCGATAATAATCGGGAATAAGCATTGCACCGAAGCTGTGGACTCGTAAGAGTGGTAGAAGAGCGTTCCATGTGCGGTGAAGGTGCCCGGTAACGGGTGCTGGAGCGCATGGAAGTGCATATGCGGGCTTGAGTAACGAGAATGAGGGTGAGAATCCCTCACGCCGAAAGCACAAGGTTTCCTGGGGAAGGTAAATCCGCCCAGGGTTAGTCGGGACCTAAGGCGAGGCCGAAAGGCGTAGTCGATGGATAGCAGGTTAATATTCCTGCACACTCGTGGCGATCAATGCACGGTGCGGATCATGACGTTCTCATCCCTTACCAGTTGGGAGGTCTTCGGGCCGTTTGAGGATAGATTGGTTCCTAGAAAAGCCGTGCGGGCAAAGCGAGTCTCGTACCAAAACTGACACAGGTGTGCGTGGCGAATAGCCTCAGGCGCTCGAGAGAACGGTCGTGAAGGAACTAGGCAAAATCACCCCGTACGTTCGCAAGAAGGGGGCCCTTCGGGGCGCAGAGAAGAGGCTCTAGCAACTGTTTATCAAAAACACAGCACTGTGCTAACTCGCAAGAGGATGTATACAGTGTGACGCTTGCCCAATGCCCGAATGTCACGGAAGTGGGTTATCTTCGGAGAAGCTCACAACCTAAGCACGGGTCAATGGCGGCCGTAACTATGACGGTCCTAAGGTAGCGAAGTTCCTTGTCGGGTAAGTTCCGACGCGCATGAATAGCGTAATGACTGGAGCACTGTCTCCACGACCGACTCGGTGAAATAGTAGTGGCGGTGAAGATGCCGCCTACCCGCAGCAAGACGGAAAGACCCCGTGGACCTTCACTGCAGGTTCATATTGGTCACGAGCATATGATGCGTAGGATAAGTGGGAGGCTTTGAAGGGGGTGTTTTGGCACCCCTGGAGCCGTTGGTGAAATACCACTCTTCGTAAGTTTGTGGCCTAACCTCGAATCCCTTGAATCAGGGCGAGGGACAGTGTGTGCTGGGTAGTTTGACTGGGGCGGTCTCCTCCCAAAGAGTAACGGAGGAGCGCAATGGTTGGCTCAGCGCGGATGGAAACCGCGTGTTAGAGTGCAAGAGCATAAGCCAGCTTTACTGCGAGTCCGACAGGACGAGCAGTCTCGAAAGAGGGCTCTAGTGATCCTGCGATCGCGTGTGGAAGCGTCGTAGCTCATCGGATAAAAGGTACCCCGGGGATAACAGGCTTATCGCTCCCGAGCGTCCATAGCGGCGGAGCGGTTTGGCACCTCGATGTCGGCTCATCACATCCTGGGGCTGTAGGCGGTCCCAAGGGTTCGGCTGTTCGCCGATTAAAGTGGTACGCGAGCTGGGTTCAGACCGGCGTGAGCCAGGTCGGTCCCTATCTGCTGTGGGCGTCGCAAACTTAAGAGGAGTCAACCTTAGTACGAGAGGATTAGGTTGGACTGACCCCTGGTGATCCTGTTGCACCGCTTGGTGCATCGCAGGGTAGCTACGTCGGGCAGGGATAACCGCTGAAAGCATCTAAGCGGGAAGCCCCCCTCAAGATCAGGTTTGCTAACGAAAGTGTGAGACCCCAGGAAGACTACCTGGTTGATAGGCCGCAGGTGTAAGGATCGAGAGGTCCTCAGCTGAGCGGTACTAACGGTCGAAGGTTTAATCACTCCTGCCAAGCGCCGGCGTGTTCCATCCCCAATCAAACGGGCGATGGTCACCCCGCCGATGGCGAGATATATGTGTCCGCTCTACGGAGCAGCTCCCTCGGGAGTCGTCATCTTCGGAAGCTTTGCTTCTCGAATGTGCTTGTCGCTTGTCGCATCCCGATTCAATTCGGGATTGACCGTCTAACGACGGTCGATCTTGATTGTCGGTGACCAGAGGTCCGGTGTTCCACCTGTTCCCATCTCGAACACAGTAGTTAAGCCCGGGCCGCCGATGATACTGCACTGCGGGAAAGTAGGTCATTGCCGACTTTTGGGCCCCTTGGATAACACCAGGGGGCCCACTTTGTTTTTGCACCTCGGCTATTGATCCCGTGATCATGTGTTCTTGGCATTACGATGCAGCGGTGCAACCTGAAACACCAACCAATGCACATGCTTCCCCAGGGTCTGACGAAACCCCCGAGCGGGCTTTGGTCTGCTCTCTTGACGACTGGCCCTTGCATGAGGGCGTGTTGTGCATGTATCTCCCCATTCTGATTCCGGTCCTTTGGCTGAGTGCGGTTCTCGTGCTGGACCTGATGGGGGTGTTCTTTGTTCCCATCGGGTTGGTTTTCTGGGTGGCGGTGCTTCTCTTTGCTGTCGTGCTCTGGCGTTCGATCGTCGGGTACCGCCGAGGGTGCTTCGCGGAGGCTTGCGCCAAGCGGAGCGGTTCCCGCACCGATCGGTATCGGGCATATGTGTTGCTAAATCGGATCCGGTTCAGGACAGATTTCTGACGGTTTTCGAAGCGTCACGATGGCGCCCAAGCGGTGCTCATCGGGTTGAGACCGGACCCTGTACGGCTTGCTGAGGTTCAGGTATTCGAGCCGATCGACGTCAGCGTCTCGTCTCGACCGCACCCATGGAGCCGTCCCGTCCGCTACCGCGAGATTCATGTCACCGCGATGGCCATGGCGATCGGCGGCGCGTTCCTTGCGAATAAATTCACCGTTGGGCGGGGGCCCAGTGGGTGGGGGTTCTGGTTGGTTCCGATGCTACCCGTCGCGTGGGTGTTGGTTTGGTTCTACCGCAAGAGTCGGGTCAGCTCGCTGGGTTCGCTCGTCCCGGTCCGGCTCGTTTCTACGCTTGTTGAGCCGGGCCAGATCACACGGACGTGCTTTGGGATTACCCGTGTCTATGACGCCGCTTCGAGTGTGCTTGTGATCCGGGCCGGGGTGCGTTCGCCAAAGCATCTTGCTCGGATTGAGCCGATCCGATTGCCGATCCGGATCACGCTTATCAATGCCCGCGGCCAGCGTTCCTCGATCACCGTGCAAGGCGTGGACCACCCGACCATCGCCGACGTTCTGGCCCGGTGGACATTCCGAGCCGAGGAGCCGCGATAGGAAGAGCGGGCAGCGGACCCCCCCGTGCCAGGGAGGCGTCGAAGCCCATGGGGCGTTCGGGACAGCCGTCGCACAAGGACCACGCCGGGCGAGAGATACGCAAAGAGCCGAAAAAGAGAAAAACAACACGGGACAGACCACTTCGATCGAGCGGCGCATCTGTGTTTCCGGGCCTCGCCTCGGGCGGGGCGCGGTCACGGCGATTCCGCCCGGAGGGTCACGATGCGGCACGGCTCCGTCAATCTTGAGCGTTGGTTTCTTGGATGCGACAGGCTCGCCCGATTCGGCTGGGCTGCATGGCCTGCGGTGGCGCTCGCTAACGGGCTGGGCGGGCCGCTCATGGCCGCGGAGCCCCCGGACTGGCCCGGCCTGGTCTCCGCGGCGTTAGAGAGCGCGATCTGGGAGAAAGCGGTTGGCGGTGCGGCGGCGGTGCTTGTGGTGGACGGTGAGATTGTCGCGTCGCACGCGGCCGGGCTTGCCGATCCTTCGACGGGTCGCGAGCTGAGGACGGCGACCCCTATCGACATCGCTTCGTGCACCAAGCCGTTCACCGCGGCGTGCCTGGTCTTGCTTCAGGAGCAGGGGCGGCTCGACCTTGACGCTGATTTGAGTGAGTACCTTCCTGATCTGCGGCTGCCCGCGCCGGTCCCGGTGCGTCGGTTGCTCACGCACACGAGCGGGCTGCAGGACTACTCTGAGCTGATGATTCTGGCTCGGGGGCGGGCGCACCTCGACGTGTATTCACCGGATGAGATTTTCGAGCTCATCGAGCGTCAGACCACGCTCGCGTTCGATCCGGGTGAGCGGGTGTTGTATTTGAACACGAACTATGCGCTGGCGGCCCGTGTCGTTGAGGCTGTGAGCGGTGAATCGATCACCGCCTTTGCGCGGGCCAACCTCTTTGAGCCACTGGGCATGACCGACACGTGGTACAACAACGGCACGCGAGACCTGAGCGGGGCGGCGGTCGGGCATTCACGGGCGGGTGATCGGGTGCCGCCGAGCGAGAGCCCGATCTTGGGAGCTGGCGGAGCACTCAGCACCGCGCAAGACCTCGGTCGATGGCTGATCGAGATGCAGACCCACGAGCGGTTCGGGGACGCGTTCTGGCGAGAGATGACCACGGTCGGCGTGCTCAACGACGGGACCGAGCTGAAGGAAGCGCTCGGGCTGATGATCGGCGAGCTGGACGGCGAGCCCTGGATCGAGCACGCGGGCCGGTCGGATGCGACGCTGGCGCTCACGACGACTTGGCCGGAGGTGAGGGTGTCGTACGCGGTGCTCACCACGAGCGATCGGACCTCGCCGTACGCCATCGCTCGGGGGTTCTCGGGGAGTGTTGTTGCCGAGCGTCGTGCGGCGACGGTCGGTCATGAACCGGCGAGCGATTCGGACACGACGACCCAGGGCGACGACTCGCAGACCGCGGCGTCGGTGCGCCCGGTGTTCGAGCCTCTCGGGCGGGCGATGGAGCCGGACGAGCTTGCGGAATTCTGCGGGTACTGGGCCGCGGATCTGCCCGTCGGGATCGACGTGCCCCCCTCGGGCGGGGTGGGGGTCTGCGAGGTCCGCCGTTCCGGGCAGGAGCTGGTGATGGACGACCCGCGGGGCGTGCAGTTCGGGCTGGTGCCCCAGGGTGGCGACGTGTTCCGGCTGACGTATTCCTCGATCGAGCACGAGATCCTGCTCGAGTTTGAGCGAGACAACCAGGGCCGGGTGGTGTCGTGCTGGGCGTGGGACGAGACGATGCCCACCGAGCGGGGAGTTTCCTCGTTGCGGTGCCCGCCACAGACCAGAGCGCTGCTCGAGCCGTATGCGGGGGCGTACAAGTGCGCGGACCTGATCCGGGACACCCCGATCCGACTGGAGCTGAACGACGCGGGGGAGCTGGAGATGGTGTGGGCGGTCGAGCCGCGGCGGATCAGGGCCTGGGTCCTCGCGGACGGGCGGGTGACGGTGTACGGCCCGGACATGCAGTGCGCCTGGGTCCCGGGGCTTGATGATCAGGGCCGCGTGGACTCGATCACGTACGAGGGACACCGGGTGTGGGGGCTCGAGTTCTCGCGCGTGGACTGATGCCGCCCGGCCGTGGGCTGGCGTGTGGTGTTCAATTCGGACTTCCTGGGTGAAGCATGATCGCCGGGTCGATAGACTCGGAGGGGATCTGACGACTACCGAAGGAGGCCCGAGATGACCGAGACCACCAGCGACATTCGCATGTACGAGGACGACGCGGACCATCTGCTTCGCCCCGAGTCGTTCCCCGACCGCATCAGCCTGCTGCCCAGCGAGGCTGGGCCGGTGGCGACGAACACGAGCATCCGGATTCAGTGGGGGCAGCACATGCTCCGCGACGTGCTCGATGGGCGGTACCGCGCGGTCGTGTGCGGCGTCAACACCGAGGACAACTCGCACGGCATCGTCGCCCAGCTCGTCAACATGGTCAGCACCAGCCAGTGGACCGAGCGGACGGTGACGAGTTACGCCAAGCTGTTCGAGGAATCGGTGGCGACGCACGCGGCCCACGACAACGAGCCGTACATCCTGAAGTATGACCTGGACTCGGTGCTGGTGCTGGCGCTGCTTCGCCCCAAGGGGCGGGACCACTTCACGCTGGCCGACCTTGGGCGCGGGTTCGCGACGGTGAGCAAGATGCTCGCCGGGCGTGGTGAGCGGCTGCCGGTTTGTTCGGTCTCGTTCACCGGCGCACGGTCCAACCGGCTGATCGCCGGCGAGGGCGCGAGCCCGGACGCGGAGCCGAGCTTCGAGCGGGTGCTGCGGACAATGCACGGCTCGGGGTTCCGGGGCGATGTTTATCCGAGCCCGCAGCTGTGGAATCGGGGCAACGTCGGCGTGTTCGCCAACTACCCGTTCAGCGCGGGGCTCGAGCGGATGCGGCAGGGCAGCAGCTGACAAGGGTCACCGAGCACAGGGGCAGCGATGGACCTTTCAGCCATGATCGATCGGTTCGAGCGGTTTCCGGGCGTGCTTCGGGCCTGCACGGCCGGGCTCAGCGACGCCGACGCACGCTGGCGGTCCGAATCGGGGGCGTGGTCGATCGTGGAGGTCGTCGCGCACATCGCCGACGAAGAGACGCTGGACTTCGGCACCCGCGTCCGCATGACGCTCGAGGATCCGTCGGCCACCTGGCCCGGGATCGACCCCGAGAGGCGGGCGGTGGAGATGAGGTATCGCGAGCGTGTGTTGGTGGAGGAGATCGAGCGGTTCTGCGCCGACCGCGCCGAGTCGGTGGAGTATCTCCGCGGCCTTGGAGACTCTGCCCCGTGGGGCAACACTTATACCCATCCGACGTTCGGCGAGTTTCACGCGGGCGATATCCTGTCGTCCTGGTGTGCGCACGACTGGCTGCACCTGCGGCAGATCGCCAAGCGGCTGTACGAGATGACGAACCGGGACGCGGGCGAGTTTGAGACCCGGTACGCCGGGGAGTGGGGGGTCTGATGGTGGCAAGGCTGCTTGTTCTCGTTGTTCTTGCGATGGTTGTCGCGCCTCTTGGGGCACAAACAGATGCTGCGCCTCGCAGGATGAACGTGCTGTTCATCTTGTCCGATGACCAGCGTACCGACACGATCGCGGCGTATGGCGACGCGGTTGGGGGGCCGATCAAGACGCCATCGATCGACTCGATGGTGGCCCGTGGAAGTTTCTTTAGGAACGCCTATTGCATGGGCTCGAACTCTGGGGCGGTGTGTGGCCCGAGCCGAGCGATGATCCTCACCGGGCGGAGCCTCAACCGGATGGGCAACCCGTTTGATATTGCTGAAGAATTCGTGACGATGCCCGAGCGGTTCCGGGCGGCTGGGTATGACACGTTTTATAGTGGCAAATGGCACTCGGGGAAGCCCGCGTTTGCACGCGGGTTCACGCACGGCGGGTCGATCTTCTTCGGGGGGATGGGGAGTCACACGGCCCTTGGCGTGCATGACTTTGATCCCGCCGGCGAGTATCCAAACGAGTCCCGCCGACCTCTCACGGAATTTTCTTCAACAGAGTTCGTGACGCGAGCGGTCGAGTTTCTGGGCGATCGCGATGAGCTCAAGCCGTTCTTCGCGATGGTTTCGTTCACGGCTCCGCATGACCCTCGCACCCCGCCGGGCGACTACGCGACGATGTATGACCCCGCGCAGCTGTCGCTCCCGCCCGGCTTCATGCCGGTGCATCCGTTCGACAACGGCGAGATGGTGATCCGCGACGAGAAGCTTGCGCACTGGCCACGGACCGAGAGCGAGACAACGCGGCATCTGGCCGATTACTACGGCATGATCTCGCACATGGATGCCCAGATCGGCCGGCTGCTCGACGAGCTGGACCGGCGCGGACTTCGGGAGAGTACCATCATCGTGTTCGCGTCAGACCACGGGCTCGCGATCGGCAGCCACGGCTTGATGGGCAAGCAGAACCTGTATGAGCACTCGACCAAAGCCCCGCTGATTGTGATTGATCCGAGAAACAACGCCTCAGATTCGCGGGGGAGCGAATGCCGCGGGCTGGTGTACCTCTTGGACATCTTCCCGACGGTGGCGGAGCTGGCCGATATCGAGATCCGAAGCGTTGAGGGGCGGAGCCTCGCTGGGTGTGTTGGTGGTTGTGCGAGGAGCGGCGTCAGAGAGATCGGCGCCGCGAGGGCGTGCGCCGGACGCGAGTTCCTATTCACCGCGTACAAGGATCTTCAGCGGGCTGTGCGTGATGAGCGATGGAAGCTGATCGTGTACTCAAAGATCAACCGGGTACAGCTGTTCGATCTGGAGAATGATCCCTTCGAGCAGCGGGATCTGGCGGGGGTTGCCGGGTATGAGGCTCAGGTGAACCGCCTGCTCGAGCGGTTGCAAGGGCTCCAGGCTCGCGCGGGCGACGAGCAAGAGCTGTTCAGCGGATCGCCTTCCTCGCCCGTGTTTGATCACGCCGCAGCGGAGGACTCTCGATGAGCTGGAAGGCAAGGTTCTTGTGGGCGTTTCTTGTTTCGATCGCGTTGACGGTATTGGCCGCGTTGACCGCGATTTTGTTCGACAGCATCCCGTTCCAAGAAGAGGTCATCTTCTCTTCGCTGTTGTTTGCGGTGCACGCGCTGGCGGGGCTCGTCGGCGCGGTGCTGTGGCAGCGCAAGCCGGCGCGGCGGATGGTGATCCTCGGCGTGGGGCTGGTGCTGCTCGGCGGTATCGGATGGATCACGCTGGTCTGGATGGATGAACTCAACGTGCTCGGATGGCGAGGAGAGCGGTGGATGGCACGGGGTTGTTCAACAGCGACCATCCCCGGGCTGGCCTTCATGGTGCGGGCCCTGGTCCTCTGGCCGACCAACCGGAACAAACAGGTGCGGGCGCTCTCGGTCGCGTGCTGGGTGCTCGGTGCCTTCGGCGCGGTGCTGTCGCTCATCGGGATCTGGGGCAACGGGTGGTGGGACGACGAGCTGCTCGTCAAGCTTCTCGCGTCCGCGTTCACGATCAGCGCCGGGTGCGGCGTGGGCGTGTTCGTGGTGGCGAGACTAACCATGGGCGACCTGATCGAGCACGAGGACTCGGGGCTCGGCAACCGCGCCCCCGTCAAGCTCGACTGCCCGCGCTGCGGGTGTCACGTCGAACTGCGGGCCAACACCCAGGGCCAGTGCCCCGGGTGCGACCTCAAGCTCCGGGTCGAGTTGGAAGAGCCGCGGTGCGTGTGCGGTTACCTGCTGCACGGGCTGACTGGGGAGGTCTGCCCGGAGTGCGGGCGGAAGATCGGAGACCAGAAGGGGTGGGGGGCCTCACCGAACCCATCGCTGGGCGATGGGGAAGCGCCGCCCCGGGCCGAAGGCGACTGACGTGATCTTGATCCCCGTCGCCAGCTGCCGCCGCTTGTACTCGTTCAGATCGATCAGCCGACAGATCCGCTTGACCGTGGCGGGGTCCAGGCTCGTTTCTTCGATGATCTCAGCCGCGCTCTGGTGCCCCTCCACATGCCGCTGGACGATCGCGTCGAGGATCTCGTAGTCCGGCAGCGAGTCCGAATCGAGCTGGTCGGGGGCTAGCTCGGCGCTGGGCGGCTTGGTGATCGTGCTGACCGGGATCGGCGGGCAATCGAACCCAAGCTCTTTGTGCTTCTCGTTGCACAGCCGCGAGAGATCGAACACCAGGGTCTTGGGCACGTCGGCGAGCACCGCCAGCCCGCCGTTCATGTCGCCGTAGAGCGTGCAGTACCCGACAGCCAGCTCGCTCTTGTTCCCGGTGGTGAGCACGAGCGCCCCGGTGCGGTTGGAGAGCGCCATGATGATGCCGCCGCGGATGCGGGACTGGAGGTTTTCCTGCGTGAGATCCGGGAGTTTCTCGCCCAGCGCGTCGAAGCCGAGCTCGGTAAACGCGGGGTCGAGCGTGCCCTTGAGGGTCTCGAACGCGGGCTCGATGGGCACGGTGAGGCACGTGATGCCCAGGTTCTTGGCCAGGCCGTAGGCGTCGGTGACAGAATGATCCGACGAGAACTTGGAGGGCATCGCGACGCCGGTGACGTTCTCTTTGCCGAGAGCCCGGACCGCAATCGCGGCGGTGAGGGCCGAGTCGATCCCGCCGCTGAGCCCCAGCACCGCGGCCTTGAAACCTGTTTTATGCAGGTAATCACGCACTCCAATGGTCAGCGCCTCGATCGCCATGAACCCGTCCGAGGTCTTCTCGAGCGGGTCGTCTATCACGGGCTGCGGATTGTCGAGGTCCACAACCAGCAGGTGATCCACGAACCCCGGGGCCGCGGCGAGCAATTCGCCGTTGGCCCCGATCGCGCAGGCGTGCCCGTCGAACACGAGGTCGTCGTTCGCGCCGACCTGGTTCGTCGCCAGCACCGGCACGCGGTGCCTGGTCGCGTGATGCCGCAGGATCTCGCGGTGCTTGCGGGGCTTGCCCAGCACGAACGGCGAGGCCGAGGGCGAGAGGATGATCTGTGCGCCCAAGTCTACAAGTTCTTGCACCGGGTCCGCCTCGCCGCGGTACCGCGCGTGCTGGTTGATGTCCTGGCCGCGCCACAGGTCCTCGCAGATCGTCAGCCCGAGCTTGATCCCCCCGCTCTCAGAAGATCCAACCTCGATCACCACAGCCTCGTTGCCCGGCTCGAAGTATCGGTCCTCGTCGAACACGTCGTAGGTGGGCAGCAGCCGCTTGTCATAGGTCGCGATCAGCTCGCCCCCCCGCAGCACAACCACCGAGTTTGCGACTCCCGTGCCGTGGTCCACGGGGCGCGGCGTGCCGAGCACGACCGTGAGCCGCGGCGGGAACTCGGCGGCGATCTCGAGGCACTTGTCCAGGCAGGCCTGGGGGAAGTTGTTTACTCGAAGCAGGTCGCGCGGCGGGTAGCCACAGATCGCCAGCTCGGGCAGCACGAGAACATCGGCGTTCTGGGCGGCGGCGACCTTGGCCGCACCGAGGATGAGCCCGGCGTTGTGGTCGAGGCCGCCGACGGTCGGGTTGAGTTGAGATAGAGCGATTCGCACGGCGGAGTTTAGCGTCCGCGGGTGAGCTTTTAGCCGTGGCGATGGCTCAGCGGTTGCCCTTGGGGGCGATCAGCTTGTCGGCCCGGAGCCACACCACCGAGAACACACCCGCGACGATCCGCACGACCAGCTCGGTCGCGGACACGAACAGCGTGAGCACCACAATCGGGTCCGCGTCGCTCCCCTCGGTCCCTCCCCCGGCCCCCCCAGCCACCCCCCCAGCCGCCCCCGCGGCGGCGATCCCCACCAGCGCGGCCAGCTTGATGGTCCCCGCCTCGCGGAGCCCGGCCTCACCGAACGGCGACATCACGCCCACGACAAAGAACGTGGACCCCAGCAGGATCGCGTGCTCGATCGAGAGATCCAGATCCAGCACCGCCGCGGCGACCAGGAACCGGGCCGCGAGCACCGTGATATCCCCGAGCCGAAAGAGCATCGAGAGCCCGATGGCGTGAAACTTGGCGAGCATCGTCATCCCGAGATGGGCCTGGCCGAACCGCGGGTTGT
This sequence comes from Phycisphaerales bacterium, assembly GCA_047620485.1. GTDB lineage: Bacteria > Planctomycetota > Phycisphaerae > Phycisphaerales > UBA1924 > JBLHKT01. The sequence continues at coordinate 4,300 of JBLHKT010000029.1, read as the reverse complement.
CGGCGAGCTTGTGCATGTTGGCCAGGCTCAGCACCTTGCGGATGCGCCCGAGCCCCGCCTCGCCCTCGAGCAAACGCCCGGCGAAGATGAGCGCCGCGTTGGCACCGAGCACCCCCACGATCGCGAGGAGCACCCACACCGCGTCGATCTGCTTGCGCCACACCGAGACGGCAAAGATCGGCGCGAGCGTGGCCACGATCGTCCCCGCGTCGGCGATAATCCACGCCCCGATCGTCGCGACCGGCAGCTTGTCACGCTTGTTGTGGATCGCGATCCGCGAGACCAGCGACATCTTGAACGGCACGTAGCTCAGGCACGTCGCGATGCCGTTGACCGCGACCACGTCGAGAATTTTTAACGGCTTGACCTCGCGGATGAGCGCCCAGAAGACGATGCCGTTGAGCGTGATCGTGGCCGCGGTCAGCGCGAAGAGCAAGAACAGCTGCCCCGCGGTGGCCTCGGAGAGCTTCTGGAGCTGCTCGCGGTTCTCCGGCTTCAGCGCGATCAAGATCACCCACACCAGCAGCCCCACGCACAACGCAAACCCGACGAGCTGCAGCACCGCCGAGAGCAGCCGTCGCGGAGACCGCGGCGAGTCGTCGCCCTCACCCGGTTCGATCGGATCGGACTGGGCTTGGCTCGCGGGCACCCCCGACGCAGCCGGGCCAGTAGGTCCGACGCCGGGCCCGCTCTTCGGTCCGTTTTCGGGCCCGTTTTCAGGATGGCTCGGTGGCTCGGTCAGGGGGAGGGGCTTTCTGTCGGGGGGACCGTGGGGGGGGCTGTGGGGGGGGCGTGATCCAGACGGTAGAGCACTCGAACCGGCGGGGCGCTGCCCGCGGGCCACGCCATGATCGGCGGGGGCAGCGTCTGCAGCCACTCGACCATTCGCGCCGGCGTGATCGCGGGGTCGATCCACCCAGACCCGGTCAGGCGGCCCAGCTCACCCGGCGAGACGAGCACGTGCGTGATGCCAAGGGCGCGGAGTGATTCGGTCCAGGCGTCGGGCGAGCCCGGGTCCGCGGTGATCGCCTCGCCGAGCGGCCACGCGTCGTAGGTCGTGTTGTACACCACCCGCCGCTCGTAGTAGAACGGCGTCGCGTCGCCCAGCAGGTAGACCACGCTGTCCGCGGGCAGCTGCGTGTTGATGTACGCCGACGGCACCGTCGCGATCACCGCTGGGTCCGCCGGGCGGCCCGTGTCGATCGCGGTCCCGCTCGCGAGCCGCAGGTTTGGCCCGCCTCGCTGGTGGTGCTGCTGGGCGAAGAGCACGGCGGTGGCGCTGGTCTGCGCGAGGACCACCAGCACGCCGACCCACGCCGCCGCCGCCCGCGAGCGAACGCTCAGCGCGAGCGCGACGCCAATCGCGGGGCAGAGCGTCAGCACGCAGGGCAGCAGGAACCGCGACTGCAGATGGGTGAACGCCGCCCACGCGATGAGTTGAAGCAGCAACCCGAGCCCGAGCCACGCCGCGGCGCGGCGCGTGCCGGGGCGGGCCGCGAGCATCCCCAGCCCGAGCAGGCCAAACGGCGCGAGCACGAACCACTGCGGGTTGCCCAGCCCCCGGAACCTCCCAACCATCGGTGAGTCGATCGCGGCCGCGGGGTCCGCCCACACGAGCAGCCGCACCCGGTCGATGACCGAGCCGTCATACTCGTGGGCCCCGGCGTACCGCGCGACCTGGTCGGTGGTGTAGTGCCCCGGGCCAAGCGTGCCCGTCATCGCGGGGAAGACCGGGTTGCCCGTCGCGATCTGGTTCCGCACAAGCCAGGGCGAGAGCGTCAGCACGCCCGCGAGCACGCCCAGCACGATCACCGGCAGCCACTGGCTCCGGGGCACCCGCATCAGCAGCACCAGCCCGACCGGGGGCGCGACAAACAGCAGGGCTGTCGGCTTGCACCCGCACGCCACGCCGACCAGCACCGCGCACAGCACGCCACGGGCCCGCGGCCCGCCCCGGTGATCGAGCGCCACGAGCATCGCCCCCGCGCCCAGCAGCACCACCGCCATCTCGTTGTACGCCAGCGTGCCAACGACCAGCACCCAGGGCGTGGCCAGGGTCAGCAGCCCCGCGACCCACGCCGCGAGCGTCGCGGCTTGTTCCAGCCGGTCGTCGCGCCCCGTGTGCTCGGCCGTCTCTCCCGCGGCGGGCTCGTCCGCGGGGCCCGGTTCGCCGGTCGCACGGACCACCGCCGCGGCCACCCGCCCGACGGCCCACGCGGCGCACAGCGTGATCATGAAGTGCAGCACCTGTGGCATCGCGGCCCGCCACCCGCTGCCCGCAGTCAACCCGTGCCCGTTCGCCGAGTCGATCGGAGCGAGCGTCAGGTGCGAGAAGAAGACGCTCACGGTTTCCAGATACGACGGCAGGAACGAGTAGACGTTGTGCTCGACGGGCCACACCCGCCCGGCCCGCAGCCACTCCTGCGGCAGCGACAGGTGGTACGACAGCGCGTCGTACCCGCCGAACTCCGAGCCCCAGAGCCAGCCCGGCGGCGACGCGCTCGCCACGAGCCCGATCCCGATCGGCACCAGCAGCAGCACCGACCACGCGCCGACCCGCGGAACGGACTTCCACTCGATCGCCCGCACGCTGGGGGTGAGCAGCAGGAACAGCCCGACCGCGACGAGCCCGATCGAGGTCGCCGGGCTCAGCAGCCCGAGCACGCCCAGCCCGTGCACCACCGTCAGCGAGACCGCCAGCCCGAGCGTGAGGCGGATCGCCCGCCGCTCGGTCGAGCCGCCGATCCACCGGTCGAACACCCGCCCGAGCCCGTAGGACGCGAGCATGAACAACGCCGGGGCCCACGCGGCGCGGAGCCAGGTGTCGAGCACCGCCAGCAGGTTGGTCGCCGTGTCCGCGCCCGTGCTCGTTCCGACGGACGCGACCGCACCGACCACGACCATCAGCAGGCACGCCCACGCGACGACCGAGAGGCCCCGGGGCTGTGGTGTGTTGGCGGCGGTGTTCGCTTTGGCAGTCGGCATGCCAGCAGTGTACCGGCCCTTGGATCGGATAGAATGAACCTATGAAGCTCGACCCGATCCCGGCGAACCCCTCTGGCGAATCTCCCGACACCGATCCCTTTGACGATCTCGACATCATCGAGCCGTTGTGTGCGGTGTTCCGCCGCGCCCTCAAGGCCGAGGGCCTCAAGTACACCCCCGAGCGGGCCCGCATCCTCGACACCATCATCCGGCTCGACGGCATGTTCGAGGCCGACCAGCTGCTCGAGCAGATGCGGGCCAGCGGCTTCCGCGTCTCTAAGGCCACCGTCTACCGAACCATCAAGCTGCTCGAGGACGCGGGCATCATTCAGCGGGTCCTCTTCGACCGCGAGCAGAGCCACTACCAGCTCGCCTACGGCAAGGCTGCGAACACCCTGCTCGTCCGCATGGACACCGGCGAGGTCGAGGCGATCGAAGTCCCCGAGCTGATCGCGCTGCGAGACAAGCTCTGCGCCGCCCGAGGGCTCAAGGCCGAGGGGCACCGGCTGCAGATCTTCGCGACGAAGGGTTAGGCATGCGCGAGCGTGGATATTACGCATTGGCGATCGCACTGATTGTCATGATCGCGATGTGGGTTGGCGTCTCAGTCCTGAATTCCGTTAGACCGGTCAAGCTGATGCGCGGGTCTGCCGGGCCACTGCAATCGACAGGGCTGAGGGAGTACCAAGTTCTGACTGGGCTCGGATTCCGGCGGTTTTCTGTATGGAGACAGCACGAATCAACGGGATACATCGTCGTGAACGATGCTCATGGGGATGGATTTACACTTGACATGGAGTCACGAATTCCCAAGCAACTTCCGCACTGGATACGTATTCCTGGTTATCTTGAGACTCCGGAAACGGTTTGGGGTGGGCTTGCGATCGGTTGGCCGGCTCCGGCCATTCGTTCCCTCGAATCGCTGGATTATGGAAAACCAAACAGTCCTGCGGCGCGCGACACCGTAGGTGTGCTGTCGTTCCTAGGCGTGAATTGGCCGATCGATCCGATTTGGCGAGGCATCATCATCGATGTCTTGTTCTGGTGGCTCCTCGCCTTCGCCGTCCTCTCGATCCCGCTCCGCCCATGGCTCCGCCGCCGCAAGGGAAGGTGCCCGAAGTGCGCGTACGACCTGAAGGGCGATTTCGCCGCCGGCTGCCCCGAGTGCGGCTGGGGAAGAGACGCGGTTTCTAAACCAGCCCCGAGCGTGAACGAATCATGACCCCGCTCCTTCTCCCCCTTGGGGGAGAAGGTGGCCGCGAAGCGGTCGGATGAGGGGGTGCGGCCCCAATCGGCGAAGAGGGGGGGGGGGGGC
>JBLHKT010000028.1:0-42051 GCA_047620485.1 Phycisphaerales bacterium | reverse complement strand
CTGCGGGCCACCTTCTCCCCCCAGGGGGGGAGAAGGAGCGGAGTTTGATGTTGGGTCGATGAGGCCTGGGATCCATTGGCCTGCGAGGTTGTGGAGGTCGAGTTCGAGGGGGAAGCCGAGTGCGTGTGCGATGGTCCAGGTGGGGGTGGGGAGGTAGAGGGTGCGGACGGGGCGGTTGCAGGGGATGCGGGCGCGGGGGGGTGATTGAGACCCCCTCATCCGACTCACCTTTGGTGAGCCACCTTCTCCCCCAAGGGGGAGAAGGAGGTTGGAAGGCGGGGTCGACAGGGAGAGGTGTGTGGGGGTGTGGGTGAATAGGCCGGGGCATTGGAAGCGGTAGCCGCGTTGGCGTGGGGGGGAGTTGGGGTAGCGGGTGAAGTGGGGGTGGCGTTCGAGGTGTTGATCGAGGGTTGGTGGGAGGTGGTCGGCGAGGTGTTGCCAGAGGGAGCCGAAGACGGGGTGCGGGGGAGCGGCGTGGTTTGATGCGGGGTCGAGCGGGGAGGGTGACCAGACGTGTGGGACGGGCTTGCCGCGTTTGCCGGCGGCGCGGGCGTTTTGGTGTGTTGTGATGAGGAGGCCGAGTTTTATCCATCGGCGGAGGGACTCGGGGTGGCGGCCGAGCTTGGCGGCGGCGAGGGTCAAGTCGGTGCCTGGGAAGGGGAGGTTGACGGGCGAAGTGAGTGAACGCGCGACCTCCGCAGTAACCCGAACCTCGTGGGGATAGTGGTGCTCCCCGTGGGGGTCCGCCGGCAGGATCGCCGAGGTCGCGTGGGCATCGAGCCGAGTGTCCGACGCACGGATCGCCAGACAGAACGGCCGCAGCGGCCGCGACAGGTTCTTGTTGAACCGCCGAGCGTGCCGCCGAGCGGCAGCGACGCGGTCTTGCTTGAGGCGCTGGGCGACGGTGTGCCAGGCGTCGAGAAGGTTGCGGTCGAGATCGTCCATGCCCAAGGGTTGGAAGCAAGCGCGGCGATGTCGGCTGAGCAGCGGCGGAAAAGGAAGCAGTGGGGCCAAACGCGCGCGCCAAACGGGCGAGTACGGGGTCTTTGCGCACAAACGGGTGAGGGAGGGGGCGGGCCTTGACTAGCCCACGGCGCAAGCCGTGGGGCTCGGGGTCGGCGTGAGATTGGGCGAGCCCCTCCGTTCGCGCAGAGGGCGAGCCAAAGGCAACCGCGTACAGTGTCCCCATGCCCCAACTCCTCAATCTCATCGCCATCACGGTCCGCGACTATGACGAGGCCATCGCGTTCTACACCCAGAAACTCGGCTGGGACCTGCTCGAGGACACGGATCGAGGTGGCGGCAAGCGGTGGGTGCGGGTCGGGCCGCCGGGGAGTGAGGGTGGCCGTACCCCCTCATCCGTCCCGACTTCGTCGGGCCACCTTCTCCCCCAAGGGGGAGAAGGAGCAGAGCCGCGGCCGCCGTCCGAGGACCGCCGCACCGCCCACGGCGCGGGGCTGCTGCTGGCCAAGGCCAAGAACGAGGCGGAGCTCGCCAGCGTCGGCAACCAGACCGGCGGCCGGGTCTTCCTCTTCGTCGAGACCGACGACCTCGCCCGCGACTACGCGGCGTTGAGCGCCCGCGGCGTGGAGTTCACTCGCCCGCCGACCGAGGCCGACTTCGGCTCCGCGGCCGTCTTCAAAGACCTCTACGGCAACCTGTTCGACCTCATCCAACGCAAGTAACACGCAGATCAGCGGCCGGCCCTACGGTTGGGCGTGATCCAACCCTTCTCCATCCCCGGCTTCACCGACCCCGTCTCCTCGTTCACGCACCTCATCGGGGCGGCGGTGTTCCTCTCGCTCGGGGTCCGCTTGATCCGTCGGGGGCACCAGAAGGCTGGGGACGACGCGCACGCGGGCGCCAACGGCTGGCACACGACCTCGCTGGCGGTGTTCGCGTTTAGCTGTGTGTTGTTGTTGAGTGTGAGCGGGGTGTTTCACCTGTTGCCGCGTGGCGAGGGGCGAGATGTGCTGCAGATCTTGGATCACGCTGCGATCTTCGTGCTGATCGCGGGGACGTTCACGCCGATCCACGCGATTCTCTTTAAGGGTTGGATGCGGTGGGGGGTGCTGGGCTTTGTGTGGGCGGCGGCTGTGACGGGGATCACGCTCAAGAGCGTCTTCTTTGAGGGGTTCCCCGAGGCGCTCGGGATCGCGCTGTACGTCGGGCTCGGGTGGGTCGGCGTGATCTCGATGATCGGGATCTGGCGAGCGCACGGGTTCAAGTTTGGGCGGCGGATGGTCGCGGCCGGTCTGGCCTACACGGTCGGCGCAGGCGTCGAGCTGTTGGGATGGCCGACCGTGTGGCCGGGGGTGGTTGGCCCCCACGAGATCTTCCACGTCTTCGTGCTCATCGGCGTGGCGTGGCACTTCGGATTCATCGAGAAGATCGAGCGGGTGAGGCCGGCGGTTCCGCCTTCGGTTGGGGAGCCCGATCCCGACGGGCGTGCGGGAGATTGAAGGGATCTGGCAGCCTAGTCCGATATTGGGTAGGCTGTGAAACCTCAACTCTGATGCGTTCACACCCCCTTTCACTGGAGAATTTACGATGGATCAGATGCTAATACTGCTCGGGCAGAATTCTGGTGGTGCCGCGGGCGGTATCGCGGCCTTGCTCTTCCTGGTCGTCTACCTGGGCATCATTGTTCTGATCATCGCGGGGATGTGGAAGATGTTTGCCAAGGCCGGGCAGCCGGGCTGGGGAGCGATCGTCCCGATCTACAACATGTATCTGCTGTGCAAGATCGCCGGTCGTCCCGGGTGGTGGATCTTACTGATGTTCATCCCGCTGGTTTCCATTGTCGTTGCGATCGTGTTGATGCTGGATCTCGCCAAGGCCTTTGGCAAGGGCGTGGGGTTTGCGATCGGGCTGATCTTCCTCGGGTTTATCTTCATCCCGATTCTTGGGTTCGGCAGCGCCGAGTACCAGGGCCCCTCCGCGGGGTGAGGGCTTGCCCCTAGGATTCAGCTGTGCCGCCGCTGCCCGATCCAACCCGAGGCCACGAGATCGCCTCGTGCCTCGGGTGCGGGTACTCGCTCTCGGGTCTGCGGGCGGGGGGGCGGTGCCCTGAGTGCGGGCTGGTGATGCCGGACCCCGAGCGTTCCGTGCGACTGTTTGGCCTCGCGAAAAGCCAGGAACGGCGCCCGTGGCGGCGGGCCTGCTGGGTCGCGATCGGGATCTATGGCCTCCTGTTCTCGCAGGGCTTCATGCTCTTGCTGATGTGGGGGTACGGCTGGTTGGCGGTGTTCGGGCTGTTCGTGCTCGTGGCCTCGATAGTCGCGATGCTGCTGACGGGCACGTCGAGCAAGTCGGCTGTGGAGTGCTTTGCGATCACGACCGCCGGGCTCGGGCGGTCGTCACCGAAGGGTGCTGAGGCCTCGCGGTCGTTTGAGCCGTGGCGGGGTTCGGTCGAGGTCGAGATGCGGCGGGTCGGGGCGGTGTGGTACAAGATCCGCCTTTATCAGCGGCAAGACGGCCAATTGCAGACGCTGCTTGAGGCCGGTGTTCGGTGCCCCGATGCGGACCGTGAGTGGGTTTATGCCGCGATCCGAGAGACAGTGAACACGGAGCGGGCGACTCCGGTGCCGACCCCGTGACGCGGTACACTGCGACGTGAGGGCTGTGTCGAGCGGGCGCGGCTGAACGGAATTCTGAAGAGGCCCGTCTTCGCGTGGCCGAACCGAGAGTGACACCATGGCATCGCCGGACACCGACAAGGAACTCCCCGCGCTCCTCAAGAAGGCCAAGAAGAAGAAGATGTTCTTCGGGCTGGTGACCGCGGGCACCGACGGCAAGCTGATCGTCTCGAAGAAGCCGGTGAAGTCGAGCGCGCTCAAGGCGGTCAAGAAAGAGATCAGCGGCAAGAAGATCGTTCGGGGCGAGTGCCTGGGCGAGGGCGGGGTGTTGGTGTTTTATGCCGACACGAAGCCGCCCGCCGGGGTGGAGAAGCTGGTGAAGCGGTTGGCCAAGGCCGCGGGCGTGCCGATCAAGCCGGAGTTCAAGCTCGGGCCCGCGCCCAAGGCCTAGCCCGCCGGGTCAGACGCCCGACCGGTCAGTCGCCCGACTGAAACTCGACCTCGGGGAATCTCGCACGCAACTCGGAGACCTGCTCGGGCGTGGCCTGAGTGCCCCACGCGTTGATCACACGCAACGAATCGCACGACTCCGCCAGGCGCTCAAGCCCCGCGCTCGTGACGCCGGTCTGGTGCGCATCGAGCAGCGACAGCTCGCTGAGTGAGCCGATTGAGCCGAGCCCCGCGTCGGTGACGGCGGTCTGCCCGAGCCGAAGCACGCGGAGGCGGGGGAACGCCGCCGAGATCAACGCGGCGCCCTGGTCGGTCACCGCGGTGCCGGTCAGGTCCAGCATTGTCATGCAGGGCTGCAGCCCGTCGAGCAGTTCCAGGTCGTCGTCGGTGAAGTTCGCGCGGCCTTCGAACACGCGCACCTCGACGGTGCCCAGCCCCTGGGCCCGTTCGCCAGCGGAGATCATCCGCGACCGCAGCCGCTCGATCGCCGCGTCGCGGGCCTCTTCCTGGGCGGCTGTTAGTTCGATGGGCTGATCCGCAGCCGCGAAGGCGAGGGCGGCTGGGGGTGTCTCGATCTGCGGGCCCGGGGTGTGGCGGACCTCGGGCGCCGGGGCGAGCGGTTCGGCGGCTGCTTCGGTGGGTGTTTCGGGGGCCGCTTCGGCGGGCGCGGCCGGCATGCTGTTGATCCACGCGGCGATCGTCTCGATCTGCTCGGCCGGCAGGTTCGGCTTGTCCTTGGGCATCGAGTCCTCGTCGGACTCGGCGAGCCGGACCCGGAACACCAGCTCGCTGGCGTCGGCGTCGCCGGGCACGATCGCGTACATCGCCTCGGCGAGCGTGTCGAGCTGCAGGCCGCCCTTGGCCTTGCCCGGGCGGTGGCACTTCGCGCACGAGGCCTCGAAGATCGGCGCGATGTCGCGCTCGAACTCGAAAGCTACGGGCACGATCGCTCCAGACTCCGCATCGGACTCGGCACCGGGTACCGCGGGGTCGCTCTTGTCTGCGGGCGTGCCTTCCTGGGTTGACGCCGGGTCTGGCGTGCCGGTCGGCGAGGCGGCTGGGTTGGCGTTGGGCGTCAATTGTTTGAGCACCGGCTCGAGCACGTACCCTTCGCCGTGCACCAGCTCGCCGCCCAGGTGCCCGGCCCATCCGACCGCGACCGCTGCGAGCAGCAGCGAGACCTTGTAGATCCGCGTCGTGATTGTTCTCCGGGCGAGCGTCGCGACGAGCCCGAGGATCAGCGTGAGCCCGGCGAGCCCCGCCGCGACCGTGCCCAGCCAGCGGTGCCATTCCAGGTCGCCCCCGCCCCAGAGGGTCGAGGTGAACTCGTTGCCCGCGTAGATCCACCCGCTGACCGCGGCGACCGCGCCGAAGAGTGTGGCGAAGAAGACGCAGGTGTAGGCCGAGGGCGTGGGGGTCTGGCGGAGCAGGCGGTGCAGGCTCTCGTCGTCTCGCCCGGCCTCGGGGATCTTGCGGGGTTTTACGATCCGGAACACCTCGATCATCGCCGCAACGAGCAGCAGCCCGATCGGCAGGTGCAGCACGATGAGGTGGGATCGGCCGAAGGTTTGCAGCAGGGCGTCGAGCATCGGGCAGAGAATAACCCATTCCCCGGCGGGTGTGTGCTCTCATCGGCCCGATTTACCAGTCTTCGGCCCTCGCGTTCCCCGCCCGGGGCCCCCGAACGAACCCGCGGGTCACCCGACCGGTCTGGAGACCACGGTGAGAGCCTGAAGGCTGCGTCCCGGCTCCGGGCCGGTGCCCCGCTCGAAGAGGCTCTCGACCTCGGTGAGCAGCTCGTTGAGTCTTCGGATGTCAGCCTTGGAGAGCCACCCGACGGTCGAGCCGGACCGGAGGACGCTGTCGGCACGTCCGACGGTGTCGCCCCGCTCCACGATCGCGGCCCGGGTCTCCTTCTCGGCGAACCGGAGCTGGGAGGCGACGACGTCGGCGATCGCGATCCGGGTCTCGCGGTCGTCGGTGTTGTGGGAGAACCGGAGCTGCTTTGCCGGGGCCACGACGGTGCGGGCGAAGTTTTTGGTCGTGCGCACGGGCTCGCCCTCGAGCAGGAGCCCGGCCTCGACGAGGATCTCGAGGTGGTCGTACAGCGAGGAGACCGGGGTGGCCAGGCGGTCGGCAATCTCGTGCACGGTCGCCCGGCCCATGTGGTAGACGACGTCGCAGATCCGGCCCCGGAGGCGGGATTTCATCGCGTGGATCTGATCGGGCTCGGTGGCTATGAATTCTTTTCGCATGGGGATCCCGAAAAACTTGTATATTTAGGAACGCGGGACAGTTCGGAAAGTATAAGCGTGCTCCGAGGGTCGCGGGGCGCATTGTACGGCGTGCGGCATCGGGCGAGGCCCGGTCCGAAAGGAAGCAGCATGCGAGACGTCAGAGGTTGGATCAGGGTGTGGGTGGCGGCCATAGTCGGGAGCGGTGGCCTGCTCACGGGGTGCGTGAACAACCCGATGTTCTGCACGCCCGAGACCTGCGTCGCGGTGACCGACAGGGACCTGCCCTCCGAGCTGCGGGGGGCCTGGGTCGAGGCGGCAGACGCGACCCGCCGGCTCTACGTGGACTCCTTCACGACCTCCAAGGAGGAGGCGTCGATCGTGCAGAGCAGCGCCGGCATCCGCTGGGAGCCGCTGCCCAGGGGGACCCAGGAGAGCTGGATGTCGCGTGTGACCTCGTTCGACGGCGAGATCGGTGTCGCTGAGCAGCGGGTCGGGGCGGACAAGCGGTCGCCGCGGAGAATGTACCGGCTGTGGATGGACGGGGACCGCCTGCACGTCGCGATGCTGAGGCTGGACGCGCTGCTGGGGGCCTACGAGAAGCGTGACGCGAAGATCGTTCAGCTCGAGAGCGGCGAGGCGCTGGTGTACAAGGACACCCGGTCGATGCGGTACACCCTGGAGGTGCTCATCGACGAGCCCGAGGCCTGGGGCGAGCCGGTGGTGTACGAGCGGGCCCCGGGCGAGTCGTGAGAGCTCAGACCCTCTCGAGCTTCACGGGGTAGGTCTGGTCGCTGGCCCATTGCGGGACGTACAGGTTGCCGTCGCGGTCGGCGCAGACGTCGTGGGGGTGCATGAAGGGCGCGTCGGGGGTGCGGGTGGCGAGGTACTTGCTCGGGCTCCCGTCGGGGTTGACGGGGCTGTGCGCCGGGTCGGTCGCGCCGGGGCAGGAGATCAGCTTGTCGTCGGCGTCGAGGATCGCGACGAACCCCGAGCGGTCGGACTGCCACGAATCCAGCCCCGAGATGATCACGGCGAACGCCAGCAGGTCGCCCATGACGACCGCTCGGCAGACCCACAGCCCGGGCAGATGAACCGTGCTCAGGTGCTCGCCGTCGAGGCTGAAGCGCTTGAACCCGTTCTGTGCGCGCGCGGTGCAGATCAGCGTCGGGTTGGCCGGGTCGCGTGTGTCGAGCGTGACGCCGTGCATGTTGTTGAACTGGTTCGGCTCGCTGCCCGGGCCGGCGTACACGCCCTTGAGCTCGCCCTTGGGCGAGTAGTGGAGGAGGTACTGGCTGCCGTACCCGTCGGCGACATAGATGTCGCCGTTGGGCGCGATCGCGGTCTCGGTCGGCTTGTACGCGTTGGCATCGGTGTACTGGTCGGTCTGCAGCGGGGCGTCGAGCGTGAGGAGAACGTTGCCCTTGAGGTCGGTTTTGATGACCTGGTGGCGGTTGGGGTCGGTGAGGTAGAGGAATTCCTCGCCGTTCTCGGCGTGGAGGGTGCACCCGTGCCCACCGGGGTAGTCGGTTCCCCAGGTGTCGGTGACGTTGCCGTCCTTGTTGAAGATGAGCATGTTGTTGTCGGTTTTGTTGCCGAACATGAAGAGGCGGCCGTCCGCGGTCTGCACCATCTCGTGGCAGTCGTTGACCGCGATCGTCTTGGCGGCCTGGGCGCCCCAGCCGGGCACGACGCGGAAGCGGTGGTCGCCGTGGCCCCAGATGCCCGGCTCAGCCCGTTGATTGAGCACCGAAGCGCTCCGGCGAGCGAACGCGGGCGCGACGAATGCCGCGGTGCCCAGCGCGGCGGCTGAGGCGACAAATTCACGACGGGAGATGGGGTCCATGATGACTCCTTGCAAACCGCCGCTTGCGGGCGGGCGGGGATGAGTGCGGGGTGGGGGGATGAGTGGGGGGGTCAGGTGATGAGGTCGTGGAGCACCTCGCCCGAGACGTCGGTGAGGCGGAAGCGTCGGCCCTGGTGCTTGTAGGTGAGCAGTTCGTGGTTGATGCCGAGCTGGTTGAGCATGGTCGCGTGCATGTCGTTGACGTGCACGGGGTTCTCGACGATGTTGTACCCGTAGTCGTCGGTCTGGCCGTAGGAGACGCCGGGCTTGATGCCGCCGCCGGCCATCCACATGGTGAAGCACTTGGGGTGGTGGTCTCGCCCGTAGTTTGTTTCGCTGAGCGGTCCCTGGCAGTAGACGGTGCGGCCGAACTCGCCGCCCCAGACAACCAGCGTCTCGTCGAGCAGCCCGCGGCGTTTGAGGTCCTTGATCAGCGCGGCCTGGGGCTGATCGGTCGCGGCGCACTGGCCCTTGATCTCGGTGGGCAGGTTTCCGTGCGCGTCCCACCCGCGGTGGTAGAGCTGGATGAACCGGACGCCGCGTTCGGCGAGTCGTCGGGCCATGAGGCAGTTGGCGCCGAAGGTGCCGGGTGTTCGGGCGGTCTCGCCGTAGAGCTCGAAGGTCTCTTCGGGTTCTTCGGAGAGATCCGAGAGCTCGGGCACGGACATCTGCATGCGGTAGGCCATCTCGTACTGCGAGATCCGGGTCATGATCTCCGAGTCGCCGCTGCGTTCGTACTCCGCGTTGTTGAGCGCACTGATGACGTCGAGCATCTTGCGCCGGTCCTCGCGTTTGAGGCCCTTGGGGTCGGAGAGGAAGAGGACGGGGTCGGCCGCGGCCCGGAACTGCACGCCCTGGTGGTCGGACGGCAAGAACCCCGAGCCCCAGAGGCGTGAGTAGAGCGCCTGCAGGTTGCCCGTGCCCTGGCTGATGAGCACGACGAACGCGGGCAGCGAGGAGTTTTCGCTGCCCAGCCCGTAGCTGACCCACGAGCCCATGGACGGGCGGCCGGGCTGCTGGTTGCCCGTCTGGAAGAAGGTGATGCCCGGGTCGTGGTTGATCGCCTCGGTGTGCATCGACTTGATGACGCACAGCTCCTTGGCAACCGAGCCGGTGTGGGGGTAGAGCTCGGAGACCCAGAGGCCGTCCTGGTTGTTGTCGTGCTTGGTGAACTCGAACATCGAGGGCGCGACGGGGAGGCGGTCTTGCCCGGAGGTCATGGTCGTGATGCGTTGCCCGCGCCGGATGGACTCGGGCAGGTCCTCGTTGAACCGCTCGCGGAGGCCGGGCTTGTAGTCGAAGAGGTCGAGCTGGCTTGGCGCGCCGCACATGTGCAGGAAGATCACCCGCTTGGCCTTGGGCGCCAGGTGCAGGTGCTTGAGCACGCCGGCCCGCAACGACTCGCCGTCGTCGCCCGGCTCGCTCAGGCCCGCGATGCCCTGGGCCAGACCCTCGGGGTTCATGATCGAGCCGAGCGCCGCGGCCCCGATGCCGGCGGCGGAGCGCCCGAAGAACTGGCGACGCGTGATGTTGAGCAGGTGTTGTTCGATCGGGTCCATGTCGGCCTTCCGCTCTTGCTAATTCCGGGTCACGGTCTCGTCCAGGTTCAGGATCACGCTGGCGACCATTGCCATCGCGGCGTGGGTCGGCGGTTCGATGGATTCGTCGCGGGGGGACTCGCCGTAGGAGAGCAGCTGCATCGCCGCGTCCGTGTCGCCCTCATATTCGGCGAGCAGCCCGCGGTGCAGCGACTCGAGCTTGAGCACCTCGTTCACCGTGGGCACCCGCCCGGTCAGCAGGCGGAAGGCTCGGCTGATCTGCCAGGAGACCGCGTCTGGGCCGTCGAGCTGGTCGAACCGGTCGTCTCGGGATTCGAGGATGACCCGCTGGGCCATCGCGCGCGCGATCTCCAGATAGGTCACGTCGTTGAGCAGCATGAGCGCCTGCAGCGGGGTGTTGGTCACGCCCCGCCGAACCACGCAGTATTCCCGCCCGGGCGCGTCGAAGGTCACCATCTGTGGCGGGGGCGAGGAGCGCTTCCAGAAGGTGTACATGCCGCGTCGGTAGAGGTCCGAGCCGGCGCTGGGCATGAAGTTCTTCGTGTTCGAGGAGGGCATCGACCGCTCGATCCAGAGCCCGGTGGGCTGGTATGGCCGCACGGAGGCCCCGCCGATGAGATCGTTGAGCAGCCCCGAAGCCGCGAGCGCCTGGTCGCGGATGTTCTCGGCGGGCAGGCGTTGGCGGGGGAAGTGGGCGAGCAGGCGGTTGCTCGCGTCGATTTCGGCCAGCTCGGGGCGGGCGTCCGACGACTGGGTGTAGGTCGAGCTGGTGACGATCTGGCGCACGAGGCGCTTCACGTCCCACCCGTGCTCTCGGAAATCGACGGCGAGCCAGTCGAGCAGGTCCGGGTGGCTTGGCCACTCGCCCTGGGTGCCAAAGTCCTCGAGGGTTTTGACGATCCCGGTGCCAAAGAGCATGTGCCAGAAGCGGTTCGCCGCGACGCGGGCGACCATCGGGTTCTCGTCGCTCGTCATCCACTGCGCCAGCCCGAGCCGGTTCGCCGGGGCCCCGTCCGGGAGCGACCCGAGCACGCTCGGCGGGCGGCGGGTTACCGGGCGGTCCTCGATCGGCTGGTCGTACGACCCGCGGTTGAGCACGTGCGTCGGCCTCGGTTCGGGCAGCTCCTGCATCACCATCACGTTGGGCACGGCCTTGAGCGCCTCGGCGCGGGCGGCCTGGGCGAGCTCGATCGCCTCCTGGCGAGCCTTGTACTCGGGCGACCGCTCTCGCTTGAACATCTCAGCCAGCCGCGTCGCCTCGCCGGGCTCGCGCTCGCTCTGGGGCACCAGCGCCACCGGCTCGATCGGGCGTGGCCAGTCGTCGGGCTCGTCGGCGCGGAAGTAGAACCCGGCGGGGCCCTGGTCGTTGACGACCTTGCAGACCAGCGTGTTCTCGCCGGCCCTCAGGTTCAGCGTCAGGGTTTCCTGGTCCGCCGCGGCACCGCGTCGGGTGTTGTTGCTCAGCAGCGGCTCGCCGTTGAGCCAGACCCGGATCGCGTCGTCGCTGCCCAGCGAGACGGGGACGGACCGCGCGACGGGGGTGATGATCTGTCGCCCGAAGTAGGTGGCTGAGTTGTCGCCGCTGAACCCGTAGACCTCGCCGTCTTTGATCTCGGGGTTGTGCGACCAGGCCTTGGAGTCGAAGCGGTCCTCGGTGCGGACGCGGTTCACACCCTCGGGCCCGAAGTACTTGGTGAAGGTGTCGTTGGCGCTGCCCGCGGTGAACGGCCCGGCGGTGAACCACTCGCGCCAGATCACGGGGAAGGCCCCAAGGGCGCCGCCCGAGGCGGTCTGGCTGTCGGTCTGGCTCGTGCTCGCCACCGCCAGCCGCACCCGTCCCAGCGAGTGCTTGGTGTAGGGCGACTCGAACCGCAGCCGGATCGTCAGCTCGGTCCCGCCCGCAAACCCGAACGGCTCGGCGGCCCGGAACATCGCGATCCGTCCGCCGCCCAGCTGGTGCCCCGCGGGGGCCCAGCCGGTGCCGGGGTCGCCGTCGATGGCGCGGAGGATGCCGAAGTCGCCGTTCTGCTGCTCGTGGCTCGCCCAGGCGAAGTCGAAGCGGACGGTCTGCGTCTGGCTCATGTCCGTGGTGGAGGTCGCGAGGGCTTCGATCTCCGAGAGCACGGCGTTGCCGTGCGAGGCGCGGGCCGCGAGCCCCATGGGCAGGCTCGGGTCGGTCAGCGCGTCGAGCCGAACCAAGTCCAGCCGGGTCGCGTCGGTGTGCAGCGTGATCTCGTAGACGTCCTGGTCCGGGTCGGGCCCGCCGGCGAGCACGGAGCCGTCCTCGAGCAGTGTGAGCGTGCTCTCGCTTGTGGACTCGGCCTTGACCACGAGCGACTCGGCCCAGGTGAGCCCGGCGGACTCTGCCAGCGTGGTCTCCCATGTGGCGAACTCGTCGTCGAGCCCCTCGATGGGCTGCTCGGCGGCCGTCTGGGCCGCGTCGATCTCGCGCTGCATCGCGTCGAGCTGCACGGTTTGCACCTCGCTGGGGGCCGCGAGGAACGGGGCGAACGCCCCGTCGCGGTCGCCCTGGGCCCGGTCGAACAGCCCCTTCTCTTCGACGCTGTTGAAGAAGGCGAAGAGGCTGAAGTAGTCGGTCTGGCTGAGCGGGTCGTACTTGTGGTCGTGGCACCGGGCGCACTGCATGGTGAGCCCGAGCATCGCGGTCGAGGTCGTCGAGACGCGGTCCGCGGCGTACTCCACGAGGTACTCCGCGTCGATCGCGCCGCCCTCGTCGGTCATCGAGTGGTTGCGGTTGTAGGCCGTCGCGACGCGCTGGCTCATCGTCGCGTCGGGCAGGAGGTCGCCGGCGAGCTGCTCGGTGAGGAACGTGTCGAACGGCATGTTCGTGTTGAACGCGTCGATGACCCAGTCCCGCCAGGGCCACTGCGAGGACTTGTTGTCGTGGTGGAAGCCGAGCGTGTCGGCGTACCGCGCCACGTCGAGCCACATCGTCGCGACTCGCTCGCCGTAGTGCGGCGACGCGAGCAGCCGATCCACGACCCGCTCGTACGCCCCGGGCTCGGTGTCGGCGAGGAACGCGTCGGTCTCCTCGGGCGTGGGGGGCAGCCCGGTCAGGTCGAGCGTCACGCGGCGGATCAGGTTCTCGCGGTCCGCACGAGCCGAGGGCTCGGTCCCCGCGCGGGTCAGCCGATCGAGGATGAACCGGTCGATCTCGTTGACGCTCCAGCCGTCCTCCCCGCCCCCCCCGCTCGGGTCCGCGGGCATCTCGGGCTTGACGGGCAGCTTGAACGCCCAGTGCGTGTCGTACGCCGCGCCCGACTCGATCCACCGCTCGAGCAGCACGATCTCGTCGGCGCTCAGGCTCAGGTGGCTCTGTGGCGGCGGCATCCGGTCGTCCGGGTCGGCCGTGCGCACGCGGCGGACCAGCTCGCTCGCGTTGGCATCGCCGGGCACGATCGGCGTGACGCCGTCGGCGCGGATCGCGGTCGCGCCTTCGAAGGAGTCGAGCCGGAGCCCGCCGGGCTCTTTGGCGAGCTTGGCGTCCGGGCCGTGGCAGACGAAGCACCGGTCGGCGAGCAGCGGGCGGATGTCGCGGTTGAAGCTGATCGGGCGTTCGGCGGTCACGGCCGAGTTGCTCGGCGTGGGCGAGGCGGCGGGCTTGGCCGGGTCGTCCGGGTACGTGACCAGCCCGAGCATGAACGACAGGGGAACGGCAGCCAGCGTGGCAGCGGCAATCGGCAGGGTGATTCTTGCGTTTGGCACGCGGCGTCCCTCAGCGTGGTGCATGGTGCAGCCAGAGCGTGGCCTAAGAACCGCCGCCCGGAGCCCCGGCAGCGGGGCCCTGCGCCGAGTGTACCGAAACTAGCGACCGCTATGGACAAGAGCGGGGCGGTTTCCAGCCCGCGACGAGCGTGGCCCGGGCCTGGATAGGGGGTTGGGTTAGGGTTGTGTGACGGACTTGCCCTCGAGGTTGGTCTGCCAGTCGCCCCCGAGCCCCCAGTCTGCGCCGAAGAACCCGGCACCAACGACCCCGGCCTCGGCTTCGAGGTAGAGCCTCGGATCGGCGATGAACCAGTCGGGGTAGTGCGCACCGGAGACGAAGTAGGGGAACTGGTTGGTGGTTCGCATGCCGACGATCCCGGTGCCGCCGACCGCGGCGACCATGGCGGTCTTTGAGCCCGGGCGAGGCATCGCGAACACGCACGCGAGGGTCGGGTCGTGGATGCCCAGCAGGTCCACCGTGCCCGTCCTGGCGATCCAGATCGTGGCCCGCCCCGCAAAGACCTCGATCGGGGGCTCGGGCAGCAGCACGCTCCACGCGGCGTTGGTCTTCGAATTCCCATACACCACCACGCCCCGGTCCGGCTCGGCTGTCGGGTCAAAGTCGGTGTCGCGGATGATCTCGATGGAGCCGTTGCCGCGGTACCAGAAGGTCTCGGCGTCGTAGCGGGCCTTGGCCAGCGCCCACGCGTTCTGCTCGTCGGTGCCCCGGGTGCCGATCACGAAGAGCACGTTGTGGCGCCACGCGTCCTTGAACGGGCCGGCGCGGAGGTGGTTCTTGCGCGCCGGGTCCGGGGCTGGCTTCGCCATGCGGCCGACCAGGTCCATCGCCAGGCAGACCGTGTCGCCCTCGACCGGGAACTCTCGCCCCTTGAACGTAACCGTCAGCGGCTCGCTCGTGTCCTCGGGCTTCAGGGCCGCCAGCTCGCTCAGCCGGAGCGTCAGCGCCCCGACGTTGGTGTCGGTGATGACGACCGTGTTCTTCTTCGCGTCGTACTCCGCAACCACGCGGCTCGGCTCGCGGGCCCTGATCTGTCGCTCGATGGTTACCCAACCGCTGGTCGCCGAGATGCCCGGATCGACCGTGGTGAAATCGATGCGGCTCGGGGCCGGGTCGGTGGTGTTGCGGGCAAAGAACTCGAACATCGCGGGCCAATCCACGCAGCGGTTGCCCCACCAGTGCCCCGCGCCGGGCTGCTCGTAGTAGGCGAAATTCGGGTGGAAGCCGGCGAGCTGCTCGCGCATGAACCGGGCCTGATCGACGGGCACGTTGTCGTCCGCGTCGCCGTGCAGGATGTAGACGCCGGTGCTGGCGTAGTTGTCCTTCATCAGCAGCGTGCGGCTGGCGTTCGCGGCCCGGTCGAGGATCTCGGTGATCTCGGTCTCGGTGTCGAAGGTGCCGCCGCCGCCGTAGGACCAGAAGTCTCGCCAGCCGGCGCTGGGGGCGATCGCGGCGAACCGGGGGGCGAAGTAGGCCCCGTTGATCCAGGTGCCGTGCCCGCCCATCGAGTGCCCGGTGAGGTACGTCCGCGCCGGGTCGGCGTTGAACTGCCCGGAGGCCAGGTCGAGGACTTCCATCGCGTCGAGCCGACCCCAGTCCTCCCAGTCGAACCCGAACGGGCGGCGGTTGGTCGGCGCGACAATATACACGCCCTCTTTGGGCGCATACGACCCGGCCTGCCCGCGTGCCTGCACCGAGGCCCCGTGCAGGGTGAGCACGAACGCCTGGGGGTCGGCGGGGGTCTGGAGGGTTGCCTCGGGCGGGGGGGTGACGGCGTAGTACTGCACGCTGCCGTCGATGGTGCTCACGAATGTCCGCGAGTGCTTCTCGTTGGGCCCGCGCACCTGGAGCTTGAACTCGATCGGCTCGCCGGCTTGCACGTCGTTGCTGAGCAGCGTGAGCCGGACGGTCGTGTCACGGGTTTCCGGATCGAGGCTGATCAGCGGCGGGGCCTGAACGTGGACCTTGCGGCTCGAGAACGGGGGCAGCGGGTCGATCGGGGACTCCACGGTGAACTCAACCCCGGCGTTCCCGGGATTGACCGTCGCCACCCGCAGGCCCGAAACCCAGTCCTCGGTCGCGTTGGTGACGAACACGCCGAGGCTTTGCAGCGAGGTGTCGCCCAGGAGCAGGGTGGGAAGGGTCGCGTCGCGGGTCTCCAGGAAGACGGCTGCGGGGGGCTCGATGAACTCGGCGCGGATCGAGCCGCGACCGCCCTTGAACAGCAGCGTGTTCTCGCCGGCGTGCAGTCGGACGGGGACGGTCGTGATGCCCAGCGAGTAGATGTCGCCCACGCGGGGCTCGCCGTTGACGAGGACGTGCCGGTGCCCGCGGGCGCGCAGCAGCAGGGTCCGCGGCTCGTCGAGCGTGACGGTCGCGAAGGCCCACCCGCCCGCGAGCGCGTCGTCGCGGAAGTTGCCCTTGTCGTTTGGGGTGATGGTGCGCCAGGCCTTGGTCTCGCCGTCGGGCGCGGTGACGGTGTCGCCCTCCTGGGGCGGGGCCCACTCGCCCGTGGCGAGCTGATACTCGACGGCGTCGGTGACGATCGGCGACCGCTGACTCTTCCCGACCTTTTCGAGCACGAGCAGCGAGTCGATCGAGGGGAGCGGCGTGCCCGCGGGCTCGGCGTCTTGCCGTGCGAGGGCTGGCATCGCGGCGAGAAGCAGCGCCAGGGCGGCGGACAGACTGGCGAATAGGCGGCTGTATCGTGGCATGGCGGTTCTCACGGGCAAAAGGGGTGGGTGTGCGCCCGAGTGTAAAGGATCGCTGGGGACTGGTGTGGGGGCGTTGTGGCGCGGGTCAGTCCGCGGGCTGGTCGCTTGGCAACTCTTCGCCTGAGTCTTCGCCTGACTCTTCACCGGGCTGTTTGGCGGCCTCGGCCCGGCCCACAAGGCGGGCGTACAGCACGCTTGCGCCGATGATGATCAGCCCGACCGTGATCGCGGCGACCACCCGGGCCGGCGGGTTGAGCGTCACCGTGTCGAACACCAGCACCTTGACCGCGACCACCCCGAGCAGCGCCAGCCCGGCCCACCGCAGCGGGGCCCCGAGCCGGAAGCCCAGGACCACCGAGCCGACGGCGAAGAGGCTCCACCAGATCGAGAGCACCGCGCCGCGGGCGGACCCTTCCTCGAACATCGTGTGCGCGCTGCGGACGGACTCGACCGAGCTCGTCGCCAGGAGCAGGGCCCAGGCGAGCGCGAGGGCTGCGATCGACAGCGAGCCTCGCAGATCTCGCCAGTCGTGGGGCGCGTCCTCGGCGGCGGGCAGACGCCTGAGCAGCACGCCGGCGGCCAGCGCCCCGAGCACGGTCAGTATCGCGGGCGGGAAGCTCGCGTGGGTGAACGGGGGGCCGTCGAGGATCCCGCCGCCGATCGTCAGGGTGTGCGCGAGCAGACCGACGGTCAGTGCGTAGAGCAGCGCGACGGCGGTCTCGGCGAGCGACCAGCGGACGAGGCGAGTGCCGGCGAGCAGGACGGCGCCGGCGTAGAGGGAGCCGAAGAGGAGGGCCCGCGACGGGCCGTGCGTGGCTTCGAGGCGGGCGATGGCGAGCGAGCCGCAGACGATGGCAATCGCGGCGCACGCGGAGCGTGCCTTGAACCCGGCTCTGGGGAGTGCCGCCAGCGCGACCCAGGCCAACGCCGAGATCACGAGCGAGACGGGGTGGATCCGCAGTATGGGTGTGGAGCGGTCCACGTCGAGCTGGCCGAGCAGCGTGACCGCGAGACCGAGCCCCGCCAGGGCCATGGCGTTGATGCGGAGCCAGCGTAGGGACGCGGGCACCGAGACCCACCCGGCGGCCGCGGCGAGCACCAGCATCGCCGGGCCGACCGCGTGACTGACGGAATCCGGGTGCAGCACGCACGCGGCGGTGAGCCAGAGGGCGGCGCTGCCGAGGATCGGTCGCTCGGGGATCCTTCCGCAGCGCCACGCCGCGGCGGCGCAGGCGCCGGCGACGAGAACCAGCTGCGGCGACCACGCGGTGAAGGCCAGGCCTATCGCGGTGTACGCGGGGTCGCTGATCAGGTGGCGGCCCAGGTCGAGGCTGAACAGCCGCGCGACCGCGACGCCGACCATCAGCATGCCGAAGATGCCCGCGGCGCGGAACCGCAGGCGGCGGGCGGTCTCGATCGCCCCTAGCCCGACCGCGGCCCACGTCACGACCTGGACCCACCCGCCAAGGGCGGTGGCGATGGTCGCGACGCCGAGCATCGTGGCGTTGAGGATCAACGCGTCGGCCAGCAGCGTGCGGGCGGTCGGGTGCGACGGCCAGAGCCCGGTGAGCCCGGCCTTGGTCAGCCCGAGGGCGGCGAACGCGATGAGGATGCTCGCGAGCCCGAAGCCGGCCGGGGCCAGCGCGTCGAGCTCGGGGTTGATGGCGCGGAGCGTGATCGCGGCGGCGGTGGTGGCCCAGATCGTGGCTCCGAACGCGGAGTTCACCCACCGGGCCTCGGGCGAGAAGAGCGAGGCGGGGTTAAAGCGGACCTCGCCCTCGTCGTCGGTGTGGAAGCCGGCGTGGGTGGATTCTGGCCAACGGACTCGGTCCCTGATTTCGCCGAGGAACCGGGCTGAGGCGACCAGCTCGGCGACCGTGACCAGCCACGCAACCGAGACGAACACGAGCGAGCTGGTCGGGGCGGTGTCGTGCATGGCGCTGAGCCAGAGCGTGCCCAGCAGGCCGGTGCCCCACCACGCGAGTCGGCGGACGTGCGAGTAGGCCCCGCCGCGCCAGGCCGAGAGGGCCAGCCCGAGCACGAGCAGCGAGAGCAGGTACGCCGGCATCGCGACCGGCGAGGGCTCACCCGTTCTCAGCAGCAGCGGGACCGCGAACGCGCCGATGAGCGAGAGCATCGAGAGCATCACGCGGGTTGAGAGGGAGCCGAGCAGCACGCCGCCCGTGGTCGCCGCGGCGAGCAGCAAGAAGGCGGTGGGCGTGTCGATCAGGTCGTAGAGCTTGGTGGCTGAGAGGATCGAGGCGTAGACGATTGCCAGGCCCGCGGCGGTGGCGCCCGAGGAGGCGAGCGGGTTGACCTTTCGGCGCAGCACCTCACCGAGCGCGACGAGCACGAGCCCGAACGCGGCTGAGCCGCCGCACCGGGCCGCGGGCGAGACATTGCCGATCCAGCCCTCGTCGTAGGCGAGCTTGAGGAAGAGTCCGACGCCGAAGACGACGATGACGACGCCGGCGAGTGCGAGGCCGCGCGCGCCCAGGAGCCACTCGAAGTTCTTGGGGTCCAACGCCGGGCGAGCCCGCTGGGGCTTTGGGGCCCGAGGCCACGCGGGGGTTGGTGTGGTGGTTGGCGTGGCCCGAGGAGGACCGGCCGGGCCGGCGGGCGCACTGGCCAGCGGCGTGGATGGAGGCGAGGCGGCTGGCGCGATTGGGGGTGTGGTGGGGCGTGTGATCGGG
This sequence comes from Phycisphaerales bacterium, assembly GCA_047620485.1. Lineage (GTDB taxonomy): Bacteria > Planctomycetota > Phycisphaerae > Phycisphaerales > UBA1924 > JBLHKT01. Next base: position 23,232 of record JBLHKT010000028.1, on the reverse strand, counting down.
GGCGTGGGGGGAGGTGATGTGGGGGTCGGGCTGACGAGCGAGCCGGGCAACGGCGCGAGTGGCTCGACGGGGAACGCGGCTGCGGGTTTTTCAGAAGCCGGCGGCACGTCTTCACGCGTGAGCCGTTCTTCGATCGATTCCACACGCTGAGCCAATTGATCGAACCGGCGTACCAGATCCTCGAGCATCGAATGGATCGGCGGGCTGTCGTCATCCTGGGCCAAGTGCGTCTCCTGAGCATGGGCGTGTGGGCGCGTGATCGGCGCGCACGAAACTGCCAAGCCTAGGGTACAAGGTTATGAGATTGAAGGTGCGGTCGTGTACCCAGCCCGTTAGGCCGAGCTCTTCTGCGCGACCATCCACGCCGACTCAAACCAGGGCGTGAACCGCTCGGGGTGCTTGGCGAGCTCGGCGTTCAGCGACTCGGGCTCGGACCAAAGCCAGCCCTCGGCCTCGTCGGGGTTGAGCGTCGGCTGGCCGTCGAAGCGGCCCGCGAGCACGTGGTCGATCTCCCGCTCGCGCAGGCCCGTCCGCTCGTCGTCGGCTTCGTATGCGAAGACGCCGACCTCGTGCAACTCGACGTCGATGCCCATCTCTTCGTTCAGGCGCCGCTGGCCCGCGGCCTCGACCGTCTCGCCCGGCCTCGGGTGCCCGCAGCAGGTGTTGGTCCAGAGGCCGCCGAAGTGGTACTTGCCGACCGCTCGTTTCTGCAGCATCAGGTGGCCCTGGCTGTTGTAGATCATCACGCTGAACGCCCGGTGCAGCTGCCCCTCGCCGTGATGGACCGAGAGCTTCTCAGCCTGTCCGATCTCGCGGTCCGATTCGTCCACGAGGATGACGCGCTCTATTGAGGGATCGGCGGGGGGGCCAGTGGGGGGCCCTGTTGTCGGCTCGGTGTCGCTTGTCATGGCCTGCCCCTTCCGGGCTCGTAGCCCGTGACAAGAAGCATAGAGCGGTACCGAGCGGAGCGGGCTCATGGAGCCAGTGGGCTCATGGAGCCGGTTGGCTCACCGAGCCGGTGGCTCAGGGTTCGGAGCGGGTCGCGTTCTCGCGTGCCTTGGCGAGGAACTTCATGACCGCCTCGAACACGGTCTGGTCGGTGCCGTGCCCGATGTGGTCAAAGGTTTGGAACGTTGCGGTCAGGCCGTGCTCGCGGTAGAGGCGCTGGCACGCCTCCCAGCGGTCGGGCTGCATGCGCTGGCCGATGGTTGCGTAGATGGTCTCTCGCTCGGATTCGGAGTAGGCGTCGTCGTACTGGACGGCGTCGTTGTCGTCCTTGGCCCCCATGTAGTAGAGCTGCGGGACGGCGTTGACCGCCTCGAGGTCGAACGCGGCACCGGTGAGTTGTTCGAGGTTGTCGGTGCCGAGCGGGTAGGGCAGTCGGTGGCCGTCGATCTCGGGCACGGGGAGCATGACGATCCCGTTGAGTCCGCCGGCCGCCGCGGCGAGCACGCGGTCGGGGTGCATCATCACGAAGCGGTTGATGAAGGTTCCCGAGGCGGAGAAGCCGGTGAACAGGGCTCGCTGGCCGACCTCGTAGCCCTGCTCGGCGAGCCGGGCCCGGGCGTCGTCGATCATCGCGATGAGCTGCAGGTCGAGGCGATGGAGCGGGCCCTGGCCGACGTTCATGGTCTCCTCGTCCAGGGCGTGGGTGTAGGTCTGCCAGTCGCTCATGGGCCGGGGAAACACGGGCACGAGCAGCGGTACGCCGAGCCACTCGGACATCAGGTGCCCGACCGAGCTCTGTGACGCGAGGTGTTCGGCGGCCTCGCGGTGGACTTCGACGTCGTCGTCGGGCTTGCCGATGTTGTTGGGTTCCACGAGCAGGTCGATGGGGCCCGAGCCCGCGACACTGGCGGGGAGGTAGAGCAGGTAGGGGTGCTCAAAGCCGTTGGCTGGGTCGGGCTCGATGGTGGTGAGTGACCATGTCGGGTCAGCGCGGTCGGCTGAGTCAGCCGAGTCGGATGGATCCGATTGGGCGGGGGCGGGCGGTGTCGAGAACGCTATCGCGAGCCCTAGCGCGGCAACGAATCGGAGTCGTGGCATCATGCCGGGTGGTATGGCTGGGGGGAGCGTGGGTTGCGTCGTTCGCCGGCGTGCTCGGAGTCCGATGCGTCTGACCGACGCTAGGGCTGAGTTCAAACGGGGTGTGATCCCAGATATGCCAGACAGTCTCTCAAGTTGATCAGGCATGTCGGCGCAATCAGCACGATGTAGCTGAAACCCCTTACTGATGTCCGATGTGTCCGATTCCTTGGGGCCAAAATAAGCATAATGCCCTGTGTTTCTCGGGTAATACGGTATTCAGCCACTTCTTGGCCCGACAACTGGCCTTTGGGCCTGCCTCCGAGAACAGGATCGCTTGCAGGGTGTTCGGCTGGCTAAGCCCCACGGCGATGCCCCCCATCATCAGGGCTCCAAGCCTTACGGCGGCCGCTGCGCCTCACGCCGAGCCCGACCCGCAAATAGAGTCGGCTATCGCAAGCACCGAACCGACCTCGGAAGAAACCCATCGCCAGCCCCTTCTGGTCAAGGCTCCACTCGGGGCTTTCAATGTACATCAAACGCGTCTTCCAAGCAAAAGCGCCCTCCGGCCCCGTAATGGCCCCTCAATCTCACTCCTGTCAGCCACCGGTCTCTGTCAATAAATCTTGGCCACGGTGTATCGGGACATGCTGCTCGCTCGAACCCCATGGTCGCTGCACGTCATGTTTGTTGTAGGACCGACCCCGACCATGGAGCCCGTGATGAAAACGACCCCACTCGCCCTCGCCGCCGCCGCCCTCCTCTCCCTAAAGCCCGCGTTCGCGGACACCCCCTACGCCAACGACTTCGATCAGGGCTCCGACTCGTGGCGGGTCGTCGTGGACGGCGTCATGGGAGGACGCTCCACCGGCAACGTCGCCACCCCCAACGACGGCGTCCTCAGCTTCACCGGGTCCATCTCACTCGACAACAACGGCGGGTTCTCGCAGGTCCGCACCGCCGTCCCCAGCGACGCCTTCGGTCAGGCCCAGGGCGTCGAAATCCGCGTCAGGGGGGACGGACGCAAGTACATCTTCGACCTCCGCGCCTCCAACGTCCGCATGATGGCCGGCGGTTTTCAGCAAGAATTCAAAACCACCAAAGGCCAGTGGAAAACCATCCGCCTCCCCCTCGACCAATTCCGCCTTGTCTCCTTCGGCCGCGACGTCCCAAACGCCCCAGCCCTCGACCGCAACCGCATCGAATCAATCGGGATCACTCTGGCCGACAAGAACGAGGGCCCCTTCAAGCTCGAGATCGATTCCATCGAGGCGTACTCCAAGGACACCGCCCCCTCTGCGTCGGCCCCTTCCCAGGACGCCGACGACCTCGCTTCCGTCGCGCAGCGGGCGGGGCTGACCACACTGCTTTCCCTGCTCGAGGTCTCCGGGCTCGAGTTGCCCTCAGGTGAGCCGCTCACCGTGCTGGCACCAACCAACGACGCCTTCGCCGCGTTGCCCAAGGCCGTCGTCGCACGCCTTCTTACCCCTGAGGGCAAGTCTGACCTACTGACGATCCTGAAGCACCACGTCGTGCCGTCCCGACTCGCCTCAGCCGAGCTCCTCTCACGACGAACCGTCTCCGCCCTCTCAGGGCAGCGCCTCGCCGTGAACACCGACACCGAGATCCGGATTGGCGAGTCCGGTGTCCTAGCGTTCGACGTGCCCTTTCAGGGCGGCGTGGTCCACGTGATCGACGCCGTCCTGCTCCCCGAGCTTCGGTCGATCCAGACGCTCACCAGCGATACCGATGCCCTCTCCACACTCAGCGCGGCGATCGCCGCCTCGGGCATCGGCGACCAACTCGGCTCTGAGAACGGACCATGGACCGTCTTCGCCCCGGCCAACTCCGCCTTCGAGAACCTGCCCGCTGGAGCCTTGGAGACGCTACTCAAATCCGAGAACCGCGACGAATTGATCCGGGTCCTCGGGCTGCACCTCGTGCCCGGGCGGCTCTACGCCAACGAGCTGATCACCACCGGAAAAATCCAGACGTACTTCGGCGTACCCATCGAGTTCAGCCTCGAGAATGGGCGGCTTCGCGTCGGCGACGCCGGGCTGATCACCACGGACATCGAGGCGGGCAACGGACTCGTCCACATCATCGACTCGGTCCTCCTGCCCTCGGCACAGCCCGATTCCTCTGTGGCCGTCCTCGCGATAGATCAGAGCGCCCAAGCCGCGCGGATCCTTGCGCTGGCGATCACTCGTGGGGTTCCGCTATTCAACGGGGGTCAGCGGGCCGGGTGCGCCGCGGTGTACGAGCTGGCCGTCGAGTCCGTCGTGGCCCTGGGTTCCAACGGGCTCAGCAGAAATTTGGTCCAACGTCTCGAGTTGAGTCTCGCCGAGGCTGAGGCCGTGGACTCTCCCACGGAGCGGGCATGGATCTACCGCAAGGCCATGGACGAGGTGAACTCCCGTTTGACACGGCCTGCCCAGGAGTCATTCTGACCCGCCCGGCCCGTCATGAGTCAAATCCGGGTGAACGGGTCGGCCGAAACACTCAATTAAGAAATCGACTCTGGGTCGGAACCAGAGCAATCCAGCTCGGTGCCTGGTCCGGTCGGGGCCCGTCTGAATTGGATAGCCTCACGCCCAACCGCGGGAATGTCATTTATAAAGACGAGAATGTGCGCGAACACCCGTATGAGCAATGGGGTAGAATGGGTCATCTGGCAGGTCAGTTTGTACTGGATGTAGAAAGCTCGAAAAGTGCACGATTGTGATGCATCGGATGAGGGCCAAGACACGAAGATATCTTCTGGAGGGAATGTAAAAATAGTACATCGATATGATTGCACAGGATTGGTTCAGTATGGACCTCTTGGCCGAGACCGAGGACTGAGTAGGGGCCGGTCCGTGATGGTCTCTGTCCTTGTGCTCGTACTCGGAGTGACTGGGGTAACAATGAGCTCGTGCAAAAACAGCAAGGTGACCCCTATGCGCGATGGCGAAATCATGATGTTCCCCAGAGTTAAAGGGGAGAATTTACATCGTGAAGAGGTGAGGTTTCCGGATGATCTCAAGGGGAGCTCCACCCTCGTTCTTGTGGCATTCAGGCGGAAACAGCAGGGCGCGGTGGACACTTGGCTGGCACACCTGGATGAGTTTGAAGCTCTGGGCGTGCGTGTGATTGAGACACCAACCATCTCGGGCATGAAGTATGGCTGGATGTCGGGCTTCATCGATGGTGGGATGCGTAGCGGCATCAAGGAAGACGCAGCCAGGTCTCGCACGGTTACTATTTACACCAATACATCCAAGTTTCGAGACGCACTCGGTATCGAATCAAGCGAAGAGATCTACGCGGTCTTGTTAGACGATGGGGCGAGAGTTCTGCAGATTGAGGCGGGTGATTGGAGTTCAGAGAAGATGAGAACAATGATGGAAAAACGGTAATCGCCATGGGCAAGACCATTTTTGTTACAGGGGCCACGGGATATATAGGGGGCCGGCTTGTCCCTCGTCTTACTGAGGGCGGATATCGGGTTGTGTGCCTCGCGCGAGACCCCGAAAAATTAGCGGCACGCCCTTGGGCAAATCATCCTGGAATCCAAATCGTTAAGGGCGATCTGACAGACGTGGTCGCCCTCACTGATCAACTCAGTGGGTGCGATGCCGCGTATTATCTGGTCCATTCGATGATGACATCGGGGAGTGAGTATGCCGATCAAGATCTTATTTTGGCGCGTCGCTTTGCCGAGGCCGCGAAACGGGCCGGCGTAGAACGAATTGTTTACCTCGGCGGACTCGGAGAGACTGGTCCCGGGCTGAGTCGTCATCTCTCGTCAAGAAGGGAGGTCGAGAACGCGCTCGGATCGCACGGAGTCCCGGTCACCGTTCTGCGTGCGGCAATGATTATTGGTTCGGGCTCTGCTTCCTTTGAGATTCTCCGCTACCTCGTCGAGCGGCTGCCCGTGATGATCACTCCGCGATGGGTGAGGACCGAGTGCCAACCGATTGCGATTCGAGATGTGTTGTGGTACCTGATCGAAACCCTGGAACACCCGATGACTATCGGTAAGACGCTCGAGATTGGCGGGCCGGATGTGATGACGTACCACGAGATCATGACCACGATGGCATCGGCCAGGGGATTACCAAGGCGACTGATCATCCCCGTGCCTCTTCTCACCCCGCGACTGAGCTCGCTCTGGATCCATCTCATTACCCCGCTGAGTCACAGAATCGCGCGGCCACTCGCCGAAGGACTTCGCAATCGTGTCGTTTGCAAGGGGGATATGGCAAACAGTCTCATGCCACATCGCTGTCTTTCTGTTCGAGATTCCATGGACGCAGCGCTCGGCTGTATTCAAGAGAATCAGGTCGAAACCTCATGGTCGGACGCTGGTGTTATGCCAGGCGATGCCGATTGGGCGGGCGGTACATCGTTCGAGGATCGGCGGTCGAAAGAAATCCACGCATCGCCCGAGTCCGTATTCGCAGCAGTGTGCCGTGTTGGGGGTGGGCAGGGTTATTATGCGGCAGACTGGCTCTGGCGTGTCCGCGGCGCGATCGATCGAATGGTTGGCGGACCGGGGCTACGCCGAGGGCGACGCGATTCACACGAAATCGAATACGGTGACGCCGTCGATTTTTGGAGAGTTACGGCCGTCAAACCGGGGAGCAATCTTGAACTTCGAGCGGAGATGAAGCTGCCAGGCTTGGCCCTGCTTGGGTTCAACATCGAACCCTCCGACAAGCCAGGAATATCACGCCTGGAACAGTTCGCTCGATTCAAGCCGAAAGGACTTTTAGGGATACTTTACTGGTATGCGGTGCTGCCTTTTCATTCGTTTATTTTTAGCGGCATGCTTCGTGGGATCGTTCGTAAGGCCGAGTCGATTGAGCTAGCCAATAAAACTCAAGGCTCGGCTTGATGCGGTCTTGAGGTATCGCACCCGTGTCATCAACGTTGATGATAGCGAAGTTTTTTAAATTCTGGTAAGAAAAACGGTTCATTGAATGAAGGCTCGTAATTCTGAATAACGAGTCGTGTGATGGTCCTGCAATGTTGCCGGCGGTATGCAAAGCGACTCTCACTTCTTAAAAGAAAGGAGTCATTGGCATGGCAAAGCGCGGACTGATGTGGTTCCGTTCGGATCTACGTGTGGCAGACAATCCGGCTCTCTATCACGCGTGCGCCAACTCAGATCGTGGCACCGTCGCGGTTTTTTTGATCTGTCCAGAACAGTGGGTGCTGCACGACTGCGCAGATATTCGGATTGCTTTTTTACGCAGGACGCTCCAGGGTCTCCGCCAAGATCTGGAAAAACTTCGTATCCCATTGCTCATTCGCGATGTTCAATCGTTTCAGATGGCCCCGCGGGAGCTTTTGGAGATCGCTCGAGACTGCAAGTGCGATCAGCTCTGCTACAACCGCGAATATGAGGCTAACGAGGTTGCTCGAGATGAAGAGGTTGAGATCGCTTTTTCCGGTTCAGGGGTGAAAATAAACAGCTTCACTGATCAAGTGATTCTTCCCCCGGGGTCATTGAGAACAGCCACGGGCAGATACTACAGCGTCTTCACACCGTTCCGAAAGGCATGGCTGAAGTCCATAAGTATGGACGGTCTTCCCGAGATGACGCCGAGTCCGAAGAAGCTTCCGGAGATGGTTCAAGAATCCGAATCGGTTCCCGTGTGTATACGTGGCTTTGATTCAACAGCTGATAAGCCAGAGCTATGGCCCTCCGGGGAGCGAGAGGCTCAACAGCGGCTGCAGACGTTTGTGAGTCATGGGCTAATGGAGTACAAAACCGTTCGGGATCTCCCGTTTGAATCTGGAACCAGTACCTTGTCACCCTACCTAGCAGTTGGAGCGATCTCAACACGGCAGTGTATTCACGCTGCGGTAAATGCGGCCGACGGGCAACTTGAGAGTGGGGAAGATGGTCCAGATACATGGATCAGCGAGTTGGTGTGGCGAGAGTTTTACCGTCATGTGCTTGTAGGATTTTCTCGTGTATCTTGTAACCAAGCCTTTCGACGCGACACGGAATCTATCCGTTGGCGAAACGACGAGAGCGGATTTGACGCCTGGTGCAACGGCCAAACGGGTTTTCCAATCGTCGACGCGGCGATGCGACAACTGCTTGCGACGGGTTGGATGCACAACAGGCTTCGGATGATTACAGCGATGTTTCTCGCTAAAGACTTGCTCATTGACTGGCGTCGTGGTGAACGTTTCTTCATGCGGCACCTGATCGACGGCGACCTCGCAAGCAATAACGGCGGGTGGCAGTGGGCCGCATCAACGGGGACGGACGCCGCACCGTATTTCCGTATTTTTAACCCCACCACTCAGAGTCGGCGATTTGATCCGGCTGGGAATTTCATCAGGAAATGGGTACCCGAACTGAGAGGGTTATCTTCGAAGGAGATTCATGCACCTTTTGAGCGAGTTGACGCCGAGCTTGATCAGGGTTATCCACGCCCGATCGTTGATCACGCGATGGCTAGAAATCGTACAATCGATCTATTTAAATCGAGATAAAGCCGCAGGCCCAATCTAAGCGGGTTAGCCAACGGGTCAGATCATTCGATTCGTTATCGCATTTATTCTCGCAAATAACTGAAACTCTTGGCTTTTGCTTTGGAATTAAACTTCATCTCATGAGTGTTGATCGCTCATGCCCAGCGAGCCCCTCGAGTCTGGCGAGCCGAGCGGTGTCGTCCTTCATCGCAGACGCCTGAATCGAATCGTCGATTCTGATCCAAGTCCTCAATCGCAGAAAGCTCATCACCGAGAGGCCGGCCTGTGAACGAGCCGTTCCGCCGGTCGGGAGTGTGTGGTTCGGCCCGGCGCCGTAATCCCCGAAAACCTCTGCAGACCGATCTCCCACAAACACCGCCCCCGCGTTGTGGACCTGCTGTGCAACAGCGGACGCATTGACAGTCATGATCTCGAGATGCTCAGGAGCAACGCGGTCCGCAACGATCACAGCGTGCTCCAGGTCGTCAACGAGGCACGCAAACCCGTTGCCAAGCGAGACCGAGGCGACGCTCCGTGTGGGAAGGGCTTTGAGTTGTGCGCGTAATTCTATTTCGACCCGCTCGATCAGCTCCCCGCACGTGGTGACCAGCATGGCCGAGGCGTCCGTGTCATGTTCCGCCTGGGCCAGCAAGTCCGCAGCGATCAATCTCGCGTCCGCGGTCTCGTCGGCGAGAATCATCAACTCTGAAGGGCCCGCGAGCATATCGATCCCAACCTCGCCAACGAGCAGCTGCTTCGCCGCGGTCACCCACCGGTTTCCCGGCCCGGCAATCACGTCCACTGGGGCACACCCATCGATGCCATACGTGAGTGCTGTGATGGCTTGCACTCCACCGATCGAGAGAAACGAGTCGCAACCCGCGATTGAAGCCGCAGCGAGCATGATCGGGTTGGAGTTCGGTGACGCAACCACCACCCGTTCGCATCCCGCAGCTCTCGCCGTGATCGCGGTCATGAGCACGGAGGACGGCAGCGGGTACCGCCCGCCGGGCGCATAGCACCCCGCGCTGCTCACTGGCTCGATGGTGTGCCCCGCTTGCCCGCCGGGGATGTCCACCGTTACCTCACCGATTGCGGCGCGCTGAGCCTTAGCAAAGCGCCTGATTCGGTCAGCAGCCCGCTCGAGCGCCGAGCGATCTTCTGGATCGATCGATTCGAGTGCGCGTTTCATGGCATCGGGCTCGCACAGCATCGGCTCGGATGGATTCAGATCTCCGAATCGCTCAGCCATGGCTCGCGCCGCGGATGTCCTGCCCATTTCCCCGGCACCGAGGATCTCATCAATGAGTTCTTGTGTTTTTGCGAGTGTCTCGCGGTCCACCGGGCCCTCTCCCGACCGCTGAACCTGTTCCGGGGTAACACGTCGCAGAAGCGTTGAGTTCTGGATCGTCATCAAACACTCTCCTTGGCGTTACCGGGGCGTCTGCTGACTTTGCCCGCGCGTCGGTCCAGCTCACGCTCGATGTCCTCAAGGCTCGAGCCCTTGGAGATCGCTGCGGTGAGCGCGAAGTAGATCACGTCCGCAGCCTCCCAGCCTGCCTCCTCTGGAGTGATCGCTTCGGCCAGCTCGCCGGCCTCTTCGATCAGCTTGCGCCCAAGCAGCCCGGGGTCGCTGACCAAACGCTCTGTGTACGAATCCTCCGGCGCGTTGCGCAGCCGATCTCGGATTGTGCGCTCAAGCGCCCCAAGCCCGCGGCTCTCTCCAAAGCAAGACCGTGTCCCGGTGTGACAGAACCCGCCGCCGCGCTGACGGACGGTGAACCGGAGCGCGTCGCGATCGCAGTCCGCCTCGATCCGTATCAGCTCTTGTGCGTTGCCCGATGTCGCGCCCTTCTCCCAGAGTTCGTTTCGCGAGCGAGAGAGATAGACTCCGCGTCCGGTTTCAAGGGATTTGATCACACTCTTTGCACTCGAGTACACCAGCCCGAGAGAATTTCCCAACTCGTCCACAACAACCGATGGCCAGAGCCCATCAAGTCGATCGCTAGTCAGCGGAGCACAGAACCCCTCGCCGAGGCCCATCGCCCCCGTGTACAAGCTCATCCCGACCTGCACATCGGCGCCGGCTTGGTCCGTCAGCGCGACGTCCTCCGCCGCTCGAACGCCGCCCGCCACGGTAACACGGGCTCGACCGGCTCTTTTCACAATCGTTCTGACCCGGTCCATCGGCAGCCCGGTCATCCGCCCCTCTCGCTCAACAAACGTGACAAGGAACCCGTCGACAAACTCTCGGAGCTCATCGATCTTGTCTTCGAGCTTTGCACCGGTATGGCGTGTCCAGCCCTTGTCAACGATCGCCCCGTCTACTGAATCCAAGGCCGCGATCACTCTCTCGCGTGGTAATTCTCTGAGAACCCCGGGCTCGGCGGCGGTCCCCAGGATGACCTTGCGAGCGCCCGAGTCGAGCCAGTCGATCGCGGTTTGCGCATCGCGGATCCCGCCGCCCACGCGGCACGGTGCAAGGTGGAGTAGCTCGCTGATCAGCTCAGCGTTCGAGCCCGTGCCCATCGCGGCATCCAGATCGATTACGGCGATCTCGCCTACACGACCGAATTTTTCTGCGATCGGGCGAGGATCACCCGCATCGATTACTTTTTCTTCACCGCCCACGAGCTGAACAGCTCGCCCATTCATCAGATCGATTGATGGAATCATCATCGTCGTACCTCCACGCCCGCCAACGCGAGCTTTTGTTTAATTCCTGAAACTGTCCACTCGCCCTCGTGGAAGATCGAGGCTGCGAGCACCGCGTCGGCCCCGGCTCTAAGCGCTTGGGTCATGTGCGCAGGGGTGGATGCACCACCGGAAGCCACGATCGGGATTCGGATGTTGCGTGATGCCTCTTGCAGTAGCTCCAGGTCGTACCCGATCCGGGCCCCGTCGCGGTCCCAGCTTGTCAGAAGCACCTCGCCAGCACCAAGCTGCTCGGCCTTTATCATCCACTCGATCGCGTCGATCCCGGTTCGGTTCTTTCCAGAGTGCGTGACGACCTCCCAGCCCCCACCGGGCAGTCCATCCGTTCTCTCGGCCGCGTCCACCGCGATCACCACGCACTGGGCACCGACTCTGGCCGAGAGCTCAGCGAGGATCTCGGGCCGGTCAACCGCGGCTGTATTGATCCCCACCTTGTCGGCCCCGTTGGCGAGCATCCGCTCGGCGTCTTCGGTGCATCGGATCCCGCCGCCGAGCGTGATCGGGATCGAGATCGCTGCTCTTACAGCTTGTAGTGTCTTGACCGCCGTTCGGCGACCCTCAGTAGTGGCGGAGATATCCAGGATCACCATCTCGTCAGCGCCCTGCTGCTCGTACGCGCTGGCGAGCTCGACCGGATCGCCCGAGTCTCGCAATGAACTGAAGCGGACACCCTTCACCACTCGCCCGTCGCGCACATCAAGGCAAGGGATTACACGGCTGGTCAGCATGACACACTCTCCAAATTGTCCGCGTTGATCGTTTCTGACCACGCACCGAGCAGCCCCAACCCCCACGTACCCGAGAGCTCGGGGTGGAACTGGCACGCGAGTACTCGGCCTCTCCTTAAGGCTGCAACAAACCGCCCGCCATGATCACTCCACGCGGGTGCCCAACCTTCGGGGGCCTTCACGATTCTGTACGAGTTGGCGTAGTACGCGTACCCGGCATCTGCGAACCCAAAGCTCTCGCTGGGCTGAACCGTGTTCCACCCGAACTGCGGCGTGCGCACATCCGCTCCGAACCGCTCCGCGCGACCCGAGATTACGCCCAGGCCTTGCACCCCGGTCGATTCGTCGGACGCCTCGGCGAGCAACTGCATGCCGAGGCAGATCGCGAGCGTGGGTCTGCCAGACTCGATTCGGTCTTGCAACAGCTTCACGAGCCCGAGTTCGTGCAGCCGCCCCATCCCGGTTGCGAACGACCCCACGCCGGGCAGAATCAGGGCCTCCGCGATCTTGATCTCATCTGGATTCTCGGTCAGTACGCACCTCATCCCGAGCCGCCCGAAGGCGGCGACCACTGAGGCGGTGTTAGCGATGCCGGTATCCACGATGGTGATGGCTGAGTCGCTCATAGCACGCCCTTGGTCGAGGGGATTGAATCCGAACCCACCCGAATCGCGGCTCGCAGCGTTAGAGCGAGTGCCTTGAATACAGCTTCCGCCTTGTGGTGGTTGTTGGTTCCCCGGATCAGATCAGCGTGCAGCGTGCACCGCGCCCCGATCGCAAACGAGGCAAAGAAGTGCGACAGGTTTTCCGTCGCGACCGTGCCGATTGTCTCGCGTGTAAAGCCCAGATCCACCCAGGCCCCGGGCCGACCCGAGAGATCCAGCACCACCCTCGCAAGGGACTCATCCAGAGGGGCATACGCCGAGGCGAATCTCTGAATCCCTCGGCGTTCGCCCAGAGCCTGGCTGATCGCATCACCCAATGCGAGCGCACAGTCCTCGACTGTGTGGTGGTCGTCCACGTGCAGATCACCCTTGCATTCGAGGGTGATATTGATCCTGGAGTGCGTGGCCAGAGCGGTGAGCATGTGGTCATAGAACCCCAGCCCGGTTGAGATGCGCGACTGGCCGATGCCGTCGAGGTCGATATTGATCGTGACCCTTGTCTCGCTTGTTTCTCGCTGAATTGTTGCGGTTCTTGATGTACTCATCTTGATACTCTTTCGGAAGCTCGGAGTGCGGCTTCGAGCCGCTGGTACTCCACAGGTTCGCTGGGCACGGTGATGCGAACGGTGTTAACAAGTTCTGGTTTGCTGTCAAATGCCCGAACCGCGATGCCGAGCCCTCTCAGCCCGCGATCGACTGCCGGGGCATCGCCCACGCGCACGAGCACAAAGTTTGCTTGCGACTCGATGGGGTGCGCGCCGAGTTCTTGGAGCAGACTTGTGAGTTCTGTGCGAGCGGCTTGAACTCGACAGACCGCTCGAATCACGTAGTTCTCTGGTCCTTCACTCTGTTTCAGCGCCAGCTCGACAGCTCGCAGCGCGAGCCCGGAGACCGGGAAGGGTCCGCCGGCAGTTCTAACCCAATCGGCCAACGGCCCGCCCGCGATCGCGTACCCAACCCGCAGCCCTGCCATGCCCCAGGCCTTGGAGAATGTGCGAACGATCACCACGTTCTCGAGCCTGAGCAATTCCCTCGTCGGGTCATTCTCCGCGAATTCGGCATAGGCCAGATCGATTAGCGCCGCGGCGCCAACGCCCTGAGCCGCTGCAGAGATCTCGAGCAGATCACTCGTGGGGATCGCAAGGCCGGTCGGATTGTTTGGAGTCACCAATGCCACAAGGCCTGTGCGATCGTCGATCTGATTGATGAACTCGCGGGTCGGGAAGATCCCATCGACCCACTGGACACCCCGGACCTCGGCCCCGGCGAGCTGGGCGCTGCGTCGGATCATCTCAAAGCTCGGCTCGTGCACCACCGCGGTTCGCCCCGGCTCAAGCACACTCCGACAGATGCGGTCGATCGCGTCGTCCCCGCCGTTGGTGAGAACGACCCGAGCTGCTCCATCCACAGGGTCCAGTCCCCAGCGTGACGCGATCCGAGCTTCAACGCGTGCGGCGTCCGGGTACTTGCGAACCACTTCGGGGTCGGGGCTTAGGATCTCGTTGAGCAGGGTGGCTGGTAGCGATGCCCCTTCGTTGGCGTCGAGCCAGAGGGTGATGCTGTTCTCACTCGACGTGCCCCGCCGATAGGCCCGGACACCTCGCACGCGCCGGGCCGGTTTCACTGTGAATGTGTTTGTCTCAATCGTCATCGTTGTTCTCGCATGTGTGGTGTCGTTGGGCGGGTTGTTAGACCATGATCTGCTGGGGCTTGCTCACGACGATGTCCGTCCCGCCGAAGGCACGGATCTCCGGGATAACCGCGGTCAGGCGGGCTTTGGGCACCGCGGATTTGACCGCGAACCCGCCCGAGCCGTGCAGCGGCGAGACCGTTGGCTCACGCATACAGGGCAGGCATGCGATCACCTTTTCGAGTGAATCTGCGGAAACGTTGAACTCGACCATCACGCGTCTTCGAGCTTCGAGCACGCTGTCGATGAGCACCACGAACAGCTCGATCATGCTGCGTTTCGCGGGGTCGTTCATCGCACTCTGCGAGGCGTATAGCCGCGTGGAGGAGACCATCAGATCGTCGATGATCTCCAGGCGATTAGCTTCGAGTGTGGATCCGGTCGCGGTGTTATCCACAATGCAGTCCGCGTCGTCTGGCGGCAGCACCTCGGTCGCCCCGTACGACCGGCGGAGCGTGGCATCGAGCCCGGTTTTTTTGATCCAGTCCCGGGTCAGGCTGAGGTACTCCGAAGCGATCATCAGCGGGCGATCGGGGAGCCTGCCGTTGATCAGGATCGCGCTGGGGGCCGCCGCGACGAGGCGGACCCGGTCGAGCCCGGTATCGAGCAGTTCGACGAGATCGGCGCCCGATTCGATGACCCAGTCGGTTCCGGCGAACCCGAGGTCGCGTGTGCCGTCGGCGAGCATCTCTACGATGGCGCGGGGTTTGAGAATCTTTACGCTGATCCCGTCGAACCCGATCGAGGGGCGGTAATCGCGCGACGTTCCACGAACGGACATCCCGGCCTCATCGAGCAGCGCGTTGACGCCCTGGGCCATGCGGCCCTTTGGGAGCGCGAGCTTCATGGCTGTTGCGGGTTTGTTTTTCTGTGCTTCTTGCATGACTCGGCTCCAAGTGTGTGAAGCCGGCCCGGGTCGCCGCGGTGGTCATCGTTTGGGAGTGCTCGCAATGCACCATCCAAAACGACAAGACGCCGACCAGGGGCCGGCGTCGATCAATTTCTGCGTGAGGTTGAATCCTCAGCGAACGATCATCACCGACCCAACCCGTGGGTGTGTGCGTGGTGATGATGGGTGTGCTGAAAGAACATCTGGATTGATACTAGGGGACGCCACTGAGCGGTTCAACCGGTGTCCCAGATTACGAATCAGTCAGGTTTTCTGAGGACTCGGCAAGGATCTCCCAACGAACGCCCGCTGAGGATTACGGGACAGTGTTCCCACGACTCACTGTTACCCAGCGACCTGCCCCCTATAGGTTGTTCAACGTTGATGCGGTACCCTCAAGAATGGGGCCTCATTCGGTAAGCCGGGCATGGCTTGTCAGAACTGGAGTCGTCTAGAGGGCTTCGATCCATTGCCATCGAATTCAACTTTTAACCCAAGCGGGTCAGCCAGCGGATCAGGATGAGTACGAAAGCACGCTTAGCTAAACCAAAGATGCCGGTATCGCTGATGGGGTAGATCACCCGATGCGCTTCACGCCGCCTGGTCCTCGGGTGCGGCTTGGATTACGGGAATGAGTTTTTTGAGAGTGGGTGCATCGGGGGGGGGCGGGAGAGCGAAGACGTGGGTGTTGCCGCGTCAAAAACCCGCGGCCCTGATCGCGAGCAGTGTTGCTCGCGGGGATTGAACCACGAAAGGACTGAGTGATGAACAAGATTTCAATGTGTGGCTGCGCGCTGATGATGACCGCTGGGATGGCGTTTGGGCAGTGTGACACGGCCAAGGCTTGCGAGGGCGAGATGATGGAGACCACCGCGTCGATGGGCGTGTTCGAGTCCATGGATGACATTATTGAGGTGGCCTCTGGCAACGAGAACTTCTCGACGCTTGTGGCGGCGATCAAGGCTGCTGACCTAGTCGAGGCGTTGCGGGGCGATGGGCCGTTCACGGTGTTCGCTCCGACGAACGACGCGTTCGCCAAGCTGCCCAAGGGGACGGTCGAGACGCTGCTGAAGCCGGAGAACAAGAAGACGCTGCAGGCAGTGCTGATGTACCACGTGGTGCCGGGTCGGGCGTTCGCTGAGGACGTTGTGGGTCAGAAGACCTGGGCCACGCTCGGCGGGCAGCGGGTTGACATCAAGGTCGCGGGCAAGAACGTGAAGATCGACGGTGCGAAGATCACGGCGACGGACCTGGAGACCAGCAACGGTGTGATCCACGTGATCGACTCGGTGATCATGCCCGAGACCAAGAGCATTCCCGAGGTCGCTGCGGCGGCCGGGAGCTTCGGGACGCTGCTGGCGGCTATTGAAGCCGCGGGCCTGAGCGAGACGCTGATGGGCGAGGGCCCGTTCACTGTTCTGGCCCCAACCGACGAGGCGTTCGCGGCTCTGGGCGACACCGTTGGCGAGCTTCTGAAGCCGGAGAACCGGGCGAAGCTGGCTGGGATTCTGACGTACCACGTGCTCTCGGGCCGTGTGTATGCCGACCAGGTTGTCACGCTGGACAGCGCCCCCACCGTTGAGGGCTCGAGCGTGTCGATCTCGACCAAGGGCAACTCGGTCTACCTGGACGAGGCGAAGGTGATCAAGGCAGATATCGAGGCGAGCAACGGCGTGATCCACGTGATCAACAAGGTGATCCTGCCGGGCTGAGGCCTGATCGTGAGTGAGTGGTCGAGAGACCGCGATGTTTGTGGCTTGTAGCCCTGAGAGTGGACCATGCTGAGCCTTGCAGCTCCTGTTTGTGCCACCACGACTCAACGGCTACCCTTGTCCCGGGTGAGAAACTCCACACGGGGCAGGTTTGAAGTGACGACCGTGACAGAACAGGGCGTGCTTGATCGAGTGGCGGCGCAAGAGCCGGGCGCGATGCGTGCGTGCACCGAGCGGTACGGCGGCCTTGTGTGGTCGTTGGCGAGCCGGATGTGCCCCTCGCGGGTGGATGCTGAGGACGCGATGCAGGACGTGTTTCTGGAAGTCTGGAAGAGCGCCGCCCGGTTCGATGAGACCCAGGGCAGCGAGGTGACGTTTGTTGCCACGATCGCTCGTCGGCGGCTGATCGACCGGCTCCGCAAGCAAGGGCGCGTTCCCGGTGAGACGGCGTTGGTCGAGAACACGGCGTTGCCCTTGGGCGGCGGCGGGCCCGAGGAGGGCTTGGAGGTGAGCGAGGACGCGTCCAGGGCCCGTAAAGCGCTGGGGCGGTTGAGCGGGGAGCAGCAGCGTGTGATCCAGATGGCTGTGTTCCACGGTGCGAGCCACGAGAAGATTTCCGCGTCGACCGGGATGCCGCTGGGCACGGTCAAGGCGCACATTCGCCGGGGAATGATCCGATTACGAGAGATCCTTGCTGAGTCGGGTTCGGGCGGCGGGATCGAGATGGGGGCGACGCCATGAATGAGCGACCCTGGAATGAGAACGAGGCTCTTGTGGACCTGCTCGCGAAGGACGCGATCGAGGGTTTGACCGAGAGCGAGCGGGCGGAGCTTGACCGGCTCTTGGCGGCTGAGGACGGCGTGGACGCGGGAGCGTTCGATGACGCGGTCGCGGCGATGGATGTTGCGATCGCTGAGGCTGACGAGGCGGGGCCGCCCGCGGGCGTGCTCGAGGTGCTCGGTGAGCTGGCCGACCGGATCGAGGCGGAGCCGAAGCTGAGACTTGCGGGCACGGCGGCGGAGCGTGAGCCGGTCGCGAGGCGGTCCGGGCTGGCGTTTGGTGGTTGGGTCACGGCGGCGGCGTGCCTGATGGTGGCTGCGGTGGCGTGGTGGCCGAGTTCGGGTCCGGCCGAGCCGGTGGCGCTGACGCTGGCCCAGCGGGTGGAAGAGTTGAAGGCGAGGCCGGGCGTGGTGACGGTGAGCTGGGTCGGGCTGGATGACGCCGGGCTTTCGCAGCACCCCCATTCTCTGGACCAGGAGCTCCGCGGCGAGGTGGTGTGGGACGACGCGCGGGACGAGGGTTACATGGTGTTTGAGGGCCTTGCGAGCAACGACCCAAGCGCGATGCAGTACCAGCTGTGGATCTTTGATTCCGAACGTCGTCTGGGCGACCTGCCGCACTTTGACCCGGGCGGGCTGCCGATCCTGACGCAGCGGCCTGTGGACGGTGGGGTGTTCGATGTGGCGAATGGGAAGGTGATCGTGCCGATCACGGCCCGGCTGCCAATCGGCGGGGCCGCGGTGTTCGCGGTGACCTCCGAGCCGCCGGGCGGCGTGGTGGTGAGCGACCGGGACGTGGTGACGCTGGCGTTGGTGCCGAGCGTCGAGGGCTAGATCGGCTCGGATTTCAGGTTTAGTTGATGTTGAGTACGTTGAACTTGGCGAGCATGTAGTCCACGAGGGGCTTGTCTACGCGGATCAGCATGGGGTTGACGTGGGACTTGATGAGTAGGCCGGATGCGATCTGGCGGGCGATTTTCGGTAGAAGGTATGAACCTTCACCCCCAGCACTGGCCGGCACACTCGCACCACGCATCACACTCGACGATCTTCTCCAACGCCTGGAGGCACGGGGAGCGGTCGGCTGAGGCCGCGCAACAGAAAAGGCTGAGCAAGGAACTGCTCAGCCTTCTCCATGAGTTGCGATGAACCGACCTCGACCGCCCGGTTAGCACCCAGCCAGGAAGAGGCTCACGAAGGTGATGATGTCGCCGTTGTCGAGGATCCCGTCCCCGTTCATGTCGGCGGTGATGTCGCTGGCGAGGAAGAGCGAAACGAAGGTGATGATGTCGCCGTTGTCGAGGATCCCGTCGCCATTGGTGTCGGCGGGGCAGGGCACGGGGCCCAGGCAGACGTTGTCGAACTGGAACATCCCGGGGCCCGTGAAGTCCTCGGGGACGTTCCACTCGAAGTTGATATCCACAATGGTGTTCATAAATGCCGAGAGATCAATTGTTGACGATACCTCACCGGTGTCTGGGTTGAACGTGCCGCCTGCGGCCGTGAGCACGTTCTGACGCAAGAGTTCTGTGATGCCTCCAAGCGTGCGGACGACAACGTCGAAGGTGCGATCCAGTGACGCGGCGTTGGGGATATCCCACGCGGCCCGCCAGTCGAAGCTGAGGCTGGGCTGGAGCACTGGAACCCGCTGCATCATTCGGATCGGGCGGCCGCTGGTGGCCCCGTTGCCGTCGAACCCGTGGACGGCGGTGAAGCTGCCTTCGGTCGGGGCGGTTGACCACGGTGCCCCTAAGGGGTTATCACCGCCGGGGGTGACGCCGAGCGGGGAGAACGGGCTTGTGAGGTCATGGGCCATCCAGCCGGTGAAGTCGCCGGTCTCGAAGCTGGGGTTTACAAAGCCGCAGGGCTCGAGGGGGACGAGGCAGATGTTGTCGAGCTTGAACTGCCCTGCGCCAGTGAAGTCCTCGGGGATGGTCCACTCGAAGCTGACGCGGACCGCCAGCCCGAGGAAGGCCGAGAGATCGATGGCCCAGGCCCTCTGCCCAGAGTCGGGGTTGGCGGTGCCCGCCGCGGCGGTGAGGACATTGAACCGAGCCAGCTCGGAGCCGCCCCCGGTGGGACGGATCACAACATCGAAGGTTCTGTCAAGGGCGCCCAAGTTGTCCCATGCGGCCCGCCAGTGGAAGGTGAGCGCGGCGTTGCTGACGATGATGTCCTGGGCGATGGAGATTGGAAAGCCGCTGGCGGCCCCGTCGCCGTCGAACCCGTGGAAGGCGGTGAGGATGCCGTTGGTCGGATTCGAGTCCCAATCCCAGCCGGCGATGTTGGTATCGAAGAGGGTGACCGAGAGCGGGTAGAACGGGGTGAGGAGGTCCTGGGTGACCCAGCCGAAGAAGTCGCTGGCCTCGAAGGAGTGGTTCACGAAGCCGCAGAGCGGTGGCGGGGTATCGTCGGCGGGGTTGAGTGGGTCGGTGCCGACGGAGAAAACCTCCACGCCGTCGGGGAGCCCGTCGCCGTCGGTGGCGGGGTTGAGCGGGTCCGTGGTGTAGACGAGCACTTCCTGGCCGTCATTGAGAAAGTCGTTGTCGGTGTCGGGGTCGTTTGGATTGGTGCCGAAGATGAACTGCTCTGAGAAATCGTCCAGCCCGTCGCCGTCGGAGTCCTGGGCGGTGGCGGACTGGGCGGCGGTGCTGATGACCAGCAGCGCAAGCAGGGCGAGCAGCGAGCGACGGGCTTCGTTGATGAGCATGGCGGCGGGCCTCGGCGGTGTGGGAAACGGGGTTCCGAGCGGCCATGCCCGAGACGGGGCGAGGCCGGGTTCTCGCCGTTGCACTCGGGGCCAACATTGAGTGATGTGAGAATACCGGATAGGAGGTTCGTTTTACAAGCACAAAGTCCGGCTCGGCTCAACAGATATACCGAGAACCAAAGGACGCGAGGGTGCCCTTTGCGTCGCCGACCAGTCTCACAGACGCAGCCCAATGAGCCGTCCTCCCTGCGGAGCTTCAGCAGCACGCACATACCGTGGGAACAGCCCACGGGGCCGAGGACCGATGAGGGCAAGGCCCGCAGCGGCATGAACGCCTGGAGGCACGGGGAGAGGTCGGCTGAAGCCGCGCAGAGAAAAGGCCGAGCAATGAGCTGCTCAGCCTTGTTCATGATTTGCGATGAACCGGCTGCGGCCGGCCCGTTTAGCAGCCGGCGAGGAAGAGGCTCACGAACGTGATGATGTCGCCGTTGTCCAGGAAGCCGTCACCGTTCATGTCGGCGGGGCAGGCCGGGGCGGTGTCGCAGGCGTCGGGGATGCCGTCGGCGTCGGCGTCGAGGGTGTCGTCACCGCCGTGGCACTTGTCGAGCAGGTCGCTCACGCCGTCGGCATCCGAGTCGGCGAGGAGCGGGTTGGTGCCGAGCGTGTTGGCCTCGGCGCCGTCGGTGATGCCGTCGCCGTCGGTGTCGAAGAGGAGGGGGTTGGTGCCGAGGAAGTATTCGTCGAGATCGCCGAGCCCGTCGGCGTCGGGGTCGGGGTTGAGGTCGAACCGGTACGCCGAGCCGGCGTATGAGCCGTTGTCATCGTCGCCGTTCGCTCCGACCGCAACAACCCCGTTCTCGATGGCGATGGAGTCGCCAAAGAAGTCGTTTGCCTGGCCGTCGCTGGGGAGGATCCTGGAGATCTGAGTGCCCGTGGCCGCGTCGAACAGGTACGCCGAGCCGGCGTATGAGCCGTTTTCGTTGTCGTCGCGGTTGGTCCCGACCGCGACGACCCCGTTATCGATTGCGATGGCCCAGCCGAACTGGTCGTCGGCCGCGCCGTCGGTGGGGAGGAGCTTGGCGGTCTGGATACCGGTGGCCGCGTCGAACAGGTACGCTGAGCCGGAGTTAGAGCCGTTGTCATCGTCGTAATACGCCCCGACCGCGACGACCCCGCTGTCGATGGCGATGGAAAAGCCGAAATAATCGCTTGCCGCACCGTCGGACGGGAGGAGTTTGGCGGTCTGGAGGCCAGTGGCGGCGTCGAACAGGTACGCCGAGCCGGAGGTGGAGCCGTTTTCGTTGTCGTCAGGGTACGCCCCGACCGCGACGACCCCGTTATCGATGGCGATGGCAAGGCCGAAGAAGTCGCCCGCCGCGCCGTCACTGGGGAGGAGCTTGGCGATCTGGTTGCCCGTGGCCGCGTCGAACAGATACGCCGAGCCGGAGCTAAGGCCGTTGTCATTGTTGCCGAACGCCCCAACCGCGACGACCCCATTGTGAATGGCGACGGAATAACCAAAATAAGCTTGCACCTGACCATCGTTTGGAAGAATCTTGGCGATCTGGCTGCCTGTTGACGCGTCGAACAGGTAAACAGAGCCGGAGTATGAGCCGTTGTCATCGTCGCCGTACGCTCCTACCGCAACAACCCCGTTCTCGATGGCGGTGGAAATGCCGAAATAATCGCTTGCCGCACCGTCGGACGGGAGGAGTTTGGCGGTCTGGAGGCCAGTGGCGGCGTCGAACAGGTACGCCGCGCCGGCGTTGGAGCCGTTTTCGTTGTCGTCGGAATACGCCCCGACCACGACGACCCCGCTGTTGATGGCGATGGAAGAGAAGTTGTCGTTCGCCGCGCCGTCGCCGGCCAGGAGCTTGAGCTCCTGGCCCATGGCCGGTGCGGCGAGGGCCGACGTGCAGAGTGTCCAGATCGCGCACCGGGCGGAGAAGGACGTACGGGCCTTGGAATTGAACATAGTGGCGGGCCTCAATAGTGCGGGGGGTAGGGACAACAAACGGCAATGCCCGTAACGGGGCGTGGCCGGGTCCTCGCGGTTGCACTTCTGGGCCAGTGGCAAGTGCTGGCACTGTACCAGATCGCGGGTCTTTCACACTTTAAAAACAATGAATGTGCCGAGATTCTGGTTGGGGGACCATGAGCGGGGATTGTGGCCGCGGCCCCCCAAACGGCCGAGCAAGCCCCGTGCGCCCCTCGACTCAGCCCGGAGGGGACCGGCCCTCGTCGAGGGCGCCCTCACGCCGCACGAGGCCCTGGGAACGGTCCACGGGGCCGAGGACAGTTGAGGGCAAGACTCGAAGCCGCATGAACGCCTGGAAGCACGGGGAGAGGTCAGCTGGGGCGGCGCAACAGAAAAGGCTGAGCCATGAACTGCTCAGCCTTCTGCGTGATTTGCGATGAACCGACCTCGACCGATCCGCTTAGCACCCGGCGAGGAAGACCGCGACGAAGGTTTGAATGTCGCCGAAGTCGATGATGCCGTCGCCGTTGAAGTCCACCGCGACGTCCTGCACGAGGAAGAGTGCGATGAAGGTCTGGATGTCGCCGAAGTCCGCGATGCCGTCGCCGTTGAGATCGACCGAGCACGGCGCGGCGATGAAGATCGTGCCGTTGGTGAGCAGGTCGGTCGTGTCGGCCCCCGCGGCGATCAGCGCCGGATCGAGCACGACGCTGGAGAACGAGCCGGAGGCGGTGACGAAGTCGAGGACCTGGTAGACGTCGCCGGGCTGGGGGGTGTAGCCGTTGGCGAGGACGACCTGGAGGGTGCCCGCGACGCCGAGTTGTTGTGCGGCGAGTTGGTCGAGGTCCACGCCGGGGGTGATGCCGG
>JBLHKT010000027.1:0-58239 GCA_047620485.1 Phycisphaerales bacterium | reverse complement strand
ACCGTGCCCAGCGAGAGCGAGCCCATCGCCCGGTCGGTCGCGGCGTGGTAGGCCCGCAGGCCGGCGATCACGCCTCGAACAATGGATTCCAGATCGTCGGCGCTCAGGTGGGCCTTGCGGTCCACGAGCCCCTGCATCGGCTCGCCGCCCGGCTCGGTGGCGATGAAGGCCTTGCCGCCGTCTCGCCCTTTCGCCAGCACCGGGACCCACTCGGGTGACCGCTCTGCGGCGGTAGCCTGCAGACCGCCGCTCTCGAGAAACCGGAGCAGGTCAACTGCGAGGTCGGGCCGTGGCCCGAGCCCAGCGGGGACCTCGAACACTCGCAATCGGCACGGGCCGCCGGGCCCCTCGGCCCGTGCGATCATCACCAATCCGTCATGACGAGAGGCCTCCGAGACCCGAAACTCGCCCAGACCGCTCACCGATCGATCCCTTCGGCGCGTGGGGCCCACGGGTGCGCCCCTACTCCTTTTCGACCTTCGGCGCCGAGAGCAGCTTGAGCCCGTCGGGCGTGATCTCGATATCGATCCGCTGCCCGTTGTTCCACTTGGTCGTGCTCAGCGGGAGCACCAGCAGGCGTGGGTCGCTCTGCGCCGCGCTGGGAGGCTTGGCCATCTTGGCGAGGACATAGAGCTGTGTGGCGCCGATGCCCGCGTTGTTCTGCCGCGGGTTGGGCCCGAGCCACCCGTTCCAGGCCGCCGAGCTGACCGAGAGCGTCTTGGGCCCGGGGTTCTCGTTGGTGAACGTCATCAGTTCGCTGTACTGCTCGGACTTACGGGTCAGCCCGTCGGGCGCGAAGTACGCGTCCACGTCGATGCCGTCCCACCGCGATTTCTCTGCGGCGTTCACCCCGACCAGGTCCACCTCGACAGAGCGATAGAGACGGCTGACGGGGTCACGCATGCTCTCGCTGAGTGACACGACCACGTTGTAGCGGCCCATTCGGTCGGTCGAGCTACAACCGCCGAGCCCGAGCCCAACGGCCATCGCCGTGAGCATCAGCCCGATCACACCCCGGTTGAACGATAAAGAAGACGATCTGCGCATCGGTCGGCCCTCATGGACGGGTTCGGTCCGGGGGCCTCAGGCCCCCGCGTCGCGCCCAGTGTACGCGATGCGGCGCGCGGTTGCCAATCCGCGCAAGCCCACCCCGTCGGGGCAGCCACGGACTCCCCCAACTTACCTGCGGTAGGTGATCCTGGCCCGCGAGAGGTCGTAGGGCGACATCTCCACCGTGACCGTATCACCGGGCAGGATTCGGATGTAGTGCTTGCGCATCTTGCCCGAGACGTACCCCAGCACCTCAGAATCGTTGGGCAGCCGGACCTTGAACATGGCGTTGGGCAACGCCTCGGTCACGATCGCTTCCAAGCTGAACTTCTCGTCCTTGTTCGACATCAAACCTCCGGATCTCGCAGGCCCGATTGCACCCGCGCCACGCACCGTGCGCCGCGCAGGACAACGAAATCATGGGCCTGAGTCCGTGAGAAGGATAGACACCGCCGGACACTCAGGAACGCGCGACCCCGCGCGGACCGGTGAGTTACTGCCCGTCGCACTCGTTGATGTACAGGTCCAGGAACCGCTCGATGTCTCGCGAATCGAACACCCCGAACGGGATGGCCAGATCCGCGATGGGGTCGCTGGCCAGAAAGGCCTCCACAAACGCGATGATGTCGGCCCCGTCCCGGATCCCGTCCTTCGAGAAATCCGCCCGGCAGGACGTCGCGGCCAGCGCGTACGCGGTGTGCACGGCTGCCGCCGCGCTCACCCGCCCGGCCCCGTACTGCGAGTCCACACCCGGATCCCCGAGATCGAACGCGGTATCACGGATGACCCACTCCACCTCATCGGGCGAGAGCTCAGGAGCGATCGAGAGGATCAGCCCCGCCAGCCCCGAGACGAACGGCGTCGCCATCGACGTACCCGACTGCTGCTTGTAGGTGTTCCGCTCCGTCGGCGTGTCCCACGTCGAGAGAATGCCAGCCCCCGGGGCGACCACGGTCACCTCCGGGCCGGTCTGCGAACTGTTCCACAGGGTGCCATCGTTGGCCAACGCCCCCACACCCATCACGGCAGAATACTTGGCCGGGTACCCGATCGGTTGCCCCGGGCTGTTCCCGGTCGAGGCCACCAGCACCACCCCGCTGTCGTAGGCGTACTGGATCGCGGCCTGCATCGGGCCCAAGACACTGGAGAACCCAAAGCTCATCGAGATCACGTCCGCCCCGTGATCCGCAGCCCAGATGATCCCCTCAGCCACGTCGGTTTCGAGCCCGAAACCCGACGAGTAAAAGGACTTGATTGGCATGATCTTCGAGCCGCGGCTGACCCCGGCGATCCCGATCCCGTTGTCTGTGCTCGCCGCCGCGATCCCGGCAATATGCGTTCCGTGCGAGGCGTTCCCGTCATCGGTGTTGGACGACCCGTCCAGGGCGTTGTACCCCTCAACGAGTTGGTCCTTCAGGTCCCGATGGGTAGCGCTGACGCCAGAATCCACGACCGCGATCACGATTTCCTCGGAGCCGTAGGTTTCTCGCCACGCCGAGAGCGCCCCAATTCCGGCCATCGGGTCCAGCAAACCGAACTGCATTGGGAACATCGGATCGTCCGGGTACTCGTCGCCCCGCGCTCCGGCGCCCTCGTCAAAGTGCAGTTCCCCGACTGGTTCCACGCCCAGCAGCACAGTCCCGGCGGGCAGATCCGCCAAGGCATCGACCCAGCCCCAACCGCGGGCAGGGACGATTTCGTAGTACCGATCCAGCCCGAGTTCTCGGACGCGGTCGGGATATCGAGGGGTCCAAGAGATCAGCGGACTAGCAATAAGCCGCTCCGAACCCAAGGCCCGAGCGGCGATCTCAACCAAATCCCCCGATTCGGGAGCTTGAGACTCAGGGATCTGAACGAGCACACGAAGCGGGGCTCCGGGCTGGCGATCCGCAGCGATGGCATCGCCGACCTGCAGCGATACTAAGCCTAAACAGAGCGACATCAACGCCTTGCGCATCTCACATACTCCGTGCTCGTTCAAGTACTCTCTTCTCGTCCACCCGGAAAAATTCCCAGGCTCTCTCTTTCGGCCGAGACGAACACCCCACATGGGTGAGGAGCCCCGCTCGGTCTCAGAAAGGATACAGCATCTTGGGGCTAGGTGAGCCCCGAAGTCCGCAAATAATTTGCAAAACTCCTTGCATTCCGGTTTCCATCGGTTTGGAATTCCGTTATGCTTCATTTCGCTGGGGTCATCCAGCGGAGAACTGAAGAGAGATTACGGGCCTGAGAAACCCGTCAACCAGGGCACAACCCTGAATGAGAATGGAGAGAGATCATGAACAATTGTCGAATCGCTAGCGTCCTCCTCGTCGCGGCCATCGCTGGTACTTCAGCCAACGCTGCCGAGACCGCCATCAGCATCGGCTTTGGAGCTGGTGATTTCCAGACCACGGTCGATATCGGCTTCGACCAGTTGGTGAAGACCGAGACTGGGTACTCCTTCAATGGCGGTGGCTGGGAGTGGTACGACACCGCACTCGGCGATCTGCTCGGCGGCATCGACTCGCTCAACATGAACATCAAGACCGACGCGACCCGCGCCGGGAGCCCCCAGACCGTGACGCTGGACTTCAGCTTCTCGGCCGGCTTCATGAACAGCTCCTTCACGGTCAACGCCAACCCGCTGGTCTTCTCCCCGATCACCAGCGTGGTCGGCGTCGCCAGCGCCGCGCTCACCGTGCAGGACCGCTTCAACGACGGCGTCACCGTCTCGCCCAACGGGGCGGGGGCCTACTCGGCCCTCTACAACGGCGGCGCGGTCTTCGGTGACCTCTTCACCGGCGGCGTCATCACCGGTGCCGGCGGGACCTCCGCCAACGACGTCACCAATAGCGGGTCGTACTCCTTCGTCGCCGCCTCGGTCTCCGACATCTCCGCGAAGTGGGACTTCACCATCTCCGCCTTCGACTCGGCGACCGGCACCAGCGTCTTCACCGTGGTTCCGACGCCCGCCTCGGCGGCCCTGCTCGGCCTGGGCGGCCTCGTCGCCACCCGTCGCCGCCGCTGATCCACTCCGAATTCTCAACGCGTCGTGCCCGAAACGGCACCTCGCGTTTTTTCGCAAAGAGCGACGGCTCACGGATTTGCGGATGAGAGAGAAATGATGTGGCCCGGGTCCTGAGAAACCCCGGGAACACGAGAAAGAGAGAGATGACATGCGCTACACCATCGCCCTAACCGCGGCACTCGGTCTTGCCATGACCGCCGGCTCCGCCCTCGCCGCCATCCCATCCACGGTGATGACGATCGGCGCGTCGAGCTCGCTGGGCAGTGCCAGCTGGCAGCTCGATCTGACCGACCCCAACGGGTTCTATGTCCCCAATATCGGCAACGGGGCCGAGCTCTTCTTGTTCCAGGTCACCCTGGCCCAGAGCCCCATCGAGCTCCGCGATTCGGGCACCAACGCCCTGATCGGCCTCATCACCCAGGCTGACGTCCTCATCGGCGGCAACCCGGGCGACCTGCTCAGCCCCGCACGCATCTTTGCCTTCGCCTACACCGTCAACTCGATGGACGCGGACACCACGTTTAGCTTCTCCGGCGGCGACTACGGGCTCGACGCCGCGTATGGCGGAGCCAGCGGCTTCGCCTCCTCGGCGGTCACCCTCACCGACGGCACCGGCGACGGTGCCCTCATGAGCGCCAACGGGGACGTCTACGGGGCCGACTACAACGGCGGAACCAACTTCTCGTCACTGCTCAGCGGGTACAACCTCGCCGCGGGCGCGTTCGGCTCAAACTCGGATGCCGGGAACGACCCGGGTGATTTCTCCAACCGATTCATCGGCCCGGTCTCGAGCATCAGCGCCTCGGCTGGCTTCACCCTCAGCGCCAACGACGCCGCCTCGATCAACACCCAGTTCTTCGTCGTGCCGGCCCCGGCGACCGTCGCCCTCATGGGTCTCGGGGGCCTCGTCGCCGCCCGCCGCCGTCGCGTCTGAGCGGCCGCAACATCGCTCAGTCTCCGCAGCCTCACCCAAGGGTGAGGCTGTTTCTTTGCGCCCTCCGCGTCACGATGCCCGCCGCATCCCGACCGCCCCCAAGCCAAGCCGTCGCGTCACGGCCCGAAGGGTGTCGGAGCCCCGTCAAGCATTGCACCGACCGCGGCCTTGGCCGCCGTGAACGCCATCGACATCCCGTGCCCGGTGAACCCCCCGCAGTACCAGACCTCCGCGCCCCCGTCGCCCACGCGCCGGATGGTGGGCAGCCCATCAGGGCCAAAGCCCATCGTCCCAGCCCACCGCGCCACCACCTCGTACTCCTCGCACACCCATCGCCTGAGCATCTCCTCGATCTTCCCCTGAACCGCCCGAGTCGGCTCTTGCCCGTGCGATCGCTCAGCGACCTCGTCGTGCTTCCTCGCGCCGCCGAAGATCACCAGCCCTTCGCCCCAGCCCCTGGGCCCTTGCCGCACATACTCCGAGCCATGGTTGATGTAGTACGCGTGCGGCAGCTCGGCGTCCTTCGGGTTCTTCGGTCTGGCCGCGAGCATCTGCCCGCGGTTGGCCACAACCGGCAGCCCCGGCACCAGCACCCCGCCCCAAGCGTTGGTCGCGACAAGAACCCGGCCGCACAAGGCCTCACGCACCGCCCCGCCGCCGGTCAGCCGCACCCGCCCGCGGTCGTCAGCCTGGATCTGATCGATCTCGACGCCCT
Organism: Phycisphaerales bacterium; assembly: GCA_047620485.1. Lineage (GTDB taxonomy): Bacteria > Planctomycetota > Phycisphaerae > Phycisphaerales > UBA1924 > JBLHKT01. The sequence goes on along the minus strand of JBLHKT010000027.1, from coordinate 52,530 downwards.
CGATCACGGGCGTTTTCTTCAGCCTTCCCCGCAGCCAGCAGACCATCTCGTACGGGCTGACGACCGCGTCGTGCGGGTTAAGCAGCCCGACCCTCGGCCCCGCCCGTGCCCAGACCGCATCGTCGGGCCCGTCCCTGGGCTCGATCAGCTCGGCCTCAAACCCGTCCCGGGTTAAGAGCTGAGCGGATTCGCGGAGCTCATGCTCCTCGCCCTCCTCCACCGCGACCAGGCACGAGGCCCGGTTCTCAAAGGACCTCAGCGACTCGATCCCCTGGGCCCGAAGTGCTTTCAGGTTGTCCTCGGTCCACCGCCAGAGCATCGAGGCCTTCTCGGGCCCCCACTCTCGGATCGCCGCGGCGTAGTTGTCCGCCGCCCCGCGCATCAGGAAACCCGCATTGCGACCGCTCGCGCCGTGGGCCAGCACCCCGGCCTCGAACACGACAACGCTCAGCCCACGCCGCTCAAGCTCGATCGCCGCGGAGATCCCCGTGATTCCCGCCCCGATCACCGCGACATCACACGAGACCGTCTCACCCCGCCCGGTGCGCGGCTCCCCCCCCACGCCCCCGACGCGTCCGTCGCCCCCGTCACTCCCGTCACTCCCGGCCCGCTGCCAGAGGCTCACACTCATACCCGCGCCTCCGATGAGTGCACCCGCACCGAGCGATCAGCCCTTGAGCCGGCCGACCAGCGTGCCCGCCTTGACCTCCACGCCCTTGAGCATGCTCTTGAGCGCGTCCACGTTCGGGGCATAATCCATCGCCGTCTGCATGTCGATCCACTCTTTCTCGACCAGCTCGGCCAGGGCCTGCGTGAACGACTGCATCCCCTCGCTCTTGCTGTTGGCCACCACCGCGGGCAGGTCGGTGTCCCGCTCGTCACGGATCAACTCGCGGACCGTCGGCGAGGTCAGCAGCACCTCACAGGCCGGCACCACCTTGTTCCCCGCCACGTCCTCGTTGGCCGCGATCAGTCGCTGCGCACAGATCGCCTTGAGTGTCCCCGCCAAGGAGCCCCGCACAAACGCTCGCTCGTCCTGCGGGAAGAACTCGAGCATACGGCCGAACGCGCCCATCGTGTCGCCCGTGTGCAGCGTCGCGAACACCAGGTGCCCCGTCTCGGCCGCCTGGATCGCGCTGAGCACGGTCTCCTGGTCCCGCATCTCGCCGATCAGGATCACGTTGGGATCCTGGCGAACCACGTACCGCAGCGCGGTGTGGAAGTCGTTGACATCGATCCCGATCTCACGCTGGGAGATGATCGAGAGCTTGGGCTCGAACCGATACTCGACCGGGTCCTCGACCGTGATGATGTTCTCGGCCCGCGTCTGGTTCACGTGGTCCACCATCGCCGCCAGCGTGCTCGACTTGCCGCACCCCGTCGTTCCCACGATGAGCACCAGTCCCTCACGCTCCTTGTCCACGATCTGCGAGTACACCGGCGGCAGCCGCAGGTCCTCGTACGTCGGGATCACACCCTTCACCCGCCGGATCGCGGCGTGGGTGTGGTTCCCGCTCCGCAGCATGTTGATCCGGAACCGGTCGGTCGTCCCGTCCGGGTGCTCGAAATGCCACGCAAAATCGAGATTCCCGGTCTCGTCGAACATCGCCTGCTGGACCTCGCTCAGCAACGGGTCGAGCAGGTGATCCGCCTCGTCCTCGCCGATCGGGTCGGCCTCGATGGGCCGGAGCATCCCGCCGATACGGTAGGTCGGGGAGATCCCCACCTTGATGTGCAGGTCCGACGCATCGAGGCGCCGCATCGCACTGAGCAGTTTCTTGATGTTGAGCGCTCCCTGGATCACGAGTCGTCCCCTTTCGAACAATGGGATGATACGCATACTACCAGAATTCGAACCCCGATTCGCCCCCGACATTGCGGCGGCCCCACACCTCAGAACGTCTCTAAGCCCAGAGGCCCACGTACACGTCGTTCACGTTGGTCCCCGTCGCCCCGGTCACGAGCAGTCCGCCGCCGGCCTGATCCCCCGTGATCGCCGCAAACGCGGCGTGGCTGTCGTGCGCGCGAAGCAAACCGGCGGCATCCATCCCTCGGGCTCGCATCGCCTCGACTACCCCCGGCCCGGCCCACGCCCCGGCTGCCTCGGTCGGGCCGTCGACGCCGTCGGTCGAAACCGCGACCACCCCCAAGCCGTCCCCAGCATCTGACAGGCCGCTTAGCCCGAGTGCCGCCGCCAGAGCCAGCTCCTGGCAAGGCCCGCCACGCCCCCCACGCCCCTTGGCCTCGCCAACGCTCACCGTCGTCTCGCCGCCCCAGACCACCGCCCGGCCCGGCTCGAGTCCGCGGACCCGATCGGCCAGGGCCCGCCCCACGCTGGCCGCCTCGCCCCGCACCCGGCCGCGACGCTCGACGACCTCCAACCCCATCGCGGTCAGCCGATCGCAAACGCCATCGATCGCCATTGAGTTGTTCCCGATGATCGCGGTCCGCACCCGCGCGACGCCGGGGTCCCCGGGCTTGGGGGTCTCGTCGAGCCCGCCCGCCGCCCCGAGCCGCAGCCGCTTGTCGATCGCGGGACAATGGCCCAAGAGCCGGTGCCGCTGAAGCACGCCGATCGCGTCATCGAAGGTTGTGGGATCGGGCGTCATCGGGCCTGAGCCGATCACGTCGAGCGGATCGCCCGGAATGTCCGGGTCGCCCGGAACGTCGCTGAGCACGAGCACGGTTGAGGCGGCCGGCCAGACCAGCCGCGCCAGCCCGCCGCCCTTGAGCACCTCGAGGTGCTTGCGCACGGTGTTGAGCTCGTCGATCGTCGCGCCCGATGCGAGGAGCCGACGGGTGACCTGTTGCAGGTCGTCGAGTCCGATGCCGTCGGCTGGCGAGCAGAGATACGCCGAGGCCCCGCCCGAGAGCAAGACCAGCAATCGGTCCCCCTCGACGAGCCCGCTGGCCAACTCCGCGACCGCACCGGCCGCCTTGAGGTTCCGCTCGGTCGGGATCGGGTGGTCCGCGCCGAGCGTCCGCACCCGATTCCCTGGGCCTCGCACTCGGCTTGTGTGCGCTGCCGGGCAGACCACAACGCCTTGAGTCAGCCGTTGCCCGAGGTGCTCGAACGCCTCGTTCCCCATCGCCACCGCGGCCTTGCCGACCGCGAGCACCGCGACGCGATCCGCGTCGTTTAGTTCCTTTGGCCAGCACTCGCGGACACGGACGGCGGGGTCCGCCGACGCGATCGCGACGCGCATGATCTCCTCAGCCACCCCTCGCCAAAACAGTGCACGCTCCCGGTCCATTCAGCCAGCGTACCGGGTCACACGTTTCGGATCAGACAATCCCGATGCCCCGAGCCCTATTGGGGCGCGGGTGCTCGGGATCGGGAACCAAAGGCCCCGCCCGAAAACCCAACCCACCCGCGATGACGTACGGTCAGACCTCGAGATCGAGCCGACGCTCCGGCTCGGCGACCTTGCTCACCGAGCCGTCGTCAGCCGGGACGGGCCGAAGCCCACCGCCGTGCTCGGGCGAGTCGGTCCGCTTCTCGTGGTCGTCGTCCTCACGCTCGCGCACGTCGTGCCCGCGGTGATGCCCACGATTCCCACGGCGGCCGTGCTCACCACGGATCTCGCGATGGTCATCATGCCCGTCATCGTCATGCCCGTGGTGGCCCTTGGTCTTGCCGACGGTGCCCAGGTCCACGGGGCCGTCGCCGGCCGCTGCGATCGCTTCCTCGTCAACGTTGACCGCGACGTCGAGGTTGCCCAGGCTGGCGACCCAGTACTCGCCGATCCTCTCAGCCGACTCCCCGTTGATCGCGGCTTGCAGATCTGAACCCGAATCGGTGAACGCGCCACCGCCGAGCGAGGTGCCCTCGCCAACCAGGCCGGCCGCATCGCCCGACCCGGTGACCTCGTACACCGTGAACTCATTGGCGTCGGCATCGCCCGCATCCACAATACTGACGGACACGAGCGCGTCGCTGCCGCTGCCCAACGAGCGGAGCACGAGCCCGCCGGCGCTGGCGACCGCCAGCACCCCGGTGCTCTCGTACTGCGAGTTGACCGCGTTGGCGAGCTGCTCAAGCGTCTGCCCGGACGTGGCGATGACCTCGGCCGAGCCGCTCGCCCCGCCGATCTGGAACGCGGAACCGAGCCGGAGCGTGCTGCCCGAGACGGTGGAGCCGAAGCTGACGAACCCGCCCGCCGAGTCGGCCTGGCTTGTGATCTGGAAACTCAGGTCGATGGATTCGCCGGGGGTAAGCCCGCGGGCGTGCACCGCCGCGTTGATCACGAACGACGAGTCGAAATCGCCGGTCACCCCGCCGGGGAACTTCTCGCCCTCCCCGTGGTGCTTGTGCTTGCCGGAGAACGGCCGCAGGGCCCGATCGATCGCCGAATCCCGCACCTCCTCGGTCTGAAACTCGTACTTCGCCGCGGTCGCCTTGAGCCGCTTGACCAGCGGGCCCAGCCCCTTGATGACCTCGTCGAGCGCCTCAAAGTCCGTGCGGTCCGACTCGCGGCTGATCGTTGGATCGGTCGGCTCGGTGGCGGTGGCGACCGTCCGCGTCGCGCCCTCGCGCATCCAGACCGCGTCAGCCAAACGCTGAAGCGTGACCTGTGATTCCTGCGAAGATAATCCCGAGATCTGGGGGCTGACCGTCATGGGCGTCCTTTCGGATCGGCTCTGCGGATGTGTCAACAGCGATATCGGTCTATCGACTATCAACGCGCGCGAGTTCAGCCCGACCCGGCCAGGGCCGCGCTCGCGCGAGACCAGCCGATTCGAAAGGCACGATCATCGCCCCAAACAGGGACTCAGCCCTCAAGATCGAGACGGCGCTGCGGCTCGGCGAGCCCGCGCCCGGCTGACTCATCACCGCCCGCCCGCAGGCCGTTCCCGTGCCCGTGCTCGGCCTTGCCGACCGTGCCAAGGCTCACGGGCCCGTTCGCGGAGCCCAGCGCGCCCAGGTCCAGCTGCAGCGCGACCTCGAGACTGCCGCCGAGGTTGGCGAACCAGTATCCGCCGACGAGTTGTGCCTGCACGCCGTTGATACCCACCACCGCGTCGCGGCCCTCATCCCAGACTCCGTTTGAGCCGCGGCTAGACGAAAAAGTGGTCGCCGTACCCGTAGCAACGCTGAAGTCATCCTCTGCGAGCTCATAGATGCCGAGCGTGTTGCCCGAGCCGTTGTCAACGATGCCCGCGTCATCAACGATCCTCACACTCGTGAAATCTCCCGAGCCGCTGCCGCTGCTGGTGAGTCTGATGCCAGTGCCCGAGACCATCGCCTCGACCCCGGTCTCGCCTGTGAAGCTGTTGATCGCCGCAGCCATCTGGCCCAGGGTCTGATTGGAACTGAAACTCAGCTCGCGACTGCCCTCGGTGCCCATGACATCAATGGTGAAGGTGCCGCCGCCACCGCCGAGGTTGATCTCCCCGCTGGACCCATAGGCATTGGCCCCGAGCTCGAGGTAGAGACCGGCCTGCTGCGCCGACTGCTCGAGAGTCGCTACAATCTCAACCTCCTCGCCCGGCTCGAGACCCTTCCCGTTGATCGCCGCCGTCAACACCAGCTCGGGGTTGAAATCGGTCGATACTCCTCCAGGAGCCTTGCCGTTCGGGTTCACCGTAAACGGCTTCAGTGCTTGCTGAATCGCCGCGTTGTATTCCTCCCGAGACAACCCACCGTTCTGGCTGACCACTCGGGTCATCCGGTCGAACATCGTCCAAGTCTCCCCAAACTGCTGATCAAGCGAATCGAAGACCACTTGGTCCGTCGGCCGGCTGATGCCCTTGCCGTTCGTCGCCGGAGTTGAGCCCGGGCTCGAGGGCGTCAACCCGCCCTGACGCAGCCGAGCCGCCTGCCCCAGCCGGGTGGCCAGGTCATTCGTGGTGTTTCTCGACATCAAGGCCGACAGGGTCTGCGAGTCGATCCGGGGGGTGGCCATGGTCGTCCTCCTTCAGCGGCGCACGCCGCGGCATGCACCACGGGTTGCGGCTCCAACTCGTATCGGAAGTTCCCTACGAATCGCACTAAATTGGGGCACCTCGGCGTTCAGTCGCCCGCCCACTTGTGCCCCAGCCCCTGACCAATTCGGCCGGTGCCCGAGCTGGAGAAGAGGACTCGAGATCCCGCCCACTCCGGACTCAGGCTTCCAGATCCAACCGGCGCTGCGGCGGGGCCACGCCGTCCGGCCCGGTCGGGTCAGCCGGAAGAGAGGGAATGATCGGCGGGGAGAGCCTGGTGCCGTCGACCCGCGTCCGGGGCGTGCCGGGAAGGAACGGCCCGTTCGGTCGCGTCGGTCGCGAAGGAATGACCGGCGGGGAGAACCGCCGCTTCCCGTCCACCGCCGGCCGATCCACGCCAACATCCCGCGGGCTGATCGTCCCGGTGGGCCGGATCGGGCTGTCCGGCGTCAGAAAGCCCTGCAGCTTCGAGATGCTCCCGAGGCTCACCGACCCGCCCGCGGCCAGAATCGCGTCCTCGTCCACGTTGATCGTGATGTCCACACCGGTGTCGAGGCGCACCGACCAGTACCCGTTGGCGAACTGCGCGAGCTGCCCGTTGATCGTTGCCGAGAGCTCCTTGGCCTCGTCGCGGTACGCAACGCCGTCGGCCAGCGCGGTGCCCTCGCCCACGATCGTGGCATCTTGGCCCGACCCCTGGACCTCGTACGCCGTGAACAATGGCCCGTCATCACCAGGGTCAGCGTCTCCGTATGGGATCGTCGTAACGCTGACAAAGGCCCCGGGTTTCGAGTTGTTCGACCGCAGGACAATCCCGACACCCGACGTGAAGGACTCCACCTGAACCCCGGTCACTGAGGCCTGCGAATTGATCGCGGCAACGATCTGACTGATCGTCATCCCAGAGAATAACGATATGGAACTACTCCCGTCCGGCCCGCCGATCTCAAAGGTCGTGCTCTGGGAAAGGTGCCCGCCGACGATGTTGGCACCAAAGTCAAGGAAGACCCCCGCCGCGTCGGGCTCGCCCTGGAACGCGAAATCCAGATCGAGGGAGTCGCCCGGATTCAACCCCGGCGCGATGAGCAGCGAGTCGGTCACGAACTGATTGTCAAAGTCCGTGATCGTCCCGTCGGGCTGAGCACGCACATCCGAGCTGCGAAGTGTTCCCAGATCAGCTCTCAACTCTTGCCCGTACAGGTTGTTCGCATTGATGAACGCCTCGTTGAGATCGAACGCCACCTCCACACCGTCGAGACTCGCGGTCCAATAGTCCCCAACCCGCTCGGCCTTGGTGCCATTGAAGTACACACTCAACTCGGTGCCGCGATCCGAGAATGATCCCTTTTCGTTATACCAGCCACCCCACGAGTCAAGCTGCCCCTCACCTTCAGGGCCTCGAACGCTATAAAAAGCAAACTCAGTCGTGTCCGCAGTCCCCGGATTGACCACGGCGACCGACACGAACGCATCACGCCCGACGGCTGCCGAGCGGAGTACGAGCCCGAGGCCGCTCTGCACCGAGGCCACCGCGCCGGTCTCACCGCTGACTGCGTTGATCGCCGCCGCGACCTGCCCGAGTGTTTGCCCCGAGGAGAACGAGAGTGTCATCGTCCCCAGATTCCCAGCAACCTGGAGTTGCAGCCCGTCGAACCCAAGTGTTGATGCTGACGCAGGGTCCGACTTGTTGACGTTCGTGCCCAACTCCAGGAAGACGCCCGCCTGATCGTCTATCCCGTGTGTGCTCAGCTCGATATCAAGCGTCTCGGCGAGCTTCAACCCCTTGCTGAAGACCGAAGAGCCCCGCACCAGATCCGGGTTCCAGTCCCCGCTCACCCCGTTGGGATACGCGCCGTCCACGTCCGCGGCGAACGACTGCACCGCTCGCTGGATCGCGGCGTTAAACGCCTCGGTGCTCGCCCCCGAGTTCCGGGCCGACGCCGCCTGGATCCCTCGGAATAGCGGCCCGAGCTGCTTGAGCGACTCATCGAGCGACGAGAAATCAACCCTGTCCGTCGGGCGGTTGATCCCCTTGCTGTTGGTCGGCGGGGTCGATCCGGTCACACCACCGCCCTGACGCAACCGCAGCGCCTGCCCCAGCCGGGCGGCCAGGTCCTGCGACGACCCGGTCAGATTGAGGGAAGCGAGGGTCCGTGAGTCGATCCGGGTCGTGGTCATCGGCGTTCTCCATCAGTCATTGCACAACGACAACGCCCGCTGTGGGTCAGCGCCACGGCAAGCACCCGTGCGGGACTACGCAAATCGCGTGCCCGGATTTTTGAAGTTGACCCGCCCCGCTCGCCCCAATCGGCGGACTCAGTCGCCCGCCCGCTCATACCCCAGCCGCACCGCCGCGGCCCACGCCGTCTGGGTCCAGGGCCACTTGCGGGTGATCTCGACCAGGCTCGCCCTCGCCTCGTCGCTCTCGGGCTCGCTCGGGCCAAACCTCTCGTCGTGCGCCCGCATCGCCTCGCCCGCCGCGTCGGCGTCGCTCTGGATCTCGCTCTGCCTCGGCTCGTCCACCCACCGCACCGCCTCGTGCAGCTCGTCGGCCGGCGGCATGTCGTGCCCGATGCCGGGCACCGTCGTGCTTTTGCAGGTGAACCCGTCGAAGGTCAGCCGGTCGGTCCGCTGCTCGATCTCGTACCGGTTGGTGTCGGTCTCGCCGGTGAAGGTCCAGAACCGCCGGGTCTTGACCAGGTCCAGCCGCCGCCCCTTGGGGTGGGCGACCTGGGCCCGGATGAACATGCCCGGCGCGGTCGCCTCGAGCCGGTGGTAGGAGTTGAGCCCGACGATCGGCACCCCCCCGGCGAACACCTCGGGCCACCCGAGCAGCAGCATCGAGCTGCACCGCCCCCCGCCGCTGAACCCGGTGACGTACACCCGCTTCTCGTCCACCGCGTACCGCGTGCGCACGTTCTCGAGCGCGTCGAACATTAGTTGCAGCCGCTCCGTGACCGAGCGTTGGTTGCCCGCGTTGTCCACGCCGCACGCGATCAGCCCCAGCTCGTCGAGCACCGCGTTGAACTGCCTCGGGATCCGCCACACGGGCGTCGGGCTCACCCACACCATCACCCCGGCGGGCTTCTGCGCATCGTGCCCCGTGGGCAGCCGCACCCAGAGCAGCTCCTCCTCGAGATCCCGCGTCAGCCCGCTCGACGGGTACCGCGCATCCGCCCCGTCGAGCCGAGCCTTGATCGTTCGGCTGTCCAGCCGCACGCTCCCCTCGACATACGGCTTGGGCAGGTCCACGATCTGCCCGGCGGGCAGGTCCGCCGACACGCCGCCGGTCTCGTGCCGGTCCCAGCCCTTGACCAGCGCGTCGAGCCGCCTGCGTGGGATCGTCACCAGGCCTGAGCCGTCTATGCGCCGTGCCCAGACCAGGTCGCCCCCGTCGTCGAGCAGTTGCAGCAACTCGTCCTGGCCGTCGTTGCCCAGCAGGTGCAGCGTGGCGACGTGTGCCGCAGCGGTCCCCACCGAGGCGGAGTCCGCTGCGAACCGACGAAGCATCGTCATCGTCCGCCGATCGACCTGGGCGATCTGCCCGTCGAGCATCCGCAACATGGGCGAATTGTGCGCCAGCCGCGTGGGCTTGTCCGAGTCCGGCGTGGTCAGCAGCCCCGCCACCGCGAGCCGCCCGTCGATCTCGAACACATCGCCCGGAGCCTGATCGCGGCTTGCGTCGGTCACCTCGCCCCCCCGCGCGACGCCGAGGGGTATCGCAATCGCGACGGCGATGAGGAACATTCTCGCGAGCAACGGGCTTGTTAATCCGGACATGTCTCTCCTTACGCCCCGCTGCCCGCGGGGGATGCACCGCAACCCAGACGGTCTCCACGCTACCATCTAGCGGGCCCAGAAACCTGCGCCACCCGGCCCCGCACCAAGGAAGCCAAATACCGATGGACCTACCCACCCCGCCCGACACGCTGCCAACGACCCTCGCCGAGCTGCGCGCAAGCCCGTGGAAGTCCAAGAGTGTCAAGCACGAGCTTCGCGACAACCTGATCTGTGCGCTCGAAACACAAGCCGCCGACCACGCCGAGACGGCGGAGCCCCTGTTCCCCGGGATTGTCGGCTACGACGACTCGGTCATCCCCGAGATCGTCAACGGCGTGCTCGCCGGGCACGACCTGCTCTTCCTCGGCGAGAAGGGCCAGGCCAAGTCCCGACTCATGCGCCTGCTCTCTCGGTTCCTCTCCGAGTGGACCCCCTACCTCGACTGCCCCGACGCGCCGGTCCACGAGGACCCGTTCGCCCCGATCACGGGCGCCGGCAAGAGGTTTGTCGCCCAGCACACGCCTGAGACGACGCCGATCGCGTGGTGGCACCGGAGCGAGCGGTACGCCGAGCGGCTGGCCCCGGGGACGAAGTTCGCAGACCTGATCGGCGAGATCGACCCGGCCAAGATCCTCGCGGGCGGCGCAAGCCTCAACTCCGAAGAGGCCCTCTCGTTTGGCATCATCCCCCGCCTCCACCGAGGCGTCTTCGCGATGAACGAGCTGCCCGACCTCGACGAGCTCGTCCAGACCGGGCTGTTCAACATCCTCGAGGAACGCGACGTCCAGATCCGCGGCTACCCGGTCAAGTTCGACATCGACGTGCTCGTCCTCTTCTCCGCCAACCCCGCGACCTATAACCGCTCAGGCAAGGTCATCCCGCAGCTCAAGGACCGCATCGGCTCCACCATCCAGACGCACTACCCGATGGACCGCGAGCTGGGCATCGAGATCACACAGGCTGAGGCACAAAGCACCGACGACTCCCTGCCCCAGCGCTACCCCGTGCTCGTGCCCCGGTTCATGGCTGAGATCGTCGAGCAGATGGCGATCGTCGCGCGGCGGAGCCCGTACGTGGACCAGGCCTCGGGCGTGAGCGCCCGATTCAGCATCGCCAACTACCGAACGATGGTCGCCAGCGCCCGCCGCCGGGCGATCGTGCTCAAGAGCCAGGGCGAGCCGTCGCCCGCGGTGCCCCGGATCTCGGATCTGGCGCACTTCCACGCCTCGGCGGTCGGCAAGCTGGAGCTGGACCTGATGGGCTCGCACCAGATGAGCGAGCCGCAGGTGCTCGACTCGATCCTCGCCACCGCGATCGGCGAGGTGTTCGCTGAGTACGTGGACGAGCACGGGCTCGAAGAGATCGCCGAGATCTTCGGCAAGGGCGTCAAGGTCGAGGTCGGCGACACCTTCCCCAGCGCGCACTACGAGCAGATGCTCAAGCGCGTGCCCTCGGCGTGGGCCAAGGCGTTCGAGGTCAACGCGGACGAGAACCCGGCTGTGCGGGCGAGCTGCGTGGAGTTCGTGCTCGCGGGGCTCTGGGCGACGGACCGGATCAGCCGGGGGGAGCGGTTCGGGACGGTGCAGTACGAAGTCTAAATATGTTCAAGCGGAATACCAATCCAGGTGGCCCCCTCGGCGGCCTCGTCCACTCCTACCAGGGCTACAACCCCAAACGCTTTCCCTCGCCCACCGCGCCCCCGCCCGACATCGCCTCGGCCGCGATGGACCACCTCATGATGTACGGCAACGAGCGGCCGTTCACGGCTGAGGAGCTCGCCAACGCGATCGAGATCGATCCCTCGCAGATCGCGGGGCTCGGGCCGTCGCTGCACGCGCTGATCGCGATGCTTGAGGAGCGCAAGCGGAAGATTCTTGAGACCTACGACCCGAAGCCCGCGGCCAAGAGTGCCGCCCGCGACTTCGAGCAGGCCGCTCGGGAGACCAGCGCCCCGAGCAAGAAGCTCCGCGACCAACTCGACCGGGCGGTCCGCGAGGAATCGATCCCCGAGCTCGAGCGGCTCTGGTACAAGGCCGAGCGTGAGGACGGCCCCATGGCCCGCGACCTGCTCTACCTCATCGACACACTCGGCTCCAAGTACGAGATCGAAGACCTGAACGCCCGGTACCCGTTTACCGGCCGCGAGCCGCTCAGCGTCCCCGAGGCGCTGCAGATCGCCGAGGAGCTCGAGACCATCGACCGACTGCTCGAGCAGCTGCGTGAGGCGCTCAAGAACGCGAAGGTCGCCAAGATCGACACGGACGCGCTCAAGCGGTTCGTTGAGGACGCGGACATCGAGCAGCTCAAGGACCTCGGCGAGCGGATCGAGGAGTACCTCCGCGAGCAGGCCGAGCTTCAGGGGCTCGAGTCCACGCCGGAGGGGCTGCGGCCGACCCCCAAGACCATGCGGCTGTTCCAGTCCAAGCTGCTCAGCGAGATCTTCGCGGACCTGGAGGCCAGCCGGTCCGGGCGGCACACCGGCCCGATCAGCGGCGAGGGAGCTGTCGAGCTGCCCGGCACGCGCGGCTACGAGTTCGGCGACTCGGCCGCCCACCTCGACCTGCCCAACACCATCGTCAACGCGGCGCGGCGCTCGTCCGGCTCGGGCCAACCCTTCGGCGTCTCGCGCGACGACATCGACGTCCACCGCACCCGCAACAGCCCCAAGGCCGCCACCAGCGTCATCATGGACATGTCCGGCTCGATGCGGCACGCCGGGCAGTACCTCGCCTGCAAGAAGATGGCCCTCGCGCTCGACGGGCTCATCCGAACCGAGTATCCCGGCGACCACCTCTCGCTCATCGAGATGTACACCTTCGCCAAGCGGCGCACCATCGGCGAGATCCCGAGCCTCATGCCCAAGCCGGTCACCATCCGCGACCCGTGGATCCAGCTGCGCGTGGACATGTCCGACCCCGAGGTCTCCGAGACCATGGTCCACCCCCACTTCACCAACATCCAGAGGTCGCTGCAGCTCTCCCGCCAGGTGCTCACCGCCCAGGACACCCCCAACCGGCAGATCTTCCTGATCACCGACGGGCTCCCCACCGCGCACTACGAGGGCGAGATGCTCTACATGCTCTACCCGCCACACCCGCTGACCGAGCAGGCGACGATGCGCGAGGCGACCCGCTGCGCCAAGGAAGGGATCACGATCAACATCTTCCTCGTGCCAAGCTGGTCGCAGAGCTCGGACGATATCGCGTTCGCTCATCGGCTCGCCGAGGCGACCAAGGGGCGGGTGCTCTTCACGAGCGGCGACGACCTGGACCGCTTCGTGCTCTGGGATTACGTCTCGGGGCGACGAAAGATCATCGCCTAACACCAGCGGGCCGCGAGCCGGACCTCATCCGTTGGTATGCTCTCACCGATGAGCGATGACTCCGAGATCTATGATTTTGCGCCCGACGACACACCCAAGGGCCCGCCGCCCGCGAAGTCCGCGATGCCCGTCGCCAAGGCGGTCCCGCTGCCGTGCCCGGAGTGCGGGTATGAGCTGCGAGGCACCCGGCTCGACAACTGCCCCGAGTGCGGCAAGGTCATCACGACCGGGGTGCTCAACCGGATCACCAACCGGCATCGAATGCACCTGTGGCGAGATCTCTACCGCAAGCCGGTGCTCTGGGCCGCCTTCGGCGCGGTGGTCGGCCTGACCGGATGGGGGCTGGCACTCGGGCCCGCCGGGCTGATTCTGTTCCTCATGTACAGCGCGTTCACCCTGATCGTGGGCTGGGTCATCTACCTGCTCTGCTCGCTGATCTGGATCGGGTTCGATCAGCCGCTGCACACGATTGCGGTTCAGCTGGCGGGGGTCTACCTCGGCGCCGCGGGCGTCTCCGTGCTGGTCAACCTGCTCATCCCGATCCCGGTTATCCCCTGGATCATCAACTGGTTCGTGCTGCTCGGACTGCTGCAACGGATCCTCGGCATCGACCGCCACGACGCTTGGGCTGTCGCCATGCTCGTCAGCGGCTTTCAGTGGTTCATCCTGCTCATCCTGTTCATGCAGTTCGGGATCTGAGCGCGCGCCTTCCGTCGGTCCCCCTTCCCCGTTGGCGGATCAGTCGATCCGCTCGAGCACGCTGGTCTGCATCATCTTCTGCGCGCCATCACCCGCAAGCTCAGCCAACCCCTCCAGGCCCTCAACCCCCTCCATGCCCTTCACGGAAGTGAACCATTCGGTCGTGATGTTCATCTCCTGTCGAACCAGCCTGCCGTTCTCGACGTCGAACAGTGTCTGCCCGGCGATGGAACTCTCGCCCAGCTCGATCTCGATCCCCGCCAGCGCGATCAACGCCTTCATTCCCACGCTGATCTCGTCGGTCTGGTCACCCATACTCAGCACACCCGTGGTCTGGATTCGCGCAACCCGGCCCCACTGGCTCCGCTCAAACCCGGCCATCGTGTGCTCCATCCGGCTCGTCAGCGTCCCGATCGGCGTCGCGTGAGGCGTGCTCTGCTCCCAGCTCTCGCGTATCTTCACGCCCCGCCCCGGGATGAGTCTCATCGCGGCCTCGATCTGCTTCCGCATCGCCTCGCCCTCCGGGGCAGCCCCTTTGAGGGCCCCCGCCAGCGCGGTGCCTGCGAAGCCCTCCAACGCCGCGCTCCAGAGGTCCACCGCCCCGGTCACCTCGGTCACGTGCCCGTCGCCATCTACGGAGAACCGGATCGTCTGCCCCTTCATGTTCGCGAACGTCGCGATCATCGGGTTGGCCTTGGCCGCGTCCGTCTTGGGATCCTCCGAGTCGTACCGGGCCCCGTCGATCCCTTCACCCTCCACCTGGATCGCCACGCGGTCGATCACTCGCTCGATGGTCGCAGCCCCGGTCTCGGGGTCCGCCTCGATCACCCGCTCGGTGTAGGTGAACTCCCGCTCCCATTGCAGCGTGGCGTTTCGCTCGCCGACGATCTCCTGGGTCATGCTCTCGGTGACCCTGTACCGAGCGGTCTCGCCCTGGGTCCAGCGGTAGGCCAACTCGATGAGGCCGCGCGTGGACTGGGCCCACGCCGACCCGGAGCCGACTCCCAGCGTGACCGCCAGGGCGAGAATTGCGAATCGAAGGCGGGCGAGGCCCGGGCTCCCCGGCCGGCTTTGGATCGTGTTGCTCATGCTCTCCCTTTCGGCTCGTGGGGCTGCCAGTTCCCAGCCCAATGGGCTCTGAGCAGGCCCGAACCGCGAGAGTCCCGGGTCCGGGCCCGTGAGGGAGCCTGCGAGCTCGGAAACCGCTCAGAGAGATTCGTTCCCCTCAAGCCACCCCGCCGCTTGACCGAACGGGGTTGGTGAGTACCCTTTTCCTCCCCGGGCCCGCCCGGGGGTGATCTCCAGATCCCCGGTAGCTCAATTGGTAGAGCGAGCGGCTGTTAACCGCTAGGTCGCAGGTTCGAGTCCTGCTCGGGGAGTTCCCAGGCCCGTGTCCATCAGGACGCGGGCCTGTTTGTTTGCTGAGACCGCTACGAACCCGGCCCGTCTAGGCCGCGTGGGGCACGATTCGGCGCTCTCAGAATCTGAACGCCAGAGTCCACCCCGAGGCGAACCCCGCCGGATCAAGGGCTCTTCCCACGGCGCTCTCTGGGAGACTCTCAGAATCCGAGTTCTGGTTAACACCACCGTTGGGCTCGGGGTGGATAACCCGCAGCCACATGTACGTCTAGAAGTACGGGGAGCGGTCAGCCCAAGCGGTGACTGAGCGCAGGGAGTGGGCTGCGCTGCAGCGAGCCTTGCCGAGCAACTCGTGGCGTGAACACACCCCGCCCATGAGTCGGGCAGGGCGTCCGAGTTGAGTTTAATCTCGCCCCTCCAGCGTGATTCCACGTGGCCCTGTTTAGAGAGATTCCGTGAGCAGAAAGAGCAACCCGCACCGCGGGGCGGACACGGGCTGCCTGGGGGGACGGTGAGCTGCCGGTGAGGCAGGATGAAAGTGCTCAAGCGAGGTCTCTCACGCTTGAGCGGTTTGAATCGTGCGGTCGCTGAGTTGAGATCAGTGAATTCAGAACGTGCCCGACAGCGGGCCGACCGAGACGGAATCGCCCGCCTGAAGATTCGGGAAGTCCCCGATGGGTGAGCCGTCACCCGGATCATCGATCCGTGAGCCCGTGCGGAGCTCGAGGCTGCCGATGCCGAGATTATTGATCGTGATGGATCCGACGAAACGGCCCTTGACGCTCACGTCGAGCACGGTCCCCGGCTCGAAGTCTTCGGCGGACACATCAAACCTTTGAATCACCAGACCGTTGCGCTGCCGCATCTCATACCGGGCCCGAGCCTGGGACTGATCGTTGCCGGATTCCATCCGGACCTCGAGCTTGACGCGGGTGGATGCCCCGCCGCTGCCGCCGCCGGTGCCGCCGCCCAGGGCGGAGGGTTCCGGCATGCTTGCGTTGGGGCCCGCGGCCAGGAGGCCTAGTGCCGCGGTCGCCGTCATCAAAATAGCAATGTTCTTCAGCATGACTTGTGCTCCAATTCCGTTCTTCCCCGCATCGGCCTGGGTCATCAGATTGAGACGTTGGTGCCAGGTCACACCAAGGTCTGGGTTTCGAGTCGCACCGGGCCAGGCCCCCCGGGCTCGGGTACGACACCACAGAGGAGGCCGCGTCGGCGGGGCAGATACACGCTTCTCAAAGATTCTTCCGCGGCGCGAATTCAACAGCGGCACCCGCGAGATCCCTATCCTCTCAGGGACACTGGACACACACCACGGTTAACGATGCCAAGCGAACCCGCGAACGAAATCACGGATGCCCAACTCGTCTCGCGATGCCTGCAGGGCAACGCGCGGGCCTGGTCGGACCTCGTTGACCGCTACTCGAGGCTGGTGTACTCCATCCCGGCTCGGCACGGGCTGCCCAAGGAAGAAGCCGAGGACGTGTTTCAGAACGTCTGGACGCTCGCGGTGCGGCACCTGAACGCGTTGCGTGACGGGCAGACCGTCGCGGCGTGGCTGATCACCACAACCCAGCGGGAAACCTGGCACGCGCTGCGAAAGCGCCCCCCGTCCGCGGTCTCCAGAGAAGCCGAGGCGGAGGCGGAGATCGGCACCCACGCCGAGTTCGAGCTGACCGAGCAACGCCAGGTCCTTCGCGAGTCGCTCAACCTCCTGGATCCTCGGTGCCGGTCACTACTCATTGCTCTGTTCGCGGACGAACGCCCGGCGTACGACCAGATCGCCGATCAGCTCGACATGCCGCGGGGGGCCATCGGGCCGAGCCGGGCCAGGTGCCTTGATCGCCTCAGAATGCTGTTTGAGCAAGCACAAGCCGACGAGGATCGTGGGTCAGAGTAAAAATTCTGTGTCCTTGATGTATCTCAGCCGAGCCGGCTCTCTCATAAACCGTGGAACAACCCATGAACACAGACACCCCCAACAACCCGGAACCGTCTGAACTTGAGCTGCTCACGTCCCTGGCGACGGGTGAGCTCGACGGACCCCAAGCCGCGGCGCTCAGGGCCCGGATCAACGCCGACCCCGCTCTGGGGTTGGCGTTCGAGAAGATCGAGTTCGCGGTGCGATTCCTCCTCGCCGAGCCGCGCACGGTGCCCGCAACGGAGGCGATCAAGCGGGCCAAGCGGGCCCTGGCCGAGAGTCGCCCGGGTGCGATCGAGCGGTTGGCCGAGGGGCTGGTCCGGGTGATCGCTTCGCTGGATCTGGACACCCGGCTCACGCCCGCGGTCGCCGGTATCCGAGGCGCTGGGGCGACGGCCCAGCTCGCCTTCAGCACCGACGAGGCGGACATCGATCTGGAGCTTGCCCCGGTCTCTGATGGGCAGTGGCGGGTGACCGGGCAGATCGACGCCGACGTTGAGGGGGCTTGGCAGATCACCGTGGTGGACCGTGCCAGCGACCTCCCTATCGCAGAAATCCAATCCGAGATGGGGGCGTTTGCCGCCGAGCTCACCGCTGGCTCCTTCCTCTTTGAGCTGCGGCGTGGCGACCTGCTGATCGAAGCGGGCCCGGTCCTGGTCCCCTGAGCACGGGAGGGTTCGTGTACAGATCGCAACTCGAACGGATTGCCTCGATGCCGGACGCGGACCGCGCCCGTGAGGTCGCGCGCCTGTCGTTCCCAGAAAGCGTGCTGCTCGAGCTGATCGATGAGGTGCGTGACCTGGTGATGAGTGATCTGACGCGAGCGCTCGAGCAGGCCGAGATCCTTTGCCTGATCGCGGACCGCCTCGAGGCCTCGATCGCCAGCGCGCGGGCACGGACCGCCCTGGCGCACGCGCTCAACTACGCCAACCGCTTTACGGACGCGATCCACGCCCTCGACGAAGCGGACCAGATCGCCGCGGCGCGTGAGGATGAGATCGAGCGTGCGCACGTCTCGCTGACCAAGATCCAGTCCTATGCACGCCTCGGGCGTTTCGCCGACGCGATCGGGTGCTGCGAGCACGCCGAGAGGGTCTTCCGTGAGTCTGAACAGCCCGAGCTCGCGGTGCGTGCGGTGACGAACCACGCGATCCTGCACCGGATGCTGGGGCAATGGTCCGAGTCGATCGATCGGTTCGATCAGGCGCTGCGGCTGGCGAAGGGCGACCCGACGACTACGGCACAGATCCAGTCCAACCGGGCCGAGTCGTTGCTGGAGCTGGGTCGGTTCAGACAGGCCGAGTCTGCTTTTCGAGAATCTTGCGAGCTGCTTGACGAGGCGGGGATGCCGCGCGTTGCGGCGATCGTGCGTGGAAACCTGGCAGACCTGCTCGGGCGCCAGGGGCGGTTCTCCGAGGCCATCGAGCAGTTCGAGCTGGCACGGCGGTTCTTCGAGCAGGACCGTGCACCGGGTGACCTGGCACGTCTTGAGGCCGAGCTCGCCGACGTGCTCGCCGCGATCGGCCTGCTTGACGATGCGGCGGAGCTCTACGCCCGGTCAGACTCGGCGCTCCAAGAGGTTGGGCTCACCGCCGAACGCGCCAGAGCGCTCACCGGGCTGGCCTCGGTGCTGCTCAAGCGGGACCCCGCCCGAGCCGGCGACGCGCTCACAGGGGCGCAACAGCTCTATGACACCCTCGGCAACGCCGCGGGCCAGACCACCGCGCGCCTCCTGAGAGGTCGTCTCGCCCTGCTCGCCGGCGACACGGCTCAGGCCCTGGCCTTTGCGGCAGACCCACCGGCAGGCACGGTAGAGCCCCCGACGCTGCGGCTGTTCCGGATCATGCTGCGCGGCGATATCGAGCTGGCGAACGAAAACCTTGAGGCGGCTCACGACCTCATCGCCCGTGCGATCGAAGACGCGGGCACGCTCGCGCTGCCCTCGGTGCTCGCGGACCTGCACCACCGGATGGCGCGGGTTCTTTGCGCCCGGGGCTCGGTCGCTGAGGCGGTTGAGCAGTACCGACATGCGATGCACCATCTCGACCGTATCCGTGGGGCACTGCAGGGTGATCGGCTCCGAGCGGCCTTCATCGATGAGCGGCACGAGGTGTTCTCAGAGGCTACCGCCGTGATCCTCCAGGCCGGTGGGCCGGACGCGCAAACCGAGGCGTTTGATGTCACCGAGCGTGGGCGCTCACGGGCGCTGCTCGACCTGATCAGCGGGGACGTTGAGTTGGCCGATCAAATCGCGCGGGCGGCGCGGTCCGAGGACGAGTCCCGCCTGCTCATGCAGCTGGCCGAGCAGCGTGCCGCGCTCAATTTTCTGTACAGCCGGATCGACCCCGCCGCGGAAGTTGACACAGCCCCCAAAGTCACCGACTGGCTCTCGGAGCTCCACCTGGTTGAGAGCCGCGTGACGGGGTTGGAATCTCGGCTTTCCGCGTCGCGCGCGGGGCGCGGGGTCCTGGCCACCCCGCAGCCGGGCGTCGAGCTCGCCGATTCGCTGGATCCGGATCATGCCCTGCTCACGTACGCTCGGTGCGGGGATTCGCTGGGATGCTTCGTCGTTCGGCGGGGGGCGATCCACTTCGTGGATCTTCGGCTCGGGCTCGACGAGCTCGAGTCCTTGGCCGGAAACCTCTCGTTTCAGTTCCGGCGCGCGATCGTGCGAGGCTCGGGGAGTTCGGCGCGGGCCGCGAAGCGTACCTCGGCCGCGATCTCTGCGGCCTTCGCGCTGCACGACGCCGTGCTCCACCCGGTTCTCCCGCTGCTGAGTGATATTGCCCGTGTCACGTGCGTGCCGACGGCGGACCTGCACACCGTCCCGTTCGGCGCACTGCACGACGGCGACGCGTTCCTCATCGAGCGGATGAGTGTGACCAACCTCCCCAGCGCCAGCCTGCTCAGCGCGATCACACGACCCGAGAACCGCACGACGGGTCGATCGCTCGTCGTTGGTGTGGCCGACCGATTCGCCCCGCATATCGACGCAGAGGCCCGCGCCGTGGCGCACGTGCTGCCCGACCCCTGCCTGCTGACGGGTGCGGACGCGACGGCCGATGGTGTGCTCGGCCAGCTCGCGGGGGCCGACTTCATCCATCTGGCGGCTCACGGGATCTTCCCGCCGGGCAACCCACTCGCCGCGGCGATCAAGCTGCACGACCGGTGGCTGACAGCCCGTGAGATCTTCTCACTCGACCTGGACGGGGCCGCGGTCACGCTCTCGGGTTGCGAGACCGGGCGTGCCCGTGTCGATTCAGGCGAGGAGGTGTACGGGTTTGTTCGTGCTTTCCTCGCCGCCGGGGCCAGCGGACTGGTCTCGTGCCTCTGGGCCTCACACGACGCGACCGCCCGGGAGCTGATGAGCCGGATGTACGCCGAGGCCCCAAAAACGGGCACCCCCGCCGCCAGATTATTCTCGGGCCTTCACCGGGCCCAGCGTCAAGCAATCAAGAATGGCACTCACCCCGGACTTTGGTCTGGCTTTATCGCGATCGGAGTTGCATAATGAGAACCAGAATGCTTGTACTAACACGGCTATCGATTCTCGCGTCGTCCCTGATCACGCTTACCGCGGTCGCGGCG
This sequence comes from Phycisphaerales bacterium, assembly GCA_047620485.1. GTDB lineage: Bacteria > Planctomycetota > Phycisphaerae > Phycisphaerales > UBA1924 > JBLHKT01. The sequence goes on along the minus strand of JBLHKT010000027.1, from coordinate 31,936 downwards.
GCTGGCCCACAAGGCGATCAGCCCCTCTCGGGCGAGGGCATCCTCGAGCTCGTCCCGGGGGCCTCGATCCAGGCGGTCGCCGCACGCTACGGGTTTGTGGTGCGCGACTCGATCGCGTCGCGTGGGATCCACCTGGTGTCACTTGAGCTGCAGATGACGCCGGACGCGTTCGAGATTCTCTTTGCCACCGATGCGGATATCGATCACAGCGAGCTGAATTACCTCTCGGGCGACCCGGGCTCAGGGACGCAGAGCATCTTTCTGATGACCCCGCCCGAGCAGTTCCAGCAGCAGCCGGTGCGCCAGGCCATGGGCGTGGAAGCGGCCCAGGCCACGGTGACCGGAGCGGGGGTGACCATCGCGGTGATCGACAGCGGGGTTGATCCCACGCATCCCAATCTCGAGGGCTCCATCTCTCCGTTGGCGATCTCATTCCTGAACGACCCCGCCATCAATGACCCGGCCGCGTTCGCCGATGTGTGCAACGGGATCGACGACGACGGGGACGGGTTGATCGATGAGATGGTCGGGCACGGCACCGCGGTCGCCTCACTCGCGTTGATGGTCGCGCCAGACGCGACGATCCTGCCCATCCGGATCGTCAACGACGAGGGGCACACCACCGCATTTCGGGTCGCCAAGGCGATCTATTACGCGATCGACAACAACGCCGATGTCATCAACCTGAGCCTCAGCACAAGGGCGGATCTGCGCATCCTCGATCGCGCGGTGGACGACGCCGCCGCTCAGGGCATCATCCTCGTTGCCGCGGCCGGCAACAACTCGAGCGACATCCCCGAGTACCCGGCCGCGATGCGCAAGGTCGCAGGGGTCGTCGCGGTCGATGAGAGCGGCTCACTGGCCGGGTTCAGCAACTATGGCGTGGATTATTTCATCTCGGTCCCGGGCACCTCCCTGACCGGGGCGATCCCCGCGATGCTGTGCGGCCCCGCGCTGCCCCCCAGCTCATTTGGAGAAGCGGACGGCACGAGCCTCGCGGCCCCGCTGGTTGCCGGCACCGCGGCGTTGCTCATCCAGAAGGGAACGATCCGGCGGTGGGACGACTTCCGCTGGATCCTCCGCAAGACCGCGCGGGATATCTCGGGTGCGAACCCGGGGTTCGAGGACGTGATCGGCGTGGGGATGCTCGATATCGCCGCCGCGGTCGCCAGCCCCGGGCCGTGTCACGCCGACCTCAACGACGACGGCATCCTCGACTTCGGCGACATCGGTGTGTTTGTGGGTCTCTTCCTCACCGGTGACATCGCCGCGGATCTCAATGCCGACGGCATCCTCGACAACAGCGACATCGGGTCGTTCATTGCTGCGTTTCTGACGGGGTGTTAACCCGAACTCACCGCCCCTCCAGCTTCAACCTGCCGAAGTCGTCACGGCGAGACCGACAAACACGGCCCCTGCCTCGGCGGCGTGCGTCGAGGACTTAGTGTTCCGTGGTGCATTGACATTTGATTTCCACTCAGCATGGCTCTACCACATGCGCAGGAATTACCCTCAGGTAGTGGGTGTAGGCTGTTCGTGCATTGCCCGACCTCCGGGCTGCTCATGGAAGAGGTGCACGCATGGCGGCGACCGCGACATCGGACTACGACTGCACGAAGCCCGGCGATACCCGTCTGCGGGAACTCCACCGGGCAACGAACGACGTGGCCCGGCTGACCCGCTTCGCGGCCACCATCGCCACCCAGTGGGCCGATGCCAAGCGTGCCCGCCCCGGCGACGGTGCCGGGGGAGTGATCCATCCGGACGGGACCGAATTCCTAAGCAAGGGCGAGACGGAGGAGTCGATTGAGGCGGCTCGGCAGGCCGCCAGGGATCAGGCCATCTCCTGGTGGGCCGAGTGGGAGGCCGCTGTCGCGCGCCTTGATGTGGCTCTCCAGATCGAGCCGCCCGCGAAGTTGCGTCTCGATCTCCAGCCCGCTAGTTCCGCGCTAGGTCGGCTGATCGAGCTCTTCCCCCGCCCACCCTTCCTGTTTTCCGGCGAGGAGCCCGGGGACCACCTGATGCGGCCCGCCAACCCATTCGGTGTGGACCGGGTCGGCACCACGAGTTTCCCAGAGGAGGCCGTGGCTCTCGCGGTTCGGACGCTCAGCGCGTTGGTAACCGCTCTGCACCCGCACCAGAGGTCCGGGTACGAATGGCCGGGCGGCTTCCGGGGACTGACCAAGACCCAGTTGATCGAGATCGCCGGAGCCGGGGGAGCCTCTCTCAGTTCGTCCAAGTTCGACCGGATCCGCGAGGCCGCCGGGGTCGCGCCTAGCCCCCTTGGTCGGGCCGCCGCCAATCGCCGGTTCACCGCCACGGAGATCGAAGCCATGATCGTCGCGGTCGAGCGCGGGGACTTCGAGCAACCTCGGCAGATTGCCGAGGCTTGGGCCGCCTCGCTCGAAAGAAATTCAGGCACTTAGTCTTCACCAAGTCTCCGCTCAGCCCGTTTACTCTTCACAGAGTCGCTTCGTCATTGCCCCTGACAATCCACCGGTTGACACGTGCACACAATGGGTGCGATGCCAACACCCAAGCCCATCCAGACCCGAACGACCGACTCAAAGCACTCCGCGACGGGCAGGCCCTGCTCGGCCGCACGGGCAGGGCATCAATGCCACGGGCCTGGCCGCGCACCGCTCGACAGGTCGCTATCGAATACAATATTTCGATCGGCCCAAGCAGTGCTTCGCGTTAACCAGTGGCCTATAATTGTACTCGATTCGGGGCGTGCTCCGGCGTCGCGGGAGTACTCGGCTGGGGGGCCGGACGGGACGCGAGATCACGCTCTGCAAGCCTCGGGGGGGGCAGACATGGTGGGGGAAAACTTCGAGTTGGCCGGGCTTCGTCCCGGTGGGCTGACCGCACATCTTTCATCGCGCACACCGCCCGGGCCATTGGTCGAGGCGCTCAGCATCGGCTTGGCCCGCGTTATCGATGCGCTCCCGTCACGCTCAGAATCTCTCCCGACATCGCTTGAACTCCCCCACTCGCAAGACCTCAGTGTCCCGTCCGGTTTACCGGGCGAGACGCGAGAGGCCTGCGCGATGCGGGCCGGAAGGGAGACGCGATGACGGACCACACCCGAGATCAGATCGACTCGCTCGATGAGCTGACCGTCGGCCAGCTGCGTGACCGGTACGCCGAGGTGTACGGCGAGGGCACCCGCTCGTCCAACCGCCGCTGGATGATCCGCAGGATCGCGTGGCGGCTGCAGGCACAGGTCGAGGGCGACCTCACCGAGCGTGCCCGCGTCAGGGCCGCGGAGCTGGCCCGTGACGCCGACCTGCGTGTCCGCCCGCCGTCCGACTGGGAGAGTTCGGGGGTCGCTCTGGGGGCGGCTGTGCGGACCGTGACGGGCACCGTGGCCCGCCGCCCCGACGAGCGCCTCCCGATCGCCGGCTCGGTTCTGACACGGGAGTTCAAGGGGATCGAGCACCGGGTGACGGTCCTTTCCAATGGCTTCGAACACGAGGGCACGGCGTACCGCTCGCTCTCGGCGGTCGCCCACGCGATCACCGGGAGCCATTGGAACGGCTATCTCTTTTTCGGGCTCACCAAACCCAAGCGAGGGGGCTCGGCATGAGCAAGGCCAGCTCAAGGATGAGCGAAACCGAGAAGACCAAGCTGGTCCGGTGCGCGATCTACACGCGGAAGAGTTCTGAAGAGGGGCTCGCGTTGGAGTTCAATTCTCTGGACGCGCAGCGTGACTCGTGCGAGTCGTACATCGAAAGTCAGAAGTCCAAGGGCTGGGTCTGCCTGCCCGAGAAGTACGACGACGGCGGGATCAGCGGCGGCCACATGGAACGGCCCGCGCTCAAACGGCTCCTGGCCGATATCGAGGCCGGGAAGATCGACTCCGTCGTGGTCTACAAGCTCGATCGCCTGAGCCGGTCCCTCGTGGACTTCACAAAGATGATCGAGGTCTTCGATCGCCACGGCGTCGCGTTCGTGTCGGCCACGCAGGCGTTCAACACGGCCGACTCGATGGGCCGCCTCATGATGAACGTCCTGCTCAGCTTCGCCCAGTTCGAACGGGAGCTGGTCTCCGAGCGGACCCGCGACAAGATCGCCGGGGCCCGCCGCAAGGGCAAGTGGGCCGGGGGTCGGCCCGTGCTCGGGTACGACCTGGTCCCGGGGCCCGGCGGCTCGAAGCTCCACGTCAACGAATCCGAGGCCGAGCGGGTGCGGCGGGTCTTCGAGCTGTACCTGGAGGACGGGTCGCTCATGCCGGTGGTCCGCGAGTGCCGCAAGCGAGGGTGGACCACGAAGGCGTGGACCAGCAAGAAGGACAAGCCGCAGGGCGGGGCCGCGCTCGACAAGGGGACGGTCTACGCGATGCTCACCAACGTCGTCTATGTCGGCAAGGTCAGGCACCACGAAGAGATCTTTGAGGGCGAGCACGACGCGATCGTGGATCAGGGCCTGTTCGACCGGGTGCAGGCCCAGCTGAAGCTCAACGGCCGTACCTCGGGCTCGAGGGTTGGCAACAAGCACGGGGCGCTGCTCAAGGGGCTCGTCCGCTGCACGGCGTGCGGGTGCGGCATGGGGCACCACTACGTCAGCAAGGCTGGCGGCTCGGGCAAGGCCCGGCGGTACCAGTACTACGTTTGCGGCAAGGCCCAGAAGCTCGGGTGGGACACCTGCCCCGCCCCGTCGCTCCCCGCGACCGACCTGGAGCGGATCGTGATCGACGAGATCCGGGCCGTCGCGGGCGAAGACGAGACGCTGCGGGCCGTGGTCAGTCACGCCATGGAGGTCCTGATCGAGAACGCCGACGCGCGGCAGGCTGAGCGCCCAAGACTCGCGGCACGGCTCGAGGCCGCCGCCGACCCGAACGAGGCCGAGCGGCTCACGACGCAGCTCAGGTCACTGGACCGCCGCATCGCTCGCGACGAGCAGAAACTGATCGACCCGGACGAGCTGGTCGGGGCCGCCGAGGCCTTCGACCCGGTCTGGGACGCGCTCACGCCCTCCGAGCGAGCTGACCTCGTTCGCGAGATGGTCGCGGGGGTCGAGTGGGACGCCGCAACCGAGTCCGTACACGTGCACTTCCACGCCGACGAGCTTGAGGAGGCCGCCGCATGACAGTCACCGGATCATCCAGACGCACAAGATCGACGCCGGTGCACTTTGCCCGCGGCGGGCGTGGCCGCAGGCTCCGAGCCGGAGAGGCGCCTCGCACACCCCCACCGCCGCCGGGCAGAGTGCCCCGGCTCGCCCGCCTCATGGCGCTGGCGATCCGGCTCGAAGGCCTGCTGGAATCGGGGGCCGCCAGGACTCAGGCCGAGTTGGCCGAGGTCGGGCACGTCACACGAGCCCGGATCACGCAAATCATGAACCTGCTCCACCTCGCGCCCGACATTCAAGAAGCGATCCTCGACCTGCCACGAGTCGAGTCGGGCCGCGACCCCGTGACCGAGCGGGAGGTCCGCCCGATCGCGGCGGTCGTGGACTGGGAAGAACAACGACGTATTTGGGCGCGGCTCATTGGTGAGACCAGCGCGGGGTAGAGCAACTCGAACAACACCCGGCGTTCGTCGGGGTGCCTGGGGGGGCATAAACATGATCCAACACAACCGATCTCAATCCTTAATCGATGCGGCTTTGAAGTACGCGGAGCTTGGCTACCCAGTGTTCCCGCTGCTGCCAGGCAAGTCGAAACCTCTCACAACGCACGGGTTCAAGGACGCGACGACCGATCCGGAGCAGATCGAGTCTTGGTGGACGCGGCATCCCAACGCCAACCTCGGGATCTGGACCGAGGGGCTGCTCGTCGTGGACATTGACGGAGCTGACAACCCGTGGTTGTCCGATCAGCCCGAGCTGCAGTTCGAACTCGCCGGGGCCCCGATCTCTCAAACTCCTCGGGGCGGCCGACACCTCATCTTCCGCCAACCGGAGGGAGCCGGGGTTCGCAATAGCCAGAGCCTGATCGCTGACCATGTCGATGTCCGTGCCGACGGCGGGTACATCGTCGCGACACCGAGCCGCCGCTCTGACGGCGAGTACCGGTGGCTTGACGGCGACCTCGACGTTCCGCCGAGAGAGTTGCCGGTGGCCCCGGGATGGCTCGTCGCCGCGGCGAAGGCGAAGAAGCCACGGAACGTGATCCAATCCACGGACGGCTCAGGTTCGATCCCGGACGGAGATCGCAACGGCAGCCTGACCAGCCTCGCGGGCTCGATGCGACGGCGCGGCATGTCCGAGGCCGTGATCAACGTAGCGCTCCAGCAAGCCAACATCGAGATGTGCGTCCCGCCGCTCGAGGCTGAGGAAGTCTCGGGGATCGCACGAAGCATCGCGAAGTACCCCCCGGCGAGCAACCCGTCGTCGCCGACCCCGTTCCCCCTGACCGATCTCGGCAATGCCGAGCGGTTCGCCAGCACGTTTGGGGACCGGGTTCGGTTCTGCCACAGCACCGGGAAGTGGTTGGCTTGGGATGGGTGCCGATGGCGCGACGACGACGAGGGCACCCCGCTCCGACTGGCCGGGGAACTGGCCCGTCAGATCGGCAAGGACGCGGACGGCCTCGATGAAGATTCCCGGACAAAGACCAGAGAGTGGGCGCGAAAATGCGAGTCCCGAGCGAGGCACGAGGCGGTCATCCTCATCGCCAAGTCCCAGCGCGGTTGCACCGTTCGTGTCGAGGACCTCGATAACGACCAATGGAACCTGAACGTCCTCAATGGAACGATCGACCTTCGCACCGGCAAGATTCACCCGCACGACCGCGATGATCTGATCACGAAGCTCGCCCCGGTAGTCTTCGACCCGAACGCTGGGTGCTCCTTGTTCGACGACTTCCTGGCTCGCGTCCTCGGCGGCGACGAGGAACTCATTGAGTTTGTGGTGCGGTTCTTGGGCCACTGCCTCACGGGCGACATCAGTGAGCAGGTCTTCCCCATCCTGCACGGCGCAGGAGCCAATGGGAAGTCCGTGCTGCTCGACACGATCGCCGGAATCATGGGCGACTACGCCTGTGAAGCGCCACCGTTACTGCTGCTCGAATCCAGACACAGCGAACACCCGACCGAGATCGCCGACCTTCGCGGGCGTCGGCTGGTCGTGGCCTCGGAGACCGAAGAGGGTGCGGCTCTCAAACTCCAGATGGTTAAGCGGCTCACCGGGGACGCGACTCTCAAGGGCCGGTACATGCGGCAGGACTACTTCTCATTCGCCCGGACGCACAAGACAGTCCTCGTGACCAACAACCGCCCGCAGATCCGTGAGCAGTCCGAGGCGGTCTGGAGGCGGCTCCGCATGATCCCGTTCGATGTGGTCATCCCGGCGGAAGAGCGGGACCCGCAACTGATCGAGAAGCTCAAGCTCGAATGGCCGGGAATCCTGGCCAAGCTCGTCCGGGGGTGCCTGGCGTGGCAGCGAGACGGACTCGGCGAGCCAACGGCGGTCAAGCTGGCGACTTCCGAATACAGATCTGAGGAGGACATCACCGGGAGGTTCATCGAGGAGTGCTTCGAGACGGACGTGCGGCCCGAGGACTCTTCCCTCTTCACCCCTTGGGCGACTGTCAACTCGGCGTACGAGAACTGGGCCAGGGGCGAGGGCGAACGGTCGTCCGGCGGCCGGTGGCTGGGGAAGGAACTGGACAAACGAGGGTTCCGCACCACGACCAAGCGTATCGGCGGACCGCCCACCAAAGGGCGTGTTGGGCTCAGGCTCCGAGACTCGTGGAGGGACACCAATGCTTGAGGAGCGTTACCGATGTAACCGTGTTACCGACTTGACGTGTATCGCTCTATTCCTCAATCGTTCTAGAGAGAAGGGGGGGAAGCGGGTAACACGGTAACAACGGTAACAGTCGCATTTGCACTCCAGTTCTGAACACCATTTCCCGGGGGGGAACCATGAAGATCTCAATGAAGGCGTTGGCCGACATCCGGCCGTACGAGCACAACCCGCGTCTCAACGACAAGGCCGTGGCCTCGGTGGCCGAGTCCATCCGGCAGTACGGCTTCCGCCAGCCCATCGTCGTGGACGGCGACGGCGTCATCGTCGTCGGACACACGCGCTGGAAAGCGGCGGCCGAACTGGGGCTCGCCAAGGTCCCGGTGCACGTCGCGGCCGACCTCACACCCGAGCAGGCCCGGGCCTACCGGATCGCCGACAACCGCACGGCCGAGATGGCCGAGTGGGACCTGGAGCTGCTGCCGCTGGAGCTGCACGGGCTGATGGACCTCGGTATCGACCTGACCACGCTGGGCTTCGACGACCGGGAGCTGCAGCGGCTGCTCGACCCCGATCCCACGGACGGGCTCACGGACCCCGACAGCATCCCCAGCGCCCCGGACGAGGCCATCACCCAGCCCGGTGACCTCTGGGTCCTGGGTGATCACCGGCTGCTCTGCGGCGACTCGTCGAGCGAGGCGGACGTGGACCGGCTGGTCGAGGGGAAGCCCGTGCAGCTGGTCAATACCGACCCGCCGTACAACGTCAACGTCGAGCCACGCTCCAACAACGCGATCGCGGCGGGGCTATCCAGCTTCCCCGCCAGCGCGACCAAGGCCACGACCCACCAGCAGAAGAGCGACCTCGCGCGGCACCCGTCCAAGGCCAAGGCGACGCACGAGAAGCTTCGCCCCAAGGACCGGCCGCTGATCAACGACTTCGTCTCCGATGAGGAGTTTGAGCGGCTGCTCGGGGCGTGGTTCGGGAACATGGCGCGGGTGCTCGAGCCCGGACGCGGCTTCTACATCTGGGGCGGGTACCTCAACTGCGGCAACTACCCGCCGGTCCTCAAGCAGACCGGGCTCTACTTCTCGCAGGCCATCATCTGGAACAAGCTGCACCCGGTGCTGGGCCGCAAGGATTTCATGGGCGGGCACGAGTGGTGCTTCTACGGCTGGCGCGAGGGCAAGGCCCACGTCTTCCTCGGGCCCCACAACGTCTCGGACCTGTGGGAGGTGAAGAAGGTCACGCCGCAGAGCATGGTCCATTTGACGGAAAAACCTGTGGAGCTGGCCGAGCGGGCGATGTCGTACTCGTCGCGTGAGGGCGAGCGGGTGCTGGATCTCTTCGGCGGCTCGGGCTCGACGCTCATCGCTGCGGAGCGGACCGGCCGCAAGGCCCTGCTCATGGAGATCGACCCGCTGTACTGCGATGTGATAATTCAGAGGTTCGAGCAGTTCACGGGGAGGAAGGCGACGAGAGAAAACGCCCCGGCCGGGGCCGAGGCGTGAGACTTCAGGATTTCAACTCCGCTTGCTCAGCGAGCCACTTCGAACAGCCCGCGCCCAGTCTTTCGGAACCTGGCCTCGGTTTTCTTCTTGGCGATCTCGCGGTGGATCGAGGAGTAGAGCGTGGCCTCGGGGGTCTTGCCCGTCGCGGGCTTCCACAGCCCCTGCTCGGCCATCACCTCGACCATCGCCTTGCAGGTCATCGGGTCCTTGGCCTCGGCAAGAACCATCGCCGCCGCGTCGATGGCGCTGAGGTGCTTGGGCTGGGTGCGGGGGTTGGACTTGGCGAGGGGCACCGGGGGGCGCTTCGCGGGCTTCGTCGGCACCGGTGGCGCGACGGGTGCATCGGGCGCTGCGGGCGCTGGGGGCGCCTCGTTGGCCACGGGGCGCTTGGTCGCCTTGGTGGCCCCGGTCCCCGTCTTCTTGGCGCTGGGCCCGGACGTTGGCGACACAGCCGCTGTGGGCGAGGATTTGGGCTTGGGGACGGGCTTCTTGGCGGGCGATTTCTTGGCGGGTTTCGACGCGCTGGTCTTCTTCGACATGGCTGCTCCTTTGGGCCCCACTTCGGGGCCAACCACCATGCAGGCGGATGTCGGCGCACACATCAAGGCCGTTCTGGCCAGATTCTCAGACTTTTTACACAGGGGGTTTAGCCATGGTTTCGCAAGGGGACATGTTCGACCGGGACGAGCTGGAGAAAGAGGAGCCCGGACATCTCAAGCGGCGGTACGAGCGCGCCATCGTGGCGCTGCTCAGTTACCCCACGATCCTCAAGGCCGCCCAGGCCATCGGTATCAGCGAGCGCACGCTGTACTTGTGGATGAGGCGCGACGACTTCTCGCGTGCGTACCGGGCCGCTCGCCGCGACGCCTACGGACAGGCCGTCGGACTCATGCAGCAGTACGCCGCAGCCGCGGTGCAGACGCTGGCCCAGATCATGGTCAATCCCAAGGCCCCGCACACCGCGCGGGTCAACGCCGCGACCACGCTGCTCCGCAACGCGCGCGAGGGGATCGAGCTGGACGACCTGGCCAGTCGGCTCGCCGAGCTGGAGCGGCTGATCGCTGAGTCCGGGCCGGGGGGGTTGGTGTGAGTGCAAAGATCAGGGCACGCCTAGCCCGCATCGAGAAGAGCCTCGACCCGGGCGTCTGTACCTCGTGCAAGGGGTTCGGCGCGGTGGCGTGGGTGTGGCCGGGGCAGGAGGACGACCCGCTGCCGACGTGCTCGAAGTGCGGGCTCGAGGCGCAGACCGTGGTCCACGTGACGTTCGTGGAGTGCCGGCCTCGGGACGGGGCCGAGAATTTCGACAACCCGCCTTGATCCATGCTCGGGCCTTGAGGTATGACAGTAGCGCTTTGTACGAAAAGCGACACTGGCATAGCGGCGAGGCCCGGGGCGGCCCGCCGACCCGAGACAGGCCCCCCGCCGCCGGCGAGACCGGAGGCCAGACCGAGGGTGCTGCGGGAGAGTCCGGTCCGGTTGGCCCACGGGCCCCCACGGTCCGCCGTCTGCCGCCCGAGGTCCTCAGCCGGGGCGAAGCCGCCAGGCTACTGGCCGCGTGCGACACCGGGCATCCCACGGGCCTCCGAAACGCGGCCCTGGTGGCGCTGCTCTACCGGGCCGGGCTCCGGATCAGCGAGACGCTGGCGCTGGCCCCGAAGGACCTCGACCTTGAAGCCGGCGCGGTCCGCGTGCTGCACGCCAAGGGGGGACGATCTCGCACCGTTGGCATTGACCCCGGCGGGGCCTCGCACATTTCTGAGTGGCTGGTAGCCCGCAGCGGGCTCGGTCTGGTCCCGATCGCCCCACTTCTGTGTACCTCATACGGTGATCCCCTCACGCCCGGGTACGCGCGGCTGCTCCTCAAGCGGCTGGGAGTGAGGGCCGGGATCGACAAGCGGGTTCACCCCCACGGCCTGCGGCATACCCACGCGGCTGAGCTTCGGGCCGAGGGCGTGGACATCGCGATTATCTCCAAGCAGCTCGGGCACCAGTCGATCGCGACCACGGCGAGGTATCTGGACCACCTGATGCCCGCGGATGTGATCAGGGCGATGAAGAACAGGGCCTAGAGAGCACTCCACACATCCGCGGCGTAGCTGTGGCGCGGCTCGCCGTAGGGCGTGTAGTCCAGCCGCTCGTACAGGTCGCCGAACTCGTCCACCACTTGGCGGACGCTGAACTGGCTGTCCGTCAGGTAGTACCACGCCGAGTCCGCCGTGCCGGCGGTGTCGAGGTAGTCGCCGTCCGCGTTGTTGTCCAGCCGCTTGGCCACCGCGTCGTCGATGTACCGAGCACCCCAGAACTGCTGGCTGACCCGGTCGGCAGCAAACGTCGACGTGTAGCTCTCGTCCACGTGCTCCTAGAGCAAGGACATCGTCTTTGACAATCCTCATCGCGTATCGCCCAATCAAGATTTGAATGTGCCCGCGAGACAACCTGCGGAATACTCGGCCACCCGAGTTTGCGCGAGTATGCTTGGTTTCTTCTTGGAGCTCTCGCGTGAAACGATTTCGGTCAATATTCGCGGTTGCCTTGATGCTCACCTGGGGTGGGGCGGGTGCTGTCCAGCCATCGAAAACACCACCCACAGCTCAGAGTGTGGGTGACCCCGATCCGAGCCGGTATCAGCTGAGGCGGTTCTGGACGGTCGCTGACGGGCTCCCACAGATGTCGGTGACCTGCGTTGCCCAGACCCCGGACGGGTTTCTCTGGATCGGCACGTTCGGCGGGCTGGCACGCTTCGACGGGTATCGCTTTGAGACCTACTCAATGTCAACGGTTTCAGAACTCGGCAGCAGTCGTGTGACGGCTCTCTATGTTGACCGCGAGGGTGTGCTCTGGATCGGCTCGCAGTTTGGAGACGTCGCGCGGTACCGTGAGGGCGAGTTTGAGCAGATGAAGAAACGCGACGTGTCAGCTGAGTTCCAAGTCCATTGGTTCGCCGAGGATCAGGAGGGGACGCTGTGGGCCGACGTTGATGGCGGCCGGTGGTTCGACCGTACGACACAGAAGCTGCGATCGGACCGAACCATCGAGCACGTGATCAAACAGCGGCTGGCCGGGCTTGAGTTGGACCGTGTCGATCAAGACCGAGTCAAGAGAGAAGCACGGATCGAAATCCCGAACCGAACAATCCGATCGGTGTTTCAAGATCGCGACGGGCAGTACTGGATCGGGTTCACCGGCGGACTGGCGTTGTTCATAAAACAACCCTTCTTTGAGGTGCAGTACGCCGAGAAGTTCTTGCCGGGCGCAGCCTTTGTAGTCGCCGATGACGGGCAGGGCGGGCTCTACTTCACGGTCGGCAACGCCCCTCCGCTGATGCGATTGAACGAGGCGGGAGGGGTAAACCCTGTCCCCAACGTGCCTGTGGGGATGATCGGCACAAATTGGTCACTGCTGACCGCCCGTGATGGGACACTCTGGACACTCAATACCGATAGCCTTTCGAATCGCCGCGACGGCGTTTGGTCCCGATACCCGTATCCGTTTTTAAGCATGGGCCTGCCTTCGAATCTCGTCGAGGACAGCCGTGGTCTAATCTGGTTCGGCGCCCCCGGGCGGCTGGTGTCATTCGACGGTGAATCGTTCGAGGAACATCACGCTCCGGGGAAGACAACAGCGCCGGAATCGCCACAGGATGAATCAACATCACCGTACAGCCTGATGATCGATCGCGAGGACTCGATCTGGTTCGTGCAGGACAATCAGATCTGGCACAGGGTGGGTGACGAGATCACGGAACATCGCAAGGATCCCGGTTCGAGCTACGGCGAGATCCGTACGTTCCACCAAGCCTCGGACGGGACGGTCTGGATCGGCAGCTACGGCGGCGGTATCGCCAGATTCGATGACGGCGAGTTTCGATGGATCGACGGGCGGCACGGGCTGCTCAACGACAGCGTGTCACAGATTCTCGATGACGGGACCGGCACGCTGTGGCTCAACACGAACGCGGGACTGATCAGTTGCACGCTTGAAGACGCCAACGCGGTGGCCGACGGGCGGATCGAGCGGCTGCGCTGCCGATCGTTCAATATGAGTGAATGCGTAATCGGGATCGGGGTTCGAACCAGCTCGGGCCTCTTGGCGATGCCAAACTCGGCAGGACTGCTCGTCGTGGATCCCCGGGTCACTCCAGCCGCGGCGGCGCCACCACGCCCGGAATTGACCGAGGTTTCGTCGGGTACCAAAGCGTTCCCAGTCTCGGGTGAGGTTGAAATCCCGATGGGCGACCGAGACATCGCGGTTGGATTCACCGCCCCATGGCTGCACGACCCGGGCAATGCCGAGTTTGAGCACCGACTGATCGGGCTTCATGACGAGTGGCGAGCGGGCGGGTCGGACCGGCACATCCGGTACGGCGACCTGGACCCGGGCCGCTATCGCTTTGAGGTTCGAACGGTCGGCGAGGACGGCACCAGGAGCGAAAAGGTCGCGAGGATTGATCTGAGGATTCCGGCGCTGTTCTATGAACTCGTGTGGGTCAGGATTGGTGCCGGGCTGCTGGCTGTGGGGTTTTGTGTGCTTCTCTACGAACATCGTGCCTTCCTGGCGAGAAGGAGACATCGCCGGCTAACGGCCGAGGTCGAACATCGGCGAGCGGCTGAGCGTTCAACCCGAGAGCTCGCGGGTCACCTGATCAATTCTCAGGAATTCGAACGCAGTCGCATCGCACGCGACCTGCACGACGACCTCGGGCAACGCCTGGCGCTGGTCTCGATCAAGGCCGGGACCATCGCACACTCGGAAGAGCCCCAGCCCGAGACGATCCAATCGATCTGCGATGACCTGCGATCGATCTCACGCGATGTCCACGACATCTCGCACAGCCTGCACCCTGCCAAGCTCGACCAGCTCGGGCTGGTGCTGGCGGTGCGGGCATTCTGCCACGAGATTACCAAGGCCGAGCTGGTCGAGATCGACTTCGAGACCCACGGCGAGATCGACACCCTGACCCCTGCGGTAAAGCTCTGCCTGTACCGAGTGATCCAGGAGGCACTGCGGAACGTAGTGAAGCACAGCGAGGCAACAAGGGCGGAGGTCATGATGACGGTCAATGCCAAGACCGTATGTCTTGAGATCAGTGACAACGGACAAGGCTTCGACGTCGAGGGTAACACGGGCGGGGGCGACACCAGGCTGGGGCTGCTGAGCATGCGAGAGCGGGTCCGGTTTGCAGGTGGACAGATCTCTGTGGACTCGAGCCCGGGGAAGGGAACACTGATCTCGGTTATACTGTCGACCGATCTCGAGCCTCAGGACCCTCCCAAGACGAGCTAACACGAACCGATCCAAACGAAACCCCATGAAAAAGCCCCGAGTCCTCATCGCTGACGATCACCGGATGCTTCTCGAAGCGTTCCAGTCGCTGCTCGAGCCCGAGTTCGAGATCGTGGCAGCGGTATCCAACGGGCGGGCGGCGGTCGAGGCTGGCGAGCGGCTCAGGCCCGACATCGCCCTGCTGGACATCTCGATGCCCGAGCTCAACGGGCTCGATGCAGGCCGACTGCTGCTCGAACGCTGCCCGGGGATCCGGGTCGTGTACATGACGGTGAACGAGGACCCAATCGTGGCGGCCGAGGCTTTTCGGCTCGGGGCCTCGGGGTATCTGCTCAAGACCGCCGCGGCCTCCGAGCTGTTCCTCGCGGTGAACGTGGCGCTCGAGGGTGGGACCCACGTTCCGCCGACATTGGCCCAGGAGATCATGGTCGCGCTCGGCGAGGATCAATCGCAGCGTCCGTCTTCAAGGCTCTCGACGAGGCAGCGGGAGGTGCTGCAGCTGCTCGCCGAGGGGCGCACGATGAAAGAGATCGCGGGCACGCTGCACATCACCGCCCGGACGGTGGCGTACCACAAGTACCGGATGATGCAGCAGCTGGGGATCGCCACGAGCGCTGAGCTGATCCAGTACGGGATTCGAAACGGGCTGTGCTCGTCATAGGTCTGTCCACATCTATATCTGGACCGTTCGCTCCCTAAACAACTGTCAATATTCGGTCGTGACAACTGTCAGTTTTGACAGTAGCCGCAGCGGGTCGTCTCCACTACAAACAGACTCGCCCGGTGGTCTCGTGGACACGCCGGATTCAGATCAGTTGGACGAGCCGAAACCATGGACCGAATCCGGGTACTCATCGCGGAGGATCACGAGGGCATGCTCGCACAGATCGAGAACCTGTTGCGGCCAGTCTTTGAGATCGTGGCGTCCGTAGGCGACGGGCCGTCGCTGCTCGCGGCGGCGGCACGGGTTCAGGCCGATGTCACCGTGCTGGATATCGCCATGCCGGGCATGAACGGGTTCAAGGTTGCCAGAGCGCTCCGGGAATCGTCTCAGAAGGCGGGCATCGTCTTTCTCTCCATCCACGACGACCCGGACTACCGCAAGGAAGCCTTCGAGGCCGGTGCCTTGGCGTACGTGATCAAGCCACGCATGGGCGAGGATCTCATTAACGCGATCAAGTCTGCGGCCTCCGGGCGACGGTTCTTTCCACGCTCCGGCGAATCGGACACAATCGGGAGTCACGAATGAAACGCAGATGTCTTCACACCAGCACCGCAGCGATGTTGCTCTTGGCGACACCCGCGATTGCCCTGCAGGATGAGCCGAGCATGGAGACCGTGTTCGACGGGCTCGACACGCTCTGGGTGCTGCTCGCGGCGATCCTCGTGTTCTTTATGCAGGCGGGGTTTGGGCTTGTCGAGGCGGGGCTGATCCGCGCCAAGAACGCTGCGAACGTGCTGATGAAGAACGTGATGGACTTCTGCTTCGCCGTACTCGGGTTTTTTATCTTCGGGTACGCCATCGCGTACGGCGGTGACGGACTGCTGTTCGGCACCTCCGGGTGGTTTATGTCCGGCGTAAATGACGCGACCGGAACCCTCCCCACCTCCGTGTTCTGGCTCTTCCAGGCGGTGTTCGCGGGAACTGCGGCCACCATCGTCTCGGGCGCAATGGCCGAGCGGATGCGATTCGTCGCCTACCTGATCTACTCGTTCCTGCTCACCGCGTTTGTATACCCGGTGGTGGCCCACTGGGTCTGGGGCGGCGGATGGCTCGCACAGATGGACTTCCACGACTTCGCGGGCTCGACCGTGGTGCATGGCGTGGGCGGGTGCGCCGCTCTCGTCGGGGCCTGGATGCTCGGGCCTCGCATCGGACGGTTCAACAAGGACGGCTCACCCAACGCGATCGCGGGTCACAACCTCCCGCTGGTCACCGTGGGCGTGTTCATCTTGTGGTTTGGGTGGTTCGGGTTCAATGCCGGCTCCACGCTCGGGATGGGCGATCCGGGCCTCGTCGGAAGGATCGCAATGAACACCACGCTCGCACCCGCGGCCGGCGCAATCGCAGCGATGTCTGCGGCGTGGCTGATGTTCGGCAAGCCCGACCTCACCGTGGCTCTTAACGGTGCGCTCGCGGGTCTCGTGGGCATCACCGCGCCCTGTGCGGTGGTCGGGTCCGGCGGAGCACTCGCGATCGGGATCGTTGCGGGCGTGCTAGTGGTCTACGGGATCACGTGGCTTAACAAAATCAAGGTCGATGATCCGGTCGGTGCGATCCCGGTGCACGGGCTGTGCGGCGTGTGGGGCACCATCGCGGTCGGGCTGTTCGGGCAGTCGTCTCTGGGATCTCCCAAGGACGGGCTGTTCTACGGCGGCGGGTTCGGGCAGCTCGGGATCCAGTGCTTGGGTGTCGCGGCCTGCCTCGGTTTCACCGCGATCGCGATGTGGGTCGTCTTCAAGACCATCGACGCGATCGTCGGGCTGCGTGTCACCCGCGAGACCGAACTCCGCGGGCTGGATCTGGACGAGCACGGCATGGAGTCCTACGGCGGATTCCAGATCTTTACCACCGACTAACGGAGGCTGCACCCATGAAACTCATCGTTGCGGTCATCCGCCCAGAACAGCTCCCGTCGGTCAAGCAGGCCCTGTTTGACTCTCAGATCAGGCACATCACCGCCTCGACGGTCATGGGCACCGCGCCCAAGTCCGAGCAGCAGATGTACCGCGGCGTACAGCGGGAGGTCTCGCTGTTCTCAAGGGTCCGCATCGAGCTCGCGGTTAACGACGCACAGGTCGAGACTGCGATCGACGCGATTAGCCGAGGGGCTCACGAGACCGGCGGGTGGGGGCGGATCATGGTCCAGCCGCTCGACGACATCGTCACCATTTGGACCGGTGTTCGCGGACCGCGGGCGCTGTAACGAGGCCATACCACATGACTGACCATCCGATCAATGTCCGGGACATACTCAAGCGAATCCGCGAGGAATCGATCGAGTTTGTCGATTTCAAGTTTGTCGATCTCTTCGGCGGGCTCCAGCACATCACGTTTCCCGCGAAAGCACTCGACGAGGGCAGCTTCGCACGCGGTGTGAACTTCGACGGCTCCTCGGTGCGCGGGTTCCAGGCGATCAGCGAGAGCGATCTGATCCTCAAACCGGATCCGAACTCGCTGTTCGTTGATCCGTTTTACGACGACCCCACGCTCTCCCTGTTCTGCGACATCCTCGATCCGGACGGGTACAAGCCGTACTCGAGAGACCCCCGAGGCGTGGCGCACCGTGCCGGGCGACTGCTGCGTTCGATAGGGTTGGCGGACTTTGCGTCGTTCGGCGTGGAGCCTGAGTTTTACCTGTTTGACGACGTTCGGTACGGGCAGGACGCCCGGCACGCATACCACTTCGTGGACTCTGATGCCGCCGAGCACGTTGGCGGGAAAGCCCCCGAACGGAGCCACCGGGCCCGCCCCAAGAACGCCTATTTCTCCGCCCCACCCAATGACCCCGGGCACAACATTCGGGGCAAGATCTCCAAGGTCATGGAGATCGTCGGGCTGACCCCCGAGCTGCACCACCACGAGGTCGGGTCCGCCGGTCAGAACGAGATCGGGTTCAAGTTCGGCAAGCTCCTCGAGACCTCCGACAACGCGATAAAGTTCAAGTACACGGTCAAGAATACCGCGGCCAGGTACAACAAGATCGCGACGTTTATGCCAAAGCCGATCTTCGAGCAGGCCGGATCGGGCATGCACGCCAACATCAGTGTCTGGAAAGATAAGAAGAACATCTTTTACGAGCCGGGCAAGTACGCCGACCTGAGCGACTTTGCGATTCATTTCGTCGGCGGGATCCTCGCCCACGCCCCGGCTGTGTGCGCGTTCGCCGCCGCGACCACCAACTCCTACCGGCGACTCGTCCCCGGGTATGAGGCCCCCACCATCCTCGCCTACTCGCAGCGCAACCGCAGCGCGTGCGTCCGCGTGCCATTTACCGGGGCCAACGCGAACGCGAAGCGGGTGGAATTCCGCACGCCCGATCCGCTATGTAACCCGTACTTGGCGTTGTCGGCGATCCTGCTCGCCGGGATCGACGGCGTCATCAACAAAACCGAGCCGGCACCACCCGTGGACCAGGACATCTTCAAGTTCGCCACATCCGAGCACGGGCGGTTGCTCCAGGCGACACCCAGCTCGCTGTCCGAGTCGCTCGATGCGCTGGAAGCCGACTATTCGTTCCTGACCGACCACGGCGTGTTCAGCGAAGACCTCATCGATACCTGGCTCCGCGTGAAGCGTGAAAAAGAGATCAAACACCTGAGCCTGAGACCCCACCCGACCGAGTTTGAGATGTACTTCGACGCTTGATCCCCCCACCCCCCCACTCCCGATCGAGCACAGCAAAGGACCAACCACCATGGATACCCCACAGATCATCGGCCTCGCAATCGGCCTGGGCGTTCTCGCGATCATGCTGACGCTCGTCTTCTTCAAGAGCAACATCGTCCTGTGCCCACCAAACGAGCTGGTCGTGATCGCGGGGCGAAAGCGCAAGGCCGCCGACGGGAGCACCGTCGGGTACCGGGTGCTGCGAGGCGGGCGCGGGTTCAAGCGTCCGATGCTCGAGACCGTTGCGAGGCTGCCGCTCAACTCGCTGCCTGTAGAACTGATCCTGCACAAGGCGATGTCCGGCGGCATGATCCCACTCACCATCGAGGCCAAGGCAACCGTCAAGATCGCGAGCAATAGCGAGGACGGCATGGACGCCGCGATCGAGCGGTTCATCGGCAAGGGCGGAGACGCGGTGGTGAAGACCGCCAAGCAGGCGATCGAGGGAGCGCTGCGTGGCGTGGTCGCGACGATGAGTCCCGAGGATGCGAACTCGAATCGCTTGGAATTCGCTAAAGCCGCCGCCGAGCACGCTCGGGCTGATCTCAAGAACCTGGGGATCGTGCTCGATTTCCTGCAGGTGCAGGAGGTGACCGACGAACAGGGGTATCTTGAGGCGATCGGGCGAAAGAAGAACGCTGTAGTTCAGCGGGACGCGAGCATCGCCGAGGCCCACGCCAAGGCCGAGTCGATCACCGTGGCTGCGGATCAGCATCGGATCGGTCGCGAAGCCGAGATCGGAGCCGAACGGACGATCATCACGCACGAGAACGCGCTGGCCGTCGAGCGGGCCGATCTCGAGGCCGAGACAAACCGTGCTGTGGAGCGGGCGAGTGTTGCGGGCAAGATCACCCGGGCGGGCGAGGAGATCGAGCTGCAGACCAAGCGGGCTCAGCTTGCGGTTCAACTCCATAACGCGGACACCGTCGTGCCGGCCCGCGCTAAGCGAGATGCGATGCTGCTCGAGTCCGAGGGCAAGGCCAGCCGCACCCTTGAGGAGGGCAAAGCCAAGGCCCAGGCGATCGAGGCGCTCCAGAAGCAGTGGAACGGCGGCGAGGCCGAAAACCTGTTTCTCATCCACCTCATGCCCGAGCTGATCGACAAGATGTCACGCGTCGTCGCGGACAATCTCAGGATCGACAAGCTCACCATCGTGGACTCCGGGAGCGGCGACGGGCTCCCCGCGTACGTCAAAAACCTCACGAGCAGCGTGGTCTCGATGATGGAGCAGATGAGCAACGCCACCGGCGTGGACTTCTCCAAACTCACCGACAAGGGCAATCATGCCCCGCCCGTGCCCAAGCAACTCGACTGATCCGCGGCACGAACACCGAAGGACGAACGATGGAACAGTCTCTGTACGACAAGCTGGGCGGGTTTGCGACGGTGCGAAAGCTCGTCACAGATTTCTACGACAAGGTGCTCAGCGAAGAGCAGCTCTCGCCGTTTTTTCAGCACACCGACATGGCGTCGCTGATCGATCACCAGACCAAGTTCTGGGCCACCATCCTCGGTGGGCCCGTGTCGTACACGCACGAGCAACTCCACAAAATGCATTCCGGGATGAGCATCAAGGACCTGCACTTCGATCTGATCGTCGAGCTGATCGGCGAGACCCTCGAAGACCACGACGTTGATGAGAGTGTCATCGATAACGTTTCAGAGCAACTGCAGGGCTACCGGGCCAGCATCGTCGGGTCCGGGTGATGGGCGGGCGAGACGGACAACGCATTGGGATCGAAGACTCCGCGGACTCCCTGGCCGTGGGGATCGCGCTAGCCGACGCCCAGACCTGGCGGGTGGAATACACCAATCGGGCCTTCGAGAGCTGGTTCGCAGCCTCAACCGAGTCCAACGATCTCGCCGATCGGTTGCCCGAATTGAACCGGGAGCGTGCCAGCAAGCGGCTCGACAAGGGCCGCCCGTTCCCGGTCGAGGCCGAGATCCGATTGGGCGCCCGGCCCGTCTCGATCCTGACCACTCTCCGCCACATAGAGCGTGGCGGGCGACAACTGGTGCTCGCCGAGTCGGTGGAGATCACCAAGCAGAAGGAGCAGGACCACCTGCTCAACTCGTTCTCGAAGCTCGCCGACCGGCACAAGAAGGACCTCGAGAAGGCCAACGCGGCGCTCGAGCAGCGGTCCGCGGAGCTGCAAAAGGCGTACGACGTCATCAAGTCGCAGAAGGACCGCATGGAGCGTGAGCTCAGGGTCGCCCGGCAGGTTCAGATGAACATGCTGCCACGCCGTCTCACACCCAACCGCACCGAGTGCACCATCGCGGGGATGCTCAAGCCCGCGCTCGAGGTTGGCGGTGATTTCTTCGACTTCTTCTTCGTGGACGACGACCGTCTCTGCTTCCTCGTGGGCGACGTCTCGGACAAGGGTGCCGCCTCGGGGCTGTTCATGGCCGCCGCCAAGACACTGATCAAGGCCAACGCGATGCGGGCCGAATCGACTGGGGCGTTGGCCTCCCGGGTCAACGCCGAGCTGGCTATCAACAACGACTCATGCATGTTCATCACGCTGTTCATCGCCATCCTCGACCTGAACACCGGCGAGGTCGTCATGACCAACGCGGGGCACAACAAGCCGTACCGGCGGCCGCCCGGGAAGCACGCCGAGATGCTCACCGACCGCGACGGCCCGCCCTTGGGCGTGGTCGAGGACGCCGAGTACTCCGAGAGCTCCACAACCCTCACCCGCGGCGAGATGCTTGTGGTCTACACCGACGGAGTGACCGAGGCCACCGACTCGACGGGCGAGATGTTCCGCGAGCCCCGCCTCGAGGGGCTAATCAACGCCGACGAGAACCCCACCCCCGAGAGGGTCATCCGCCGGATCTCCGACGCGGTCACTCAGCACGAGTTCGGCACGCCGCAGAGCGACGACATCACCGTGATCGCCATCAAGTTTCATGGGAGCCCATCGTGAAATTCAGCACGACTCACCGAGAGCCCGCCCACACCACACGCCGCAGGAGAATCGGATGAACATCGACATCCAGGACAGCAACGACGTCAAGGTAATCGTCTTCGACGGCTCACTCGACACCAACACCAGCGCACAGGCCGAGAGCACGCTCGGCGACGTGGTGGAACAGGGTGCCGACAAGGTCCTCATCAACTTCACCGCGCTCGACTTCATCTCCAGCGCCGGGCTGCGAGTGCTGCTCGTGACGGCCAAAAAGCTCGGGGACCGGGGCGGGTCGCTCCGGTTGTGCGGGCTCAACGAGTCCGTGAGCGACATCTTTGAGATCTCGGGCTTCGACACGCTCCTGAAGGTGTTTGAGAGCGAGCAAGTGGCGCTCGCTGGTTTTTGAGGCGTGTGCCGCGGATTCCACGGGAGTACCCATGAAGACCATCGTCATCGGCATCGGATTGGACAACAAGTTCCTCAGCGCCGATGTCGCACACCTTGAGCACAAGAAGAGCATCGGGGCCCGCGAGATCGAGCGACTCATGGGGCGGGGCAAGTCCTACGGCGAGGGCCCGCTGCCTACGTTTCTCAAACGGGCCGCCCTGGCGGCAGACCGTGGCGAGGATATCTCTTGCATCACCGTCACCTGGACGGGCAGCACCACGGGGGATTCCCTGTCCGCCTCACCCTCTGCGAGCGAGCTCAAAGCCCTGGACGTGGTCGAGGTCCTCAAGCCCTACCTGAGCACCGCTGAGATCGTGGGCCCAGATGAAGAGCGATCTCTGTGGAGCCAGCTCAAGGGCGCGATCACGACCGCCGCAGGGATCGACCCGGCAAAGCTGAATCTGGACAATGACACCCGCTTCCTGGTCGTGGGGTGCCACACCGAAGATCGGGTGTTGACCCTCGCCACCTTCCTGCGAAACGTACTCGGGGCAAAGCGAGTCGCGGTCTCATCACATCTCACCGGGAGCTCATCCATCGAGGCTCATTTCGCCGCGCTTCGCCACAACCTCCCGGCCTGCGAAATCGAAGTCCTGCTGGATCTGCAAGAGACCGCCGAATACGCCGGGCTTGATCCCACCGATTTCGAGCAGATCGCCAGCTCGCCCTGTGAGATCGGGCCGCCCGAATCGGTTTCACAGATCAGCGATGACCGCCTCCAGATCATCGAACGCCTGTGCATGAACTGGTCACGCGTCGAGCTCAAGCCGCTCCAGGGTGGGTTCAGCGGCAGCCTGCTCTTCCTCGCTGACGGATGGAAGGGCCACGCGCAGATCGAGCCGGTGGTGCTCAAGATCGACGAGTTCACGCAGATGCGCCGCGAGATTAACGGCTACCACCTCGTGAAAGACCTCTTGGGCAAAAACGTCCCCGCGTTCTCGCACCCGGTTTCGATCGGCGACTCGGTGG
The DNA here is from genome assembly GCA_047620485.1 of Phycisphaerales bacterium. Lineage (GTDB taxonomy): Bacteria > Planctomycetota > Phycisphaerae > Phycisphaerales > UBA1924 > JBLHKT01. Next base: position 8,729 of record JBLHKT010000027.1, on the reverse strand, counting down.
GGGTCGCGATGGAGTTCGCTGCGATGGAGGGGCGACCCGAGACCCTGCAGGAGACCTTCGAGAACGCTGAGGACGACGAGAGCTTCCAAAGATTCATGGGTAGGCTCGGGCGTGCGCTGGTGCTGATCTCTCAGAAGCTGCACCGCAACACGAGCCGAACCGCTCTGGTCGCGCCGTACCGGGTTCTCGGGCTCGACGGCGAGCAGCAGCTCACGTGGCTCGAAGAGAACGCGTCGGAGATCGCGAAGCAGGCGTGTGACCGAGGCATCGGGCCAGCCGGAGCGGTCGATCACAGCACGGTCGTCTCGATGTTGCAACTCATCACCTCGAACATCGACGCGATCGAGAGCGAGGTCTGCCTGTCCCACGGCGACCTAAACCTCCAGAACATCATCTGCGACAACTCCGACAACGTCTGGTTTATCGACTGGACCCACTCCGGCGAGACGCCCATCGAGGTGGACTTCGCCAAGCTCGAGAACGACCTGAAGTTCGTGATGAGCAAGCAGTTCGGGCTCGACGATCTCGAGCGGCTCCGGCGATTCGAGGAGTTCCTGCTCGGCTCTCGCGTCGTGCCGGAGCCCGAGCTGCTGCCGCCGGACCTGCGGTTCGTGAAGTGGGACCTTCGCTTCCGCAAGATCCTCGATGGCGTGCGCCGGATCCGGGAGATCTGCTTCGAGATCAAGGAGCACGACGACTGGCTGGTGTACCGCGTGGCCCTGCTCAAGTTCGCCGCCCACACGCTGAGCTTTGATGCTGCCCGAGATCGAGGCGAGTGCGAACTGCCCCAGCTCATGCACGCGTTGTACTCGGTGGAATCGCTGGCGTTCAACCTCGTGGCCGACGACTTTCACCTGCAGATTCGCGGCGAGCGTCCGCCCGAGTACCCGGCACGGTGCCGCGTCTCGATCGACTACGCGCCCTGGTCCGTGCCGTGCCCGGAATACACACCACCGTACTTCGTGCACGAGAGCGTGCTGTCGCCCTCAGCAACCACCGGGGATTCCGCGTGGGCCGACGGCGAGGACCATGACCACACGACCGTTGTTGCCACGGGGCGGCGGGCCAAGCGGGACGATGCCGGACGCCTGCTCAACCCACGAGGGCGGACCGGCATTGCGGGGCGTGGGCTGCTGGGGCGTTGGGGGCCCAACCAGTCCGCCGCGGGTGTGGTGCTTCGCAAGCATGACTCGGACGACGCGATCGATGTTCTTGTGGGACTCAAGCCCGACGGCTCGATGCTGTGGGTGCCCAAGGGATTTATGCACCCCACCGAAACCGGCGAGCAGGCCCTCAAGCGGGTGCTCCACGCCGAAACCGGGTGGGAGATCGAGTGCGACGCGATCCCGACCGTCTCCCAGGGCTACTTCTACGACCCCCGCCAGACCGACCACGCCTGGGTCAAGATCCAGGCCTTCGGCATCTCCGTCGCGTTCGAGCAGTCACCCAGGCAGTTCACACCCGGCGGCGAGTTCGAGGAAATCCAATGGGCCCGAGCAGATGAGAAAACGCTGTCGCGGATGGCCGCCGCCGAGGCGCGGTGTGTCAAGGCCGCTATCAGCGCCATGGAAACAACAACCCCCGTGACGAGCAATCAACCCGCCGTCACCTGAACCGAGAGGACGAACCGCACATGGAACTCACCCCGACCGAGAAATCAGCTATTGGCGCCTTCAGGAGCGGAGATCGAGACAAGCCGAGACCTGCACCGGACCACGCACTCAACGAATGGCTCGACTTCGCCTTGAACACTACCCTCGAGGCCTGCCGCGTCATCCGCAGGCTCCGCATGACGCCGCTGCAGGATTCCACCTCATTCAAACAAGACGCGACGCCGGTGACCGCGCAAGAAGAACAGATCGAGCAGATGATCCGTGAGCGGCTCACCGAGTTCTGCCCCGACGCGGAACTGGTCGGCGAGGAGATGGGAGGGTTTCTCCCCGAGCAGGGCATCGCGGTCGCGGTCGATCCGCTCGACGGCACCTGGGCCCTGATCAACCGGATGAGCACCACCGCTGTGGTCCTCGCGTTCTTCCGTAACGGCAGCCCGTTCCTCGGGATCATCGCGAACCCCGCGACCGGCGAGATCTCCTACACCATGGGAACCCGGAAATCCCGCCTGCTGCACCTCGACATGTTCGGCGAGCAGGACATCGGTGTTGACCTGCCTCTCGATCAGACCCCCACCGACCAGCCGCTCGTGCTCGTGCACTCTTCGCGTGGGTCGGGGCCTCTCGTCGCGAGCCTGATCGACGCCTGGACTCTCGACCAGGTCCGCCTGGTTCGCATGGAGAGTGGCTCACCGTCCTTGGCGCTGGCAGACGCAGCGAAGGGCAACTTCATCTACGTCAACCTGTGGGAGCGTCGCCCGGCCGACCCGTTCGACTTCGTCGCTGCGGTGCAGGTGATCCGCAACGCCGGGGGCGAGGTCGTTGACGGGACAGGCCGTCCCATCGACGCGCAGCACCACTCCGGGCTGCTCATCGCGGGAATTAATCACGCCCTCATCGCACAGGTCGCCGAGATCGCAAACCATTGTGTGAGTGGGTGAATCTTCGCCCGCCGAGGGTTTCCAGTGCGACCTCAAATCGGGTCGAGAATGAAAGGCAGCCGCCGCATGTCTCAGCAAGATACAACACCCCTTGAGACTCGCGATCGTCCCCGCCTCGCCGTGGTTTCGGTGGTGCTTTGGACCGTCTCAGTCCTGTTGTTTCTCGCGGCCGGCCCTCACGCGCTGGCTCAAGAGGAATTCGTGATCACAACCGAAGAGCGGGCCTGGCTCGACGCACACCCGGGTATTCGGGTCGCGCCAGCACCCAACTTCCCCCCGATGGAGTACTTCGACGACGAGGGGATCTACCGCGGCGTGATGGCCGAGTACGCTGGCATCATCGAACAGAAGCTCGGCATCGAGTTCGAGATCGCCCGATACGACTCTTGGCAGGGCGTCGTGACCGCGACCAAGGCCCGCGAGGCCGACGTCTGGCTCGAGGCCCAGAACACGCCCGAGCGCCGCGAGTTCATGCTGTTCACCAAGCCGTACATCGACCTCCCGATCGTCATCATCGTTCGGCGAGAGACCGAGGGCACGCTGAGCATCGCCGACCTCGCCGGGCTCAACGTCGTCGTCATGAAGGGCTACGCCTCGGCTGAGTACGTCCGCGACAACCACCCCAACCTGCAACTGGTCGAAGTGCCCAACATTGAGGAGGGGCTCGAGCTGGTCTCGTTCGGCGTCGCCGACGCGGTGATCGCCAACATCGGCGCCGCGAGCTTCTATATCGAGAAGAACGGGATGACAAATCTCCGCGTCGCCGGGACCTCCGGCATGGAGTGGAACCTGTGCATCGCGTCCCGCAACGATTGGCCCGAGCTCCACGCCATGCTCCGGCGAGCTCTGGACTCCATCCCCGCGTCGGAGCGCCAAGACATCTACCGCCGATGGATCGCCCTCGAGCCGCCTGGCGACTCCCTGCTCACTCGTGACCCGACGCTCACCATCGTGGGATCTGTCATAGGCGTGGTCGTCCTCGCCCTCGTTCTGGCCGTCCGTCGTAAAACATCCGAGCGTGACTTCCACAAGGCCAATCTCCTCCACTCATGGCCGATCGTGGTCACCGGGGCTTCCGCGATCGTCGTGGTCATCCTCGCCGGGCGGATGAGCTGGTCCGCGACGTTCAAGCGAGCCACCAGCGATGTCGGCAACGCGCAGAACACGGTCCTGCGCACCACAAGCCAGGCCGCCTTCGACTGGATCCGGGCCCGAGAGTACGATGCCCAGAGCCTGACGCAGCGCCCCGCGGTGCCCTTAGCGGTTGAGTCCCTGTCGGGAGATGCCGACGCCGCGGAGCTTGAAGCCCAGTCAACAGCCCTCCGCCGGGCGCTCACCGAGACCTCCGACGCGCTCGCATTTGACACGTTTGTCGTAATCGCACCCGACGGGCAGCTCCTGCTTGCCGGTGAAGACCTCTCCACGCTCACCGAGACTGACCGGGCGCTCTGCCTCGATATGCTCAACCAGGTCATCGCCGACAACCGCCCGACCTCGGTCCGCGTACCCACGCTGGACCCCCAAGCCACAGTCACGCACACCTTGCATCAACTGCTGCTGGTCGCCGCGCCCGTGTATAACGAGACAGGCACCTTGATCGGCGGGCTAATCCTTGCTGCCGACACCGAAGGCCCCTTCACCGCGATCCTCCAGCGCGGCCGCATGGGCGATTCCGGCGAGTCCTACGCCTTCAACCGGCTCGGGCAGATGGTCTCCGAGAGCCGGTTCGACGATCAGCTCGAGCAGATCGGCATCATCGAACCCGACCAACGCAGCATCCTCAACGTCGCCCTGCGAGACCCCGGCGGCAACCTCACCCTCGGGCACACCACTTCCCTCCCGCCCGAGCAACTCTCTCTCACGCACATGGCCGACCAGGCCACCGGCGGCAACTCGGCGTCCAATCTTGACGGGTACAACGACTACCGCGGCGTGCCCGTCATCGGCACCTGGGTCTGGGACGACCGCATCGGGCTGGGCATTACCACCGAGATCGATGTTGCCGAGGCCTACGAGCTACGGGCCGCCTTCACCCGTCAGGCCGTCGTCGGAACCGGGCTCGCCGTCGTGCTCATCACCGGGCTGACCGGGCTGTTCCTGTGGAGCCGCATGAAGCTCGAAGGCACCAACCACCGGCTCACCGACGCCTACGCCATCATCAAGCAGCACTCCATGCGGATGGAGCAGGAGCTCAACGTCGGACGCGACATCCAGATGAGCATGGTCCCGCTCATCTTCCCCGCCTTCCCCGACCACGACGAGTTCTCCATCAGCGCTGCGATCATCCCCGCCCGCGAGGTCGGCGGCGACTTCTACGACTTCTTCTTCATCAACGACGACCACCTGTGTATCTCCATCGGCGATGTCTCGGGCAAGGGCGTCCCCTCTGCGCTCTTCATGGCCGTCACCCAGACCCTCATCCGCTCGAGAGCCATGGACGATGTCTCGACCTCCCGCGTGCTCTCGCTGGTCAACAACAGGCTCTCGGAGCGCAACGAGTCCTGCATGTTTGTCACCGAGTTCCTCGCGGTGCTCAACACCCGCACCGGGCAGCTGACCTACACCAACGCCGGGCACAACCCGCCCATGATCCGCCGCGTCGATGGCTCGGTCGAACGCCTCCGGGATCGGCACGGCCCCATCATCGGTGCCTCGCCCGATCTGGAGTACGGGTCGTCAAGCACCGCCCTCAAACCCGGCGACGTGCTGGTGACCTACACCGACGGTGTCACCGAGGCGATGAACCCGGCCAAGGAGCTGTTCACCGAGGATCGCCTCGCCAAGCTCCTCGAAACCGAGGCACCAGATTCGGACAAGCAGGCTCTCGACAAGACCATCGACGCGATCCGTACTTTCGAGAACGGCGCCGAGCAGGCCGACGACATCACCATTCTCACCCTGCTGTACCGAGGCGCAAGCGAGAGTTCGGTGCAGCGACGGTTCGAGATCTCGATCCTGAACCGCAAAGACGAGATCACCCGGGTCAACGAGTTCTTCGAGAAGTTCGTCACCCCACACAGCCTGACCGAAAAAGTCCGCCGAAGCTTCTGCATCGTATTCGACGAACTGCTCAGCAACGTTATCTCCCACGGGTATAAGGACGACAAGATCCACCAGATCGACATCAAGGTCGAGATCAACACACAACGGGTCGTCGTCACCATCTCCGACGACGGGCTTGAGTTCAACCCGCTCGAACAGGCCGCGCCACGGATCGACCTCCCCATCGAGGAACGCTCCATCGGGGGTGACGGCATCGAGATCGTCCGACGCCTTGTTGACACCATCGAGTATGAGCGCCGAGCGGATCGTAATCTCATCAAAATCACCAAGGAGATCGGCGAATGACGACCATATCCTCACACCGCGCGCCTTCGCTACCAGTGAACCGCCCTGCTTGTCAGGTGCCCACGTTCTGGCTCACAATGCTGCTCGCTGCTCTGACCGCTCAGGCGCAGACATCCGAATCGCCCACCACGATCGATCCTCTCTTCTCCGAGACCCCGGACGCCGATGCCGAGATCGAACCAGCAGACCTCGAAATCGACGAGGGCTGGAAGGGCTTCTTCCTCGGCCCGCTCAGAGTCGGCGGCGCCCTCCGATACAACTATTCCACACGAGACTACGGCTCGCACTACCAAGACTCCGGCGAGCTCGCACTCGACACTGTGCGCGTCAATCTCGATCTAGACACCGAGCACATCATCGGCTCGCTCGAATACCGGTACTACAACGAACGGTTCACCGACAACCACGACTACCACATGCTCAAGTACGCCTGGTTGGGGTGGAAGATCGACGACGAGAGCCAGGTCCGCGCCGGGCTCACCCAGGTCCCCTTCGGCATCCAGACCTACGCCTCGCACTCCTGGTTCTTCCAGCTCCCCTACTACGTCGGGCTCGAGGACGACTACGACCTCGGCGTCAAGCTCATCCACGACTCCGGGCCATGGGAATTCCAGCTCGCCTACTTCGCCAACGACGGGGGGGACTACACCGGCGATTCCAACGACAGCGCACGCTACTCCTACGACCTGGTCCTGGAAGAGAACGACGGCAACGAGGAAAAACACCAAGGCAACGCCAAGCTCGCCTACACCTTCGACCACTCCGAATCCAACACCACCGAGATCGGGCTCTCACTCCAGTACGGGCTGGTGCCCAACAAAAACACCGGCCGAGACGGCAACCAGTGGGCCGTCGCCGCCCACCTCAACGGCACCTACGGCCGGTGGAACCTCATGCTCCAGGCGATCCACTACAAGTACGACCTGGAGAACGACCCATCACTCGACTCGAGCCCCGACGGCAGTTTCGTAACCATGGGTGCCTACGACGCCTGGTACCACGTCGCCTCCGAGGCATCCATCCTCACCGCCGGGCTCGCTTACACCCTCCCCATCGACAACCACGGCATCCAGTCGCTCACCTTCTACAACGACTCCAGCCTCATGCTCAAAGCCGAGTCCGGGTACAACGACACCGTCCAGAACGTGCTGGGGTGCATGATCTCCGCGAACCCGTTCTACATCTACATCGATCTGGCTGTGGGTAAGAACCACCCCTGGCTCGGCGGCGACTGGACCGACGGGCTCGCCGAAGGTGCCGATGACAAGTGGGGCACGAGGTTCAACGTCAACATCGGGCTGTATTTCTAAACCCGTTCAAGCCGCCCCCAGCACGCCACACGACAAGGAGCACTCATGACAGACCCTCAGCACATGAGCCTCGAAGAAATCCAGTCCCTGCTCGAAGAGCACGGTCTCTCCCTCAACACCCCTCTGTTCCGCCAGACTCTCCCAGAGTTTCTCACGAAGGTTGAGGGCTCAGGCGTCATCAGAATCTCCGCAAACCCTGAGCCCACAGAGTCCGTGATCGACATCTACGGCGATGGTTTCAACATGGCCGCCTCTCACGTCGGCCCCGGGCTCTCCTTCATCGAAACCAAATCAGCCGAATGGGACGAGCCCAACCGGGTCTGCGTCGAGCTCTCGATTATGGACGTGATCAACCAGAGCGGCCGCATCTACCCGGTCACCTCGATCTCTACCGAGCCGACGTGGTACGCCACCCTGCCGTCAGGGTTTGTAGATATCCGCACAGCTGAAGTTGAAGACTGAAATAGAGAGCCAACCATTTGAACCCGTTCGGCTCGGGGAGTTCCCAGGCCCGTGTCCATCAGGACGCGGGCCTGTTTGTTTACCCAGACCACCCCGAACTTGGCCCGTGGGGGCCGCGTGGGGGCCGCGTGGGGGCCGCGTGGGGGCCGCGTGGGGGCCGCGTGGGGGCCGATCGGCACTCTCAGAATTGGACGGCCCCAGTCCACCCCGAGGCGAACCCCGCCGGAACGAGGGGTTCTCCCCCCGGCGCTCTCGGCCGAACTCTCAGAATCCGGGTTCTGGTTAACACGACCGTTGGGCTCGGGGTGGATAACCCGAAGCCGGATGAACGCCTGGAAGCACGGCGAGCGATCGGCTGAGGCCGCGCGACAGAAAAGGCTGAGCAAGGAACTGCTCAGCCTTCTGTGTGAGTTGCGAGGAACCGGCCTCGGCCGATGCGGGTTAGCACCCGGCGAGGAAGGCGGCGACGAAGGTTTGAATGTCGCCGAAGTCGATGATGCCGTCGCCGTTGAAGTCCACCGCGATGTCTTGCACGAGGAAGAGCGCGATGAACGCCTGGATGTCGCCGAAGTCCGCGATGCCGTCGCCGTTGAGGTCGACCGAGCACGGCGCGGCGATGAAGATGGTGCCGTTGGTGAGCAGGTCGGTCGTGTCGGCCCCCGCGGCGATGAGCGCGGGGTCGAGGGTGATGCTGCTGAACGAGCCGGTGGCGGTGACGAAGTCGAGGACCTGGTAGACGTCGCCGGGCTGGGGGGTGTAGCCGTTGGCGAGAACGACTTGGAGGGTGCCCGCGACGCCGAGTTGTTGTGCGGCGAGTTGGTCGAGGTCCACGCCGGGGCTGGTGCCGCCGATTTCGAGGATGGTGTAGGCGGCGAATCCGAGGTTGAGGTCGCCGTCGAAGCGGGCCGTGCCGAAGGGGTCGCCGAGGATTCCGGGGATGACGCCGCCCTCGACGTAGACGGAGCCTGCGGTGCCTGCGCCGCCGGGGCCGGAGACGCCGTTGCCGATGATCTTGCCGAGAATGACGAGCGAGGAGTCGTCGGTGAGCACGATCTCTG
>JBLHKT010000026.1:0-58299 GCA_047620485.1 Phycisphaerales bacterium | reverse complement strand
CTCAAGCCCACCATCGGCGTGATCATGTCCGTCGAGGTCGACCACCTGGACATCTACGGCTCGCTCGACGAGATCATCGAGGCCTTCGCCGTCTTCGCCAGGCTGATCCCCCCGGCCACCGACGGCGGGCACCTGCTCATCGCACACGACGGCGCCCACCGCACCCGAGTCGCCGCCGGGCTGCACTGCGCCGTGCAGACCTACGGCTTTAGCCCGTCCGCCGACTACCACGTGCAGTTCGACCCCGAAACCCAGCGAGTCTGCGTCAACCACGAGGGCACCCGCCTCGGCTCGTGGATCAACGTCATGCCCGGCGAGCACAACGCCCTCAACGCCGCGACCGCGTTCATCACCGGCTTCATCGCCGGCGGCGAACCCGATGCGCTGGCCGAGTCGCTCGCCCTCTTCGCCGGGCTCGACCGACGCCTGCAGTTCCTGGGCCACCGCGACCACGTCCGCGTCTACGACGACTACGGGCACCACCCGACCGAGATCGACAAGACGCTCACCGCGCTGCGCCAGTCCGACGACCCGGCACGGCACGACGGGCGGTTGATCTGCGTCTTCCAGCCCCACCAGCACTCGCGCACCCGGTTCCTGCTCGACGAGTTCGCGACCTCGTTCTCCGCCGCCGACATCGTGATCGTGCCGCACATCTACTTCGTCCGCGATTCGCAGATCGAAAAGGCCAAGGTCTCCGCGTCGGACCTGGTGGACCGCCTGCGTCAGCGCGGCGTCGCGGCGATGCACCTCTACCCGTTCGAGGCGATCGTCGAGCAGCTCGAGCACCTGTGCCGACCCGGCGACCTGCTCGTCTGCATGGGCGCCGGCCCGGTCTGGCAGGTCGCGCACAAGTACCTCCGCCTGGGCGAGCCCGAACCCCAAGCCGACAAGGCCGACGCGTGACCCCGCTGAGCACCGACACCAGCCTGGAGCTCAACGCCCGCCTGGAGCCCAACGCCCAGCTCGGCACCTGGTTCGGCATCGGCGGCCGGGCCGACCTGCTCGCCAAGCCCGAGTCCGCCGACGAGCTGCTCCACTGCCTCGAGCGAGACCCGGACTTGCGCGTCCTGGGCGACGGGGCCAACCTGCTCGTCGATGACGACGGCATCGGCGGGCTCGTCGTCTCGCTGCAAACGCCCGGCTTCGGCGAGCTCCAGATCGACGACGCGACCGGGCACGTGCTCGTGGGTGCGGGCGCCCGCCTGCCCCAGCTGATCACCGAGACGGTCCGCCGCGGGCTGGGCGGGCTGCAGACTCTCGCCGGCATCCCCGCCACCCTCGGCGGCGCGGTCGTCATGAACGCGGGCGGCGCCTTCGGGCAGATCGCCGACTCGGTGCTCCGTGTTCACGCGGTGGACCGGGCCGGGCGAGAGCACTCGATCGACCGCGCCAAGATCGACTTTGACTACCGCCAGTCGCGGCTGAACCACCTGATCCTCACCGCGGTCGAGCTGCAGCTCACGCCGGGCGACCCGGCCACGCTCCGCGAAGATCTCAAGCGGTGCATGGCGTACAAGAAGGGCACCCAGCCGCTCAAGGCCGACTCCGCCGGGTGCGTCTTTAAGAACCCCACACTCACAAGCGAGATCGACGCGGTCGGCGACGCGGGCGCCTTCGTCTCAGCCGGGCTGCTGCTCGACCGCGCCGGGTGCAAGGGCCTGAGCGTCGGCGGCGCGACCGTCTCAGAGCACCACGCCAATTTTATCGTCACCACGCCCGACGCACGGGCACGGGACGTTATGGATCTCGCCACGATCGCCCAGCAGCGCGTGCTCGACACCTTCGGCGTCCCGCTGCACCGCGAGGTCGTCTTCTGGTCGCGCGACCGGGGCGACCGGTGAGCACGGTGCTGGTCTTGGCCGGCGGGCCCGACGCGGAGCACGAGGTCTCGATCGACTCCGCCACCGCGATCGCCAACGCCCTCCGCGAGAGCGGAACCCACGAGGTCCACCACCACGTCATCGCGAAGAACGAAGCGGACGACTTTGAGCGCACACTCGCGGGTCTTCCCGGCGACGTCGTCTTCCCCGCGCTGCACGGGCTCTGGGGCGAGGGCGGCCCCGTGCAGGACCTGCTCGAGGCGGACGGCCGCCCCTACGTCGGCTCGGGCCCCGCGGCGGCTCGGCTCGCGATGGACAAGGTCACCACGAAGCTCTATGCCGCGGACCTGGGCATCCCCACGCCGCTGAGCGCCATCCTGGGCCCGCTGCCCGACCGCTGCCCGTTGCCGCTGCCCGTGGTGCTCAAGCCGACGCACGAGGGGTCTTCGGTGGGGCTCTACCTGTGTTATACGGACCAAGACTGGGCCCAGGCGCGAGACGCGGCGATGGCGGATTCTCGCGCCACCGGCCGGGCCTATCTCGTCGAGCGGCTGGTCGGCGGGATCGAGCTCACGGTGCCCCTGCTGGGCTCAGAATCGGGTTCGGCGGGCCTCGAGGCCCTGCCCGTCATTCAGATCACCCCCGCTGCGGGCACCTACGACTACGCAGCCAAGTACACCCGGGGGGACACGGTTTACACCGTGGACCCCGATCTCGCCGATGGAGTGTCGGCGCGGCTGCAGCGGGACGCCGTCGCCCTCGCCGAACGTCTCGGCGTGCGCCATCTGGCCCGCGTGGACTACATGCTGCCCGCCGACGGCGAGTGGGCCCAGGTTCCCCAACTGCTCGAGGTGAACACCATGCCCGGGTTCACCTCGACCTCGCTGCTGCCCAAAGCCGCGGCTCACACTCAGATGAGCTTCGCCGAGCTGTGCGACCACCTGGTGCACCTCGCCCGATCGCCGTAAGTCAGAATCCGTAACAGAGAGCCGACGAGCCCATGGCCAAGAAGAAGACCAAGAGCAAGAAGAAGCCCGCGCGTGACCCCGAGCAGACCCGCCGCGCCGTGATCGGTGTGGGCCTGACCCTCGGGGCGGTGGTGATCCTCGCCGGCGGAGCGCTGGGGCTGACCCGGGTCAACGCCGCCGCAGCGAGCGCGCTCAGCGCCGAGGCACAGACCATCGAGATCGTGTGGCCGCAGATCGAATCGAGCCCGGGCACCACCTGGCTGCCCGCGAGTGAGAAGGCGCGGCTGCTGAGCCTCGCCGAGCTCGCCGCACGTGGCGGCTCACCGCTCAGCGCCGAGCCGCTCGCCGAGATCAGCCGGGCCCTGCACGCCGAGGGCTGGTTCGCCGACCTGCCCCGCGTGCGTCGCGTGGCCTCGGGCGAGATCCTCGTCGAGGGCGAGTGGCGCATCCCCGCCGCGGTCGTCCGCACGGGCAACCGCGAGCGTCTGATCTCCTGGGAGGGCGTGCCGCTCCCGCTGGAGTACACGTCTGGCGCGAGCCGCGTGCGGTATCTCGCCGAGCCCTCAGTCGCGGCGATCTCGCCGGGGCACGCCGCGGGCACGCCCTGGCCGGGCAACGACATCGCCGACGGGCTGGCGCTGCTCGACGTTCTCGACGACGACCCCGCCCTGATCGCCCAGGTGCACGGGCTCGACCTCAACTCGGGCTCGCACATCGAGATCGTCACCGACAAGGGCACCCGTGTCCGCTGGGGCCTGGGGCCCAAGCGGTTCCAGCCCGGCGAACGAACCACCGGCGAGAAGCTCACAAGGCTGCGATACCTCCTCGAACAGACCGGGCGGATCGACGGCAACGCCAAACTTATTGAGATCGACGGCCCACAGGTCCTGATCGTCAACGACTGATTCCGTGGCCCCGCTTGACTGGGCCGCCCAGCCCCCATCCCATCACCGGTGAGCGACACCCCCCAACAACCCGAGCCCGAGCCCCAGCCCGAGCCCGGGCCTCAGCCCGAGCCGGAGCTGGATGTCTTCGGTCACGCGCCCAAGGGCCGGGACGACTGGGCCCACCGCAAGGGCGAGCCGCGGACCTTCGCCCTGTTCTGGATGATCTATCTGATGGGCGCGTCGCTGCTCATGGTCGCCTCGATCGCCGCGGTGCAGTCCGTCTCGCCCGGCGTGGTCCGCCCCGCGGCCCGCGCGATGCTCACCACCGCAACGCTCGGGCTGTTCGTGCTCTGGCCGATGGTTCGCCTGAGCCAGAAGCCCCCCAAGGGCTCCAAGCTGGGCGCGGTCTTCGCCGACCTGCTCGTGATGCTGCCCCCGCTGGCCGCCCTGACGCTCCCCCAGGCCCTCGATGTCCTGGCCGACTGGCCGATGCCGGTGGTGCTGGCGGTGCTGCTCGCGACGGCCGGCTGGGCCGTGCTCTTCGCGTGCCTGCTGGCCCTCGCCCTGCGAACACTCCACCACGAGGGCGGCGACCAGTGGCACCGCGTGCTCTGGATGATCCTCTTCACCCTGCTCGTGCTCGCCCCGCCCGTCTACCACACCCTCGCCGCGACACCCGGGCCGACCCCGAACCCCGTCGTCGCCGCTCCGGGCCCCGGCTCGTGGATGTCGCCCCTCTCGCTCGTCACCGATCTGATCACCGATCGGTCGGCGATGGGCCGGTCCGCGGTCATCGGCCCGGGGCACTGGGTCCTGATCATGCGGGTCTGGGCGGTGGCGCTGGCCGCGACCGCCGCGGGCCTCGCCGCGACGCTCGCCCGGCCCGCCCGGGGAGCCTAGGAATACCCTCTTGAGTCGGGCCCGGGATCGGTCCGATGAGACCCTGTCCCCCTTAGCACACGGAGGTCCGCGTGGACATCATCACCCAGGCCGAACAAGACAAGATCCAGCAGCGGGTTGATTATCTCATCGCCAATCGCCCGGTGATCACGACCCGGATCGCCGAAGCCCGGGCGATGGGGGATCTGAAGGAGAACGCCGAGTACCACGCCGCCCGCGAGCAGCAGGGGCTCGAAGAGGCCGAGATCAAGCGGCTCGTGGAGCGGCTCGCGACGGCCCAGGTCGTCAGCGCCGAGAAGCAGGCCGACGGCGTCGTCTTCATCGGCTCCACCGTGAAGCTGAAGCTCGAGGGTGACGACGACGACGAGACCGAGCTCTACCGCCTCGTGGGCGAGTCCTCCAACGAGGACACCGACGACATCATCGAGGTCACCACCAACAGCCCCATGGGCGAGGCGCTCATGAAGTCCCGCATCGGCGAGGTGATCCGGGTCAACGCCCCGCGCGGCGTCAAGCGCTTCGAGATCGTCGAGATCCTCTGATCCACCAACGGAGTTCGCAATGAATCAGGCCCGAGTCTGCGTCGTCGGCCCGCTGAGCATCGATACCACCGCCACCGTCAAGCGACTCCCCAAGCCCGGAGAGACCGTAGACGGCATCAGCGCCATTCGAGCGCCCGGCGGCAAGGGGGCCACCCAGGCCGTCGCCGCCGCACGCGCCGGGGCCGAGGTCTCCATCATCGGGCGTGTGGGCCGGGACGAGGAGGGCGTGCTGCTCCGTTCCACGCTCCGGCGCGAGCCGATCCACACGGTGGGGCTCGCCGACTCGTGGAACGAACCGACGGGCACCTGCTACATCACGGTGGGCGAGCGTGGCCAGAGCACCTCGGTGGTGGTCGCCGGAGCCAACGCCCAGCTCGAACCGGGCGATATCGACGAGGCCCGCGAGCAGATCGAGAAGGCCGCCGTGGTCCTCATCACCTTCGAGATCCAGCAGGCCACGGTGCTCCGCGCCGCGCAGATCGCCAGGGCCTCGGGCGTGCGGGTCGTGCTCAACGCCGCCCCGGCCCGCCCCATCGATCCCGCGCTGGGCGCGATGGTGGACCTGCTCGTGATCAACCATCACGAGGCCCGCATCATCGCCGACTACACCGGCACCAGCGACGAGGAGCTCGAGGCCCGGCTCGCCAAGCTCGGCCCGCCCGCCGTCCTGATGACGCTCGGCGCCGCCGGCTCGGTCCTGCTGCTCAACGGCGAACGCCACCACATCCCCGTCTGGGGGGTCGCCGCGATCGATACCTCCGGCGCGGGCGACATCGGCATCGGGGCGATCGCCGCCGAATGGGCCCGCGAGAGCGGCGAGCCCGACAGCAAGGCCCCCGCGATGGAACGCCTCCCCGACGCGGCCCGGTTCGCCGCCGCCGCCGGCTCGATCGCCGTCACCCGCCGCGGGGGGCGCGCGAGCGCCCCCCCCCCCGGCGCGATCGAGGAGATGGGCGCCCAGGCCGTCTGAGCCCAGCCCGAATACGATCAGCGGAAAAGGGGCTCAGCCCTCGCCGTCGTTCTCGGGCTTCTCGGTTTCCTCAGCGGCCTTCGCGGCCGCCTTCTCCAGCAGCTTCACCACCGCCTTGGGAATCTCGATCTCCGTCGCCGACACCCCCTCGGTCTCGATCGATTCGATCTTCATCACCATCGTCATCGGGCCCATCTCCATCGTGCTCACCGTCGCGACCCGGAGCCCTCCGAAGTCCTTGTACTCGCTCGCGAGGCTCTTGACCCGGATCTGCCCCTGCGGGCTGTCCTGGTCGCTCTCGCCCCCGATCAGCAACGCCGACCCCTTGGCGTAGTGCTGCACCGACTCGAGCCCGGCCTCGTCCACCACGCGGATCGACTCGACCGCGGCCCCCTCAAACTCGCCATCGCCCAGGTACTCGATCACCGGGTAGACCTCGTCGTACCGAAGGATCGACGACGGGTCGGCCTCGCGGCGCAGCTGCTCGTGCATCGCGTCGGGCATGAGCGTCGCCCCGCTCATCGAGTCGAACGTCCATCCCCGCGTGCCGTCGGACCCGCTCAGGTTCTCGAGCCCCAGCCCCGGTAGGCTCATCTTCTGCACAAACATCTCGCCCGGGATCGTGATCACCGTCAGCGTGCCCGTCTGCCCCATCAGCGAGATGCTGCCCTTCATCCGGCTCGACCGCTTCTCCTCGAGCCGAGCCGCCCCGCCGATCGCCTCGACGAACCGGTCCACCACCGCCAGCGCCTGCGCCCGGTTCTCGGCGGTGGGGGCCTCGGGGTTGGCAGCCTTGACGGGCGGCTCGCCCGCGGGCTGAGCCAGCGTCATCGGCGCGGCGCCGCAGAGAAGGCCGAGTCCGAGCACGGTCGAGCAGAGCTTGTGGGTCCGGGTCATGGGGTTCTCCTTGGGGTCCGGCGGCGTGCCGGCTCGCGTTCGTTGGGTGTTGGTTGAATCTATTGGGGCAGCCTATCGCGCCCCGCCTCGAGTGGCTTGGTTCAGTCGTTACTCTTTGCCGTTGATGATCCACTGCGCCGCCGCGTCCAGCGCGTCGTCATGCCCGGCAAGCAGCGATTCGCGGTCCCACGGGGCCAGCACGTCGGGCGTCACGCCCGCTTCCTCCATCGAGACCCCGCCGGGGGTCTCAAAGCCCGCCATCGCGTGCATCAGCACGTCCCCGCCGGGCAGCTCGGTCAGCATCGCCGGCAGCGCCAGCCCCGGGGTCCGCTCGCCGAAGAGCCGGGCTCGCCCGAGCTCCTGAATGCCCGCCGCGAAGATCTCGCTGGTGCTCGCCGAGCCGCTGTCGATCAGGATCGCGACGGGCCCGGCGTACGGGTCCAGGTCCTCGCCCTCCATCGAGACCATCACCGGCTGCAGGTTGAAGTGCAGCGTCTGGTTGCGCATGCGCATCGTCCCCAGGCTCGCCGGCTCGTCCACGAGGTATCGCCCGACCATCATCGCCAGCGCCCCGATCCCGCCGACGTTCCCGCGCAGGTCGATCACGACCCCGTCCGCGTCGGCAAACTCGAGCATCGCCGCGTCGAACTGCCGCGGGATCGTCTGCAGCCACACGTCAAACTCGAGGTACCCGATCCGCGCCTCGCCCACGAGCCCCAGATCCGACGCCTCGATCCACCGGTGCTCAAAGCCCGGCGACATCGCCGGCAGCCCCGCGAACGCCACCGCCGGCTCGACGGGCGCCTCACGCTCCACCGTCAGCGGTTGTTCCTCGCCCTCGCCGTCGAGGAAGACGAGCCGCGTGTGCGAGCCCTCGGCCCCGGTCAGCATCGCCGTCACAATCTGCCAGACGTACATCGTCCCGGTCCGCCGCCCCATCGACTCGACCTGGTCCACGATCACCGGCCCAACCTCGGTGGTGCCGATCGCGAGCAGCGACCAGCCCGGCCGAACGCCGACCCGCTCGGCCGCCGACCCCGGGCGGACCCGCACCACCACCACGTCGTCGCCGATGAGTCGCACCTCGAACCCGGGGCTCGCGTCGCCCCACTCGTGCTCGTCCTCCGCGTTCTTCAGCTCGCTCTGCGGCGCCGTCGGCTCGGGGGTTTCGAGGATCATCGGCGCCGCGTGCGCACCGTCGCCGAACGGCGTCACCCCGCCGCCCCCCTTGGGCAGCAGCGTGAAGTGAGACTGCCCGAGCCGCCCGAGCATCTCGAGGATGATCCCGCGTCCCTCGCTCCGGCTCGCCTCGGCCGCCGCGGGCCGCAGCTCGTCTCGGACCGCGTCCCAGTCCACGCCGTTGAGGTTGGGATCGAAGTGGGTGTCGCGGATCGCCTCCCACGCCGCGTCGAAATCTTCGACCGCAGCCGCCTGTCCATGCGCCAAGGAAAACGCCCCGGCGACCAGCGCCAGGGCAACCCCTACGGTGTTTCGGTGTCGTCGCATCATCCGCAGACTGTACCACAGCCCGAGGCTTGGGCTGCGGACAAGGCCCGAATCAGCCCATCACGCCCGTGCGGTACAGGTCCACAACCCACGGCGGGCACTCGCTGGCAAACGACGCCATGGGCTTCTTCTTCGACAGATAGAACAGCATCGTCAGCCCCTGGACCACCACCGCACCCGCGATCATCGCCGCGTACCCGAGGTAGCTCTCGTAGGGCCTGAGGAACTCGGGCGAACTCTGAGCCGCGGCGGCCTGGGCCTGGCTCAGCATCGCCGAGTACCCCGGGTTCACCAGATACCAGACCGCGTACCCGATCACCGCGAGCCCCAGAATCGCCTGGTTCACCGCGAGCGACTTGGCCGCCGACCCGTTGAGCCGGCGCAGCGGGCGGGCCAGCTTCATCTCCCGGAACCCCAACGCCACGAGCACCGCCGCGAGCACCAGCCCGGGCGTGTCGCTCCCGCTGAACGCGACGGGCGCGAGCAGCACCCCCGAGAGGATCATCAGCCGTCCGCTCAGCGCCGCGTAGACCGAGGCCTTGCGGACCGGTCTGGTCCGCTCACGAGACTGCATGAGCACGGAGAGGTGTTCGCCGCTGAGCGGCCCGATCGCGTCGGTAGTTGTGGCATTCATGCCACCGGCATCGGCCATCTCACCCGGCCCAAGAACCCGGGGCGCCGCCGACAGCGATTCCGCCGCGAGCCGAGCCGATTCACCCGGTCAAACAGCGTGCGCGGGCCTGGGCAAGTCCGAAAACACCCCCCCCACCCCACGCCGCCCCACGCCACTCCCCCCCACTCCACGCACGCCACAGCCGACGCCCTCGTTCACAGCATGCCCCGCCGCCCGCTACGCTGCACCCATGTCGGCCCGCGTCCTCCTCATCCTGTCGTTCGTCGCCCTGCTTGGCCCGAGCCCTCTCGCCCAGCCGGCGAACCCCGAGCCCGCCGCCCCCTCCCTGCCCGACGGCATGGTCCTCATCCCAGGCGGCGAGTTCACCATGGGCTCGGACCACCCAAACGCATGGCCCGAGGAGCGACCGCCGCACCGCGTCACCGTCCGCCCGTTCTACATGGACACCACCGAGGTCACCAACGCGCAGTTCACAGCCTTCATCAAAGCCACCGGCTACGTCACCATCGCCCAACGCCCGCTCGACTGGGAAGAGCTCAAGAAGCAAGTCCCGCCGGGCACGCCCAAGCCGTCCGACGAGGTGCTCCAGCCCGGCTCGCTCGTCTTCACGCCGCCCGCCGAGCCCGTCCCGCTCAACAACCCGGGCTACTGGTGGTCGTGGGTCGTCGGCGCCGACTGGGCCCACCCCGAGGGCCCCGATTCCAACATCGACGACCGCGCCGATCACCCCGTGGTCCATGTCGCGTGGGAGGACGCCGCCGCGTTTGCCAAGTGGGCCGGCAAGCGGCTGCCCACCGAGGCCGAGTGGGAGTTCGCGGCCCGCAGCGGACAAGAGAACCACTTCTACACCTGGGGCGACACCGACCCCGAGGATCTGCCCGAACCCCCAGCCAACATCTTCCAAGGTGAGTTCCCCAACACCAACACCGCAACGGACGGCTACGCCGGGTCCGCCCCCGTCGCCTCCTTCGCGCCAAACCCGTACGGCCTGCACGACATGGCCGGCAACGTCTGGGAGTGGTGCTCCGACTGGTTCGCCGTCAACGAATACGCCGCCCGCGCCCGGGCCGTCGACGGCCCGATCGACAACCCGCAAGGCCCGGAGCGGTCCTGGGAACCCGGCCGCGAGCGCGAGCCCCTGCGCGCCATGCGGGGCGGCTCCTTCCTCTGCCACGTCAGCTACTGCAACCGATACCGACCCGCCGCCCGCCAGGGGTCCGCGATGGACACCGGGCTCTCGCACGTCGGCTTCCGGTGCGTGATGGACCTCGCTCCAGCAGAGAACGGGCAGCCATGAGCAGGACCCAAGCCAAGCTCGCGCTCGATTGCCAGTGTGATCTGGGCGAGGGCCCGACCTGGCACGAGAACGCGCTCTGGTTCGTCAACATCAACGCCGGCGAGCTGCACCGGTTCGATCCCGTCACGGGCGTTCACGAGTTCAAGCCCGCGGCGCAGCACTTCGGCGGCCTGCTCGGCGCGGCGGTCCCGTGCACCGACGGCCACTGGCTGCTCGTTCTAAAGGACGGCTTCGCGCTCTTCGAATGGCCCGAGGGACGTGTCGAACCGATCGCCCAGCTCGACAACCCCGCGCTAAACAACCGCTTCAACGACGCCAAGGCCGACCCCACCGGCCGAGTCTGGGCCGGCACCATGGATATGAACATCGCGCCAGACCTCGCCGCGCTCTACCGCCTAGACCACGACCACACCATCACCACACAGGTCGAAAAAATCTCGCTCTCCAACGGGCTCGCCTGGTCCAGCGACGCGAAGAAGATGTACTACATCGACACGCTCACCGGCCGCGTGGACGTGTTCGATTTCGACGGCGACGCCCCCGCCCCGCACGCGCCCGCGATCAACCGCCGCACGCTGCACGAGTTCGGCAAGTTCGACGGCTCGCCAGACGGCATGACCATCGACGCCGACGACAACCTCTGGGTCGCGCTCTGGGGCGGCTCAAAGCTCGTGCACCTCGACGGCAACACCGGCGAGCAGCTCGGCGAGATCGGCCTCCCCGCCAGCCAGGTCACCTCCTGCGCCTTCGGCGGGCCCGACCACAAGGACCTCTACATCACCACCGCACGCGGCGGGCTCACCGGCCAACAAAGCCTCGAGCAGCCCCACGCCGGCGGCCTGTTCGTCGCCACGCCCGACGTCGGCGGCCGACCCGCGGACCTCTTCGGCAACCCCGCCGACCGCTAGCCACATGACCGACCCCGTCACCATTCCGCTCAATGGCTCGGCGATCCATGGCTCAGGATGGACCCTGCGCCCGATCGACAACCTCACGCACGTGCCCGCCCCGATCATGCGAGCCGGCCCGATCCCCGCCTCCGTGCCCGGCTGCGTCCACACCGACCTCATCGCCGCCGGGCTGCTCGCAGACCCAAACCACGACCGCCACGAGGCCGACCAGTTCTTTGTCGGCGAGACCGGCTGGGAATACCAGACCACGCTCGACATCACGCCCGACCTGCTCGCCCACGACCGCGTGGACCTCGTCTTCGACGGGCTCGACACCATCGCGACCGTCTCCGTCAACGGCGAAGAGGTCGGCCGCTCCTCCAACATGCACACCGCAGCCCGCTTCGACGCGAAGCCCGCGCTCAAAGCGGGCGAGAACACACTAACGGTCCGGTTCGATTCCCCGAACCGCGCCGCCCGCGAGATGCAAGAGCGTCTGGGCACGCTGCCGCACGTCTACCCCGAGCAGCAGCCATGGAACTTCATCCGCAAAGAGGCCTGCAACTTCGGCTGGGACTGGGGCCCGGTCTGCCCCACCAGCGGCGTCTGGCGCCCCGCCCGCGTCCACGCCTGGAGCGGCGCACGAATCGCCAGCGTCCGACCGCTGATCGCCCGCGCCGACGAACAGCTCGCCGTGGTCCGGGCGCACGTCGAGCTCGAGCGCCTCGCCGACTGGCAGGGCGCCGCCGCTTTCGGGCTGCTCGACCCAGACGGCGAGCCCGTCGCCGAGTCAACCGCCTCCGCCGATGCGGCCGCCTCCGCCGATGCGGACTCGATCTCCGCCGAGCTGCGCGTGCCGAATCCCCGCCGCTGGTGGCCCCGCGCGCACGGCGACCAGCCGCTCTACACCCTCCGGGTCACACTCCAAGACGACGAGGGTCGCACGATCGAGACCGCGACCCGCCGCCTCGGCCTGCGAACCGTCGAGCTCGACACCTCACCCGATGAAATCGGCTCCAAGTTCGACCTCCTCATCAACGGCGAACGAGTCTTCTGCACCGGCGCCAACTGGATCCCCGACGACCTCTTCCCCTCGCGCCTCACGCCCGATCGCTACCGCACCCGCGTGCAAGCCGCAGCCGACTGCGGCATGAACATGCTCCGCGTCTGGGGCGGCGGGATCTACGAGGACGAGGCCTTTTACAACGCCTGCGATGAGCTTGGCGTCCTCGTCTGGCAGGATTTCCTCTTCGCCTGTGCGCTCTACCCGGAAGACGAACCCATCTGGTCCAGCGTCGAGCAAGAGGCCCGCGACAACCTCGCCCGCCTCTCGCACCACCCCAGCCTCGTGCTCTGGTGCGGCTCCAACGAGAACATCTGGGGCTATCAAACGTGGGGATGGAAAGAGAGGGTCAAGGAGCTCGCACGCGACGGCGAAGCAGAGCGCCCCTGGGGCAACGGCTACTACAACGACCTGCTCCCCCGCGTGTGCGCCGATCTCGACCCCTCACGCCCGTACTGGCCCAGCTCGCCCTGGTCGGGTGATATGGACACGGACGCCGCCGACCCCGACCACGGCAACCGCCACACCTGGGAGGGGTGGGGGCCAGACTACCGCAACCACATCCCAAGGTTCCTCGCCGAGTTCGGGCACCAGGCCCCGGCGAACCACGCCTCGCTCGCCCGCGTCACGCCCGCCCCCGAGCTGCGGGTCGGCTCGGATTCGATGATCCATCGTCAACGCGCGGTGGACGGCAACGAGGGCCGCCTCGACAAGCCGCTCGCCCAGTGGTTCACCCCAACCACCGACTTCGACACCTGGCACTACCAGTGCCAGGTGCTCCAGGCCCGCAGCGTCACCACCGCGATCGAGTGGCTCCGCGCGCACAACAACCGGTGCTCGGGCGTCCTCTTCTGGCAGTTCAACGACACCTGGGTCGGGCACACCTGGTCGTGCCTCGACCACGACGGGCGCAAGAAGCCGCTCTGGTACGCGACGCGCCGCAGCAACACACCCCGCTTGCTCACGATCCAGCCCGATGGCCCGGACCAAGGCAGCCCGCTCGGGGTGTACGCCGTCAACGAGACCGACGAGCACTGGCGAGAGACCGCGCAGGTCGGCACCGCGCTGCTGAGCGACCGGGCCGCGCCGTCGGCCGACGTGGGATTTGTCGTTCCACCCCGTGGCGTGGTGCGCATCGCGGACCTCGCGACCGTGTTCCACGTGGAACACAACGCCCGATCGTGCGCACGATACTGGTGGGCCCGGACCGCGTCGGATCCAACCCCCAACACCCCCAACACCCCCAACACCCCCGCCCTCTGGTTCGACGGCGTGGACAAGGACACCCCCTACCCCGAGCCCGAGTTCGACGTCGAGATCGAACAAACCGCCCCCGGCGTGCTCACGCTCGTGGTCCGCGCCCGCACCCTCGTCCGGGATCTGCTCCTCCAGCCCGACCGCCTCGACCCCGGCGCGGTCTGCTCGGAGAACCTGATCACACTGCTCCCCGGTGACGAACGCCGGATCGAGATCACCCACTCGGCCTCGCTCGACCCGGCCTCGCTCACGGCTCGCCCGGTGCTCATGAGCGTCAACGACTCCGGCAAACGCTAGGAAAACAGACGAATCGTCCTTGGGGTATGCTGGGCGCTTCTCTCGCCGAAGGAGGCCCGCCATCGATCCCCAGCTCATGTGGAAACTCGTCGCCATCGTCCTCTACGCCGCCGTCCTGCTCGGCATCGGGGTCCTGGCCTCTCGGCGCACCAGGAACATCCGCGACTACTTCGCCGGCGGCAAGAACCTCGGCTTCATCAACGTCGCCTTCAGCGCGCGCGCCACCGGCGAGTCGTCCTGGCTGCTGCTCGGGCTCACCGGCATGGGCTTCGCCATCGGGGCCCAGGCCTTCTGGGTCGTGCTCGGCGAGATCATCGGCGTCGGCGGCGCCTGGCTCTTCATGGCCCGCCGGTTCAAGCGATTAACAGATCAGTACGACTCGGTCACCGTGCCCGACTATCTCGAGTCTCGGTTCCGCGACAAGGGCCACTCGCTCCGCATGATCGCAGCGTTCACCCTCTTGGTCTTCGTGCCCATCTACGCCGGAGCCCAGGTCTTCGCGACCGGCCAGGCGTTCTACAACTTCTTTGGCTGGGACCACTTCCTGGGCGCGACCGCCGGCTTCCTCGTCGTGCTGATGTACATCACCAAGGGCGGGTTCATCGCCGTGGTCTGGTCGGACGTCTTCCAGGGCTCGCTGATGCTCATCGGGCTCGTCGCGTTGCCGCTGGTCGCGCTGATGGAGATCGGCGGCGTGACCAACATCATGGACAGCCTGCGTGCCATCGACCCGGACCTGCTCAGCCTGCACGGCCCGGGTGACGCGCCCGGCACGGGCGGGTGGAACGCGATGACGCTGGCCACGGTGTTCGGGCTGGCCGCGATCGGCATCGGGTTCTTCGGCTCGCCCCAGGTCTTCGTGCGGTTCATCTCGCTGAGGAGCGAGAAGGAAATCAACAAGGGCGCCTCGGTCGCGATCCTCTGGACACTCCTGGCCGACGGCGGCGCGGTGCTCGTCGGCATCATCGGGCGCGCGATGTTCACGATGGACGATCTCGGCGGCGACGCGGAGAAGATCCTACCGCACATGTCCAGCACGCTGCTGCCCGCGTTCTTTGCCGGTGTCTTCGTGGCGATGGTGCTCTCGGCCATCATGTCCACCGTCGATTCGCTGCTGGTCGTGGCCTCCAGCGCCGGCGTGCGAGACTACTGGCAGAAGACCAAGCACCCCGACATGAGCGACGAGCAGTTGATCAAGCTGAGCCATCGGGTAACGCTGGTGCTGGCGCTGATCGCGTTCGGCGTCGGGATGGGGCTGCTCGGGTACAACAAGGAGCAGGCGTTGTTCTGGGTTGTGATCTTCGGGTGGTCGGGCATCGCCGCGACGTTCTGCCCCATGATCATCCTGAGCTTGTTCTGGTCGAAGTTCACCGCACTGGGCGCCAAGGGCGCGATGATTTCGGGGTTCCTGATGGTGCCGCTGCTGAAGTTTGCTGCCGGGCCTGTGTTCGATGCGATCGGCTGGACCGATGGCGCAGCCTACCTCGCGGCGCTCGACGTGCTGCTCCCAGCGTTCATCATCTCGGGCGTGGTCGGCATCGCGCTGAGCCTGGTAGACAAGGCCGGTCAGGAAGACGTGCGAGACGCCAAGGCGGACCTTGACAAGGCCGCGGGCAAGGGCGAATAAGATCCTGACAAGCCCTCGGCGCAAGCCGAGGGTGCGTGAGAACGAAACGGCCCCCGGCACCCTCGGCTCGCGCCGAGGGCTTGTCAGATGAGAATGGTTTTTATTGGTGGTTCAAGACGTAATCGACTGCCGCAGCGTGTGACTTCTCGTCGTTAATCCAACGAGTGCTCGCCTTCTTCGTCCACACATGTGTGCGATTCTCGATGCTTCCGCGACTCCGTAATTCTCGTGTAGCCCAAGATTTGAGTTGGCTTACGACAATCTCTGGCGAGTACCCCGGTGCACGGATAACGAGGTGCACATGGTTGCTCCTGACATTGATCGCGCCCAGGTGCCAGCCGCGATGCTCAGCGTGACGCCGGATTGCTTCGGGAACGACGGCTCGGGCCTCTTCATCGAGCGTGAACGGGTCTTCTGCCATCAGGCTCGAAGACCACCCGTGCCGCTCATCGTCCGCATCGACGCGAACGGATTTGCCGTGGATATCAGCCGCGGCACCGCGCTCGTCCCCGTGCAGCCAAGTGCCGTAGGTCGTCCAGGTTAGGAAGTAGGCGAGCAGCGGCATGGATCGCAGTGTAAGGCAAGGGTTGGAGTATCAACAAGCCCTCGGCTCGCGCCGAGGGCTTGTCAGAGCCGTTTTTAGATCGATACGGGCCACCGGGACCCACCACGCTTGATCGTGTACACTTCCAGATTGCCCCCGCTGGAAGGAACACGATGGCTGATCTGAGCGTTGTTGTCGATGGAATGAAGCTGCCCAACCCGTTCGTCATCGGCTCGGGGCCCCCGGGCACCAACGCCAACGTCATCGGCAAGGCCTTCGACGAGGGCTGGGGCGGCGTCATCTGCAAGACCGTCAGCCTCGACGCCTCAAAGGTTTCCAACGTCGCGCCCCGCTACGCACGCCTCCGCGCCCAGGGCACCCGCGAGGTCATCGGCTGGCAGAACATCGAGCTCATCTCCGATCGCCCCTTTGAGACCTGGGAGGACGAGTTCAAGAAGATCAAGGACAAGTACCCGGACCGCATCCTCATCGCCTCGATCATGGAGGAGTGCAACAAGGACGCGTGGCAAGAACTCGTCCAGCGATGCGAGGCCTGCGGCGTAGACGCCTTCGAGCTCAACTTCTCATGCCCGCACGGCCTGCCCGAGCGGAAGATGGGCGCCGCGATGGGCCAAGACCCCGAGGTCCTCGAAGAGGTCTGTGGCTGGGTTAACGCCGTCGCCACCAAGCCCGTCTGGGCCAAGATGACACCCAACATCACGCACATCGAAGAGCCCGGCCGAGCCGCCCTGCGAGCCGGCTGCGAGGGCCTCGCCGCGATCAACACGATCCTCTCGGTCACCGCGATCAACCTGGACACCCTCAGGCCCGAGCCCTGTGTCGAGGGCTACTCCGTGCCCGGCGGGTACTCGTGCAAAGCGGTCCGCCCCATCGCACTACGCATGGTCATGGAGCTCGCCACCATGATGTACGGCGGCAACTCGGGCAAGCCCATCCCCACCGACGGCAAGCTCGCCATCGAAGGCGAGTTCAAGGACCGCTCGCTCTCGGGCATCGGCGGTGTCGAGACCGGCGAGGACGCCGCCCAGTTCATCCTCATGGGCGCCAGCACCGTCCAGGTCTGCACCGGCGTCATGATCCACGGCTACAAGATGGTCAAGGACATGTGCCAGCAGCTCTCCGACTTCATGGACAAGCACGGCTTCGAGTCCATCGAGGACTTCAGAGGCGCCGCCCTGCCCTACTTCACCACCCACGCCGCGCTCGTCGAGCGGCAGCGCGAGGCCAAGGCCGCCGACCGCGCCGCCAGGTCCGGCATGGTCACCAAGGACACCGCCTGGGAAGGCGACAAGTTCGTCGAGCAGTCCGACAAGCTCGTCTCCAACCAGGACGACGACTGAAGTCAGGCATCAGGCATCAGGGCGAAGGTCCACGCTCGCTCGCCCTCATGGCAACGCAGTCCGGATCCAAGCCGCGTGCGCAAGCACGCGATGCCTTGTGGTTTTCTAAGAGCCCGGACCGGCAACGACGGGGTCCAACCCCAGTACTTTAGAAGGACGCGCCCCGAGCGCAAGCGAGGGGTTCTGAGTTCTCTGTGGGCCCGATCGGCAACCAGCCCTCCCCAAGAGAGACCCGCCGCTAACGCTCCTCCGGGCTGGGCCTGGCTGGCTCGCCGTCCTCAGGTGCGGTGGGGGGTGGGGGCCTAGACTTGTGGCCCAGGTGGTTTTCTTGCAGAGCTCCCCGGGACGACCTCCCACCCGTTGGGGCTCGGTTGATCGGGCGAGAGACATCGCCCGGCCCAGCTCCTCAACTCCGGCGTGGTTTCCCCATTCACGGGCGAACCATCCGCAGGACAGCGAAAGGGCCAACCATGGCCAAGAACATCAAGCTCCTCCTCACCGAAAACGTGGACAACCTCGGCATCGTCGGCGATGTCGTCAGCGTTAAGATCGGGTACGCCCGCAACTTCCTCCTCCCGCGTGACCTCGCCACCGAGCCCAACGCCGAGCTCATCGCGAGCCTCTCGTCCAAGCGGGCCCTGGCTGAGAAGGAGCAGACCGAGCTCCGCAAGCAGCGGACCGCGGCGATCGGCAAAATCGACGGGCTCGACGTCACCATGACCCGCGCCTGCAACAACACCGGCCAGCTGTACGGCTCGGTCACCCAGCAGGACATCGCCGCGGCCCTCTCCGAGCTGGGCTTCCCCGTCAAGCCCCGCGAGGTCCGCCTGCCCCACACCGTCAAGCGCCTCGACACCTACGACGTGAGCATCAAGTTCGAGTCCGACCTCGAGGGCCACATCAAGCTCTACGTCGTCGCCGACCGCGAGCTCGAGGGCGAGCGAGAAGAGGAGATGGAGTTCGACAACGAGGGCGAGCTCATCGAGAAGAAGCAGTCTCGCAAGCCCCGCCCCGAGCAGCCCGCCGAGGCCTGAGCCTTCGGGCCCTGAACCAGCGCAGAAAAAGAGCCGACCCGAGGGGGTCGGCTCTTTCGTTTTTGATGGACGGGACGGCCCGAAGGATGGACCTGTTGGACGGCTGCTCTCGCCGGTGCCCGCGGGCTCAGCGCCCCGAGATCTCGATCGCCGGCGAGTAGGTGACGATCACCTTGTCGCCGATCGCGAAGTGCTCGATCTGGATGGACTGGGACACGACGAAGATGAGCTCGAGGCTCTGGTCATCCCGCGAGTTGGTCAGCGAGGGGGTATCGATGTCGTTGAGCCCGTTGAGCGGGCTGGCGGGGGTGTAGCGGCCGTACCAGATCTGGTCGTCGCGGTACAGGTACCCGACCGCGTCATACTCGGTGCCGTTGTCGTCGATCAGGCGGATCGGCACGTCCCCCTGCTGGCGTCGCGCGACGGCCCCCAGCAGGCTCGACGGTGAGGACTGCCCGACGTCAACCTTGATGATCTGCTGGTCCCTCGCGGCGCCGAAGCTCTTGACAACAAGGTTGCCCGGAAGACCGCTCACGTTCTGAGGGTTCACGTCAGACTTGTCCAGCTGACCCTCGCCCGAGATGATGAGGTTGCCCTCGTCAGAGACCTGGAAGTGCGCCCGGATGGTCTGCAGCCGGATGTTGGTGCCCAGCGACCCGGAGACCGCCACGCCGTCCTCGGGCCCCGCGGTCGCGGCCTCGGAGAGGTCCAGCGTCGAGGTGCGCACCTTGCCGCCGGTGAGGATATCCCCGTCCGTTACGACCGCGTCGCGGCCCGCCACGTCGGCGTATGCGACCTTGTCCGGCTCATTGATCTCGAGGTTCACCCGCACGTTCTTGACGAACAGCCCGATGGGCTCGTCACCCGGGCGGAGCATGAACTCGAACGC
This sequence comes from Phycisphaerales bacterium, assembly GCA_047620485.1. Taxonomy (GTDB): domain Bacteria; phylum Planctomycetota; class Phycisphaerae; order Phycisphaerales; family UBA1924; genus JBLHKT01. The sequence goes on along the minus strand of JBLHKT010000026.1, from coordinate 38,913 downwards.
CATGGTCGCCGTCGAGGCCCCGCCGACCGATGCGATGTGGATGCCGTCCGAGTTGTACCGCCACCGCCCGTACACGTTCTCGCCCGCCGACGCCTGGCTGACCGCGGCGATCGGGAACGCGTTGCTCGTCGTGCCGTCGTCGTGCCGCACGACCAACCGAATCTGCCCGTTGCCGATCGAGACCGGGCCCGCCCCGCGGGCCCCGTTCTCCTTGGCGCCCGGCTCAAACCGGATCACGTACCCCGCGAGCCACCCCGCGTCTACCGATTCGCCGTTCACGTCCGCGTACGGCTGGGGGACCTCGGGGTCACGCATGTCCACCAAGAGCCCGCCCGCCGGCGTGCCCGTCTTCTCGTTGCCCACCGTGTACATCGACTGGAGCCGGAAGTCCGTGGGCTGCAGCGTGCTGCGGCCCTTGCCGTCCTCGGTTGACATGCGGCTGGCAAACCCCACCGCGTGCAACTCCGGGTACCACTTGGCCAGCGGCTGGCTTGAGCCAAACGCGTTGAGGCTCAGCGTGCTGTAGAGGTTCGCCGTCAGCTTGTCCGCCGGGAACAGCAGCGAGTCGGTCAGCTTGATGCTCCCCACACCACGGCTCCGGTCGGCGTTGAACCACACCGGCTGGTACCCGCCGAAGTTCGAGCTCAGCGGCAGCCCGCCCATCCCGATCACCAGCATGCCCACCGCGATGGTGGAGGCGATGAACCCGCAGACCCCGCCGCCGACGTAGTCCGCCGCGCTCGAGAGGGTCAGGTTGGCCTTGATGAGCGAATCAACCACCAGCCGCAGCACCACGAGGCTGACCGCGAAGGGCACGATCAGCCCGATGCCCCAGGCCCCGCCCTGCAAGAAGCCGACGGTCCCGCTCTTGGGCAGCACGCCCAGCAACGCGTACGACACGGGCTCCCACGCGGCGAACGCGATCGCCCCAGCGACCAGCACGCACACCATGTGCAAGAAGGCGTTGAAGAACCCGCGGATCAGCCAGAGATAAGTCAGGCCCAGGACCACGCCGATGACGATAAGACTGAGAATCATGAGTGCGTCCTCCCGATCAGCCCGTGGCCGCGGTCTTCTTCGTTGATGATCCGCCGCTCGACTTCTTCTTCGGCGCCGAGCTCGACATCACACGGTTGATTTCCTCGAGGCTCGTCGCCCCCTCGACGGCCTTGCGAAGCGCCGCCTGCTGAAGCATCGGCAGCTGCCGCTTACGGAGCTCCTGCTTGAGCCCCGACCAGTCGCCCTTGGCCATCAGCGCCTTCTCGGCCTCGCCCATCGGCAGCACCTCGAACACGCCAACCTGCCCCGAGAAACCCGCGCCGTTGCACACCGGGCAGATCTCGGGCTTGTTGCGCATCATCACCTGCCCGCCCTTCTTGTAGAGCTGCTTGACCTTGTCCGCCGGCAGCCCCACCTTCTTGAGAATGTCCGCCGGCGGGCTGTACGGCACCCGGCAGTTCTCGCACAGCCTGCGCATCAGCCGCTGAGCGATCGCCCCGCGCAGCCCCTTGGCCGCCAGCTTCGGGTCGCCCACCGCCTTGGCGTACACCTGCAGCGCCGCAAGCCCGCTGTCCGCCCGCATCGACAGGTACACCCGCGACCGCTCCAGGTCCGCCCGCGCGATCTCCTTGGCCGTGTCCGGGTCGGGAAGCTCCGCAACGCCGACCACGTCCGGGTCACGCCGCAGCATCGAACGCAGCTGAACCGCGAACTCGGGCGCGTCGTCGCCCCCCTCAAAGACCAGCTGCTTGATGCCCTCGAGCGCGTCCTCGGTCTCCAGCTCCAGCGACTGCACGTTGGACGTGTACGCGTCGTGCTGCTTCATCAGCGTGTACAGCGTTGTCGTCCGCCCGCTGTCCGACGGCGCCGCCAGCACCACCACACCGCCCGGCTCCTCGCCGACCCAGCTGCGCACGACCTTCGCCTGCGCGTCGCCCAGCCCCAGGTCATCGAAGGACCGGGTCACCGCCTGCGACGGGTTGAAGATTATCGACAGCTTCATCCCCGCCTGCGAACCGCTGGTCGTCAGCTTGATCTTCGTGGTCTCCGCCTCCGTCCGGGCCGACAGCGTCCCCGAAAGCTTGCGACGACGGTCCGAGACATCCAGCCCCGCCGCGCCCTTCCAGAAGTCGATCATCTGCACCGCCTCAGCCGCCGGCAGCTTCTCCCCCGCCTGCCGAACCCCGTCCACCAGGAAGCTCACCGCGTACGAGGACGAGCTCGTCGGCCCAAGGTCCACCTGGCTCGCCCGCACCGTCAGCCCCGCGATCACCAGCTGCTCAGCCCCGACCCGCACGTTAAACGCCGGGTCCTCCTTCTTGGGCACCGACACCGGGCCCGTGGGGCCGTTCAGCTGCAGCGTGCTCGTGCCCTGCTGCTTGGCGTCCTTCTTCGACGCCCGGGCCTCAGCCCACTTGGAGAAGTCCAGCGTCAGACGCTGGTGCTCGGGCACCCGCTCGTCCTTGTTCGTGATCACCACGAACGCCAGCACGTCCGCGGCCAGCAGGATCACCAGCAGGAAGAACCCCGCGACGAACCCCGCGATCCCCGGGATCGGCAGCGAGACCGACCCGATCACCGCGATCAACGCGATGATCAGATGGATCAGGTTCCAGTTCTCTCGCCCCAGATAAAACCGGGCCGCCTGCTTGTCGAACACCGTCGACACCAGCCAGGCCCAGCCCAGCACCGGCAGCAGCAGCACAATCGGCTGCCAAGGCGACACAAGCAGGTAGCCCACCGCCAGCGGGGGCGGGGGAGCGGTCATGCCCGCGGTGGCGGGCCCGTATAGCAGTTCGATCATCGGGCTCAAGCCTCGGTTCCTCTCCCGCGAAGGTCATTCTTGCCGGCGTCGGGCGGGTCACGCCGACCGTGCTGGGGCACCATACCCGCGTCCACCACCGCCCGCCACGCCCGCCCGCCACGCCCGCCCGTCACGCCCGGGCGGGCCCGGCGTGTGCGGCCTCAGGCCAGCTTCTTGAGCTTCATGCTCAGCTCATCCACGTTCGGCGACGCTTCCATCGCCGTCCGCATGTGGATGTATTCCTCTTCCACCAGTCTCACCAGCGAGTCGTTGAAATCGATCATCCCGACCTGGTGGCCCTCCACCGAGTTGAGCACCTCGCGGAGCTCGCCCTCACGGGCCTCGAGGATGTACTTGCGGACCACGCTGTTGTTGATCAGGATCTCCAACGCCGGGATCCGCGCGATGTCCTTGTGCAGCGTCGGCAGCAGCTTCTGGTACACGAACGACCGCATCTGGTAGGCCAGGATCCGCCGGACCTGCTCCACCTCATCCTGCGGGAACAGCCCGTAGATGCGGCTGAACGTCTGCGTCGTGCTCGAGGCATGGATCGTCCCGAACACCAGGTGCCCCGTCTCGGCCGCGTGCAACGCCGCCTCGAACGTCTCCTGGTCACGCATCTCACCGATCAGCACGATGTCCGGATTCTCACGCACCAGCGCCCGCAGCGCCGTCTTGAAGTCCAGGCAGTCGATCCCGATCTCACGCTGGTTGATCGTCGCCTTGCGGTCCTCGAAGATGTACTCGATCGGGTCCTCGATCGTCAGGATGTGCACGTTCTTCCGAGCGTTCACGTAGTCCAGCATCGACGCGATCGTCGTCGACTTGCCCGACCCCGTCACCCCGCACATCAGCACCAGCCCCTGCGGCTGCATCGCGACATCGCTCATGATCGCCGGCAGGTACAGCCCCTCGAACGGCAGGATGTTGCTCGTGATCAGCCGGGCCGCCACCGAGATCGTCCCCCGCGCCATGAACAGGTTCACCCGGAACCGGTTGTCCTTGTCGTAGTTGTACGCGAAGTCCACCGACCCGAAGTGGTGCAGATCCTTGAGCTGCTGCTCGGTCAAAATGTGCTTGGCGATCGCGAAGAACTCTTCGGCGTTCACCGGCTCGACATCGAGACCCTTGAGCGAGCCGCGCAGCCGCAGCTTGGGCACCTGCCCGGTCTTCATGATCAGGTCCGACCCGCCGAACTTGATGCACGCCTTGAGAAAGTCGCCCCACCTCGTGTCGTGCGGGTCGGGCTTGCCCTGCCCGCTCAGATCAAACTGAACGTGCCCGGCCTCGGCTTCGCTCGGTGGTGTTTCGGTTACGGACATCCTGGTTCCTCCAACGGTTCCCCCGGGCGATCCCGAGGGCTCTCACTCTACGCGGCTCAATCGCCGCGTGCCGCCCCAAGACACCGGGGCAGCCGCATCTGTTCCTCTACGCCGCGGGCGCGATTCGGTTCCGACTCGGACAGCCTCCGCTCGGACCGCCCGGGCCCGCCGGGACACCCGCCAAACAAAGCAGCCCGCCCCAGCGTGGGACGGGCTGCATGAAGATGCGTCTTGGCCCCATCCCCCGAATGAACAGGGAAGTGGGGGGGCTTGGGGGGGCGTGACGGGGGTCAGTTCTGAGCCGCCGCAGCCTCCGCCGCCGCCTTCTCCTCTTCGCGGGTCCCCAGGAACTTGCTCTCCAGCTCGGCCCGGATCTTCTCCATCGCCTTGTTCTGGATCTGACGCACCCGCTCCTTGGTCACCCCGATGATCTGCCCCACCTGCTCGAGCGTCATCGGCTTCTCGTGCGTCCCGCTCTCGAGCCCGAACCGGTGCTCGATCACGGTCCGCTCGACCGTCGTCAGCTCCGCCCGGTTGGCGATCACGATCTCACGGACCTCGTCGGCAGCGTCCTTCTCGAACGTCGCCCGCTTCGTCTCCAGATAGTTCGACTTCTCGAGCTTCGGGTCAAAGTCCGTCGGGAACCGCTGACGGTACTTGCTCAGCTTCATCCCCTGGCGACTGAACGCCTTGAGAATCGCACGGCAAGCATACGTCGAGAACTTGAACCCACGCCCGGCGTCGAACTTATCGACCGCCCGCAGCAACGCCATGTTGCCCTCGCTGACCAGGTCGGCAAAGTCCACCTCGCTCATGCGGGTCCGCTTGGCCATCGCCAGCACCAGCGCCAGGTTGGTCTCCGCGATCTGCTCACGAATCCGCTCACTCTTGCGGTACCACATCAGGATCTCGTCGGCCTGCGCCGGCGTCGGCGACTTGTCAGCCCGCTCCCAGATCGCCATCTGCAGCTTCCACACCCGGTACCGGGCGTAGTTGAACTGGTGGAACAGCACCTTCTCCTCAGCACCCGTCAGGATCACCTGCTGCGAGCTCTTGACCGTCCGCGTCCGCGTGGTCGAGGAGATGTCGTCCATCACGGGGTGGTACCACGTGGTGTCGGGTTTCTGAATGGCCGGTGCCTCGTCGTAGATCAGGTCCTCGGCTCGCTCGACGTAGAACGCCTCCGAGTCGATGAAGTCCTGCTCCTTGGTCAGCACCTTCTTGAGCAGCCGCTCGTCGTGGTGGCTGAGTTTCTTCGTCGAACCGCCCGGGCCGCGCACCGACGACCGAGAGACCGCGACGCTGTTGCGCCACCGGACCTGCTCAAGGGGGGACGGGGATGTTCTTGCGCTCTGCATCGTGCTTCATGCCCTTCTCACCCCAGCGGCCTGCGGGGGCGAATTCCGTGTATCAGGCTCCTCAGACCTACGTCCGAAGAGCCAGAAGAGTTCATTGTCCGGTCGCCATCCCTGGCACTAACGATTGCGGCTCGGAATCCTTTCCAAGCCCCCCCCAACAGGACCATCAGGCCCCAATGGGCCCCATCGCCGGCCCCACCGCTGGGCCTCGCCGCCAGAAGACGCTCTCAAGGCAATGAGCCCCGATCCCGACTCCTCTACCGCCACACCGCTCGGAAATGATCCGGCTGACGGTGTCTGGGGGCCTTGCCCCGGGCGAGCCAAAAAACGGGCTCGCCGACTATGTAGTACGAATTTCTGACTCCCGAGTTTCCCATGCAGAAAGAATTTTCGCTGGCGAGTATGAGCGTTTATGCTCAATATCAATCGCCTTTTCTTTCGCGTGGACCCGGAACCGGCCCCAAATCGAATTGACGGCCGCCAAACAGCGACCTACAGTTCTCGGACTCGGGACGCGATGCGAGCTCAAAGTCGCGAGAAGTGGATCGAGAGTATACCGTTCCATACAGGCTCTGGGCTCCAATCCACCCGAAATTTCCCAAAATATGTTCGGGCGATCCATGCGCCACGAATCAGCCGACCCGTACGGGTCAGATAGGCTCAAAAATGCCCTTTAAACTCCCCGATTTGCCCTACGCCGCCGACGCCCTGGCCCCCCATATTGACACCAGAACCATGGAAATTCACCATGGAAAGCACCACGCCGCCTACGTCGCCAAGGCCAACGCCGCCCTCGAGGGCACCGATTGGGCCGACAAGCCCGTCGAAGACGTCATCGCCAGCCTCGCCAGCATCGCCGCTGACAAGCAGGGCGCCGTCCGAAACAACGCCGGTGGCCACGCCAACCACGCCCTGTTCTGGTCCGTCATGGGCCCCGGCAAGGGCGGCGCCCCGACCGGCGCTCTCGCCCACGCCATCGATGGCGACCTGGGCGGATTCGAGAAATTCCAGGCCTCCTTCGCCAACGCCGCCGCCACCCGCTTCGGCTCGGGCTGGGCCTGGCTCGTTGTTGGAAAAGACGGCAAGCTCGCCGTCACCTCCACCGCCAACCAGGACTCCCCCCTCATGCCCGCAGCCTTCGGCGGCGGACAGGGCACCCCCATCCTCGGCCTCGATGTCTGGGAGCACGCCTACTACCTCAACTACCAGAACCGCCGTCCCGACTACGTCGGTGCCTGGTGGAACGTCGTCAACTGGGACGAGGTCGCCGCCCGATTCACCGCAGCCAACGGCTGAACAAACCCAACCGCGCCTCCAAGAGCCCATGGCGATCGCCATGGGCTTTTTCATGCGCCCGGCCCGTCGGTCGTCGGGTGCTGCCGAGCCCCTAGGATCCAGCGTGAAAACCAAGAACGTCCTTCTCACCCTCTGGCTCGCCGCCCCGATCCTCGTCGTCGCGCTGCTCTGCTATTGGATCTTCGCCAGCTTCAGCAGCGACCAGCCGCACCTCAAGCCCCGAGCCGTCGGGGTCGGCGCCAACGACACCGGCGGCGCCAACGCCCTGGGCGAGTGGCTCGCCGGCCGTGACCCCGACGAGGTGCAACGCCTCAAGCGTGACCTGCGCGAGGGCAGGCTGATCGACCCGTACCAGTGGCCGGGCGGGATCGAGCTCCGAGTCCAGGCCGCGGAGGGCTCGGGTCCGATGTCGGTCTTGTTGTATCCGCCGGCGGGCCGACTCGATGAACTCGTGGGGATGGTGATGACCTCGGTCGATCCCACACACTGGCACATCGTGTTGTTGCCCGAGGACTTCTCGCAGGGGCAGGTCGTGGTCGTCGCCCCGGCGGGTGGCAAGATCGAGGACACCGAGCACGGCGTGGTGGTGCGGCATCCCGATGGTGAGGAACTCGCACCGATCGATATCGGCCTCGTCCCGAGCGACCCCGAGCGTGAACAAACCGAGCCGATCGTGATCGAGATCTCGATCGAGTAGGCTCAGCTCGTCCGGATCAGCTTCGTCGCCTCAAACCGCTTGCCCAGCACCGCCTCGACCGGCGCGTTGAGCCAGTTCTTCAGAACGTCCGCGTACACCGTCCGGAAGTCGAGCCCGAACTTCAGGTCCCCGCTGTCCAGGTTCGTCAGCGAGGGCTGGGTGCCGAACACGCCCGGCTGAACCATCGGCCCGAACATGAACATCGGCGCCGCCGTCCCGTGGTCCGTCCCGTTGCTCGCGTTCTGCCCGACCCGCCGCCCGAACTCGGAAAAGCTCATCGTCAGCACGCGGCTGTCGAGCCGTTGCTGCTTCAGGTCCGCATAGAACGCCCCCATCGCGTCGCCCCACTGCGTGAGCAGCTGCGCGTGGCGGCCCTGCGTCCCGCCCTGAGCCGCGTGCGTGTCGAACGAGCCGTGGCTGACGTAGTACACCCGCGTCTTGAGCCCCGCGGCGATCATGCTCGCCACCATCGATAGCTCACGGGCCAGCTGCGAGTTCGGGTACCGCGTCGTCGGCTTCCGCGAGACCGCCTCGCGGATCGTGTCGCTCGACACCCGCGCCTCCATCGCCGTGCGCATCAGGAACGCCGCGTTCGACCCCGGCTCAGCCCCGTCGGGCCCGCGCATCGTCAGCTCGTCGTACGGCGCAGCCAGCGCCTCGTGCACCTCTGCCCCACGCCACTTGAACATGTCCGCGTTCTCAAACGCCACGGGTGACATCCGCCGACCCACCAGCGCCAGCGGCGCCTCACGCCCAATCGCGATCGACGGCTCGGGCATGCCCGACTCGACGGACCCGCTCTCGCCCGCGCCATACCCCACGCACTGGCTGTCGATGTACCGCCCCAGCCACCCGTCGCCCGAGCCCTCCGCGTCCGCCGTCTGCCAGATGTCCATCGACTTGAAGTGGCTGCGGTTCGGGTTGGGGTAGCCCACGCCCTGCACCACCGTCGCCATCCCGTCGTCGTAGAGCCCCTTGAGCCCCGAGAGCGCCGGGTGCAGCCCCATATCGCCGTCGAGGCTCAGCACGTCGCCCGCGGGAACCCCGATGCGAGGCCGCGCCCGGTAGTAGTTGTCGTCGCGGAAGGGCACCACGGTGTTGAGCCCGTCGTTGCCGCCCGAGAGCTGCACGACCACGAGCACGCGGTCCTCGTCGGTGCCCGAGATCGACGAGCACCCCAGCGCCGCCGTCGGCAGCGCCGTCGCCGACCGGGTCAGGAACTGGGGCACGGTCATCGCCGCGCTCGCCATCGCGACCCCGGTGTGCAGGAACCGGCGTCGGGTCCAGGCCTGCGCGTCGCCGGGGTTCAGGTGCAGCTCGCCCATCATGCGTTCCCTTCGGTCTTGGTCGGTTCTGTCAGCACAGCTGATACTCCGGCATTGCCGTGATCAGCAGCAGCATCCCGGTCACGATCGGCGGGGTGATCTGCCCGCCGTGCTCGCTGACAAACTGCACGAGCGTGGCCCGGGCCGAGGTGCTCGTGCGCCCCATCGCAAACCGCAGCAGGTAGTCCGCCGCGACCGCCGGGTCCTCGAGCCCGCCCGACTCACGCAGCGGCGCCATCAGCGAATCGGGGTCAAACCGGCTCCCCTCAGCCCGCCCCCGGCGCGGCTGACGCCCGGTAAGCAGGTACGCCGCGATGTTCTGCCGCGCAAACAGCGTCGACGTGTTGATCCACGTCGTGCCCCCCTCCCAGCCCTTCACGCTCGGCGGAGCCATCGGCGTCTGCCCCATCAGCGTCATCGCCTCCGTCAGCGTCCCCAGCTCGCGAGGCGGCGTGTTGAGGCTCCGAACCAGCCCCACCACCAGCACCGCCGGGCTCTTGATCTGCTCGAGCCGCACGCTCTCGTGGTGGAAGTGCCTGCTCAGCAAGAGTCGCCGAAGCACCGGCGCCACGCGGTAGCTGTTCTGCCGCAGCGACGAGGCCATCTCGCTGACAACCCGCCGCGTCACCGGGTCCTGTTGCTCTGAGACCAGCGGGATATCGCGGCAGAAGAACCGGTACAGCTTCGCCGCGATGAACCGCGAGCACTCGGGCCTTGAGAGAATCGCGTTGACAAACCCGTCGCCGTCGAGCCCGCCGTTGATCCCCAGGATCCGCTTGTTGCCCGAGTCGTGCTGGTTCTGGCGGAACACAAACTCATCGTCGTCGAAGGAGTAGCCCGTCAGCGCCCGCGCGCCCTGCTTGATGTCCTGCTCGGTGTAGTTCCCCTCGCCGAGGCTGAACAGCTCCATGATCTCGCGGGCGAGGTTCTCGTTGGGCATCCGCTTGGTCGACTGGTTGTTGTTCAGATACGCCAGCATCGCCGGGTCGCGGATGATCCCGTGCAGCAGGTCGGCGAAGCTCCCGACCGCGTTGGTCCGGAAGAACTGGTTCTGCCGCAGCATGTGCCAGCTGTCCTCGACCCCGCGGTAGCTCGCCGCGAAGTGCCCGTGCCAGAACAGCGTCATCTTCTCTTCCAGCGGCCGCGGCGTCTCGATCATCCGAGCCACCCACCACCGCTGCATCTCGCGGAACTGCTGCCGGTCGTCCCGCTGCGCCGCCTGCCGGAGGCTCCGGAACCGCGCCACCGCGTCCTCGTCCCCGCGGGCCTGCGCCTGCCGATACGCCGTCCGCTCGGCCTGGCTCGCCGGCCGCATCACGTCCGAGTCAAACCCCTCAGACTCGGGATCCTCGTAATCAACCTTCTCAAAGTCGATCAGGTAATCCACCGACTTCTCAGGACCCCACCCGGCCAGCGTCTGCACCTGCTCGGGCGTGCCGCCAAACCCCGCACGCCACAGCAGGTGCCGCGCCTGGGCATACCCAAAGTCCTCGCCCCGGATCGGCTTGAGATCACCCGGCAGCGGGGCCGCGTCCGGCTCGGTCGTGCGGCTGGGCTGGGCGATGGGTTGGGCCTTCGTGGTTCGCGTCATCGTTCGGGCTCTCCGAGGGGGCGGTGGGGCACTGGGGCGGCTGGGCGGTGGGGCGGGCGACACCCCTCCAACGAGCCCGCGACGCGGCTATTGCCGCGGGCTGACGTTCGAAACGCCCGCCACCCGCACAGCCTCGCAGGTCATCACGCCGTTGGCAACCCCAGGTTCACCCCAAAGAGCCTACATGTCCGCGAATCCGCCACCGATATCGGCATCGCCACCAGCGGTCTCTTCGTCGCTCGCAGCGTTCGGTTCGACCAGCTCCGCCTCCGTCGCCCGCTTGGCCCGCCGCCCCCACGTCGCCGCCAGCGCGACCAACGCGTACAGCACCGCCCCGCCAACCTGGTGGCTCGTCGTCACGATCGCCTCCCCGATCGGGATCGCGTGCGCCACCGCCAGCTCGCCCGCCAGCGGGATCGGCCTGGGCTCGCGCCCGATCCCGACCATCCCCAGCGCCGCCCACCCGAGCAAGAACTGGATCGTCAGCACGACCATCAACGCCCCGCCGATCCGCTTGAGCGTCCGCCCCACAGGCGTCTGCGTGTCCCCCTTCGTGCACAACGCCGCGACGATGATCACCACCACCACCACCACGAAGCTGTTCGCCGCGTGCGTCAGCGTCACGTGCGCCCCGCCCTTGGCCCCGCCCAAATGACGGCTCGCCGCACCCAGCACCAGCTGGAACGTCAGCAGCACCAACGCGATCAACCCGAACTTGAACAGCCTCGCCCCGAGCACCTTCGTCTCGGGCGTCACGCCACCCTCGGCCGTGGAAAACGTCGGCGACAGCGACGCCGCGATCATCACCGCCGTCACAATCACGATCTGCGCAAACAGCCCGTGGAACATCGCCACGCCGATCAGGTCCTCGTCCACCCGCTGAATGCCCAGCAAGCCCTGGATCGTCACCAGCGCCAGCAGCCCCGCACACGCCGCAGCCAGCCGCCCGCGCGAGTTCATCGCGTGCGTGAACCCCAGCCCCGCAACGCTCGCCAGCCCGGTCAAAATGACCGATCCGGTCACCCCGAGCCCGCCAGCCCGCTCCGCCGCGACCGCCCCCACAGCAACCCCGATGAGCGCCACCGCGCCGATCACGCCGATCAGCGTGCCCCGCCTGCCGGAGGTCATCGCCAGCACCGCCAGCACGATCGCGTGCAGCCCGACGAGCATCCCGAACAGCCGATGCGTGTGCTCAAGAAAAATCCGCGGCTCCGCCATCAACGAGAGTGGGAACAGCACGCTCACCGCCCCATAGCTCGACACCCCGCCCGGCACCGCCATCCCGCTCTCCGTGCTCGTCACCGCACCGCCGATCGAGATCAGCGGCAGCATCGCCACCACCGTGAGCACCGCCATCCGCGAGACCCACTCGCCAGGCCGCTGCGTCTGCCCCGCCGGCCGCAGCATTCCGCCAACCGCCCCCGCAACCGCCCCAGCCGCCAGCGAGACCGCAAAGAACCCGCCCACGATCATCGGCGCGTTGTCCCGAAACTGGTTGGCAGCCTCGTGCATCTGGTCCGCCGTCTCGACCTGCTCGCTCAGAATCGACCCCAGCAGCATGAGATTCACCAGCCCAGACACCCCGCCCGCGATCAATCCCACCAGCCAACCCGGCCCCGAGGCCTTGCGGGCGCCCACAATGACCGCCACAAGCATCGCCGCCGCGACCGCCGCCGTGGTCACCGGCGAGGACGCGGTCTGCCCGGATCCGGTGAGGACCGCTGGGGCGTGTGTGAAAAGCCAGGCCAGCCACATCGCCAGCGCGGTGCCGAACCCGATGACGACGCCGGCTGGCCACTCGGGGGCATGGGCCGGGGAGAAAATCGGGCCGTTCGTATGGTCGATGTCCGGGTTGTTGCGTGTCGTGTCGGTCATCGGTTGGTCTCGGTGTGTGAGGTGGCCTGATTCGGCGACTGAGACTGAGTCTCAATTACGGTGAAACAGTGATTCGTCTCGACAACAGTAGGTCAACGGCCAACAAATTGCGGCCTGACAGAAATGCGAACCCGTTGCCCATCGTGTAGGCTCTCGGACGTTCGTCGTGGTTTGGAACAGTTCTCATAGCCCTGCCCGGCCCCGGCTCGGGAACCCTCGGAGGCGCGCCCGTGCCAGCACTCTTTCCTAAATGGATGAACGCCCTGCCCACCCTCGGTGCCGTAATCGGCCTGGGCGGGGTCGTCAGCGTCGTCGCCGGCGTCACATATTACTTCACTCCCAAGTACTGGGAAGTGGGGTACATGCCAGACCAATCAACCCTCGAGTCTCCACAGACCGGCTTCAATCACCAGATCCACGCCGGCAAGCTCGGCCTCGATTGCCGATACTGCCACACCCACGTGGAAGAGAGCCGGCACTCCAACATCCCCGCCGTCGCCACCTGCTACGGCTGCCACTCCGAGGGCAAGCTCAACACCGAGATCGTGCCCGACACGAAGATCAACTTCATCCGCAAGGCCTACGCCGAGGACAAGTCCATCCCCTGGACCGAGATCCACATCCTCCCCGACTACGTCAACTTCCCGCACCACGTCCACGTCAACGCCGGCGTCTCCTGCTTCTCCTGCCACGGCCAGATCGCCGGCATGCCCGTCGTCCACCAGGCACAGAGCCTCGCCATGAAGTGGTGCCTCGATTGTCACCGCGACCCCGAGCCCAACCTGGTTCCCACAGACCAGGTCACCAACCTCCCCTGGGTTGAGTCCGAGTGGTTCGTCAAAGACGTCGCCGACCGGGCACACGAGGGCGTGACCCCCGAGTCCCTGATGGGTCAGTTGTTCCGGGCCCCGCCGCAGAACTGCGCCGCCTGTCACTATTGATCTCTTGTTTTATATCGCCCACCCGTCCGCACCCTTGACCAAACCACTCGGCCGCCCCGTTCCCAAGGCCGATCTCGCAGAGGCACAACCATGAGCCACCAAGACCAGTGCCCGTCCACCAACGGCAAGACCCCGATCCCCGAGGTCGCCGCCCCGCTGGGCACACTCTCAGGCCAGCACTACTGGCGCTCGCTCGACGAGTACGCCGGCACGCCCGAGTTCAAGGACTTCGTGGAGCGCGAGTTCCCCGTGGGCGCCTCCGAGCTGATGGGCAACTCCCGCCGCGACTTCATCAAGGTCATGGGTGCGGGCCTCGCCATCGCCGGCGCCGCCACAATCCCCGGCTGCCGCCGACCCGAGCGAAAGATCTACCCCTACTCCCAGACCGTGCCCGAGGAGATCATCCCCGGCATGCCCCTCTACTACGCCACCGCCATGGCCATCCCCGGCGGCGGGGCCGAGGGCCTCCTCGTCGAGACCCACGTCGGCCGACCCACCCACGTCGAGGGCAACCCCCTGCACCCGACCAACCGCGGCAAGTCCTCCGTCCACTCCAAGGCCTTCATCCTCGACATGTACGACCCGGACCGCCTCAAGGGCGTCACCGTCAAGGTCGGCGACGAGAACCGCAGCGCAAGCTGGGACGACTTCACGCAGCGGGCCCAGGGCCTCGCCGGGCTGCACACCGCCCACGACGCCGACCGCGGCGCAGGCCTCGCCTTCATCGTTGACAAGAAGACCAGCCCGACCCGCGACGCCATGCGCGACGCCGTCACGGCCCGCTGGCCCAACGCCACATGGGTCGCCTGGAACCCCGCAGAAACACGCGGCGCCATCGACGGCTCCGCCATCGCCTTCGGCTCACCCAAACGCACCCAGCTCGACCTCTCCAAAGCCAATTGCGTCCTCAGCCTCGACAGCGACTTCACCACCGAAGGCCCCGACGCGCTGGTCAACGCACGAAACTTCGCCAGCACCCGCCGCGTCACCGACGGCCACTCACAGATGAGCCGCCTCTACGTCGCCGAGAGCCGCCCGACCGCGACCGGATCGACCGCCGACCACCGCTTCCGGATGGCCCCCTCGCGGATCACCGCGCTGGCCTTCGCGGTCGCCAAGGCCGTCGGCGCAAGCTCAGCCGCGGGCATCAGCGCCGCCAGCCTCACCGGCGACGACCTCAAGCACGCCGCCGCGATCGCCGCCGACCTCGTCGCCAACCGTGGCCACGCCATCGTCCTCGCCGGCCCGACCCAGCCCGACGCGGTCCACGCCCTGGCCCACGAGATCAACGCCGCCCTGGACGCGAACGATTCGATCGTCTCGTTCACCGACATGCCCGCCGAGCAGGCGAGCGACTCCGCCGCCGACCTCACCGCTCTCACCAGCCGCATGGCGTCGGGCCAGATCCGCACGCTCGTCTGCCTGGGCACCAACCCCGTCTACGACCACCCGGCCGGCATCGGCTTCGCCGCCGCCTGGGACCGCGTCCCCGAGACCATCAGCCTCAGCGTCGGCTCCAACGAGACCGCCGCCGCCGCCAAGTGGTCGCTCAACGGCGCCCACCAGCTCGAGTCATGGGGCGACGCCGAGGCCCACGACGGCACCCTCTCCGCGGTCCAGCCCATGATCGCTCCGCTCTACGCCCCGGCCATGAGCGAGATCGAGTTCCTCGCCCTCCTCGCCGGCTCAAGCCACGGCGGCGCCGACACCCCCGACGGCTTCACCATCGTCTCATCCGTCTGGGCCAGCCGCCTCTCCCTCGACGCCGCCTCCGATCGCTTCCTCACCCGCTGGCGCCGCGCCCTGCACGACGGCTTGCTCGCAGGCTCAGCATCCCCAGCCACCGCGACCACCGTCAACACCCAGGCCGTCGCCTCCAGCATCGCCAGCCTCACCCTCGCCCCCGCCCCGACCACCGACAGCCTCGAGGTCGTCTTCCACACCGGGCACATCGGCGACGGCCGCTACGCCAACAACGGCTGGCTCCAGGAACTCCCCGAGATCGGCACCACCGTCGTCTGGGACAACCCCGTCTGCTTGAGCCCCAACACCGCTCGCACCCTCAAGCTTCTCCCGCCCACCTCCGCCGGCAAGGACGACACCAACCCCTACACCGGCGCCCAGATGCCCCAGGCCAAGCTCGCCACCATGACCATCGGCGGCCACGACACCGAGGTCGCCGTCTGGATCCTCCCGGGCATGCCCGACAACGTTGCAGCCGTCATGCTCGGCTTCGGCCACGACTCGGTCGGCCGCGTCGGCGATCAGGTCGGCCACAACACCTACAAGGTCCGCTCCGGCAACGCCGCGATCACCTCAGGCGCGACCCTCGCCGCCACCGGCAAAACCCAGACCGTCGCGAGCACCCAGAACCACTGGTCCATGGAGAGCCGCACCACCATCGTCCGCGCCATGGACAAGAAGTGGTTCGACCAGCACGCCGGCCACCCCAAGAGCATCAAGGACGAGATCTACGGCACCACCCCCGCGGTCCCCCTCAACGTCGCAGAGCAGATGGGCGAGCTGAGCCACACGCCCGCGAACATCTCGATCTACCGCAACCCGCAGAACGACTCGCACGAGGACGCCGCCCCCGGCTCGACCTTCTCCAAGGGGCCGCAGTGGGGCATGACGATCGACCTGAACACCTGCACCGGGTGCAATGTCTGCACCGTCGCGTGCCAGAGCGAGAACAACATCCCGATCGTCGGCAAGTCCGAGGTCGCCAAGGGCCGCGAGCTCGCCTGGATCCGCGTGGACCGCTACTTCGTCGGCGACGACCTCAACGACCCCACCGAGGTCCTCATGCAGCCCGTCGCCTGCGTCCACTGCGAGAACGCACCCTGCGAGAGCGTCTGCCCCGTCAACGCCACCGTCCACGGCCCCGAGGGCACCAACAACATGGCCTACAACCGGTGCATCGGCACACGGTACTGCGCCAACAACTGCCCCTACAAGGTCCGCCGATTCAACTTCTTCGACTGGGGACAGTCCAAGTTCAACGGCGGCCTCGACCCCGCCTACGTCCCGCAGCCCGCCCGCGACGCCTTCGACGACGGCCCCGGCGCCGACCGCACCTTCAACCAGAACTTCATCCCCCCTCGCCTGCGAGCCAAGCTCGACGAGATCTCCAAGATGCGGCAGAACCCGGACGTCACCATCCGGTCGCGTGGCGTCATGGAGAAGTGCTCCTACTGCATCCAGCGGATCAACGCCGCCCGGGCCGAGGTCAAGCTGCGTGACATCTGGACCGACGCCGAACAGGTCGGCCCCATCCCCGACGGCTTCTTCCAGACCGCCTGCCAGCAGGCCTGCCCCACCGAGTCCATCGTCTTTGGCGACATCCTCGACCCCGCCAGCCGCGTGAAACAGAGCCGCGACGGCGACCGGGCCTACATGCTCCTGGGCTACCTCGACACCCGCCCCCGAACCAGCCACCTCATGCGGGTCCGAAACCCGAACCCCGAGGTCTGGGAGTACGACGAGCACGACCCGCTCGACCATTCCCAGGGCGGCGAATCGCCCGAAGGCGGCGAAACAGACTCACACGGCTCCGAGGGTGACGACCACGCCGCCGCGGCCTTTATCGACACGACCAAGCGGTACACCGACCAGGGCTACAACCTCAGCCTGCGTGTGCTCGGAGGGACTCTCGCGTGAGCAGTGCACACCCCGACAAAACATCCGCCGAGCGACTCGCCGGCCTCCGCGACGCAGCCAACGCCGCGGGCGAGGACGTCCGCTCCACCGGCGACGACGGCACCCTCCTCGAGCAGCCCGGCACCCGCGCCCCGCTCGTCCTCTCAGACCGTTCCATCGGCGACGTCACCGAGATCATCTGTGGCTACGCCGAGAGCAAGCCCCCCAAGTGGTGGCTCGGTGCGATCACCGTCGCCTCCATGATCGCCGGCATCGCCCAGATCATGATCCTGTATCTGATCATCACCGGCGTCGGCGTCTGGGGTCTCAACAACCAGGTCGACTGGGCCTGGGACATCACCAACTTCGTCTTCTGGATCGGTATCGGCCACGCCGGAACGCTCATCTCCGCCATCCTCTGCCTGCTCAAGCAGAAGTGGCGGACCGCGGTCAACCGCTCCGCAGAAGCCATGACCATCTTCGCCGTCATCTGTGCGGGCATCTTCCCGGGCATCCATGTCGGCCGCGTCTGGATGGCCTGGATGCTCTTCCCGATCCCCAACTCCAACGGCATCTGGCCCAACTTCCGCTCACCACTCCTCTGGGACGTCTTCGCCGTCTCCACCTACGCCACCGTCTCACTCCTCTTCTGGTACATGGGCATGATCCCCGACCTCGCCACCCTCCGCGACCGCTGCGACGCCCGCCTCCGCGCCGGCATCAAGCGCGTCTGGGCCCTGCCCATGCCCGTCGGCAAGGACATCCCCATGCCCTTCCTCCCCAGCCCGGACCGGATCGGCGCGCTGGTCTACGGCTTCCTCAGCATCGGGTGGCGATTCTCCAGCCGACACTGGCACCGCTACGAGACCGCCTACCTCATCCTCGCCGGCATCTCCACCCCGCTCGTCCTCTCCGTCCACTCCATCGTGTCCTTCGACTTCGCGACCTCGATCCTCCCCGGCTGGCACACCACCATCTTCCCGCCCTACTTCGTCGCCGGGGCCATCTTCGGCGGCTTCGCCATGGTCCTCCTCCTGCTCATCCCCATGCGTGAACTCCTCCCCAACTTCAAGGACCTGCTCACCCTCCGCCACCTCGAGAACATGGCCAAGATCATCCTCCTCACCGGCTCCATGGTCGGCTTCGCCTACTCCATGGAGTTCTTCATCGCCTGGTACGGCGCCAACGAGTTCGAATTCGCAGCCTTCGCAAACAACCGCGTCATCCCCAACTGGATCAGCGCCGACGGTGCCCCATACTGGTGGGCCTACTGGACCATGATCACCTGCAACGTCCTCACCCCACAGGTCTTCTGGTTCCGCTCCATGCGGCAGAACCCCATGGCCATCTGGGTCGTCGCACTGCTCGTCACCATCGGCATGTGGTTCGAACGATTCGTCATCATCGTCACCAGCCTCCACCGCGCCTTCCTCCCCGGCGAGTGGCACATGTTCTTCCCGACCTGGGTAGACATCCTCACCTTCGCCGGCTCGTGCGGCATCTTCCTCACCCTCTTCCTCCTCTTCATCAAGTTCCTCCCCATCTTCGCCATGGCCGAGCTCAAAGCCGTCATGCCAGACGCCGACCCCCATGCCCCGCTTGACGGCCACGCCGCGGAGGGAGCCCACTGATGGCCACCATCAAATCATCCATCGCCCAGTACCTCCCGGGCCTCGTCGCCAAGCCCACCCCCAAGTTCGTTACCCAGGACGGCACGCCCGTCTACGCGGTCACCGCCGAGTTCGACTCCGCCGCCGCCGTCTACCACGCCGCCGAGCAGGTCCGCGACGCCGGCTACAAGCACTGGGACCTCTACTCCCCCTTCCCCATCCACGGCTGCGAAGAGGCCATGGGCATCAAACGCACCATCCTCCCCTTCATCAGCTTCGGCGCCGGCATCACCGGCGTCCTCTTCGCCCTCGCCCTGCAGTACTACACCAACTACGTGGACTACCACTTCATCGTCCAGGGCAAGGACCCCCTCGCCTGGGAGGCCTACATCCCCGTCACCTTCGAGCTCGGCGTCCTGTTCTGCGCCTTCGCAACGCTCGGCGGCATGCTCATGCTCAACGGCCTCCCACGCTGGCACCACCCCCTCTTCGCAAACGCTCGCTTCCTCAAAACAAGCGACGACCGCTTCGTCATCGCCATCGAGGCCGAGGACGACAACTTCGACCCCGAGACCACCCGCACGCTCCTCGAGAGCGCCGGGGGCAAAGAGATCACGCTCATCGAGGACCAAGACTAATGCAGCGTACCAACCACAAAAGCAGGGTCTCGCTTGCCACCCTCTTGGTGCTCGCCGGCCTCTCGGCCACCATCGGCACAACCACCGGCTGCCGCGGCGACCGCTCCGAGAAGCCCCCGCACCGCTTCATCCCCGACATGGACCAGCAGCCAAAGTGGAACCCCCAGTCCGAGACCGATTTCTACGAGAACGGTCGTGCCCAGCGACTCCCCGACCCCAACGCCGTCGCCTTCGGAAACAGGCCCTTCGACCCCGTCGCCAACGCCGACGAGGCCTGGGCCGCGTCCTACCTGTCAGACCGCGCCGCGCTGCTCAAGGAAGGCGACGCCTTCTACAAGGGCACCGACCCCAACGGCCCCGAGGGCTGGGCCACCACCATGGCCGCCGAGGTCTCTCTCCAGATGCTCGACCACGGCCGCGACAAGTTCACCACCTACTGCACACCCTGCCACGGCACACTCGCCGACGGCAAGGGCACCGTCGGCGCCCGCTGGTCCTACTCCCCCGCAAACCTCATGGGCGACCTCTACAAGGACCGAGCCCAGCGACAGGGCACCGACGGCTGGCTCTTCAACGTCGTACGCAACGGCGTCTGGGGCCCCGACGGCTCCAACAAAATGCCGGGCTACGCACACGCCCTCTCCGAGAACGACGCCTGGGCCGTCGTCGCCTACATCAGAGCCCTCCAGATCTCACAGTCCGGAACCATCGATCAGGTCCCCGCCTCCCAGCGTGACACCCTGCTCCGCCAGGGCGTCCCCAGCCAGCCCCCTCAAGACCAACCCGCTCAAGCCCAGCCCGCTCAAGGGGGTAACTCATGAGCCATTCACTCGTCGCCAAGCCCGGACCCATCTCCGACGCCGACCACAAGGCCAGGCTTGACCGCATCGCCGCCATGCCCGAGATGGGCGCCGACAACATCAACATCCCGCCCGAGACGGTCGCCAAGTGGTCCTCTCGCTTCGGAGTGGTGGGGGTCCTGGGCCTCCTGCTCACCCTCATCGGCGCGTTCGTTGTCAACACCAACCACGCGCTCGCCGCCTTCGAGGTCGGCCTCTTCGTCCTCACCGCCGCAAGCCTCGGCTCCCTCGGCCTCACCATGATCTTCCACTCCGTCAACGCCGGCTGGCACATCACCATCCGCCGCGTCATGGAGAAGATCGCCTCCATGCTCCCCCTCTGCCTCCTCGGGCTGTTCGTCTGCCTCATCATCGAGCTTCTTCCCATCCACAAAGGCGGCTCGGGCGTCCTCCTCACCTGGCTCCGCCCCGAAGCACAAGCCTCACACCTGATGGAGGTCAAGCGGCCCTTCCTCAACATCCCCTTCGTCCTCATCCGCTTCGCTGTCTACGCCGCCATCTGGACCTTCCTCTCCACCAAAATGCTCAGCTGGAGCAAAGAGCAGGACCGCACCGGCGACCCCGCCCTCTCCCGCAAGATGCGATTCAACAGCGGCTGGGGCCTGCTCGCCTTCGCCCTCTCGCTCGCCTTCTTCTCCTTCGACTTCCTCATGGCGATGGACTTCCGATTCTTCTCCACCATGTTCGGCGTCTACTTCTTCGCCATCGGCATGCTCGCCTCGGTCTCCCTCATCGCCGTCATCCTCGCGGCCCTCCGCCTCTCAGGCCGCCTCACCGGCGTCGTCACCCAAGAGCACTTCCACGACCTGGGCAAGTTCATCTTCGTCTTCACCTGCTTCTGGGCCTACATCGCCTTCAGCCAGTACTTCCTCATCTGGTACTCCAACATCCCAGAAGAGACCCGCTGGTTCGTCCACCGCCAGACCAACGGCTGGAAGACCCTCTTCGTCATCCTCGCACTCGCACACTTCGTCGTCCCCTTCATCCTCTTCGTCAGCCGCGCCCCCAAACGGAGCACCCTGGGCCTCGCCTTCATGGGCGTCTACTCCCTGATCGTCACCGTCCTCGACGTCATCTACATCATCCGCCCCATGGTCTACACCGACGCCGCCTGGACCCCAGACCTCGCCGCAGCCACCCCCGCCAACTGGTGGCTCGACATCGCCGGCCTCGCCGCCGCCGCGGGCATCTACTTCTTCTTCCTCATCAAAAAGCTCGGCGACGGCCCCCTCGTCCCACTCAAAGACCCCATGCTCCCCGAGTCCATGGCTCACAAAAATTACGTGTAGAGACCACCAGCATGGGGCTCTCAGACGCCTTTGGAGCATCTTCGGTGTCCCGATTCAGTCCCGAAACCGAAAACGAATAAACTGGCAGACTAGAATTGATCCGGTCTAGCAAGAATCAATGCCGAGTCAGCCTGAACCAGACGGAGCCCTCAGATGTCTGAGCACAACGAAATCCCGCACCAGCACACCGAGCCCGATTCCTGGCACCGCCACTCGGCCGACGAGGGCACGCCCCAAGAAGAGCACGGCGCCACCGTCAACCCCACCGCACTGGGCGTCTTCTTCGTCGCCATGGTCTTTGGCATCATCTTCGTCCTCCTCATCCTCACCGCCTACTTCAACAACTACACCTACACCTTCAAGGCCCGTCAAGAGGAGGGCGTCCCCCTCGCACGCCAGGTCTTCGAGACCGAGACCGCCCTCGCAAACTCACAGCTCAACACCTACGGCTGGATCGACCGCGACGCCGGCACCGTCCACCTCCCCCTCGACGCCGCCTACCAGACCGTCATCGCCCACTACCAGGGAGCCGATGGCCACTAACCGTCCCACCCTGTCCCTCGCCCGTCTCTGGGCCGTCTCCGCCGCGGCGATCATCGTCGCGGCCTTCGTCGCGCCCGCATCGGCCCAGCGCCTCCGCGCAGCCGACGAGATCGAAGAGCTCCAGGGCGTAGACGTCGTCGAAAAACTCGGCGACACCATCCCCCTCGACCTCACCTTCACCAACGCAGACAGCGAGATCCACCAGCTCTCACGCTACATCAACGGCTCACGACCCACCATCCTCGTGATGATCTACTTCGACTGCCCCATGATCTGCCCCGTCGTCCTCGACAAGCTCGCCACCGCCATGAACGACCTCGAGTACACGGTCGGCCGAGACTACAACGTCCTCGTCGTCAGCTTCGACCCCACCGACACCATCACCCACGCCGCAGACCGCAAGATGTACGACATGAGCGGATACTCGCACGGCCAGTCGCCAGACATCGCCTCGGGCTGGCAGTTCATGGTCGGCGATCCCTCACAGATCCGCAAGCTCAAAGACGCCCTCGGCCTCGACATCCGACTCCTCGACAACGGCGAGTACTCACACCCCGTCGCACTCTCCGTCCTCTCCCCAGACGGCATGGTCGCCCGCTACATCTACGGCCTCGACTACGACCCCAAGCAGATCAAGCTCTCGCTGCTCGAAGCCTCAGAAGGAAAGATCGCCAAGTCACTTGGCGACCAGTTCCTCTTCCGCTGCTTTAGCTACAACCACACCGAGGGCAAGTACACCGTGAGCGCCATGATCCTCATGCGCATCGGCGGTGTTCTCACCATCATCGCCATCACCCTCCTCATCGGCGGGCTGTTCATCAAGGAGCGAGTCTTCAGACGCTCCGACCGCGACGAGTCGGCAACCCCCGACTCACGCACCATCCACCACACCATCCCCCGCGGCGGGCCCCGGGCCCGCCCCGCGGTTTCAGGGGGCTCGGTATGAACGAGTTCATGCAACGAATGTTCTTCGGCGGCCCAAGCCAGACCGAAGTCGCCACACACACCGACGGCCTCTTCATCATGCTCTGGTGGTACGGCGTCTTCTGGTTCGTCCTCCTCATGGGCCTCATGGTCTTCTGGGTCATCAAGTACCGACGCCGCCCCGGCGTCCCCGCCCCCGTCAGCCCCTCGCACAACACCACCCTCGAGGTCTTCTGGACCGTCGTCCCAAGCTCCACACTCCTCATCATCTTCCTCCTCGGCTTCTGGGGCTACATGCAAAAAGTCGTTCCCACCGGCGACGCCATGCAGCTCAACGTCACCGCCATGAAGTGGGCCTGGAGCCTTGAGTACCCCAACGGCGTCCAGTCCACCTGGGTCAAGACTCTCTCCGAGGTCACCGACCCCATCACCGGCGACGTCATCGCCGGCGAAAAATACCCCATCTTCGTCGTCCCCGAGGACACCGACTTCAACCTCCGCATGATCAGCACCGACGTCATCCACGCCTTCTGGATCCCAGACCTGCGCACCAAGATGGACGTCTACCCCAACCGATACACCGGCTTCGCATTCAAAACACCAACGCTCGACCAGGACGTCATGGTGGACGGCAAGCCCCGCGACACCGTCACCAACCCCGAGACCGGCGAGGACATGGTCGGCCGAGACCTCGTCGTCTTCTGCGCCGAATACTGCGGCGACAAGCACTCCCAGATGGCCGCCGTCTTCCGCGTTGTCCCCCAGGGCGACTACGACAAATGGCTCGCCGACCAGGGCGTCGAGCTGCCACCCATCGAGACCGGCAGGGCCATCTGGCAGACCAAGTGCGCCCCCTGCCACACCACCAACGGAACACCCAACGTCGGCCCCACCTGGTCCCAGGCCAGCTACGGCGACCAACAGTACGGCTGGGGATACGACGTCAAACTCAACAACGGCGAGATCATCGCACGCGACGATAACTACTACCGAGAGTCCATCCTCGACCCCCTAGCCAAGGTCGTCGGCGGCTACCCCGGAAACATGCCAAGCTTCAACGGCCAGCTCTCCGAGACACAGATCGCAGGCATCATCGCCTACATCCACACCCTCTCAGACCGCGGACCCGTCGCCGAAGAAGCACCCGTCGAGGTTGAACCCGCCGACCCCGCCACCGACCCCGCCCCCAACCAAACCACGCCAGCCGATCCCGCATCGACCCAGGCCGACAGCTGAGCGAGGAACACACCATGACCACTATCGACCCCAACGCCGGGCAGACCGGCAACCACGACGAGCACCACGACGAGTCCTACCTCGTCTGGAAGGGCTTCTGGCCCACCGTCATCGACTGGGCCACCACCGTGGACCACAAGAAGATCGGCGTCATGTACCTCTTCGCCGTCCTCTTCATGTTCTTCCTCGGAGGCATGGCCGCCATGGCCGTACGCCTCGAGCTCTGGGAGCCCGTCCGCACGATCTCGCAGACCCTGGCCGACGGCACCGCCGTGACCACGATCACAGGCCAGCTCTTCACCACAAACCCAGAAGACATGCAGGCCGGCAACGTCGTCTACAACCGACTCTTCACACTCCACGGCGCGATCATGGTCTTCATGTTCATCGTGCCCTCCATCCCCGCAAGCCTCGGCAACTTCTTCCTCCCCCTCCAGCTCGGGGCCAAGGACGTCGCCTTCCCAAGGCTCAACCTCTTCAGCTGGTACATCTACGTCACCGGATCCATCTTCGGTGTCGCCTCCATCCTCCTGGGCGGGGTAGACACCGGCTGGACCTTCTACACCCCATACTCAACAACCTCAGACGCAGACCACTGGCGAGTCGTCTTCATGATCCTCGCCGCCTTCATCCTCGGCTTCAGCTCCATCCTCACCGGACTCAACTTCATCGTCACCGTCCACAAGCTCCGAGCACCCGGCATGGGCTGGTTCGACATGCCCCTCTTCATCTGGGCCGTCTACGCCACAAGCATCATCCAGGTCCTCGCCACACCCGTCATCGGCATCACCCTCCTGCTCCTCGTCTTCGAGCGCGTCATGCGCGTCGGCATCTTCGACCCCGCCCTCGGCGGAGACCCCGTCCTCTACCAGCACTTCTTCTGGTTCTACTCACACCCCGTCGTCTACGTCATGATCCTCCCCGCTATGGGCCTCATCTCCGAGATGCTCTCCATCCACTCACGCAAAAAGATCTTCGGCTACCGCGCCATCGCCTTCAGCTCCCTGGGCATCGCAGGCGTCTCCTTCCTCGTCTGGGGGCACCACATGTTCACCGCCATGGGTGAGCTCGCCTCCATGCTCTTCAGCGCCCTCACCTTCCTCGTCGCCATCCCCACAGCTATCAAGGTCTTCAACTGGATCGCAACCCTCTACAAGGGCTCCATCGCGATCAACACCCCCATGCTCTACACCCTCGCCTTCCTCTTCACCTTCTCCATCGGAGGCCTCACCGGCCTCCCCCTGGGCGCCCTCGCCACCGACCTCCACCTCCACGACTCCTACTTCGTCGTCGCACACTTCCACTACGTCATGATGGGCGGAACCGTCATCGCCATGGTCGGCGGCATCCACCACTACTGGCCCAAGATGTTCGGCAAGATGTACAACGAGAAGTGGGGCATGATCGGCTGCGTCATCGTCTTCCTCGGCTTCAACGTCACCTTCTTCACCCAGTTCTTCCTCGGAACCCAGGGCATGCCTCGCCGCTACGCCAACTACATCGATGAGTTCCAGCTCCTCCACCAGATCTCCACCGTCGGCTCATGGCTCCTCCTCCTCGGATTCGTCATCCACCTCCTCAACTTCATGCACTCCCTCCTCGCAGGCCCCAAGGCACCACCAAACCCCTGGGGCGGCCTCACCCTCGAGTGGGAGACCGAGTCACCACCCATCCTCCACAACTTCCACCACGAGCCCCTCGTCACACACGGCCCGTACGACTTCGAGACCGTCGTCCCACCCCACTGCGACGCCGCCGACTACCCCCTCCCCGATCCCTCGACCCTCAAGGCCCACTGAGCCGGAGACGACCCGATGACCACTCTTGACGCCACGATGGACCAGGCCCCGGCCAAACTCAAGGACCATCCAAAGCACTGGCGAAACCGAAAGCACGCGCACCACTTCCGTTCGCACGACGAGGAGTTCGACGCCTCCAAATTCGCCATGTGGCTCTTCCTCGCCACCGAGGTCCTCCTCTTCGCCGGCATCTTCTGTGCCTACGCCGTCTTCCGCATGCTCTACCCCGAGGCCTGGGCCGCAGGCAGCCACTACCTCTCCTGGCAGATCGGCACCATCAACACCGCCGTCCTCCTCCTCTCCTCCTTCACCGCCGCCATGGCCGTCCGGTGCGCCCAGCTCAACCAGCAGAAGTGGCTCCGGATCAACCTGATCATCACCATCGTCTGCGCCTTCGCCTTCTTCGCCATCAAGATGATCTTCGAGTACCTCCCCAAGCTCGCAGACGGCAAGGCCCCGGGAACCTTCTTCTCCTACGCCGGATGGCACGAACCCGAAGAGCCGCTCTGGTGGGCCGTCTACTACATCGGCACCGGCATCCACGCCCTGCACGTCCTCATCGGAGCCTCACTCCTCGGCTGGGTCCTCTTCCGATCCTTCAAGTACCAGGCCTACGGCCCCGGCGAGTACACCATGGTCGAAAACTCCGCCCTCTACTGGCACCTCGTCGACCTCGTCTGGATCTTCCTCTTCCCCCTCCTCTACCTCGTCCACTAACGACCCCCCCCGACCCGTTCTCGTCTCGGTCCCCGACCCGCCCCGACCCGGAGCCCCCCCATGTCACACGCCCCAACACAGCAGTTCGACCCCACCGACCCGCACCACGCCCAGTCCGGGCACGGCCACGTCATCCTGTCGTGGCAGCTCCTCGTCGGCATCCTGTTCACACTCCTCTGCCTCACCGCCCTCACCGTCTTCACCGCCCAGGCCGAGAAGTGGGTCATGCTCACCTGGGGCATCACCCTCCCGACTTGGGTCAACCTCGCCGGCGCCATGTCCATCGCAACCGTCAAGGCCCTCCTCGTCATGGCCTTCTTCATGCAGCTCAAGTACGACAAACCAATCAACTCCATCATCATGGTCGCCTGCGTCATCTGCGTCTGGCTCTTCCTCATGTTCTGCATGATCGACCTGGGCAACCGCGACAAGGTCCAGGCCTTCAAGGCCCAGCACTTCACCGAGGGCGGCACCGGATACTCCCTCAGCAACGGCCTCGCACCCGGCGTCCCCGGCGCCATGTCCTCCCGCCTCTCACCCCACGTCAACACCAGCAACGCCTCCCTCCCCGAGTTCGTCTTCCAGCAGGCCCTCACCAACTTCCCCGACGCCGATCAGCGCGGCAAGAAGATCGCCGACAAGTACTTCGACGACCCCTACTACACCGAGAACACCGAGCGAGCCTTCTGGCACTGGTACTACGACTACACCTACGTCAACAAGGGCCTCGCCCCGCACCACCACAACCGAGACTCCGAAAACTACTACGCCAGCTTCCTCGACCAGAATCACGACCGCCTGGCTGAACTCGGCATCGAGGTCCACCACGACTCAGGACACGCCGCCTCAGACGCTAACCTCTCACGACCACGACACGGCCTCACCGTCGGCCTCTTCGACGCCGCCGCAGACCACGGCGACGACTCCCACGAAGCGACCGGCCACGAAGAGCCCGCACACGCGCCCGCCGCCGAACCCCCCGTGAGCAATGACCACTGACACCGAAAACCCCCGCTCAGCCGCCCCCCGAGCCGGGGTCCGCAAGCCCAGAAAGGGCCCGCTGCTCACAGCCGCCCTGGGCCTCCTCATCCTCCTCGTAAGCGGCTACGTCCTCGCCAAACGAGTCGGCGACTACAACGCCACCCACCTGGGCCCGACCTACCGATTCATCCAGACCGACTGGACCGAGTTCGACTTCGCCGGCCGCCCCGTCACCATCACCGACCAGGTCAACGACGCCGGCGAGGGCACCATCACCATTGCCTACGGCGACGAGACCCTCGTCCTCCCCGTCGAGATCCCAAACCCCCTCGCACTCCCCGGCTTCGACCGATACCGAGACTGGTTCGAGATGCAGATCTTCGCCGAGAGCACACGAATGTCGTTCGACGACTTCCGCAAGGGCATCGACGACGGCTCCATCACCCCGCGCCTCATCGCCGTCACCCGAAACCCCATGAGCGAAGACGTCCGCGAGGGACGCTTCAACCTCAACGTCCCCGAGAACTGGGGCACCGGCGAGATCCACCGCGATCGCTGGACCTTCACCTTCCACGAGTTCCTCCCAGCCGGCGGCTTCGACTCCCACACCCTCCGATTCCCCCAGTCCGGCAAGAGCTTCTACCGAGAGCAGGTCAACGCCGAGATCCAGGGCGAGCCCCAACCCACCCGCCGCTCCGACGAGCTGCGAGAGGGCTCCTGGCAGTTCCAGGCCGCCCTCCCCCTCATGCCGCGCACGCCCGCGATCACCATGGAGCAGCAGGCCCTGCGAAACTCCGGCTGGACCCTCCCCGTCGCCTCCGCCAGCGTCCTGCTCATCCTCTTCAGCCTCGCCTGGGCCTTCGCCCCAGACCGCGTCACCGAAGAGACCCAAACCAACTAACCCCGCCCCGCCCTCGCTCCTTCTCCCCCTTGGGGGAGAAGGCGGCCCGACAAAGTCGGGTCGGATGAGGGGGTGCTTCTCGCCCTCGCCCCCGCTCCCCCAGAATCCTCCCCCGTCCCCGTCTCGTGGGGGGGCGGTGGCACGCGAAGCGTGACGGAGGGGGGCTTCCTCAGTCCTGCTCCCTCTCCCTCCCAGTCTCGCTCCTTCTCCCCCTTGGGGGAGAAGGTGGCCGCGAAGCGGTCGGATGAGGGGGTGCAACGGTTCCGAACCGCTGACGCCGCCGCCCGGTGCCCCGCTTTGACGCGCAGCGCGAAGCAGGTCTCGCTCCTTCTCCCCCAGCGCAAAAAAAACCCGAGGACGAATCCCCGGGCTCTCATAAAATCTCAATCAGGACCTCTTACTTCGTCGGGTCGATCTGCGCCGGCGGCTGCTGACGGTCAACATCAACAACCGCGGTCGCCCCGCCAGAGATCGCACCCCGGCTAGACGGCACCACGAAGATCTCAACACGACGGTTGCCCGCCGTCCCGCCCGTCGGGTTGTTCGCCATCAGCGGGCGGTTCTCGCCCCACCCCTCGATGCTCATCCGGTCCCAGCCGACGCTCTGCCCGAGCTGACGCCGCACCGCGATCGCCCGGTGGGCCGACAGGTGCATGTTGGTCGCGTGCCGTGCCGCGGTCGCAGAGCTGATCGCCTCGTTGTCCGTGTGCCCCACGATCCGCAGGTCGTAGTTCCCAGCCTCAGCCGTGTCGAACACCTGGGCCAGTGCCGCCAGGCTGGTCGCAGCCTCAGCCTTCACCTCATCAGAGCCCGACCGGAACGTCAGGTCGCTCGAGAACCGGAGCATCCCCCGGTCCGAGTCGTACGTGATCAGCCCCGAGTGCTGCTTGGCGAACCGCGACAGCGCCAGGTCGGTCGCCGGGTCCAGCCGCACGAAGTTCAGCGTGCTGATCCGGTCCTCGAGGTCCGCGATCGTGCTCACCGCGCCGTGCAGCCGCGTCCGCAGCTGGCCGTTCTCCGTCTGCAGCTCGCCGATCGTCCCCCCAGCCGAGCCGCCCGCCGTCTTCAGCTGAGCGATCTGCTGCCCCTGGCTGTCCACACGCGACCGCAGGTCGGCGTTCTGGCTCTCCAGGCTCCGGTTGGTGTCCATCGCTGAATCGAGTTCGCCCTGGCTGACGCAACCGGTCAGCCCGGCCATCAATCCAACGAGAACCGTCCCTGTCATCAGCCCGCCGCAAAGTCGTGCACGCATCGCTAAATCTCCATACATAGCTCTGTGGCTCAGCCGCCGTGTGCCGCCGAGAGTAAGGTCACTCTATCGGGCAAACCGCCCCCGGGCGCGACCCACGCCCCCGTTCGGCATGGATCGTGGAAAACGCCCACAACCCGTGGAAAACACCCCCGCCTCCCCCCCGATTCCGACATGCCCACACCCCCAAACCCACACCCAGCCCCACACCCGGCCACCCCCCTCTCCCCCGGCCAATCCCTCCGGATCGACGCCGCCTGCGTCGCCGACCACCTCGCCCAGTTCGCCCCCGGCTCCCTCATCCTCAAAAACCTCCCCGCCGGGCTCACCGTCCTCTACCTCGGCCCGCCAGAGTCCGTCCCCGCCCCGCTTCGCGAGGTTACCCAGACCCTCACCCTCCCAACCTCCACCATCCTCCCCCCCTTCGCCAACGCCCACACCCACCTCGACCTCACCGCCCTGGGCCCCCGACCCCACGACCCCCAAGACCCCGCACACGGCTTCGCAACCTGGCTCACCATGGTCCGCGAGCAACGCCCCACACACGACGCCGCGATCCGCGCCTCCGTCGAACGCGGCATCGCCCTCAGCCTCGCCGGCGGCGTCGTCGCCGTCGGCGATATCGCAGGCTACCCCGGACGATTCAGCCTCGAGCCCTACCAAGCCCTCGCCGCGACCCCCATGCTCGGCGTCTCCTTCCTCGAGTTCTTCGCCATCGGCTCCACGCAGCAACCCAGGCTCGAGGAGCTCCAACAGGCTCTCAACGAACACGCCGACCTGTTCGCCTTGACCGACCCGGACCGCCCCCGGCTCGGCGTTCAGCCACACGCCCCCTACTCAGTCAGCCTGCACGCCTACCAAGAGCTCGCCAAGCTCGTCCCCCCGAACGTCCCGCGCTGCACCCACCTCGCCGAGACGCTCGCCGAGCGCGAGTTCATCGCCCGCGCCACCGGCCCCCACCGGGCCTTCCTCGAATCGCTCGGCCTGTGGGAAGACGCCCTGCTCGACTCGATCGGCAAGGGGCTCACCCCCGTCGAGCACCTCGCCCCGGTGCTCGAATCCTCCCCCACGCCCTGGCTCATCGCACACGCCAACGACTGCTCACCCGCAGACATCCAGACCCTCGCACGCACCGGCGCCTCAGTCGCCTACTGCCCGCGCGCACACAACTACTTCGCCCACTCCGAGACCCTCGCCCCGCACCCCTGGCGAGAAATGCTCGACCAAGGCATCAACCTCTGCCTCGCGACCGACTCCATCATCAACCTCGACACCCCAAACCGAATCACCCCGCTCGACGACGCACGGCTCGTCTATCGGCAATCGCTCGAGGCCAGCAACCCCACAGACCCAAGCGTGCTCCTCCGCCTAATCACCACCAACCCCGCCAAGGCGCTCGGGCTCGACCCGACCGGCTTCACCCTCGCCCCCGGCTCGCGCCCGCTCGGCGTGGTTGAGATCGAGCAAGCCACCTCACTCAACGACGCGTTGCTCACCAACGCCTCGCCCAGCCTCCTGCCCTAACTCTCGCGCGGGTGCCCCGAGCGAGAGTGCCCCGAGGATGGGTGCCCCGAGGATGGCGAAGCCATCGTCGGGTGTTTGGGCATGCGAGTCCCCAATTGTCTCGCCAGCCCTCTATTCACGCGCTGGAAGCCCGCGCCACCCCGTGCTTCGTCTCCGCGCCTCCGCGCTCCTCGGCGCCTCTGCGTACAAGGTCTCTCTCCCCCGCGTACCGTTCCCCATGCCCCGCCTCAGCCGCTCAAACTACGCCCTCCCCGCCGACGAGCTCGCCCCAGCCCTGCTCGGCTGCCTCCTCGTGCGCGAACTCGAATCCACCGACGGCACCACCGTCCGCCTCACCGGCATCATCGTCGAGACCGAGGCCTACCTCGCGCCCGAGGACCAGGCCTCCCACGCCCGCAACCACCACCGCTCGCCGCGCGTCGAGCCCATGTACGCCAGGCCCGGCGTCTCCTTCGTCTACCTCACCCGAGGCGTGCACCACCTCTTCAACGTCTCGTGCGACCGCGAGGGCTCCGCCCACGCCGTCCTCATCCGCGCCCTCGAGCCGATCTCGGGCCTCGGGCACATGCACCCCAACCGCGTCGCCGGCGCCCTCGCAGCCCGACGATCCCTCCGCTCGGGCAAGGGCCGCCCGCCGCCCGTCTTCAAGCCCCGCGACCTCTGCTCGGGCCCGTCCAAGCTCTGTCAGTCCCTGCTCATCGGCCCGCCCCACAACGCGATCGACCTGACCCAACCCGCCGCCCAGCCCGCGGGCCAAGGCCGCCTCTGGATCCAAACAGCCCCGCAGGCACCACACCCCGGCGCGCGCCGATTCGACACGGTCCGCGACGCCCGAATCGGCGTGGACTCCGTCGGTAAGCCGTGGGCCCAGACCAAATTACGCTGGTCTGTTCGGGGAAACCCAAACGTCTCGGCCCAGCCCAAAACGTGAAGAATCTACCGCCCCGCATCCGATGCCGTGGGCGGAGCGAATCGACATCTGTACAATCGGGCTGAAGGATCAACCCTCTCCTTGGGAAGACGCGGCCCAGCCGCGAAAGAGCAGGCCCTCACCATGGCACAGACCATCGATCTCAAATCCATCTTCGATGACGCCGGCGGCTACGCCCCCGACGCCTACGCCTTCATCCGCGACGGCCTCGCCCACACCGTCGAGTCCATCCACGGCTCAGGCTCCATGAACCCACACGACCCCGACGACGACTCCCGCCACGTGGACGGCCGAGAGCTCTGCCTGGGCCTCTCCGACTACGCCGTCCAACGCTACGGCTTGCTCGCAAGGCCCGTCCTCTCCCGCTGGGGAATCAGCGAAACCCTCGACTTCGGCAAGATCATCTTCGCCCTCGTAGACGCCGGCCTCATGCGCAAAACCGACGACGACACCCTCGCCGACTTCGAGGGCATCTACGACTTCAACGAGATCTTCGCCGAGCCCGCGCCCACCATGAACAACTGAATCAGCCAAGAGCTCCCAACAGCTTCGGCCTTGCTCCTTCTCCCCCTCAGTCTCGCTCCTTCTCCCCCTTGGGGGAGAAGGTGGCTCGGCGTAGCCGAGACGGATGAGGGGTCCCCCTACCCCGCCGCACCCGCCGCACGCCTCGGCTAATCTATTCCCCATGCCCCAAGACCAGAAACCAACAACCGACACCCCCGATCCCAAGCTCGCACCAACCCCAGCCTGGGTCAAGCTCCACCTCTGGCAGATGCAGCCGGTCCGCGACGTCCTGCTCGGCCTCGCCTGCCTCGCACTCTTCTGGATGGCACAAGCAACCAGCGTCGTCACCGTCCCGCTCCTGCTCGCCACCCTGCTCGCCTACCTCTTCGAGCCCGTCATCCAGTGGGCCGTCAAGCGGCTCAAGGTCACCCGCCCCGGCGCCGTCGTCGGCATCATCGCCGGCCTCGCCCTGATCGTGATCGTGCCCGCAACTCTGGCGATCTCCTACGGCAGTATTCAGGGTGTGAGTTTTACAGCAAACGTGATCGAATCCAACGGCAAGGTAAACCAGGCACTCGCCGATGCCAGAGAGCTTCCCGATCCAGTCGAGATCGTGAAACCCGTTGCCGTGCCCAAGCCAAGTCAAGAGCCTGATGCGAAACCCGCGCCAGAGTCTCCCCAACAACTCGATGCAGATTCTGAGCCTGTTCAGACCAACGAGCCAGCAGGCATTGCCGCAGCGATCAACGCCGGAATCGCAGCCGAGCTCGCATCCATCAGCTCAGAGCTTGAGCTTGAGACCGGGCCCATCTGGGTCTGGTTCTACGACCAACGCCTCAACGAGGAAGATTCCAGCGTCGGCAGCGCCCTCGACGCGCTGAACCAGTTCATCTCTTCAAACTCCGAAGACATCGCCAAAACCGGCGCCGGGGTCGCCGTTGGCACGATCGAACGCATCCTCGGCTTCGCCCTCACCCTCTTCAGCCTCGCCTTCATGGCCTTCGTCACCGCCTTCTTCTTCTTCTTCCTCGCCACCGGCTGGGTCGAGTTCCAGGGCTTCACCGACAAGCTGCTGCCCGACAAGCACCGCGACCGCATCACCGACCTCGCCGTCAAGTTCGACGCCGTCATCTCCGGCTTCATCCGAGGCCGCATCACCATCGCCTTCATCCAGTCCATCGTCTTCTCGGTCGGCTACCTGCTCATCGGCGTGCCCGCGGCCTTCATCCTGGGCCCCATCGTCGCGATCCTCTCCATCGTCCCTTACCTCGCGCTCGTCGGCCTCCCCGTCGCCATCGGCCTCATGTACCTCGACGGGCCCGGCGGCTTCCGAGGCCAGTGGTACTGGATGCTCTTCGCCCCGACCCTGTTCTACTTCGTTGGGCAGATGCTCGACGACTACATCTGGACCCCGATGATCCAGGGCAAGTCCACCGGGCTCGACACGCCGGTCATCCTGTTCGCGTCGATCGCCGGCGGGGCGCTGTTCGGCGTGTTCGGCCTGCTCATCGCGATCCCGCTTGCGGCGTGTGCCAAGATCCTGATCCAGGAGATCTTCTGGCCCCGGTTCAAGGACTGGGCCGAGGGGCGGTCGGCCGACCCGCTGCCGATCGATGAGGCGTGAATCAGCGGCGTTGATCGCGGGGGGCGCAAGGAAACACCGACCGAAGCTCCCTCGTGCCTCGGTCGGTGTTTGGATTGATGCATTGTAGAGCGTACCGCAAAGCGGCGTGTGGATGGGGATTTGTTTTAGCCGTCGTGCTCGTGGCTGTGGCCCTCGTCGCTGTCCTCGTCGCTGTCCTTGGCGCTGTCCTTGGCGTGCTCGGCGTGCTCAGCCTGGGGGGCCTTCTCGGGCTGTGTGGTGGTGCTCGAGTTCAGGGCGGTGAAGCCCGCGGCGAGCCCGGCGGTCGCGGCCAGCGCGGCCAGCATCAGATGTCGGTTCATGTGGTTCCCTTTCGTGGTGAAAGGGTGAACCGGCGGGCTGGGCGCGGGGTTGCATGGGCTGGCGGGGTGCGGGTGTGGGGGCTGGGGCTCGGGGGTGGGTTGCTGTTTGATCTGGGGCCGCGGGCTGGATCGGGGCGCGGTCTTCACGCAGCAGCGCGGTCGCGGCTCGGCGGGCGGTGTCGTTGGCCCGCAGGGCGTGGGCGGCGGCCTTGGAGCCGGGGGCGACACGGGCGGGGTCGAGGGTGGCATCACGCGAGGTCGCGAGGTGCATGGGCGGCTCGGCGGCGAGCTGGGTTAACGCGTTGAGCGCGACGTCGCGGCGGAGGGACTGGGTGTCTTCGTGGCGCTTGGCGCGGATGGCCTCGAGGGCGGCGAGGTCTTGGCGGGTTCGCGGAGACTCGGCCCAGGCGAGAAGATCGGCGGGGGAGAGGTCGAAGCGGTCAGCAAGCGCAAGCGGGCCCAGCTCGGGCTCTAGCCATGCGGCGAGGAGGTCGGCGTGGGTCTCGGGGTCGAGTTGGGCAGCTGCTTGAGGCACACCTTCGGCGTGCGGGGGCGGGGCCCCGGGGGGGGGCGCGGCGGGGGGGGGGGGCCGCGAGGCTGGGGGCGGTTTGGATGGGGTCGGCTTTGAATCGGTTTATGAGCAGCATGTAGCCATTGTTTAGCGTCGGCGTGGACGGCTCAAGGGGAGGTGGAGGTAGCTGGGGAAAACGGCGCACAGCGAGGGGGAGTGGGGGGAGATTTTGGGTTGGAGGGTGGTGCGAGGGAGACCTGTTTCGCGTTTCGCGTCGAAGCGGGGCACCGGTGAGGGGGGGATTCAGCGCGGGGTGCGGGAGGATTGAGCGTCTCAGGCCCGACGATGGCCTTGCCATCATCGGGGCACCCGGCGAGCCCCACGGCTTGCGCCGTGGGCTGGTTGCTAGTAATCCCCCGTGGCCACGGGGGTGTTTCCCCGTCTTCCTCTTTTGCTCGCGTCCCCTCTGCCTCCCACCCCGTCACGCCCCGTCACGCCTCGCCCTCAACGAGCCCGCGGCACAAGCGGTGGGGCTTGGGTATTCTATAGGTATCTCCGTGTGCATCCGATCGGAGTGTGTGGCCGAGCGAGGACCGCTGGGGTGCGGTGGGGGCGTGGCGGTGATGCGATCGCTGGGGGTCGGGCTTGTTGTGGTAGGCTGTGGGCGAAGGCGAGGTGAGCGATGGTGAGCGAGAACCGTGGAGCGAGGAAGGGGCGCAACGTGCTGGGGGGCGAGCTGGAGGTGTGCTCGTTGGACCCGCTCACCGGGTGGACGCGGAGCGGGTGCTGCGAGACCGGGCCGGGCGATGTGGGGGTGCACTGCGTGTGCATCGTGGCGACGGCTGCGTTTTTGGAGTACAGCCGCAGCGTGGGCAATGATCTGTCGACGCCGATGCCGGAGTTTGGGTTTGTGGGGATCAAGCCGGGGGACCGGTGGTGTTTGTGCGCGCCGCGGTGGCAGCAGGCGTTTGAGGCCGGGATGGCGCCGAGGGTGGTGTTGGAGGCGACGCACGTGGCGGCGTTGGAGTTCTGTGATGAGGAGGGGATGCGGGAGCACGCGGTGGAGGGGTGAGGGGGAGGGCGAGGCGGTGGGGGCGGTGATCGCCCACCCGCTGCTGGAGCTGGCGGGGGGCGGGGCGCTCGCCAGCTATGTGCTGGGGGGGATTCAGTATGGGGTGTGGGAGGATTGAGACTGCAGAGGATGGCGGTGCTTTCCTCGGGGCTCCCGGCTTCCGTCGGGATTGGAGTCTTCAACTACAGTGACCTTTAGGTTGCGCGGAATTGATCGGTTTCTGTCCCGCTATATGCCTTCGATTTCTCGGCCTAGTTGACGAGCGTAGTTGTCCGTCAAACCTGCGACAAAATCACGGGATTGCCGCAACCACCAGATAAAGGGTTTGTCGACGTTTTCGCGAGCGAGGTTTTCGCCCCAAGTCAACTCAAGGCACCGTTTTTCTGGGTAAGAGATCTCGTCAAAGTTTCTGGTTTCAGCGAGATGATGCACTGAACCGCAAATGGCTTTGATAATCTTTCCAAAGACTTTGTATGCGCCAAGTTCTACGGCAACTTTGTTGCGGTGAGAAAAAATAGTGTTGTAATTACTTTTGATCTTCTGATGAGTGGACTGCATGGTCGGCGAGAGCACAGATTTGAGGTCTTTGGGGCCGTTTCGGATCATGATGTCGTCATAAGAATTCATGAATGCGTGCCAAAAACTCTCGATTTGTTTTCCAATTGCCCGTCCTCTGAGTTCGCCTAACGACATCCCCGTGGGCATACAATTGGCCGCTTCAGAGAGGATCTCAACGGCGGTTTGCATGGGCGTGATGCCGAGCGTTACAGCATCTTCGATGTCGATGATGCCGTAGCAGATGTCGTCAGCTGCTTCCATCAGATAAGACATGGGATGGCGGCAGACGGCTCCATCAAGAGGTGTCAGTCCGAGTGCATGCCAAACGATCTCGAAAGTCTCGACTTCGCTTTGAAAAACGTTGTATTTTCCCCCGGAGGCACGCTGGTGATTCGAAGGCCATGGATATTTTACCAATGTACCCAGTGACGCAAAGGTCATTCGAACATATCCCATTGAGTCTAGATTGTCGTTTCGAGAGCAGATTCGAAAGCTTTGAGCATTTCCTTCAAACTTCTCCCAGTCGAGTCGTTCTTCGGCGGAAATTGAATTTTCGCCGTGAAATACTTTTTGTTTGTTCGAAGACACCCACGCTCTAATCGCATGTTCGCCTGCGTGGCCAAAAGCAGGGTTGCCAATATCGTGAGCAAGGCAGGCAGATTGCAGAATCCATGCCAGGTCGCTCTTGATCTTGTAGTCCGACAGGCCTTCTTTGTTGTCGAGAAACTCGGCTAAGTGTCTGGCGAAAGTTCTGCCAACCGAAGCGACTTCAAGAGAGTGCGTTAGCCGGTTATGAATATGGTCATTCTCTGCAAATGGATGGACTTGAGTTTTTTTGCGAGCCGGCGGAACGGAGCAGAATAAAGAACGCGATCGTAATCCGACTCAAAGTGGCTTCGGTGCCTGCTTATGCCAATGGAATTTGTGCTTCCATCTGATCTGGAAATGCGGTTTGGGTTGAGCAGTTTTTCCCAGTCAAGACGATTTGGTTGCGTTGGCATACAACATGATATGCTCAAACCCCCGCCCCAACCGCCTCCACAACCTTCTTCGCTGCGTCTCCCAGATCTGTGGCGGATTGCAGGGTGGGGAGGTCGGACGCTGCGGCTTCGAGGGTTGCTCGGCCTTCGGCTACGTTGGTGCCTTCGAGGCGGACGACGAGGGGGACCTCGAAGCCGATCTCTTTGGCGGCGTTGACGACGCCGCGGGCGATGACGGCGCAGTCCATGATGCCGCCGAAGATGTTTACGAGGATGCCGCGGCATGCGGGGTCGGAGAGGATGATGCGGAAGGCCTCGGTGACGGCTTCTTCGGAGGCTGAACCGCCGACGTCGAGGAAGTTTGCGGGGTCTCCGCCGTGGAGCTTGATGGTGTCCATGGTTGCCATGGCGAGGCCGGCGCCGTTGACGAGGCAGCCGATGTTTCCGTCGAGTGCGATGTAGGACATGCCGTGGGCCTCGGCGCGGACCTCGGAGGGGTGGGCCTCGGCGGTATCGCGGAGGGCGGTGAGGTCTTTGTGGCGGAAGAGGCCGTTGTCGTCGAAGTCGAACTTGGCGTCGATGGCCATGACCTGGCCCTGGGGGAAGTCGTCGGTGGGTGGGCAGAGGACGAGGGGGTTGATCTCGGCGAGGGTGCAGTCTTTTTCTACGTAGAGCTTGGCGAGGGCGGTCATGATTTTGACGGCCTGGCCGACCTGCTTGCCCGTAAAGCCGAGGCGGAAGGCGATGTCGCGGGCCTGGAAGGGCTGGAGGCCGAGGATGGGGTGCAGCGGGGTCTTGATGATCGCTTCGGGGGTGTTCTCGGCGACGGTCTCGATCTCTACGCCGCCCTCGGCGCTTGCGATGAGGACGTGCTTGCGGGTGTTGCGGTCTGTGGTGATGGCGAGGTAGTACTCGTGGTCGATGTCTACGCCGGCTGCGACGAGGAGGGTGTTGACCTGGAGGCCCTCGGGGCCGGTCTGGTTGGAGACCATGTTGTTGCCGAGCATGAAGGTGGCGGCCTGGGTGGCCTCTTCGGCGGAGCGTGTGAGCTTGACGAAGCCGGCCTTGCCTCGGCCACCGGCGAAGACCTGGGCCTTGACGACGGCGAGGCCGCCCTCGCCATCAGGCCCCGTGTCTGAGGTGACCTTGGAGTAGGCGGCGGCGGCCTGGCTGGGGTCGGTGATGACCTCGCCTGCGGGGACGGGGACGCCGTAGGAGGCGAGGAGTTCGCGGGCCTGGTACTCGTGGATCTTCATGGGTGGGCTCGGCTCTTTGGGGCTCTGGAGGCGGGCCCT